>NZ_CP023691.1:7893796-8501012 GCF_008704855.1 Streptomyces platensis
TGACGACCAGGGAAGCGGCCATCACCTGGTTCCAGTACACGTCGTTCTGGGTGGCGTAGCCCTGGAGGCCGACCGAGAGGGTGCGGGTGGTGTCGTTGGTCATGACGGAGGCGAAGAGCACCTCGCCCCACGCGGTCATGAAGGCGTACACGGCGACCGCGATGATCCCCGGCAGCGCGGCCGGCACCACGACGCGGAAGAGCGCACCGAGCGGACCGCAGCCGTCCACGTACGCGGCCTCGTCCAGCTCGCGGGGCACCGAGGCGAAGTAGCCGGTCAGCATCCAGATGGAGAACGGCAGCGAGAACGTCAGATAGGTCAGTACCAGCCCGCCGCGGGAGCCGTAGAGGGCGACACCGGTGGTGTTCCCGATGTTGACGTAGAGCAGGAAGAGCGGCAGCAGGAAGAGGATGCCCGGGAACATCTGCGTGGACAGCACCGTGACGGTGAAGATCCGCTTCCCGCGGAAGTGGTAGCGGCTCACCGCGTAGGCGGCGAAGACCGCGACGAGCACCGAGCAGACGGTGGCCGAGCCGGCCACGATCAGCGAGTTGAGGAAGTACCGGGCCAGCGGCACCGTGTGCCAGATGTCGAGGTAGGGACGGACGGTCAGCTCGCTCGGCAGCCAGCGGAAGGCGCCCGAGACGTCCTCCAGGGGCTTGAGCGAGCTGCTGAGCATCACATACACGGGAAGCAGGACGAAGCCGGTCAGTGCGGTGAGGAAGATCCGTCGGGTCCAGCGGAAGGTGCGGGGCGGAGCGGTGGGGGAGCGCCTGCGGCGGCCGGGGCGGGACGCGCGGGCAACGGGGCTAGACATCGGCGGACTTCCTTCCGCGCGAGGTGGCAAGGAGGTAGCCGGCCGTCACCACCAGCAGGAAGAGCAGCAGGAGCACGGACATGGCCGAGCCGGTACCGAAGTTCCAGGTGACGAAGGAGGACTGGTAGATGTGGATGGAGAGCAGGTCAGCGGCCTCCGGGGCGGCCTTGCCGAACAGCACATACGGCGTGTTGAAGTCGTTGAAGCTCCACAGGAAGAGCACCAGCAGCAGCACCTGGTTGATGGGTCGTAAGGACGGCAGGGTGATCCGCCGGATCTGCCGGACGATGCCCGCGCCGTCGAGCGCCGCCGCCTCGTAGAGGTCCTTCGGAATGCTCTGGAGCGCGGCCATCACCACCAGGAACGCGAACGGCCAGGTCTTCCATACGGAGACCACGAGCAGCGCGACGAAGCTGTTGTCGCCGAGCAGCCAGAAGGGCCGGTCGCCGGTCAGCCCCAGTTGATCGTGCAGTACGTGATTGACCAGGCCGTTGTCCCGCTGGAAGAGGAAGGCCCAGGTGATGACCGCGGCGTAGACCGGCAGGGCGTACGGCGTGAGGAAGAGGGCCCGCAGCAGGCCGCGGCCCCGGAAGTTCTCCTGAAGGAAGATCGCGGCCGCGGTGCCGAGGACCCAGCACAGGCCCACCGTCAGCACGCTGAACGCGCAGGTGACGGCGAACGAGTGCAGCAGTGTGGCGCCGGCCGGGGCGTCGAAGTCCACGGTGACGCGGTAGTTGCCCAGCGCCTTCCAGGGGGCCGCGCCCCAGTGGGCGATCTGGAGCTGGGTCAGTTCCTTGAAGCTCATCACGATGCCGATGACCATCGGGACGAGGTGGACCAGCAGCTCCAGGAGCAGCGCGGGAAGCAGCAGGAGATACGGCAGGCCGACGCGGCGCAGCCGGGTGCGGCCCCTCATTGCGCCATCTGCTGCTGGGCCTTGGCCAGCCGCGCCTTGACCGAGGCGGTGGTCACCGGGTGGCCGGCGGCCGCGTCGGCGAACAGGTCCTTGATGGCGGTGCCGACGGACGTCTCGAACTGGGACTCCCCGGCGATCTGGGGCAGCGGCGCGGCGCTCCTGGTGAGCGTTTCGCGCAGCACCTTGGTGTCCTTGCGGCTGAAGGCCGGGTCCCGCTGGGCGGCCTTGACGGGCGGGATGGAGCCGTAGGCCTTGTTGAGCAGCCGCTGTTCGGTGTCGCTCGTCATGAACCGCACGAACTTCTGCGCGCCCCGGAGATTGCGGGTGTTCTTGAAGACGGCGATATTGATGCCCGCGAGCATGGAGTTGATCTGCCGGCCGGTGCCGGGTGTGCCGGACGGGACGGGGACCGGCGCGACGCCCCAGTCGCCGGGCTGCATTCCGTCGGCGCTGAAGGTGGTGGCCGCGGCCTGCCACAGCACCATCGCGGTCCGGCCGGTGGCGAAGTCCCTGAGCGACTGGTTCTGCCCGTACTCCGCGTTGCCCGGGGCGATGATCTTGTCCTTGGCCATGAAGTCGATGTACTGCTTGACCGCCGCGACCGCGCCGTCCGAGGTGAAGGTGGGTCGCCCGGCGGAGTCGAAGAAGTCCGCGCCGTGCTGCTTGCCGAGGGCGAAGGCCTGGTGGATGTTGTTGGTCAGCTGACCGCCCTCGGCACCCAGGCCCCACTTGCCGTCCCTGGAGATCCGCTTGCCGTCCGCGACCAACTCGTCCCAGGTGGCCGGGGGTTTGCTGATCCCCGCCTCCTGGAACATCCGCTTGTTGTAGTAGAGCGCGTAGGCCAGCGAGTACAGCGGCACCGCGGCCGGGTCCTTGCCCGCCGCGCCCGTCGCCTCCAGGGCCGGCGCCAGGAACCGGTCGCGTCCGCCGATCGCCGCGAAGTTCTTCCGGTCCCAGGAGAGCAGCGCACCGGTGGCCTGGAGTGAAGCGGACCAGGTGTTGCCGATGTTGAGCACATCGGGGCCCTGGCCGGACGTGGTGGCGGCCAGGATCCGGTTGAGCAGCTCGGGCCAGGGGATGACCTCCAGCTCGACCTTGATCCCGGTCCGCTGCTCGAACTTCTTCAGCTCGGGTCCGAGGATCTTCTTGTCCGCCTCGACGTTCGGCCCCTGATTGGACGCCCAATACGTCAGCGACGTGGGGGAGTCGTCACTGCCACCACCGCCGAAGCCCGACCCGCCGCCGCAGCCGGCCGCCACGGCGGCGAGTGCGGTAACGGTGGCGGTGACGGTCGCGGCTCGGAGTATGCGCATGACGGATACGCCTCTCTCTGAGGAGTCCGAAGGCCGGCCATGTTCCGTTCCTGAACAGCCTCATGGCTTAACTTAGGGTGTGAGTTAAAGCCCGGGGGAAGGGCGCGTCAAGAGAGCGAAAACCGGCACCGGCCGGCCGGGAGGGGAACCAGATGGCCGAACGCACCCAACGCACCGTGCGTGACCTGCGCAGGGCCAATCGCACCGCGGTGCTGCAACGGCTGTATGCCGACGGTCCGATGAGCCGGCAGGAACTCGGACCCGCAACGGGCCTCAGTTCAGGCTCCGTCAGCAATGTGGTCGCCGAACTCACCGAGGACGGACTGCTGGAGGAGGCCGGTGTGGTCGGGTCCGACGGCGGGCGGCCCCGCACCCTGCTACGGGTCGCCCCGGGGAGCGGCTGTCTGATCGGGGTGGACGTGGGCGAGACCCGGGTCAGGGTCGAGCTCTTCGATCTCGCGATGGGCGAACTGGCCCGCGCGGAGCTCCCGTTGCGGCATCACGGCTACGACGTGGACCTGGTCGTCCGCCATGTCGCCGACGGCATCGCGAGCGTGCTGCGGGAGAGCGGGGCGTCGCCCGCCCGGCTGCTCGGTGTCGGCGTCGGCGTCCCCGGCATCCTCGACCGGAGCCGGTCCGGCGGCGCGGTCGTGCACGGTCAGACCATCGGCTGGGACGCCGTCCCGCTGGAGGAGCTGCTGCACCGCAGCGTCGAACTCCCGCCCGGTGTGGGCTTCTTCCTCAGCAACGGCGCCAAGGCCCTCGGGCAGGCCGAGATGTGGTTCGGCGGCGGCCGCGGCGCCCGGAACGCGGCCATCGTGCTCTTCGGCTCCGGCGTCGGCGCCTGTCTCGTCACCGACGGCGTCATCGACGGCGGAGCACGCGACAGCGCCGGGGAATGGGGTCATCTGACGGTCAGCGTCCGCGGCCGGCGGTGCCGCTGCGGCGCCCGCGGCTGTCTGGAGGCGTACACCGGATCCGAGGCGCTACTGGAGCGCTGGCAGGAAGCGGGCGGCCAACCGCCCGCGGACGCCGACGAGGAGACGGCGCTCGCGGCCCTGGTCGCCGCCGCCCACCCACCGGAGGGCGGTCCGGCCGCCGACCCGGTCGCGCGCGCCGTCCTGGACGAGACCGCGGAGTACCTCGGCGCGGGCATCTCCGACCTGATCAACCTCTTCAGCCCCGAACGGGTCCTCATCGGCGGCTGGGCCGGCCTCCAGCTCGGCCCGCACCTCCTCCCGGCCGTCCGCGCCCATGCCACCGCCTACGCGCTGGCGCACCCCGCCGGCCGGGTCACCATCGGCCTCGGCACCCTCGGCCCCGACGCCGTCACGGTCGGCGCGGCGACCCTGCCGCTGGCGGACTTCTTCGCCAACGGGGGCCGGCGACGCGCCGCCCCGTCCGCCGAACCGGGGGAGCGGGTGACGGTTCCGGGGTGGCGGACGGCACTGGAGGCACGGGCACGGGCGGGGCGTGGCTGACGCGCCCGGCGGTGCGGCGCCCCGGCCCGTCCCCGAGCCTGCGGAAGGGGGAGGGCCGGGCCCGTCGGACGCGGTCCTGCCTTACGCGCCGACGGGCGAGCCCGCTATGCGTCGCCCTCAGGCGTCATCGGCCGCGTACACCCGCTCTCCCCCGACGAAGGTCTGCAGCACCCGGGTCGAGGCGATGTCCTCGTCGGCGCCGTCGAACGGGTCGCGGTCGAGCACCACCAGGTCGGCGAGCTTCCCCGGCTGGATGGTGCCGGTCTCGTCGAGGTGGTTGGCGTAGGCGCTGCCGGCCGTGTACGCGGCGAGCGCCGCACCCAGGTCGATGCGCTGCTCGGGCAGGAAGACCGGCGCCGACGGCGGGTCCTCCGGCGCACGGCGGTTGACCGCGACATGCAGTGCGGCGATCGGGTCGGGGGAGCTGACCGGCCAGTCGCTGCCCGCCGCCAGGGTGGCGCCCGACCGCAGCAGATCACCGAACGGGTACTGCCAGGCGGCGCGCTCGGACCCCAGGAAGGGGATGGTCAGCTCGTCCATCTGCGGCTCGTGGGCCGCCCACAGCGCCTGGATGTTCGCGGTCGCCCCGAGCCGGCGGAAGCGCGGAATGTCCTCGGGGTGCACGACCTGGAGGTGGGCCAGGTGCGGCCGGGTGTCGCGCAGCCCGTTCGTCCGCCGGGCCGCCTCGACGGCGTCCAGCGCCTCGCGCACGGCCCGGTCACCCAGGGCGTGGAAGTGCACCTGGAAGCCTTCCGCGTCCAGCTGGGTGACGTAGCTCCGCAGCGCCTCGGGGTCGATGAAGGAGATGCCGCTGTTGTCGGAGGCACAGCCGCATGCGGTGAGGTAGGGGGTGAGCATGGCGGCCGTGTGGTTCTCGGCGATGCCGTCCTGCATGATCTTGACACTGGTCGCCCGCAGCCGACCCGCCGTCAACTCGGCGCGCCGCGCGATGAGTTCGGGGATCTGCTCCGCCCCGCGGGCCCGGTCCCACCACAGCGCCCCGGTCACCCGTGCGGTGAGCTTCCCGTCGCGCCGGGCGGCCACATAGGCGGGGGTGGCGTCGGGCATACCCGGGGCGTAGCCCAGCATCGCGTCCTGCCATGCGGTGACGCCGTACGCGTGGAGGAGGCGCTGGGCGCGGAGCAGGCCCTCGGTCTGCTCGGCGAGCGTCGGTTCCGGGATCAGGTCGGCCACCAGCTGCATGGCGCCTTCCTGGAGCATGCCGGTCGGCCGGCCGTCGGCGTCCCGCTCGATCCGCCCGTCGGCCGGGTCCGGCGTACGGTCGGTGAGCCCGGCCCGCTCCAGGGCACAGGAGTTGGCCCAGCCGCCGTGGTGGTCGCGATTGACCAGGAACACCGGGCGGTCGGGGACCAGCGCGTCCAGGAACTCGCGGGTCGGTGTGCCGCCGGGGAACGCCTCCATGGACCAGCCGCCGCCGGTGATCCAGGCGACCTCCGGATGCGCCGCCGCGTACGCGCTGATCAGTTCCCGGTACGCGTCGGCCGTGACCGCCGCGCTCAGATCGCACAGCGCCAACTCCCGCCCGCCGCCGACCGGATGGACATGCGCGTCCTGGAAACCGGGGATCAGCAGCTTGCCGTGCAGATCGACGATCTCCGTGGCGGGCCCGATCAGCGGGCGGACCTCCTCCTCGTGTCCGACGGCGAGGATGCGGTCGCCGCGCACCGCCACGGTGCTCGCCCGCGTGCGCGCGGAGTCGACGGTGTGCACGGGACCGGAGAGGAAGACGAGGTCCGCGGGGCCGCCGGCGGCGGAGTCGGGGGTGCGGGCGTCCGGGGTGGTGCTGAGGTCCATGGGGTGGCTGCTCCAGTGGTGTGGGGAGTGGGGTGGATGCAAGGGCTCGGTGGGATGGGGCGAAGGGATCGGATCGGGCGTGGTCAGCCCTCCACGGGGTTCGGGAGCGGGCCGCCGTCCCCGTCCATCGGCAGGGTGATCGCATCGGCGTCCGTGCCCTGGCCGGTGCGGAAGTACGGGGCGCGGCGTACCCACTTGGCCCAGGCGGCGGTCGCCAGACCGGCCAGGATGAACAGGACCGGGAGCAGCAGCATGAACCAGCCGTTGTCCGGGCTCAGTTCGAAGTGGTCGCTCATGGTGGCGTAGTCCCAGACGAGGTACAGGCCGAGCCCGAACAGGGTCAGCGCGCTCACCGCCGGAACGACCACGTCCCGGAGCGCGCGCACGACTCCGGCGCGCAGGCTGTCCCGGAAGCGCACCGCACAGGCGAGCGCGGTGAGTCCGTAGTAGAGGGCCACGGTCAGACCGATCGAGTTGACGGCCGTCAGGATCATGTCGTTGAGCTTGGGGATGCCGACCGCGAGCACGGCGAGCAGTGCGGCGATCGCCATGATCAGCAGGGTGCCCACGGCGGGGGAGCCGTAGCGCGGGTGCACACGCTGCCACACCGGGCCCAGCGTCCGGTCGCGGGCCATGGCCAGCGTGCCGCGGGCGGTGGGGATGACGCTCGACTGGAGCGAGGCGAAGGCGGAGCACATCAGGGCGGCCAGGGGCAGCGAGGCCCAGGGCTCCGGGGCCAGGGCGCCGCCGAGGAAGGTGAGCGCCTGCGGTCCGTTGTGCAGGAGTTCCCCGGTGCTCATCACCCGCTGGAACGCGAGCGCGCCGATGAGGAACAGACCCATCATCACCACCAGCGCGATCAGTCCGCCGCGGGCCGCGTCGGAGGAGTTGCGGGTCTCCTCGTTGACGCTGAACGCGGCGTCCCAGCCCCAGTAGAAGAACACCGCCAGCACCATCCCCTGGGCCACGGCTTGCAGTGAGCCGATCTCGAAGGGGTTGAGCCAGGACAGCGAGAACGGCTGGTCGCCGATGACCAGCGCATAGCCGCAGAAGATCAGCAGGACCGCGTACTCGAAGATCAGCAGCCCCATCTGGAGCCGGGTCGCGGCCCGCACGCCCGTGATGGCGGTGATGGTGACGACGACCAGCGCGAGCAGGCCCACGGCGGTGCTGATGCCGGTCGAGGCCGGGTCCAGCCGGAGCCCCCACACGCTGTACAGGCCCAGCTTGTTGAGGAACTGGAGCACGACCGAGCCGGTCACCGCCCCGGTGTACGCCATGAAGATCACGTTGCCGACCAGCACCACCCAGCCGGTCAGGAATCCGGGCCACGGGCCGATGGTCCGGCCCACCCAGGTGTAGCCGCTGCCGCAGTTCGGCTCGCTGCGGTTGAGCCGGGCGTACGAGAGGGCGATACCGAGGATGGGCACGAAGGCCAGCAGCAACAGAGCGGGCGTCTGCCGGCCGGCAGACGCGGCCAGGGTGCCCATTCCGATGCCGATGCTGGTGGTCGCGGCGGTGCTCGACGCGGCGATCGCCACCCCGTCCTTCACGCCCAGTGAGCGGCGCATGCTCGGTGGGCCGGGGTCCTGCTGCACTGCGGAAGGCATGGCACTCACTCCTTGGACGGGCGGGCCGGGCCGGTCTCGGCCGGACCTGGAGGAACGGGGAGGTGCGGGCGGGGTGTGGCGGAGCAGGGCGGCGCGGGCCGGGCCCGGGATCGGGGCCGGGCCGCGTCGTACGGAAGGGGGTGGTGCGGGATGTGGCACCGCGGTGGTCCGTGTATGTCCGCCGATGAAACAGGCCGTTGATTCTTGTGTCAACGGTGTTGACGTAACCTGGTGATTAACTGGCTCCGAGAACGGACCGGGGGCCGGGGCGGAGCGAAGCGGAGGGGTACGGCGTGGCGGAGAGCGAGCGCGTCCCGGTCGAGCGCAAGCGGCGCCGGCCGACCAGCTCAGGCGTGGTCCTGTCGGCCGACCTCATCATCGACGCGGCATGTGAACTCATCGACGCCCAGGGGGCGCAGGCCTTCACCGTGCGCAAACTCGGCGCGGCGCTGGGAGCCGATCCCTCCGCCGTCTACCGCTACTTCCGCAACACCGAGGATCTGCTGCTGGCGCTGGCCGACCGGCTCATCGGCGAGTCCATGGCCGACTTCGTCCCCGGCGGCGACTGGGCCGCCGATCTGCGCGACCTCGCACTGCGGGCGTACCGTTCCGCGCTCCGGCACCCGCAGATCGCGGTGTTCAGCACCGTGCGGGTCACCGGCCGGCCTCATGAGCAGCGCGCCGTCGACACGGGCATCGGTCTGCTGCTCCAGGCCGGCTTCGACGACGCCACCGCCGTCCGGCACTACCACACCCTCGTGGACACCGCCCTCGGTCATGCGGCCGTGGACGCCGGCGTCCTGCGGCTGGCCCCCGCGCAGCGCGCGGCGGACGAGCAGGCCTGGCAGGACGGGTACGGCAACCTGCCCGCGGACGAGTACCCCAGCCTGCACCGCGTACGGGAGCAGCTGCTGCTCATGGGGGGCTCGGCCGTCGAGCCGACCCTCGATCTGCTCATCGCGGCCATACGGCAGGAGGCGGAGGAGCGGTCGCGGTGACGGGATGAGCCGGGCATTCCGCCCGCCCCGGTGCCACCATGAAGCATGCCCTTTGCATGGCCGAGGCAGCTCCGGGGACGACGGGAGCTGAGTCGTGTCCTGGTGCTGATCCCGGTCGGGATCATCGTGGCGGTCTGTACCATCGACGTCCTCGCGCCGCCCGACATCCATCTGGGGCCCCTGCTCGTCGCGGCTCCCGCGATCACCGCGACCTTCGCCGGTCCCCGTCTGACAGCGGCGATCGGTGTGCTGGCGGTGGCCGCCCAGGTGTTCATCGGCATCGCGCGCCATGTGCTCTTCACCGAGAACCTGGAGGCCCAGATCGCCTCGCTGGTGGTGGTCTCCGCACTGGTCGTGCTCCTCACCGTCGTCCGCGACCGCAACGAGCGCCGCCTCACCCGGAGCCGCTCGGTGGCCGCGGTCGCCCAGCAGGTCCTGCTCCGGCCGCTCCCCGCGCGCAGCGGCCTTTTGGAGATCGCCTCCCTGTATTTGGCGGCCGAGGAGGAGGCCGAGATGGGCGGTGACCTGTTCGCGGCCGCCCGCACCACCACCAGCACCCGGCTGATCATCGGCGACGTCCGGGGCAAAGGCCTGCCCGCTTACAGCCACGCCGCCCTCCTCCTCGGCGCCTTCCGCGCGGCCGCCCACCGCGAGGCCACCCTCCCCAGACTGGCCATCCACCTCGACGGCGCCGTCCGCTGGGACAGCAGCCAGTGGCGTTACGCGCCGGGGGGCGGGGGCGAAGGGGACGCGGGGGTTGCGGCCAGGGCGGACGGGGCGGACGGGGCGGCCGAGGCCGGGGCGGACGCGGTGGCCGACCCTGCGCCGGATGTGGTTGCCGACGCCGCTCCGGACGCGGTGGCCGACCCCGGGCCGGGCGCGGGTCCCGTCCTTGAGGCCGGCCCCGTACCCGCCGTTCCGGAGGCCGCGCCCGCCCCCGCCCCCGTCCCCGATACCGACCCCGACGAGACCTTCGCGACCGTGATCCTGCTGGACATCCCCGACCGCAGTCCCGTCGTGCACACCATCACCTGCGGCCACCCGCCCCCGCTGCTGCTGGCCGGCGGGCCGGTGCGCACCCTGGCGGCGGAGTGGCCCGCACTGCCGATCGGGCTCGGCGGCCTGCCAGGCGCCCCCGATTACGAGGTCGAGACCTTCCCCTTCGAGCCCGGAGAGCTGCTGCTGCTCTACACGGACGGGGTGAGCGAGGCCCGCGACGACAAGGGCACGTTCTACCCACTGGCCGAGCGCGCCGGCGCCTGGAGCGCCCTCAGTCCGCAGCAGGTGCTACAGCGGCTGCGCACGGACCTGCTGGCACATACGAACGGCCGCCTGGGCGATGACGCCGCCGCGGTCGCGGTACGACGCCTGCCGGGCCGGCCGTCGGGCCATGGAGGTTAAAGCGCCCGCTGGTGCTCTGACCGGAAAACCTCGCCCCCGGCCATCAAGCCGGCGGTCCTCTGCGGGGCAGGTGGCAATCGTCAGTGGCCGGCCGCCAGTTCGCCGCTGAGCTTGTCGTGAAGGTGAGCGCTCGGGTCGTTCAGGCCGGTGATCTCGACGGTCTTGCCGCGCTGGGCGTACTTCGTCTCGATCGCATCGAGGGGGCGACGGACGAGGCGTCCCAGACGTGGGCGGCGGAGAGGTCGATGATGACCTGACTTCGGTGAGGTGGGCGACGCGCTTGGCAAAGATGACCATGGCGGTGAGGGAGCCGACGACGACGCCGATGGCGAGGTGGTGGGTGGCGACCACGCAGGCGACAGTGATCACCGTGACGGCGATCTCCCCGGCAGGCATCCGCTTGAGGGTCTTGGGGGCGATGGAGTGCCCATCGAAGGTCGCGAACGACACCATGACCATCACTGCAGCCGCCGCGAGCATGGCAACGCTGAGCCCGGTCGCCGCCGTGCGTCGGGGCATGGATACCTCCTGGGAGAGGGATGGAGGCCCGAGCGTGGCCCGGTCGACGGGGCGCGTCAACAGGGCCGGTTGCTCCGACGCCCGGTCGGTAGCCGACGTGGTACGGATGAATTCCATCACGCCATGAATTCCCAAACATATCGGGCATACTGCAAGGAATATCCCACCCGAGATTCCGAATCGCCCCTATCTACCCCGCTTCGCCCCGTCACGCTCCGCCACCACCCTTCCCCTCTGGTGTCCCCCTGCTCAGGCCCGCCCCCTCTGACGCTTCCTCAGTGCCGCCCCACTTGATAGACACGTCCGAATCATCCGCAAGTGGCATGGGACGCGCACCATGAACGACCGCAACACCTCGGAACCCCGGATACCGGAATACCGGACCTTCGAGTTCGACCTCACCGCGCACGAAACGCAGCGGCGGACCGAGGTCCTCGCGGCGCTGGGTGATACCTGGGACCCGATCGCGGTGATGGAGGGCGAGGCGGACGCCTACCGGCTCCTCTACTCAGGTCTGGACGCGGAGCAGCAGGCCACCTATGACGCGCTGGTCGCCGCCGGGGTGCTGCCGGCCTCCGGTCAGGGCTGAGCATGCTGCCGCTCGACCCCACCGCCGATATCGGGCGCCGGGCCTGGGTCCCCTGCCCCGGCTGCCAGGACCACCGGGACTGCGGAACCTGCCTCGACGGCCGCACCTGCGCCGACCACTGGCGCTACCTCCTGTCGAACAAGGGCAGCGTGCTGCACCTCCAGTGCCCCAACTGCACCCACCTGTGGGCCTGGCAGTCGGGCTTCGGAGCCGGCGGCCGCACAGGCGGCTGACGGTGACGGCTGACGGCTGACGGCTGACGTCACGGCGATCGGCCGACGGTCGAGGCCCCGCCCGTCCCTCCTGCCGCTCCGCCTCTCGATGTCTCTCGACGCTCTCGATGCAGGTCGGGTGCGCCGACGGTGTCGGCGCAGGCGCTCTTCGCCCTCCGTGCGCTGCGGTCGGCGTCGGGCGGCGGTAGCGTGCGCTGCATGGAGCTGCAAGCACGATCGCTTTGGCTGTTGACCGAGCCGCTGCACGCTGTGTGCTACTTCGACGAGCGATGCCGTGACCTGGGCAAAGACCTCGGTCTCAAGGGTTTCTGGATGGGGTACTTCGCCGCGCGCACCGCGCCGTTGGGGGCCGTGGAACCTGCGGCGGCCACGGCCCTCCTCGGGGGCTTCGCCCCGGGGATGGTCGCCCGTGCGCTGCCCGCGGCCTGGAGCATCGTCAGCCCGGCGCATGTCCTCGACGAACGCGGCAGCCGAGCGGCGCAGGCCCTGCGCGCGATCGACCCCGAACTGGACCACGCGGCGGCCGAGCTGCTGCCTCCGCTTCAGGCGGTCGTGGACGACGCACCGGCCACGGCACGGCCGCTGTTCGCCGCCAACCGCGCGCTGTGCGACCACGCCGACCCGGTCGAGCGCTTGTGGCAACTGGCGACCACCGTCCGGGAGTTCAGAGGCGACGCCCACCACGCCGTGCTCGCCGACGAGGGGCTGGACGGGTGCGAGGCCCTGGTCCTGGCCGCCGCGTCCGGACGCGTCCCCAAGGACACCATGCGGGAGGACCGCGGCTGGACCGAGGAGGAGTGGGCCGCCGCGACGGACCGGCTGCGCTCCCGTGACCTCGTGGACGCACACGGCGACGCGACCGACCACGGCCGCCGGGAGCGCGAACGTATCGAGGAGGCCACCGACCGGTTGGCCGGCCGACTTTTGCGCGCACTGCCCGAGGCGGAGACCGAGGGGCTGCTGCACGGCCTGGAACCCGTGGTCCGCCGCATCCTGGCCGCTGATGTCCTCCCCTTCCCCAACCCGATCGGCCTGCCCCACCTCGACGAACCCGTACGCAGCTACACCGACGCCCAGGGCGTGTCCGCACCGTCCCGCCTGGCTCGCGACGCCTAGCCCAGCCGCCGGCTCGCCCCCTTGAGCTTCCCTTCCGGATCCACCGTGTCGGACGCGGGCGGCGCCTGGACCGTGACCGGCTTGTTGACGTCGAAGAACCGTATGGATATGTCCAACGGCCCCTGGGTCGTCCGCGCCCGCTGACGGAACTTCACCGTGCGATCGCCGGGACCGACCCAGAGGTCGAGCTTCAGCTCGCTCACGCCGAGCTCTTGGTACTGCTCGACGACCTTCGTGCGACGCTCGCCGGCCGACGGACTCTTGGCGGCCGGCTTCTTCGCCGCCTCCGCCACATCGACCACCCCGGCGTAATGCGTCGTCCGCACCCCGTCGACGGTCTCCTCGCCGACCTTCCTGACGTCCTCGGACCCGGGCAGCAACGAAGCCTGCGCCGCCGGGTCCTGGTCTGCCTGCCGCTGCATGCCCCCGAAGCCGCCGGCCCCCTGGTCCGTCAGGGCGAGCTTGAGCCAATGCTTGCCGCCCAGCACGGCAGCCGCTTGCCCGCCCCCGCCGACATACACCGCATCTCCCACGAGCCGCACCGAGAACTCGCCCTGCGGCAAGCCTCCGGACGCCGTCATCCGCATCTCGACGACGCGCGGGCGGAGGCTGAGCGATGCCCTGCCCTTGACGGCCCCCTGCCCGGGGACCTTGCCGGAGACGCGATACGACAGGGAGTTGAGCCCCGCGCCCTTGGTGACGGCCCGCTGCACCGCGGCGACCGTGGTGGCGTCGGGACGCGCCGACGCGCGGGAGCGGTCCCCGGCCGCGCCGCCGGCCGTGCACGCCGCCGTGCCGCCCAGCACGGCGCCGGTGAGGAGCACCCCGACGACGCGGGACGCGGCGCGGGAGCGATAAGCCATGGTCCCCCCATGAACACATGGAAATGCGAAGATGCGACTGATCGAGACAGTAGCTCACGGCACTGACAATCCGCGTTGCGTATTTTCGCGGGCCTCTGGCCAGGGCATATGACCCCGGACGGGGTACGGGGGCGATGCGCAGTCGCGCACCCGGGACGATTTTCATCTGGTGGTTCGATGGGTGCTTTGGGGTGCTTTGCTGAGCCAGATCGGGACACCTGCGCCCAAGAGGCGTTGAATGAGTATGGATCCTAGAGAGTTGTGGGACCGCAACGCCGTGCTGGCAGAAGCGTTTTGCCTGGGGGACGAGCGGGTGCGTGAGGCGCAGGCCAGGCTTGACGAGGCCCAGGCCGACCGGTCGCGGGTGCTGGCGGCATTCGCGGTGACGGTGGGGAGCACCGGCGCGGTGGCCGGGCTGTTCGGTTTGAACGAGCGGGAAGTGCGCATCGCCCGGCGCACAGTGGGCAAGGAGGACGCCCGCGCCGTCGCCGACGAACTGCTGGCGGCAGCCACGCCCGCCGCACCCCCGCGGGAGCCCGAGGAGGCCATCCCGGCGCCGGAGCCCGCGGCCGAATATCTCCACCAGAACCCGTCCGCCGGAGCGCGTCAGGCCGGCACCACCCGCGAGGCCACCGGCAGCGTGGGTGCCGCCGAGCAGACCTGGTCCCCGGCGATGGACGCGGTGCTCATCGGCAGTTGGCAGACCGGGGTGGATCTGCGCGAACTCGCCGCTGAATTCGGGCTCGACCTCACCCGCTTGGTCACCCGGGCCCAACAGCTCTCCGCCCAGGGGCGGTTCTATCCCGGCCCGGTGGAAACCCATGCGGGACGCCACCGGCGCGGCCCCGGCGATGTTCACGAGTCCGAATACTCCATCCCCGCCCAGCAGACCGCCGCCTGGAACGCCGCCCCCTCGGCGCACCCCATGGCGTCCGCATGGCACACCGGCACGATGCCGTCCGCGGACTCTGTCCCGGACATGGCAGCCCTGGCCTCCGAATGGGACAACGCGCTCGCCCCCTGGGGCACCCTCGCGCCCTCACACGAGGAGGCCGCACCGGCCCATCAGCCCTGGGCTCAGTACCACCTCAGTTCCTGATACCACCCCGGTTCTTGACGGAACCCGATGCGATGGCGATACGTACGTACCCTGCCTCGCAGACCGTCCCCGGCCTGGCCCGGGGCGATGCGTCCCCGCCCGGTTCCCCTGGTGCGGAGCCGTGGCAAGGACGACAAGAGAGCAGGCAACAGACCTGGTGGGCGCGGCGCGCGGGCAGGCGCGCCGGACGCCCAAGGGGGAGGACGGGAGGGGACGGCAGCGCCGGTGGCCGGCGCCACACGAGGCGCCGGGCGAGGGCGATCGCGGTGGACCGCGCCGGTTCATGGTGCGCAAGCAGCGCTACGACCCGGCGTCCGGCGTCCGGCGAGGGAATCGGGGGCGGCCGGATATATCGAACCGGGGGTTATGGCCGTGGACTTGCGTGGTGGCCGCCGACCGCGCGGCGTTTCACTCCGTCAGCAAAGGCGAGTAAGGCCGGCCCTCCGGCGTGAAGATGAGGACGAAGTCCTTACCGGCCCCGATGGCCACTTCCCGCAGGCGAGTCAAGGCCTCCGCCTCGGTGGGCAGATCGAGGTCAAGGGCCGCGGCGGCACGGTCCCGATGGGTCACCAGGTCCGGCATGTCGTCGAGGTAGTCGGCTGTGAGTTCCTGGCTCTCCTCCGGGGTGAATGTTCGGCAGTCGCGCCACCACGGGGCGACCAGCAGGAGCCGCAGGAGTTCGGGCAGACCGATCGCGAGGAGCGCCGCACCTCCTTCGGAGTCCGCGTACAGGACCGGACGTTCCTCGCCGCCCTCACCGCAGAAGAAGAAGGTGCCCCCGGCGCCGTCACCGGCGAACCCCTCCAGCGCGGCGCCCGAAGCGAGGTGGACCTCCTCGACATGGTCACCCCGGTCCAGCTCGAAATCCCCCGGCCAAGCGAGGAAATCGGCGGCGTCATCCTGTTCGCGGATGGCAGTGATCAAGGACTTCAGGTGTGGCATGGACCGGCCCTAGCCCGCCGCCTCCCCCGCATGCGGCGACAGCGTCCCCGCCGCGACCAGGGCGAACAGGGCTATGCCCAGGAGGATGCGGTAGATGACGAAGGGCATGAAGGACTTGTTGGAGATGAACTTCATGAACCAGGCGATCACCGCGTAGCCGACGACGAAGGCGATGATCGTGGCGAACACGGTGGGGCCCCAGGAGACATGGCCCTGGCCGGCGTCCTTGAGTTCGTAGACGCCGGAGGCCAGTACGGCGGGGATGGCGAGCAGGAAGGAGTAATGGGCCGCGGATTCACGGGTGTAGCCCATCAGCAGGCCGCCGCTGATCGTGGCGCCGGAGCGGGAGACGCCGGGGACGAGCGCCATGGCCTGGCAGACGCCGTACAGGAGGCCGTCCTTGACGCTGAGGTCGGTGAGGGTCTTGCGCTGCTTGATGGCGCGGTGCCGGCCGCCGGTCTCGTCGCGGGCGGCCAGCCGGTCGGCGATGCCGAGGACCACACCCATGACGATGAGGGTGGTGGCGATCAGCCGCAGATCGCGGAACGGGCCCTCGATGGCGTCCTTGAGCGTGATGCCCAGCACACCGATCGGGATGGAGCCGACGATCACCAGCCAGCCCATCTGGGCGTCGTGATCGTGCCGCAGCTCCCGGTTGAAGAGGGAGCGGGACCAGGTCGAGATGATCCGCCCGATGTCCTTGCGGAAGTAGATGATGACGGCCGCCTCGGTGCCGATCTGCGTGATGGCGGTGAACGCCGCACCGGGGTCCTGCCAGCCGGCGAACGCCGCGGTCAAACGGAGATGCGCGCTGGAGGAGATGGGCAGAAACTCGGTCAACCCTTGGACAAGTCCGAGGACGAAAGATTCAAACCAAGACATGGAAACTACGCTATCCAAGGGTGATCAAGCGCTGACCTGCGCGAGACGGGAGAAAGCGGACAGTGGCGACGGATGCGGATCACCGTCGACCCGGGCAGCGTAACGTCCGAAGATGTCCGGCCGGCCAAAGGGTCCTGGACTGCCGTGCCCGCCCCGCGGCGGCCGAGGTGAATTCCGTCGGCTGCGCTGCCGCGTTCAGCGCCCGCGCAGCGCCTTCCGTTTGCGCCACGCCACCGCCAGTGCGGCCAGACCGCTGACGGCGATGAAGCCCAGGGCCAGGAGGAAGACCGGCGAGGTGGGCGTCGCGGCACGCGCTCCGGCGACGGCGTACGCCGCGGTGTTCGGGATGCTGCCGAGTGCCGTCGCGAGCAGGAAGGGGAACCAGCGCATCCGGGAGACCGAGGCGCAGTAGTTCGTGGCGCAGAACGGCAGGCCGGGGAAGAGCCGGAGGGCCAGCATCGAGCGGAAGCCGTGCTCGCTCAACTGCCGGTCGGCGGCCGTCAGCCAGCGGGCGCGCAGCAGCGGACGCAGGGCGTCCTGGCCGAGAAGCCGGCCGAGCCCGAAGGCCAGACCGGCGCCCAGCACCGTCCCGGCGAGGGCGGCGGCCAGGCCGGCCTGGCCGCCGAAGAGGGCACCCGCCGCGAGGTTGAGGACCGGGCGCGGTACGAAGGCGGTGGTGCAGCCGCCGTACAGCAGCGCGAAGACCAGGAGGGCGGTCGGGCCGGACAGCCGGTCGGGCCAGCCGCCCGTGAGGAGGTGCTGCGGCTGCCAGAGCAGCATCGCGGTTGCGGCGCAGGCCAGCAGGGCCAGCAGCAGCCCCAGCCGGGCCCAGGGGGAGAACACCACACGCGTGCAGCGCGCGGCGAGGCCGTCGGGCGTTGCGGCGGGCGGGAACATTCCGGGAGCGTAACCGACAGGGGCGCCCAGGAGCCGTCACCGGGCCGTACGCCCCGTGAGCCGAGCGCATCGCCGTACCTGCCGCACTGGCCCGGCCGCACTGGCCCGGCCGTGCTGGCCCGGCCGTGCTGGCCCGGCCGTGCTGGCCCGGTCTTGGGAGGGCGGGGCATGGTCGAAGCCCGAGCGGCCCGTGTGCAGGGCAGCGCCAAGCCCAAGGCGGGGCCACATGCCGGGCAGCGCCAAGTCCTGGGCCGAGGCTCGCGCGGCGCCCAGCCCCGCGCGGCGTCAACTCCCGGGCAGGGCAGGCATCCGTACCTCCGCCGCCCCGCCGCCGCCCCCGGATAAATCGTTAGACGCCGGGTCGGCCGCCCGGCACCATATGACGCATGTTCCGGCACGCCTTCCTCGCGCTCCCGTCCGCAGTCGCGGACGCGCCGAAGGCTGCCGTCGACCTTCTCGCGGCCCTCGCCGCAGCGGACTTCGCACCCGCGGGTGCCGTCACGGTGGCAGCGGCCACCGCCGTCGCAGCAGCC
Organism: Streptomyces platensis; assembly: GCF_008704855.1. Taxonomy (NCBI): domain Bacteria; kingdom Bacillati; phylum Actinomycetota; class Actinomycetes; order Kitasatosporales; family Streptomycetaceae; genus Streptomyces; species Streptomyces platensis. The sequence goes on from NZ_CP023691.1 coordinate 7,911,821, forward strand.
GGCGTCCCGGCCGTCGCAGCGACCGACGGCGCACGAAGCTGACCCTCTCCGGATCGTCCGGCGGACCCCGCAGGGGGAGGGTCGGCCGGTCTCAGGGGTCCCCACGGCGCCAAGTCGCCGTTCTCACCGCACTGTTGCGAGGAAGAACACCATGCCCAAGACGGCATACGTGCGCACCAAGCCGCACCTGAACATCGGCACCATGGGCCACGTCGACCACGGCAAGACCACCCTGACCGCGGCCATCACCAAGGTCCTCAGCGACCGGGGGAGCGGGACGTTCGTGCCGTTCGACCGGATCGACCGGGCCCCGGAGGAGGCCGCCCGCGGCATCACCATCAACATCTCGCACGTCGAGTACGAGACCGGCACCCGGCACTATGCCCATGTCGACATGCCCGGCCACGCCGACTTCATCAAGAACATGGTGACCGGCGCGGCGCAGCTCGACGGCGCGATCCTGGTCGTCTCCGCGCTCGACGGGATCATGCCGCAGACCTCCGAGCATGTGCTGCTCGCCAGGCAAGTGGGCGTCCAGCACATCGTCGTGGCCCTCAACAAGGCCGACGCCGGCGACCCGGAGCTCACCGACCTGGTGGAGCTGGAGGTGCGCGAACTGCTGAGCGCGCAGGGCTACGACGGGGAGCATGTGCCCGTCGTCCGGGTCTCGGGGCTGCGCGCCCTGGAGGGCGACCCGCGCTGGACGCGGGCGATCGAGGCGCTGCTGGACGCCGTGGACACCTATGTCCCGATGCCCGAGCGGTATGTCGACGCGCCGTTCCTGCTGCCGGTGGAGAACGTGCTGACCATTACGGGGCGCGGCACGGTCGTCACCGGAGCCGTCGAGCGCGGCACGGTGCGGATCGGCGACCGGGTCGCGGTGCTCGGCGCGGAGACCGAGACGACGGTCACCGGGCTGGAGACGTTCGGCAAGCCCATGGAGTCGGCCGAGGCGGGTGACAATGTCGCGCTGCTGCTGCGCGGTCTGCACCGTGACCAGGTGCGCCGCGGGCATGTGGTCGCCGCGCCCGGCAGCGTCACCCCGCGGCGCCGTTTCACCGCCGAGGTGTATGTGCTCTCCACCGAGGAGGGCGGCCGCCGGACGCCGCTGTCCACCGGCTACCGGCCGCAGTTCTACATCCGTACCGCGGATGTGGTCGGCGACCTCGACCTCGGCGAGCGGGGCATCGCCCGCCCCGGCGAGACGGTGACGGCGTCGGTCGAATTGGGCCGGGACGTGCCGTTGGAGCGGGGGCTGGGCTTCGCCATCCGCGAAGGCGGCCGGACCGTCGGCGCGGGCACGGTACGCACCGTCGAGGAGTGAGACACCGCAGGTCAGGCTGCGCCCGGCGCCGTCCCGGTGCCGGGTGCAGCCGTCCGCTGTCCCGGGGACAGGCGGGGTGCGAAACTGCTCGCCACGGATGACGAGGATGCTCCGGCCGCGCCGTACGGGCGCGGCCGGTCGGCCCGAAGGCGCGAGGGAGACACCATGGCAGGTACGGCACTGGTCCTGGGCGGCGGCGGGCTCACCGGGATCGGCTGGGAGATCGGGATGCTGGCCGGACTCGCCGAGGCGGGCGCCGACCTCACCGGGGCCGATGTCGTCATCGGCACCTCCGCCGGCTCGATCGTCGGCGCCCATCTCACCTCCCGGCAGCTGTCCCTGGAGGAGATGTACGAACGCCAGCTCGCCGTACCGGAGGCCCACTCGGCCGCCCGTATGGGCCCGGCCGCCCTGGCCCGGTTCGCGGCCCTCGCGCTGCGTTCCCGTGACACGGTCTCCTTCGGTGTCCGCATGGGCAAGCTGGCGCTCGCGGCCCGTACCGTCCCCGAGGCGGAACAGCGCGCGGTGATCGCCCGGACCCTGGGAATGACCGACTGGCCGGACCGACGGCTGGTCATCACGGCGGTGGAGGTGGCGACGGGGGAGCGGACCGCGTTCGACGACACGAGCGGGGTGCGGCTGCTCGACGCGGTGGGCGCGAGCTGCGCGGTCCCCGGCATCTATCCGCCGGTCACCATTGACGGCACCCGCTGGATCGACGGCGGGGTGCACTCCACCGCCAACGCCGATCTGGCCGCCGGATACAGCCGGGTGGTGGTCGTCGCGCCGATGGCGGCCTCCGGCGGGCCGATCGCCGGACCGCGGGCGCAGGGCGAGCGACTGGCGCGCGGCGGCGCCCGGGTGTGTGTGATCACGCCGGACCGGGTGGCGAGGTCGGCGTTCGGCCGTAACGTCCTCGACCCGGCAAAGCGCGCGGACGCGGCCCGTGCGGGGCGCCGGCAGGCCGCCGCGCACGTGGCGGAGATCCGGCGGGTCTGGTCGGACTGACCGGTGGGCCGGTGCCCGCGGCGACCGTGGCCGGGGCGCCCCGCCCGCACCGGCACAATGGGGCGGTGGACGAAGCACCCGACCCGATACCCGTCACCCGGACCGTGGACTGCGGCACCGCCAAGCTGCTGCCGGACGTCGACCGGCCCCGCGCCTGGCTGCTGACCGTGGACGGCGCACCGCAGTCGTACGTGGACCTCGATGCGCCCGTCCATCTGGAGTTCGAGTATGTGCGGCGGCTGGCATACGTCCTGGACGAGGCGGCCGCCCCGGGGCAGTCGCTCGACGTGCTGCATCTGGGCGGCGGGGCGCTGACCCTGCCGCGCTACCTCGCCGCCACCCGTCCGCAGTCCCGGCAGGACGTCGTGGAAGCCGACCGCGGGCTGCTCGCCCTGGTCACGGAGCATCTGCCGCTGCCCGGCGACAGCGGGATCACCGTGCATCCGGAGGACGCCCGGACGGCGCTGGAGGCCGCGCCGGAGGACAGCGCCGATGTCATCGTGGCGGATGTCTTCGGCGGGTCGCGGGTGCCGGCCCAGCTCACCTCGGTCGAGTACGCACGGGCCGCGGCGCGGGTGCTGCGGCCGGACGGCTGCTATGCGGCGAACCTCGCGGACAGCGCGCCGTTCACCTTTCTGCGCGGCCAACTCGCCAATTTCGCCACGGTCTTCGAGCATCTCGCGCTGATCGCCGAGCCCTCGGTGCTGCGCGGTCGCCGGTTCGGCAACGCCGTGCTGCTCGCCTCGCGGGCGCCGCTCCCCGTCGCCGCCCTGGCCCGGCGGACGGCCGGTGACGCCTTCCCGGCCCGGGTCGAGCACGGCGCGGCGCTGCGCCGGCTGATCGCGAACGCGGCTCCCGTACGCGATGCCGAGGCGGTGGCGTCCCCGGTGCCGCCGGACGGCGCGTTCAGCGTGGGCTGACCCCGGCCCGCTCCGGCCCGGCGCCGGCGGGACCGGCTACTCCGCCCCCGCGGTGTCGGGTTCCGTCGCCCCGGCAGACACACCGGCGACCGGCTCCGCCGTCGTACGCCGCGTCAGTCGCCGGACATCGGGTACGCACAGCACCGCCGCCGTCAGCAGCACGATCACCGCCGAACAGCCCCACAGCGCGGCCGTCCGGCCGATGAGGTCCTGTACGGGGCCGGCCAGCGCGGTGGCCAGGGGGACCATGGCCAGTGACCCGAGCCAGTCGTAGGACGAGACCCGGGAGAACTTCTCCTCGGGGATCTCCTGGTGCAGCGCGGTCATCCACGTCACCGCGAAGACCTCGATGGCGATCCCGCTGCCGAACATGATCGCGGTCAGTCCGGCCACGGGCAGCGGCACAGCGAGCGCGGCGGACGGGAGGGCGAGCGGGAAGACACACAGTGCACCGGTCAGCAGCATGCGGCGGGGTCTCACCCGGGCCATCAGCAGGGCGCCGCCCACCGTGCCCACACCGAACGCGGCCAGCGCCAGCCCCCAGGGGCCGGGGCCGCCCAGACGCTGCTCGGCGACCAGGGGCCCGTAGACCGCCTCGGCGGCCGACACCACCGCGTTGACGAGGGAGAACTGCACCACCACCGCCCACAGCCAGGGCCGGGAGACGACCTCGCGCCAGCCGTCCCGCAGATCGTGCAGCATCCCGCCGCCGGGAGCCCGCTCGGGGACCCCGCTGACGTCGAGGAAGGCGCGCAGCGCCGCCGCGAGGGCGAAGGCGGCGGAGTCGACGGCCAGCACCCAGCCGGGTCCGACCGCGGCGACCAGCGCGCCGCCCAGTGCCGCGCCGCCGATGTTCGCGCCGTTCATGCCCATGCGGTACACGGCGAAGGCACGTCCCGCCTGGTCGCCGGAGACACTGGCGAGGACCATGCCCTCGGAGGCCGGCGCGAAGAACGCCTGCCCGGTGCCGCCGAGCGCGGCCAGCAGCGCCATCTGCCACAGCCGCGGCTCCCCGGCCAGTACGAGCAGCGCGAACAGGCCTTGGGAGACACAGCTGAGGGCGTTCGCGGCGACCATGACGCGATGCCGGGGGAGCCGGTCGGCGACCGCGCCGCCGATCAGCAGGAAGAAGACCAGCGGGATCGTCCGCGCGGCGGCGACCAGGCCGACATCGGTGGCGGAGCCGCCGGCGGCGAGCACCGCGAACGCGCTCGCGATCAGCGCGCCGGAGCTGCCGAGGCTCGCGATCACCGTGGCGCCGGTGAGCAGCAGATAGTTGCGCCCCGCCCATGGGGGGAGGGTCTTCAGCACGACCGCACCGGCCGGGCAGGTGCCGTGGTGGACCGCTTCCGGCTCGGGTCGTCCGGTCGGTGCACCGGGTGTGCCGGGCACGTCACCCGTCCGTCTCCGCTGTGTTGTTGTCCTGTCCCCATGGGCGTCCACGATAGGACGGGCGTGGGACGGGGAGCACCGGGTTATTGCCCGGCGTCCGGCGAAGAGCCGACCCAGGAAACGGCCGACTCTTCCCACCTAAGCTACCGCTAGGTAACATGACCTCATGTCCTCCGAGACCCTGCCGTCGATCGGCGAAATGATGGCGGCATCCGTGCCGATGGCCCGCACCCTGAACCTCGAGTTCACCGAGACCACCGCCGAGCGCGCCGTGGTCCGCATGCCCGACCAGCCCGACTTCCACAACCACGTCGGCGGTCCGCACGCCGGCGCGATGTTCACCCTCGCCGAGTCGGCGAGCGGCGCCATCGTCATGGCGGCCTTCGGCGACCAGCTCGGCCGCGCGGTGCCGCTCGCGGTGCGCGCCGAGATCGGCTACAAGAAGCTCGCCATGGGGCCCGTCACCGCCACCGCGGAGCTGGGCCGGTCGGTGGCCGAGATCGTCGCCGAGCTCGACGCCGGCGAGCGCCCGGAATTCCCGGTGAACATCGCCATCACCCGCGAGGACGGCGCGGTGACCGGCGAGATGAGCATCGTGTGGACCCTGCGCCCCAATAAGTGAGCTGCCTCTCCATGGGGCCCTCACGGCCCGCCGTGCACCGCGCGGCGGGCCGTCGCCGTGTCCGGGCGCCAGATGTTGCGTAGCGCACGTGGACTCGGCCCCCGGGCGGCCCGATCGAGTACGCTTCCCGGGGCGCGCTGCGGTGCGCCAGGGGACTGATCGGCACGGTGTCACGGACGTCGGGCCACGGCCCACGGGGCCCTACACCAGCGGAGGAATCGGCGTTGCACATCCAGGAGTGGCTCGAGTCGGTACCGGCCGTGAGCGTCTACCTCCTGGTGGGGGTGGTCATCGGCCTGGAGAGCCTGGGCATTCCGCTGCCCGGCGAGATCGTCCTCGTCAGCGCGGCGATCCTCGCGGCGACCCAGGACCACATCAATCCGTTCGTGCTGGGCGCCTGTGCGACCGGTGGCGCGATCATCGGTGACTCCATCGGGTATCTGATCGGACGCAAGGGGGGCCAGCCCCTGTTGCACTGGGCCGGCCGCAAGTTCCCCAAGCACTTCGGCCCCGACCATGTCGCGATGGCCGAGGCGAAGTTCGACAAGTGGGGTATGTGGGCGGTCTTCTTCGGCCGTTTCATCGCGCTGCTGCGCATCTTCGCCGGTCCGCTCGCCGGTGTCCTCAAGATGCCGTACTGGAAGTTCCTGATCGCCAACGTCCTCGGCGGCATCGTCTGGGCCGGCGGTACGACCGCGCTGATCTACAGCGTGGGTGTCGTCGCCGAGGAGTGGCTCAAGCGCTTCTCCTGGCTCGGGCTGGTCGCCGCCCTGCTGTTCGGCGTCGGCTTCTTCCTCCTCATGAAGCACCGGGCGAAGAAGGCGGCCGCCGCCCGCGAGGCGGCGGAGACCCCGGTCGCGGCGACGGTCGACTGACCGCGCGGGCCGCTTCCCGCGGCTCGGCCCGTGGGGGCGCAACTGCGGGTGAACACCGGTAGTTGAACGCCCGGGTACGGCAACTCACCTACAGGCGATGCCCGTTCGGTCCGCTCAGGGACGGGCATCGCGTCAGGGCATCAGCCAGACGTCGGGTCCGCCGTCGCGCCATTCGAAGACGCCGGTGTCGTCCCAGACGAAGGTGGTGGCGCAGAAACCGGCCCGGCGCAGGATCGCGGCCACGTCACCGGGGCGCAGCGCCCGTCCCAGATCCTGTCCGTAAAGCGTCACACGGCGACCGCCGGTGCAGGGCGGATGCACGATCACGGGGGCACGCTTCATACGCCCCAGCATGCGACCGTCCCGCCGCCCCCGCATCCCGAGCGCGACGGGCTCGTCACCTACCGTGTCCGCCTTTGGGGCAGCCACGGCTCCCCGGCCTTCATGGCCCCGTCCGCAGCCGTGAGAAGAACGGCTGGGGCGGTACGTCCGGTCCGCCGGGCCGCCACCACGGGGCCTCCTCGTCATGGTCCGGCGGCGGCTCCCCGTCGCGCACCTCACGTGGCAGACCGGTCAGCAGATCGTGGGCCCCGGCGATGAACAGCGGGTCACCGATGAGCTTTTTGGCCGCCAGCGCCGCATGGCAGGCCCGGAGCGCCGCCGCCGGCTCCCCATGGGCGCGCTCGGTCGCCGCACAGGCATAGAGGACCGTCGAATACAGCCAGAAATCGCCGTCCGAGTGCCGGCTCTCCCAGGCGCGACGGGCCGCGTCCCGGGCCCGCTCCGGGTCGGGGGACGACAGGGCGACGGCGAGCAGCGCCCAGCTGTGGGCCGGCCCCGGGCCGAACCACGGGTCCCGGGAGCGGTGCCGGGCCGCCTCCTCCAGACAGGCCACCGCCGCCGCGGTGTTCCCCCGGTACAGCGCCAGCACTCCGTGCGCATGCGCGATACGGGCCAGCCCGTCGGAGTCCGCATGCATCACGGCCGCCGTCCACGCCTCGTCGAGCAGCGCCTCCGCTGCGCCGAGTGCGTGCTCCTGCGCCGCGAGATATCCGGCCAGCCACAGCGCGCGGGCCCGCAGCGCGGTGTCGTCCCGGGAGAGCAGCAGCAACCGGTCCAGATGCGCCCGCCCCTCGCGGCGGAAGCCGCAGGCCGCCCAGTGGAACCACAGCGACACCGCGATCTCCAGCGCGCCGAGCGCGTCCTCCGCGTCCTGCGGGGGCCGGGTCAGCGCCGCGTCGAGGTTGGCCTGTTCGTCCTCCACCAGACGTACGGCGACCTGCTGATGGGGGCCCTGCCAGGCGATCTGGGCCTCGGCCGCGAGCGCCGCGCAGGCCTGCCGGAACCGCCGCAGCGCCGCGGCCTCCTCGCCCGCCTCACGCAGCTGCGTCCGCCCGAAGTCCCGGGCGGCGCGGGGGAGTCGGTAGCGCGGCGGCAGCGCCGTCCCGGTGTCCTCCTGCGTGCCCCCCGCGTCCCGTACGCGCTCCACGACCGAGGCGGTGAGCAGCCGTTCCAGGGCGCCCTCGACCGCGGCCGCAGGAACGTCACAGCTGGAACAGACGCAACTGGCGAGCCAGGGATCGAAGTCGCCGGGCAGCACCGAGAGCCGCGCCCAGACCCGCCGGTCGAGGGGCGAGCAGAGGGCGTAGCCCGCGGCCTGCGCGGCGTAGAGCGAGGTGTGCCGCACGGTCGCCGCCGGCCCTGAGTAGAACAGCGGACCGTCCGACCCCACCTGCGCCGCGAGCTGCGGCAACGACATCCGGTCCAGCTGCTGCGCGGCCAGCGCGATCGCCAGCGGCGAGCCCTCCAGCGCCTGGCACACGGCGATCAGCAGCTCCGGCGTGGCGGCCCCGGCCCGCGTGGCCAGCAGCTCGACGGCCGGCCCGGCGATCCCCTCGCCCAGCGTCACCGGAAGCGGCGCGATGGCGACGGTCCGCTCCTCGGGCAGCCCGAGCGCACCCCGTGCGGTCGCCACGATGCGCAGTGTGGGATCGGCCCGCAGCAGCCGGCGTACGAGCTGGGCGCACTCGTCGCGCAGCGGATCGCAGTCGTCCAGCAGCACGGTCGCGCGAGACCGCCGGCAGTGCGCGGCGAGCGCGGCCATCGCCGTATCGTCCGCCGGAGCGCGCCCTGTTGGGGCCTCCGCCGGTCCCATCAGGCCGTGCACCGGTTCGCCGACGCGGGGCGGGGCGGCCCGCCGGACGAGCGCCGCCGTGGTGTCCTGGCGGGCGCTGTCCGCCGGCCGCGCCGCCCGGAGCAGCGCCGCCGTCAGCCCGCCCTCGGGCAGACCGTCCCAGCAGCCGACACGGAGGACCGTGCCGTCGTGCCGGGCGGTGTGCTCCTCCAGGACGGCGCGGGCCAGCACGCTCTTGCCCACTCCCGCGGCTCCGGTGAGCGTCACGAGCGGCGCGCTGCCCAGCAGCCCGGACACCAGCTCGTGCTCAACGGCCCGCCCCACTACGCCGGGCAGCGGCCGGCGATCGGCCCTCGCGGTCATCGGTCATCCCCAACCACGGCACAGCGCCGCGCCCTTCGGAATTGGAAACCCACCTTGCCAGAACCGACCGACCGGTAAACAACCCGTGGCCTCATCGAACGAGGGAAACCCGGCCGGTGTACTTGACGTGCCGGTGCGTCGTTGCGCGGGGCCGCGCGCGCGGACCACCAGGTCAGGGTGGCCGGAGGCGGCATCGGGGGCGCCGCGGGCGATCTTGAGGTGATGTCTTGCGACCGGCGGCTTGGTGGCAGCGTGACTGCCCGCGGCCGGCCAAGAAGCCAAGGAGAACGTCCCGATGAAGTGCCTGCGCGTCAGCCTTGTGGTGAGTGTGGCGGCTCTGGGGCTGGTGGCCGGCTGCGGCGGCGGCACCGTCCACCCCTCCGGCGAGCCGCAGCCGGCGGCCCATGCCGCGGACGCCCGCAACGGACAGCCGCGGGTGGTGCCGCCCCGCGGACCGCGCTCTACCTTCACCGCGTTCCGTCCGACCGGGGGCGGGAGCCGGGTCGTCACGACGAAGTGGCACGGCCGCAAGTCCGGTTTCACCGGCGCCATATGGGCCTGGGTGCCGCCGGAGTACCACCAGGCGCGCTACGCCAAGAGCGGCTTCCCGGTGCTGATCGCGCTGCCCGGCGCCTACGGCTTTCCGTTCAACTACTGGGCGGGGGACGCCTTCGCGCTGGAGGAGCGGATCGCGAAGTGGTCGCGGCAGGGCCGGACGCTGCCGTTCATCGTCGTGATGCCGGTGCTCAATCCGTGCCGGACGTACTACGACGGCAGCGACATCCCCGGGCAGCCCAAGATGGGCACCTGGCTGACCGAGGACGTACCGGACTTCGCGCGGGCCAACTTCCGTACGTACGACAGCCGTGACGGCTGGGCCTTCATGGGCTCCTCGTCCGGTGGCTTCGCCGCGCTGAAGGCCGTCCTGAAAGAACCCCAGAAGTTCAAGGCGGCCGTCGTCAACGGGCCTGATACCGCGCCGGATTCACCGCTGTGGCAGGGACACCCGGCCGAGATGCGCGCCAACGACCCACGCCACCTGGCCCGGAGGCTGGCCGCGCGCAAGGACCTGCCGGTCTATCTCGCCTTCGAGCTCGGGAGCAAGGAGGCGGCGGCGCCCGATGTGAAGCGCTTCATCAGGGACTACACCGGCGGACCGGTCCACTCCACGCTCTTCGAGATACCGGACGGCGTGCACAGCGGGCACACCTACATCCGGCGGATGGCCGAGTCGCTGCACTGGATCAGCCGGCGGATGCGGGGCCCCGTACCGTCCGCGTGACGCACCGTCGGCCGGCCGGGCGCACGGTGGGGGCTCCTGTTGCCGGAACCGGGCCACCGGCAAGAATTGCCCGTGACCCGGCCCGTGGGCACGGCCGGTGTCCGTGTGGTGCCCACGGGAAGGAGAACTGTGCGGAATCTGCGAGCTGTCGGCCTGCTGCTGGCCGGTACGGCTCTGCTGGCAGGCAGCTTCACGGCGGGCAGCCGATGGCTGACGGACCGGGACGCGACCAGTGAGGTGGACGGGACGTCCGATGCCGTCCCGCGCGACGAGATCGCCCACTCGATCTCGGGCCATCTGTCGCTTCCGGTGATCCCCAGGGGACCGCGCTCGGTCGACTGCGCGAAGGACCTGCGGGCCGTCATGGGGGCCCGGACCCACTGCACGGCCCACTATCTGCGGGGCACCGACCGGGACATGACCGTACGGGTCGTACGGGTCCGCGGCGGCGAGATCACCTATGTCCATGACGCGCCCCATCGCTGACCTTTGCTGACCGCTGTTGCACGTTGCGTTCGCGATGGCAGCAGGGGCAGCGCATCAACGGTCCGTCAGGAAGCGGGCGGACCGGTTGCGCCGCCAGGACCGGCATCAGTGCCCAATGAACCCAATCTGGGCCTTTGTTGAATCTGCTTCAGATGCTGCAAGTGCGCAGATCGCCGTTGGACGGCGGGTGTTGCTGTGATGCTAAGATCATCGCACTTGCCAACCGGGTAGTCACCTGCTAAGGCAAGAAAGAAATTCCGCGCATTGGCCTAAGAAAACCGCCACCCCGGGGAGAACTATGCCATTAGCCGGCCCTTCGATGGCTTTCTGGCAGGCGACTGTGCGCGGCCGTACACGTATGTCTGGGGCCGTGGGTGATTCTCTACGTCACAGCCAGGCATACGACACCTGGTGGATCCGTCATCCGAAGAGAGTCCTATGACGCAATATTTCCAGGATCCAGCTTTCTGGGGATTGATCGCTGGTACCCCTGTTGCTGCCACCGCGGTTATTCGCGGCAGAATGAAGATCGCGGATCTCCGAAAAGAAAAGGCGGAGCTCAAGCAGCACTACGCCAATCTTGAAGATCACTACACGGAGGCCGTCGAAGAGGCCAAGGACCGGGCCGAAGAGGCTACGAAGACGACCCTGAAGTCCGCCATGCGGACCCTCCAGGGGCTGGCGAGCGAACAGCAGCTGGCGATTTCCAAGCTTCAGGACACGTATGGCGAGCACAAGATCCTTCAGGATCTGCTCGACATCGACCACATGAACTCGCAGTTCGCGCGACGGGCCCAGTCCATCGCCGTGCTCTGTGACGGCTGGCTCGGCCGGCGCCGGAACAACGCCTCGCTCTACGATGTGGTCCGCAGCGCCAAGGGTCGAATTCGCCATTTCACCCGCGTCGAGATCCGGTCGCAGAGCAATGTCGCCATCGTGAGCCGCGCGGTGGAACCGGTTGCGCTGGTGCTTGCCGAACTGCTGGACAACGCCACCAGCTATTCGGCGCCGGAAACGATGATCGAGATCAATATCCGGCCGGTGCCCAAGGGTGTCTGCATCATCGTCGACGACGCCGGTGTCGGTATGAACGAGGAGGAGAAGTCACGAGCCGCTCAGCTGCTGTCGAGCGAGAATGCGGCCAGTGTCTCCAGCCTCGGTAATCCACCGCAGTTCGGATTCACGGTCATGGGTGTGCTCGCCGCCCGCTACGGCTTCACCGTATCGGTGGATTCGACCTCTCCCTATGGTGGCGTGCGCGCGGTCGTCCTGCTCCCCGACGATCTACTGACGTCTCTGCACGAGCCCGAGGAGAGCCCTGTCGTGGCCGCGTCCGCTCCGTTGCCGCCTGAGAACGCCCCTGGTCACCCGGCCCATGGCGCCCCGGCGTCGGCCATACCCGGATACCCGCCGGCCGGCCCCCCGGCTCCGGGACCGCCGCCTCCGGGACAGCCGGCCGGTGCCCGACCGGTTCCCGAGACCACGGCCGGCGGTCTGCCGAAGCGCCGCCGCCGCGGGGCGATTTCCATTGTGCCGACCGAATCCGAGAGTACGGAAACCCCGGTGCGTGACAGCGCAAGGGCGGCGTCCGTCATGGGCGCATTCCAGCGCGGCACGCAGTCCGGCCGACGTTCCACCAATGCAAGCAGTGAAGGGCCTGAGGTTCAGTGAACTACGATCTGTCGTGGATGCTTGACAGTGCTCTGGAATTGCCGGAAGCACAGCATGCCATCCTCGTCTCCGCGGACGGTCTGCTCATGGCCCGTTCGAAGGATGTCGGCCGGGACCACGCCGATACAGTCGCCGCAGCCATGAGCGGAATGCAGTCGCTGAGCCGTACGGTCGCCGACTTCTGCCTCGGTGGCGCAACCGCCAATCGGCCGCAATGGCGGCAAACACTCGTTGAGTTCGACCATGGCTGGGTCTTTCTGATCTCGGCCGGCGAAGGCGCCTATCTCGCGGTTTCGGCGTCGCCCGATGTCGACATGGCAGAGATCACGTTCCGTATGCAACAGCTGGTGGGCCAGCTCGGTAAGGCATTGACCAGTCCGCCTCGTGAGAGGGCTGATATCCAGCCATGACCACTGACGACGAGCCGGAGCTGGAACACGAAGCAGCGGAATTAGTACGGCCGTACGTCATCACCAACGGCCGCGATCTTCTTGACGGCAGTGACTTCTCGCTGATCACCCTGGTCACCGTGCACGCGGATCCGCCCCGCACGAAACCCCTCGATCCGGAGAAGCTCAGCCTGCTGGAGCTGTGTTCGGGGGGGTTTCTCTCGATCGCCGAGATAGCCGGGCACACCCGGCTCCCGGTGGGCGTCGTCAAGATTCTGGTGTCCGATCTCGCGCGCGAGGGATATCTCTTCTCTCGCGCGCCCATACCTACTGCTCAGCTGGTCGACCGGCAAATCCTAGAGGAGGTGCTGAATGGGCTCCAGGCTCGCTTTGGATGACGGTGTGTACCTGCGCAATTCAGTGCAGACCGCGGCAAAGATCCTCGTGGTCGGACACTTCGCCGTGGGGAAGACGACATTCATCGGGACCATGTCCGAGATTCCGCCGCTGCGGACCGAAGAGATAATGACCCAGGCGGGCGCCGGAATTGACGACCCGAAAGGCGCGCCCCACAAGACCACGACCACGGTCGCCATGGACTTCGGCCGGCTCACGCTCAGCGAGAAGCTGGTCCTCTATCTGTTCGGAACGCCCGGCCAGCAGCGCTTCGTTCAGGTGTGGGAAGACATGACGCGTGGTGCGCTCGGGGCGCTGGTCCTGGTCGACCCCGAGCGGCTCGACGAGTCGTTCCCTGTCATGGACCTGGTGGAACACTACGGAATCCCCTACGCCATCGCCGTGAACCGCTTCGACGGCACGCCCTCGCACTCGCTCGACGAGATCCGGGAGGCTCTGGACCTGCTTCCCGAGACGCCTGTGGTCAGTTGTGACGCACGGGACCAACGTTCCTCGGCGGATTCGCTGATCGCACTCGTCCGATATCTCCAGTCCCGCCTCAACTAGGAGTTCAGGCATGCAATCTCACTCGGAATTCCAGAGCCCGCCGCCCGGCTGCCCCGCGCACGCCGGCGGCGAAAGGGCGCCCCTGCACGGGCCGGAGTTCGCCGCCGCGCCGGACGCTTTCTACGACATGCTGCGGCAGTACGGCCCCACCGCGCCCGTCGAGCTGGCTCCGGGAGTGGAGGCCGAACTCGTCACGGAGTACGCCACGGCGCTCCATGTCCTTCAGAACCCGGACACGTTTGCGCGCGATTCCCGCCGCTGGCGCGCGCTGAACGAGGGACGCGTTCCGATGGACAGCCCCGTGCTGCCGATGATGATGTACCGGCCGAATTGCATGTTCTCGGACGGTGCAGACCATCTGAGGCTGCGTCAGGCAGTGACGGATAGCTTCGGGCGCCTGGACATGCACCGGGTGAGCAGGCATGTCGACCGCGTCGCGGCGTACCTCACCGACCAGTTCAGTGCCCGTGGCAAGGCCGACCTGATCAGCGACTATGCGCAGCTGCTGCCGCTGCTGGTCTTCAACGATCTTTTCGGCTGCCCGGCGGAGATCGGTGACCGGCTGATCAGCGCCATCTCCAACCTCTTCGACGGGATCGATGCGGAGCGGGCCAACGAGGTCATGGCGGGGGCCCTGTTCGAGCTGGTCGCTCTGAAGCGCGTCACGCCGGGCGAGGACATCACCTCCTGGCTGATGCAGCACCCGTCGCGGCTGTCGGACGAGGAGATGGTGCATCAGCTCGCCCTGCTCATCGGGGCCGGCACCGAGCCGGTACAGAACCTCATCGCCAACGCCCTGCGGCTGCTGCTGTCCGACGAGCAGTTCGCGGCCGGCGGTGGCGACCTCCTTGTCGAGGACGCCATCAACGAGGTGCTGTGGAACAGCCCGCCGATCGCCAACTACGCCACCCACTACCCGGTGCACGAGGTGGAACTCTCCGGGAACAAGCTGGCAGCCGGAACCCCGGTGCTGGTCAGCTTCGCGGCGGCCAATGGTGACCCCAGCCTGTCCGCGACCCGGCAGACGTTCAGCAAGCGGGCCCATCTGGCCTGGGGAGCCGGGCCGCATGCCTGCCCGGCGAAGGATCCCGCGCTGCTGATCTCCATACGGGCGATCGAGAAGCTGCTGAACACGCTGCCCGACATCGAGCTGGGCGCCCCGGCCGAGACGCTGACCTGGCGGCCCGGCCCGTTCCACCGGGCGCTCAACGCGCTGCCTGCGCGCTTCACTCCCGTACGCAGCGAGCGGCGGGGCCCGCAGTCCGGCGCGGCGGCCGGTCCGGGCGGGGATGCCCGTAACCAGGGGCAGCAGAACAAGCCGCAAAAGGGAAGCTGGTGGAGCGGATTCCTCAGTTGGTGGCGGGTGTGATGTTCACGACAGCTTGAATGTCCGTGCGTCGCATGAACGTTCGGCAGTAGGGGTATGCAGGGCAGGCGACTTATTCAGTGATCTTCCGAAAGAAGGTGTCGCCTTGCAGCCCGCCCTGGCCGCTGCCCCCATTGACCGGCGCAGTGTGGTTTCGCTTTTCTCCCGTCTGCGCACGGCCGATGGCCAGTCGAATTCCTTGCCGTTGTACGCGAAACTCAGGGCGATGGGGGATATCGTTCAGGCGCCCTGGGGAGGCTACTTGGCGACCTCGTACGGGCTGTGCCATCAGCTTTTGCGAAGTAGATCCTGGCGGGTCCCGGACAGCGCCTGGCGGGCCCGCCAGGACGATGTGGCCCGCTGGAACGCCTCCGCGTCACGCCAGATGGGCGACACGCTGCCGATGCTCAACCCACCGCACCACACGCGGGTGCGGCGCTCGTTGGGCAATGTTTTCGACCGTAAATCCCTGGCCGACATGAAGAGTTCGGTCGAGCAGACGACGAGCCGGCTGCTCGATCGTTTCGAAGAGGAACTCGTGTACGGCCAGGCTGATTTCTGCGCCCTGGTCAGTGAAGAACTTCCGGTGATCACCATCGGCGAATGGCTGAAGGTTCCGCCCGCCGACTATGGGCTTTTGCGTTCGCTCACCCATGACCAGGTGTACACCCAGGAATTGTTTCCGACGCCGAGTCAACTCGCCCTCTCCGATGAATCGACCCACCAATTGCGGGAGTATTTCACTGCCCTGGTGAGTGAACGAAGGCGAAAACCGGGTGATGATCCGGTTTCCTCGTGGCTGCGCGTCTGGGACGCACAGGAACCCGACCGGGACGCCGCCGACGAGGCCGTCTACGCCCTCACGCTGTTCATGGTCCTGGCCGCGCTGGAGACGACCGCACATGTCCTGTCGAGTGCGGTCCGGCTGCTCCTGGAGCACCCCCGCCAGCTGAACTGGCTGCGAGCCCACCCCGAGCAGATACCGGACGCGGTCGACGAGGTGCTCCGCTACGACGCCCCGATCCATATGATCAGCCGGGTGGCTCCCGAGGACACCGAACTCGCCGGGGTGACCGTCCGCAAGAACGAGATGGTGCAGCTCATGGTCGGCGCCGCCCATCACGACCCGAACCACTACGCCGCCCCGGAGGACTTCGACATCCACCGTCGGGCGTCCCAGCTCGCCTTCGGCGGGGGAATTCACTACTGCCTGGGCAACGCGCTGGCCCGTATGGAGGCGGACTGCCTGCTCACCGGGCTGCTGGAGCGGCTGCCGGGGCTGCGGATCAGCGCTCCGCCCGTCTGGGAGCCGCGGGTGGCCTTCCGCCGCATGATCACACTTCCGGTCGTCCGTGGCTGACATCGGCGGGCACCGGTCTCCCGCACAGCGGAACAAGGAAACAAGGAACCCCATGATCCACGACTTCAAGTCCCTCCTCGTGACACAGGAAGGGCCCGTCCTCACGGTGCGGTTGAACAGCGCCGAGACCGGAAACGCCCTCTCCGGTGAGATGCTCGACGAGCTCCTCGCCGTACTGGGTGCCCTGGACGACGACTCCGGTATCAGGGTCCTGGTCTTCTCCGGCGCGGGCGAGGACTTCTGTCTGGGCGGTGACCGCGCGGAATTCCCCGCACTGCTCGCCGAGGACCCCAGTGGAGTGGGGCTGCGCGCCCTGGGGAACAAGGCGCGCCGGGTGTGCGATGCCCTGGCGAGCACCGACGCGGTGACCATCGCGCGGCTGCACGGCGGGGTGGTCGGGGCCGGTGTGGGGCTGGCGGTCTTCTGCGATCTGCGGGTCGGCGCGGACACCTGCCGCTTCCGGCTGCCGGAGCTGGGGCTGGGGGTGCCGCCCGCCTGGGGCGGCATCATGCCGCGGCTGCTGCACGAGGTGGGTACGGCGAGGATCCGTGAGCTGATATTGACCGCCGACACCTTCGACGCCACCACCGCGCAGGAGCTGTCCATCCTGCACAAGGTCGTCCCGGAGGAGCAGCTCGACCGTGCCGTCACGCAGTGGATCAAGCCGCTGGTCCGCCGTTCCCCCTCGGCTCTGCGGACCGCGAAGCTGATGCTGAACGCCTACACCAACGTCAACCGCCTGGCGGACGCCACCCTGTTCGACGCCGAGCTGCTGTCCTCCGCGCTGACCGTCGCCGCCGCCACCCGGCGCTGAGCCGCCGGCCGCGGCGCGGGCCCGTCCCACGGCCCGCGCCGCGGCGGCCGGACCCCGCACGGTCGGCGTGGCCCGGCTCAGTCCTCGGCGCCCGCGACCGCTTCCCGGTGCTGTGCCGCCAACTCCAGGTACATGACCGCATTGAGCTTGATGGTCTCGCGCTCCTCGTCGGTCAGCGGCCGTTTGACCTTCGCCGGCACCCCGGCGACCAGCGAACCGGGCGGGACCTGCATCCCCTGGGGGACCAGCGCCTGCGCGGCGACCAGCGAGCCTTCGCCGATGTGCGCGCCGTTCAGCACCGTGGCACCCATGCCGATCAGGACATCGTCCTCGACGGTGCAGCCGTGCAGCACCGCGTTGTGCCCGACCGAGACCCGCGCGCCGACGGTCACCGGGAAGCCGGGATCCACATGGACCGTGCAGTTGTCCTGGATGTTGCTGTCGGCACCGAGCACGATCGGGCCGCAGTCCGCCCGCAGCACCGTGTGGTACCAGACGCTGCTGCCCGGAGCCATCGTGACCTCGCCGAGCACGACGGACGTCGGGGCCGTGAACGCCTTGTGATCGACCTTCGGTTCCTTGCCGCCCACCGCTGAAATCAACGCCCGTGCCGTCATCCTGGACCTCCTCGTCGTGCTGCGTCGCGCCGACAGCACCGTAGACGACGGGCGCGGTGCCGGGCGGTGCCGGACGCCGGTGGGGCGAAGATCACAGCCCGTGGCGGGGCCTTCCGGGCGCGGGCTGAGTACGGTGTGCGGGTGCCGATAAACCAGAACGTGTTCTCGTCTGTCGCGGCCTGGCGGCGCCGGGCCGTATCGCGCGCCGTCCACCGTGGCGCGCGCTGGGTGCGCGAGACCGCGGCCGTGACGGCCGAGCGCCCGGGCCCCTACCGCTTCCGCCGGATCGGCACCGGCACCCGGCTCGCCTACCCGCAGGGCACGGTCTTCGGCGACCCGTGGATCGAGCTCGGCGACCACTGCATCATCGCCCAGGACGTGACGCTGACGGCGGGCATGATGCCGGACCTCGATCTCGGTGCGGAGCCGATCCTCACGCTGGGAAATGGTGTGGTGCTGGGCCGCGGCAGCCATGTGATCGCCGATGTCCGGCTGACGATCGGCGATGACTGCTTCTTCGGCCCCGGTGTCTATGTCACCACCACCAACCACAGTTATGACGACCCCGAGGTGCCGGTCGGCAAGCAGTGGCCGCGCAGCGAACCGGTCGTCATCGGCCCCGGCAGCTGGATCGGGACGGGTGCGGTGATCCTGCCCGGCGCGCGGCTGGGCCGGAATGTGGTGGTCGCGGCCGGTGCGGTGGTGCGGGGTGAGGTCCCCGATCACGCGGTGGTCGCCGGTGCGCCCGCCCGGATCGTCCGCCGCTGGGACGCCCGGCAGGGCTGGCAGCCGCCGCTGCGCACCCCCGCGCCGGTACCGATCCCCGAGGGCGTCACCCCGGAGCAGCTGGTCGTGCTGGAGGAGTGGCAGGCGGCGGAGGCCGGCGAGACGTACGAGACGTCCTGACCCGGTCTCGAGACGTATGAGGCGTCCTGACCTGGCCTCAGGTGCGGCGTACTGCTGCCGGCCCGGCCGAGGTCAGCCGCCGGAGGCGAGCAGGGCCGAGCCGACCAGTGCGAGGGAGGCGCCGGCCGTCTGGATCGCCCGCAGCCGCTCCTTGAGGATGCCGAGTGCGGCGAGCGTGGTGACGACCGGGTAGAGGGAGGCGAGCACCGCCGCCATGGTGACCGGTCCGCTCTGAGCGGCGAGCGCGTAGGTGCCGTTGGCGGCGACATCCGCGATACCGACGAAGCCGAGTGCGGGCAGCGCGTCCCGGAGGGCCGGGAGTCCGCCGTCGGGCAGGGCCGGAGTGCCGCGCCGCACCGACGCGTACAGCGCGACGCCGCCGACGGCGACATTGCACAGCCGCTGCACGAACAGGGCGAGAAAGAGCCCGGTCACGGTCGTCGACGCCTCCGAGATCAGCGCCATCACCGCGCCGAAGCCGAACGCCGAGATCACCGTCAGTGCGATCGTCCGGCGGGCCACGGAGGCGCCGCTGATCCGCGGGCCGCCGGCCAGCACGACACCGACCACGGCCACCAGCATGCCGGTGACCTGGAACAGGCCCGGCCGCTCACCCGCCACGATCCCGACGCCGAGCGGGACCAGCACGCTGCCGAAGGACGCGAGCGGGGAGACCACGCCCATCGGGCCGAGCGCCAGCGCGCGGTAGAAGCAGAGCATGGCAGCGGGGCCGACGACACCCGCTCCGACCGCGAACCACAGCTGCGGTCCGGCCTCCCGCCAGCCGCCGGTGGCCAGCACGATGGCGCCCAGTGCGACGGCGGCCAGGGCCTGGGAGACCACCACTACGGTCAGCGCCTGGAGCCGTCGGGTGAGCAGTCCGCCGCCGAAGTCGGCGAGCCCCCAGAGAAGGCTGGTGGCCAGGGCGAAGACCGCTGTCATGGTGAAACCTCGCAGTACAGTGAACCGGACGCTGAAGTACAGCACACCGTAGTGCAGCAGACTGTACTGGGGTATCGAATATATTGGCCTCGACTTGGATGGACCGTGACGGATCTCGACCAGCTCACGCAGTCGCTCGCCCGCAATCTCAAGCACTGGCGCGCCGAGCGCGGCTTCACCCTCGACGCGCTGGCGGCCCGCGCCGGTGTCAGCCGCGGCATGATCATCCAGATTGAGCAGGCCCGTACGAACCCCAGCGTGGGGACCACTGTCAAGATCGCCGACGCGCTCGGCGTCAGCATCACCACGCTCCTCGACTACGAACAGGGCCCGCAGGTACGCATCGTGGCCCCGCAGGAGGCGGTCCGGCTCTGGTCCACCGACGCCGGCAGCTTCACCTCGCTCCTGGTAGGCGCCGAGGCACCAGGACCGTACGAGCTGTGGGACTGGCGGCTGATGCCCGGCGACAGCAGCACCTCCGATCCACATCCCCCGGGCACCGTCGAACTGCTGCATGTCCGGGCCGGCACGCTGACGCTGGTCGTGGACGGCGCGGAGCACGAGGTGACCGCCGGTGCCTCGGCGACCTTCGAGGCCAAGGTCGCGCACGGCTATCGCAACGACGGCACGGAACCGGTCGAGATGACCATGTCGGTGATCATCCCGCCCGTCCGCTGAGACGGCCCGCCACCGGGCCGCCCCGGCTGTTAGCTTGGCGGGCATGCCCGTCCCGATGGATGCCTTTGACGAAGTCCGGCCCGCTGTCGAGTGCCTGGACCTGCTGCCCGAGCCTGTTGCCGCCGCGATCCGTGCCTGGGGCGGCTCCGTGCCCGTCGAGGAGCTGCGCCACGTCGACACGGATCCGGCGATCGCGGACACCGCGCTGCTCGTCGAGCGCCACGGCCCCTGGCTCCTGGAGCAGTCGGCGAACTGTGTGGTGGTGGCCGGCAAGCGCGGCGGCGAGACCACCCTGGCCGCCTGCGTCGTCCTCTCGCACACCCGCGTCGACGTCAACGGGGTGGTGCGTCGTCAACTGGGCGCTCGCAAGGCGTCGTTCGCGCCGATGGACAAGGCGGTCGGCGACAGCGGGATGGAGTACGGCGGGATCACCCCGATCGGCCTGCCCGCAGACTGGCCGCTGTTCGTGGACGCCGCCGTCGTCGACACCCCCTACGCCCTGATCGGCAGCGGCAGCCGCCGCGGCAAGCTCATCGTGCCCGGCAAGGCGCTGGCCGAACTGCCCGGCGCAACGGTCCTGGACGGACTGGGAATCGCCTGACCACCGCGCGCCCGGCCGTTCCGTACGGGACGGCGGGCTCGCGTCACGTCCCCGACGGACGGCGGCTCGCGTCACGCTCCCGTACGGACGCCCGCCGCGCCCCCGCTCAGCCCAGACGCGGCAGTTCGATCGCCGGACAGCGGTCCATCACCATGTCCAGACCCGAGTCGCGCACCCGGTCCCAGGCCGCTTCGTCGACCACTCCGAGCTGGAACCACACGGCCTTCGCCCCGACCGTCACGGCCTCATCGGCGACCGGGCCCGCCAGCTCGCTGTTGACGAAGACATCGACCACATCGACCGGGAAGGGGATCGCGGAGAGCGAGGGATACCCCTGCTCACCATGGACGGGCTCGGCCTTCGGATGCACCGGCACGATCCGCTTGCCGTAGCGCTGGAGCACCTCCGCGACGCCGTGCGCCGGGCGCTGCTCGTTGTTGGACAGGCCCACGACCGCCCAGGTGTCGCCGAGCTCGGTCAGGATCCTGCGGATCGTGCTGGGGTCGCCGTACACGCACTGCCTCCTGCGGATGGAAGGGTCCTGTGCCGCTCAACGGACGGCGTGACCCGGAGATTCCCGTCGCGGGAGACGACAACGCCGCGGGTGTGCGGCGGCCGGTGAACGCTGTATGGCAGACGCCCCGCCCGAAGGGGAAGACGGGCGGGGCGGGTCTTCTGCGCGGTGGTTCAGTTCGCGCCGCGGGCCATGCCGCTGCCGGCCATCCCGGCCCCCACCACGGTGCTGCCCTTCGCGGCCCGGGCCGGTTTGCCGATCCCCCGGCCACTGCCGACGGGCTCGGCACCGCCGGCCCCGGTCCCCGGACGCGGCGCCACGGGAGCGGCCGGCTCCCGCGCCTCCGTCCCGGACACCCCGGCCAGCGCCGCACGCAGCTCCTCGGTGTCCACCAGCATGCTCACCGGCCCGGTCGGGTTGAGGTACAGGGCATGCCCCGGCGGCAGCTGCTCGACCAGGTCGGCCACCGGCCGGCGGTCGTACAGCAGCCGGCCCACCGACTCGAGGTAGCTCTGCGAGGTGTAGACCGGGATCACCGGGGTGCCCTCGGGTGAGGCGGCGGCCAGTGGCGAACCGGTCGCGGTCACCAGGACGGAGACCTCCGCGCGCGCCAGCGCCTCCGAGACGTCCTGCCCCGGCCCGTAGCCGGTCGCGGCGAGCTGAAGTGCGCCATCGACCGCGTCCGTCGGCTCGGACCAGTCCAGCATCTGGGGCGACGGCCGGTACTCCGGATTGTCCCGCCACTCCTCGATCTCGCCCGTCGGACCCGACCGCCACTGGCCGATCAGCGCCCAGAGCGGTGGCGGACCCTCTCCCTGCCAGGTCAGATCCACCATGGCCAGCCAGTGGTCGGGCGCCGTGCGTGCCGCCTCGATGACCTCCGGCGGGGGCTCGGGCATCTCCTCGCCCGTCACCGGAACGCCCGCCGTCATCGCCGACTGTGTGCTCTCTTCCATGCAGCCCTCCGCAAACCCGCCGTTCCTACCTGTACGAGCGGGGCCCCGGAAACACGAGGCTCTCGCACCGCCCTCACAGTGCCCACGGGCAGCGCGGACGTCTCCCCGACGCACCGGGCGGACGGGGCGGGTACGCCGCGTGGCCGTGCGCACTGCGCCCGTACGGCGGACCCCCGCGCCCTTACGGCGGACACCCCCGCGCGGCGCGGGCCACCGGTACCGGCCGCTGTCCGGCTGTCACCGGGGCCGCATAGGCTGGTCCGATGCAGGAGCAGTACCGCACGCTCGCGCGCGAGGGTGTCCACGAGATCGAGATCAACAAGTCCCGCTTCCTCTGCGCGCTCGCGCCCGTCGCGACCGAGACCGAGGCCCAGGACTTCATCGCGCGCATCCGCAAGGAGCACCCCACCGCCCGCCACCACTGCTTCGCCTACGTCCTGGGCGCCGACGGCGGTATCCAGAAGGCGAGCGACGACGGCGAGCCCGGCGGCACCGCGGGCGTGCCGATGCTCCAGATGCTGCTGCGCCGCGAGGTCCGCTTTGCCGTCGCCGTCGTCACCCGCTACTTCGGCGGCGTCAAGCTCGGCGCCGGCGGCCTCATCCGCGCGTACGGGGGCGTCGTCGGCGAGGCGCTCGACACCCTGGGCACGGTCACCCGCCAGCGCTTCCGGCTGGTCACCGTCACCGTCGACCACCAGCGGGCCGGCCGGCTGGAGAACGACCTGCGCACCACCGGCCGCACGGTGCGAGAGGTGACCTACGGCGCGGAGGTCCGCATCGAAATCGGCCTGCCGGAGGCCGACCTGGACACCTTCCGCGCCTGGCTCGCGGACACCACGGCCGGCACGGCACGGCTGGAACTGGGGGGCGAGGCTTATGGGGAGGCCTGATCCGGCGGGCTTGGTGCGCACGGTGGTCGGGTGCGCCGCCCAGAGCTGACGCCTGCTCCGCCGGGGCGGCGCACCCCTCCCGCCCGTGGCTACCCGCCGGCAATCGCCGACAGCATCCTCGTACGGGCCGCCCGGCGGGCCGGCCATATCGCGGCCGGCACTGCCGCGAGGGTGATACCGACCAGCGACAGACCGATGATTCCGGCAGGGAGCGAGAAGTCCCACAACCGCTGCCCGAACATGGCGTGTTGCATGACGGCGACGTCAGGACCGGCCACGGATGCAAGAATGAGGCCCGCAAGGAATGGGGTGCGGACAGTGGTCGCCGTGGTGGGGCCGGTTGCCGGGCCGTGGTGGTCGGGTGCTGGTTCGTGGGCTCTCGGAGGGGAAAAATGCAGGTCGGAGTGGCTGCGTGAGATTTCTGCACACCTCCGACTGGCATCTCGGGCGGTCCTTTCACCGGGTGAATCTGCTCTCCGCGCAGCGTGCGTTTCTCGATCATCTCGTGGAGACGGTGCGGGCCCGGGAGATCGACGCGGTGCTGGTGGCGGGCGATGTCTACGACCGTGCCGTGCCGCCGCTCGCCGCCGTCGAGCTGTTCGACGACGCCCTGCACCGGCTCGCGGGGCTCGGCGTCCCGACGGTGATGATCTCCGGCAACCATGACTCGGCCCGCCGGCTGGGGGTCGGCTCCGGGCTGATGGAGCGGGCCGGAATGCACCTGCGGACCGACCCGGCCGACTGCGGCACGCCTGTCGTGCTCGCCGATGCCCATGGGCCGGTGGCGCTCTACGGGCTGCCGTATCTCGAACCCGCCATGGTCCGTGAAACCCTCGGGGCGCGGCGTGCCGACCATGCGGAGGTGCTCGGCGCGGCCATGGAGCGGGTGCGGGCCGATCTCGCCGGGCGGCCCGCGGGGACGCGTTCCGTGGTGCTGGCGCATGCCTTCGTCACCGGCGGCGCGGTCAGTGACAGCGAGCGCGATATCACCGTCGGCGGGGTCGCCTCGGTTCCCGTGGGCGTCTTCGACGGGGTGGACTATGTCGCCCTCGGGCATCTGCACGGCTGTCAGACCCTCACCGAGCGGGTCCGCTACTCCGGCTCTCCGCTCGCCTACTCCTTCTCCGAGGCCGAGCACCGTAAGTCGTCATGGATCGTCGATCTCGGCGCGGACGGCACCGTGCACGCGGAGCGGGTGGACTGCCCGGTGCCGCGGCCGCTGGCCCGTATCCGCGGGCGGCTGGAGCAGCTGCTGGAAGATCCCGGACCGGCCCGGCACGAGGACTCCTGGGTCGAGGCGACCCTCACCGACACCGCCCGCCCCCATGAGCCCATGGCCCGGCTGGTCAAGCGCTTCCCGCACCTCGTCAGCCTGGTCTTCGACCCTGATGACGGGCCCACCCGCTCGCTGGCGTCGTACGCGCAGCGGCTGCGCGGGCGCAGCGACCAGGAGATCGCCGAGGACTTCGTGGAACATGTACGGTCCGGCCGCGCGGCCGATGAGCAGGAGCGGGCCGAGCTGCGTTCGGCGATCGACGAAGTACGGGTCGACGACATGGCGGCCGAGGTGGCGCGTTGAGGCTGCACCGGCTCTCTCTCACCGCCTTCGGGCCGTTCGGCGGCACCCAGACCATCGACTTCGACCGGCTGACGAGGGATGGCCTCTTTCTGCTGCACGGCCCGACGGGCGCGGGCAAGACCTCGGTCCTGGACGCGGTGTGCTTCGCGCTGTACGGGTCGGTCCCCGGGGCGCGGCAGAGCGGCCAGGCGCTGCGCAGTGATCTGGCGGACCCGCTGACCCTCACCGAGGTCGTCCTCGAACTGACCGTGGGCGAACGGCGGTTGGA
Source organism: Streptomyces platensis (assembly GCF_008704855.1). Classification (NCBI taxonomy): domain Bacteria; kingdom Bacillati; phylum Actinomycetota; class Actinomycetes; order Kitasatosporales; family Streptomycetaceae; genus Streptomyces; species Streptomyces platensis. Next base: position 7,936,741 of record NZ_CP023691.1, read on the forward strand.
GATCACCCGGCTGCCGGAGCAGCCACGTCCCAAGAAGCGGGGCAGTGGCACGACGAAGGAGAAGGCGCAGAGCAGGCTGCGGGAGTTCGTGCCGGCCGGGGCCGGGGGGCCGGTGGACGGTGACGGGCCCGGGGTCGGAGCCGGGCCGGAGGGTGAGGGCGGGTCCGGAGGCGGCGACGGGCCGGAGGGCGGCGGTCACTGGAAGGCGCTGAGCCGCTCGCATCAGGAGATCGGTGAGGAGATCGGCCAGCTGCTCGGGATGAGCAAGGAGCAGTTCTGCCAGGTGGTGCTGCTGCCGCAGGGCGATTTCGCGCGCTTTCTGCGGGCCGATGCCGAGGCGCGCGCCCGGCTGCTGGGGCGGCTCTTCGACACCCGGCGGTTCGCCGCGCTCGAAGAGCAGTTGACCGCGCGCCGCAAGGCCGCCGCGGACACCGTCACGGCCGGCGACGAACGGCTGCTGGCGCTGGCGCACCGGATGGCGCAGGCGGCCGGGGAGAGCGCCGACCTCACCGATCCGTCGGTCCCGGCGCCGGAGCGGGCCGGGGCGGCGCCGCAGGGCGCAGCGGCGCGCGGACGTGGCGCGACGGCTGGCGGCGGGCGCGGGCGGGCGACGGCGACCGCGGCGGCCACGAAGCGGGCGACCGTACCGGGGCAGGCCGGGGCCGTGGAGCCCGGCGCACCGGCCGCATCGGCCCGTAGTGGCGCCGCGGAAGATCCGGCCGCGGGCCCGGCCACACCACCGGGCCCCGGCGAGCCGGGCTTCGCGGATGCGGTGCTGGTCAGGGCGGCGGTCGCCCGGGTGAGCGCACGGGAGCGGCTGACGGTCGCGGACTCCGCGCTGCACGCCGCCGAGACCGCCGAGCGGACGGCGGCCGGGCGCTGGGAGGAGGCCCGTGAACGCGACCGGCTCCAGCAGCGGTACGCGGACGCCCGGCGCCGGGCCGCCCGGCTGGAGGCCCACGCCGAGGAACGTACGCAGACTCGCGAGAGGCTGGAGCGGGCCCGTGCGGCCGCGGAGGTCGCGCCCGCGCTCGCACTGCGCGACGCCGCCTGGCGTGAGCTGGACGCCGCACAGCGCGCCGAGCGACAGCACCGAAGCCCGCTGCCGCCAGATCTCGCCGACGCGGAGAGCGATCAACTCGCCGCGCTGGAAAGGGAGTTGCGGGAGGATCTGGGGTCGCTCGGCGCTGCCCGGCGGGCCGAACTGCGGGCCGCCGACATCGGCCGGGAGCGCACCGTCCTCGACCGCGAGGCGCGCGCCGACGAGCAGACGCTGCTGGACGCCGCCGAGTGGCTCGCCGCATGGGACGATGCCCAGCGCGCCCACCAGCAGCGCATCGAGACGGCGCAGGAGGCCGCCACCCGGGCCGAACAGCTCGGCGCCCGGATCGAACCGGCCGCCGCACGCTGGGAAGCCGCCCGTCGCCGCGATCGGCTCAGCGGAGATGTGCGGTCGGCGGAAGCGGAGTTGCTCGCCGCCAGAGAGCGGTCCGCGGCGGCCCACGAGCACTGGCTCGACCTCAAGGACCGGAGGCTGCGCGGCATCGCCGCCGAGCTTGCGGACGGACTGCGTGACGGCGAGGCCTGCGCGGTGTGCGGCGCGACCGAGCACCCCCGGCCGGCCCGGGCCGGGGCGGGTCATGTCGACCGGGCGGCCGAGGAAGCCGCGCTGGCCGCGCACCGTCAGACCGAGGAGGCCCGGGGGCAGGCTGAGGCCCGCTGCCAGTCGGCCAAGGAGGCGCTGGCTGCCGCGGCCGCCACGGCCGGGGACACTCCGGCGGACGAACTCGCCGCAGAGGTGGCGGAGTTGCGCGCCGCATACGCCGATGCCCATGCGCAGGGCGCCGACCTCCATGCCGCCCGCGAGGCCCTCGGGCGCGCCGAGCGCGAACACGAACGGCGCCGCGCCGAACAACAGCAGGCCGAGCGCCGGGCCGCTGCCCGCACCTCCCACCGGGAGGCGCTGGACCGCGAACGGGCCGCCCTGGAAGAGGAGCTGACCCGGGCGCGCGGCGACAGCCCGAGCGTCGCCGACCGGGCCGCCCGGCTGGAGCGGCAGGTGGCTCTGCTCGCCGCGGCGGCGGAGGCGTCCCGTACGGCCGGCTCCTGTGCCCAGCGGCTCAAGGAGGCCGACGCCGGGCTGTCCGACGCCGCCTACCGCGCCGGATTCGACACCCCGCAGGCCGCCGCGGAGGCCCTGCTCCAGGACGACGCCTGGCGGGCGCTCCAGCGACGGCTCGATGAGTGGCAGGCTGAATCCGCCGCCGTGGAAGCCGAGTTGGCCGATCCGGAAACCGCGGCCGCGGCGGCGCTGCCGCCCGCCGACCCGGCCGCCGCACAGTCCGCGCACCAGTCCGCGGCGGCCCGGCTGCGCACCGCCTCGGCCACTCATGCCGCGGCCCGGGAACGCTGCACCGAGCTCGACCGGCTCTCCGCCCGCGCCGAGGCCGACGCCCGCACGCTGGCCCCGCTGCGCGCCGCCTATGACCGCATCGCCCGCCTCGCCGCACTCGCCTCGGGCACGTCCAGCGAGAACGAGCGGCGGATGCGCCTGGAGTCGTATGTGCTCGCCGCCCGGCTCGAACAGGTCGCGGCGGCCGCCAGCGCCCGGCTGCACCGGATGTCCGCCGGCCGCTACACCCTCGTCCACTCCGACGAACGGGCCGGCGGCGCCCGGCGTTCCGGCCTGGGGCTGCATGTCATCGACGCCTGGACCGGTCACGAGCGGGACACCTCCAGCCTCTCCGGCGGCGAGACCTTCTTCGCTTCGCTCGCGCTGGCGCTCGGCCTCGCCGATGTCGTCACCGACGAGGCGGGCGGCACGCGACTGGACACCCTCTTCATCGACGAGGGCTTCGGCAGCCTGGACGAACAGACCCTGGACGAGGTGCTGGACGTGCTGGACTCACTGCGCGAACGGGACCGCAGCGTCGGCATCGTCAGCCATGTCGCCGACCTCAAGGCGCGGATCCCCGCCCAGCTGGAGGTCGTCAAGGACCGGTCGGGCTCGACGGTCCGGCACCGCGTACGGAGCTGAGAGCAGAGTCCGGGGGCCGTCACGGGTGGGGGCCGTCACCGGCTGCCGGTCCTGGTCCGCCGGTCAGGGGCGAGCCCGTCACGGGCCGCCGGTCACCGGCTGACCGGGCGGCGGGGGAGCGGCGAGGAGTAGACGACGCTGGTGGTCACCGCGCCGAGCGCGCCGATCCGGCCGGACACCTCCTCCAGGTGCTTCATGGTCCGGGCGGCGACCTTGATGACATAGCAGTCGTCGCCCGTGACGTGGTGGGCCTCCAGGATCTCCGGCGTCGACTCCAGCAGCTCATGGAACGGCTGGTCGTTGCCGTCGGTGTACCGCAGCCGCACGAAGGCCAGCACCGGCAGCCCGATGCGCTCCGGGTCGATCACCGCCGCATAGCCCGAGATCACCCCGGCCTCTTCCAGCCGGCGGACCCGTTCGGTGACCGCGCTGGCGGACATGTTCACGGCACGTGCCAGCTCGGCGTAGCCCGCGCGGCCGTTGTGCTGGAGGACGTCGAGGATGCGCCAGTCGGTGGCGTCCGGGGAATAACCGGTCATCCGTGCTGTCTAGCAGTGGAATCACCGGCAGAGCAAGGGTGCTGCCGGTGATCTCCCTTTTGCAGGCCGGTGCCGGACGCGCCTGACCGGCCATGATCACGCACTCGTCGCAGCCCGTGGGCACCGGCCCCGAAAAGCGGGTGACGCCCCGGCCGGCGGCGGCGAGGGTGGGGTGTCATGACCTACGACAAGAGCAGCTCCGCCGAAGGCCGCCGGCCCGCCACGGGGACCGAGGCACCGCACCGCGACCCGTTGCCGCTCCTCGGCCGTACCGCCCTGGTCACCGGAGCGAGCCGGCGCCGTGGCATCGGCTATGCCGTCGCCCGGCGGCTGGCCGCATACGGGGCCGGTGTCTATCTGCATCACCATGTGCCGCACGATGCCGACCAGCCGTGGGGAGCGGACCCGGGCGGCCCGGCCGCGGTCGCCGACGGGGTACGCGAACTCGCCGCCCCCGGCGCGGTGGTGGCCCACGGGCCGGCCGATCTGTCGCACCCCGAGGCGCCCGCCCGCCTCCTCGACACCGCCGCCGAGGCGCTCGGCGGCCGACTGGACATCCTCGTCGCCAACCATGCCCTCAGCGGCAGCGACGGCACCCTCGACGCCCTTGACGCGGCGATGCTCGACGCTCACTGGGCGGTCAACACCCGCTCGGTGATCCTGCTCGCGCAGGCCTACGCCCGTCGGCGCCCCGCGGGACCGCCGGGCGGGCGGATCGTGCTGATGACCTCCGGCCAGGACCTCGGTGACGGGATGCCGGAAGAGATCGCCTACGGTCTGGCCAAGGGGGCGCTGGCCTCGGCGACCCGCAGCCTGGCCACCACGTTCGCCGGTCTCGGAGTCACCGTGAACACCGTCAACCCGGGCCCCGTGGACACCGGTTACGCGGTCGGCGAGCTGCGTGAACGGGTCGCCGGATGCTTCCCCGGCGGGCAGTGGGGCACGCCCGACGACCCGGCCCGTTTGATCGCCTGGCTGGCGACCGACGAGGCGGGCTGGATCACCGGTCAGGTCATCAACTCCGAGGGCGGCTTCCGGCGCTGACCGCTGGACAGCGCCGCCGTCGCACCGGTTCCGCCCCGCTGTGCTGCCGACGGTCCTACGGACGGGGCGGCGGCCGGCCACCACAGGCCATGGCCGGCCGCCGCCCCCGGAAAAGACCTGGTCAGAGCGCTGACAGCTCGCTCAGCAGATCGTCCAGGCCCAGCGAACCCTGCGACAGCGCCGCCATGTGCCAGGCCTTGAGGTCGAAGTCCGCGCCGTGCCGGGCGCGGGCCGCCTCCCGGCCCCGCAGCCACACCCGCTCGCCGAGCTTGTAGCCGATCGCCTGGCCGGCCATGCCCTGGTAGCGGATGATCTCGCTCTCGACGAAGTCGGCCGGGCGGCTGCTGTGCCGGGCGAAGAATTCGTGCGCCAGCTGCGGCGTCCAGCGCTCACCCGGGTGGAAGGGCGAGTCCGCGGGGATCTCCAGCTCCAGATGCATGCCGATGTCGATGATGACCCGCACGGCCCGCATCATCTGCGCGTCCAGGTAGCCCAGGCGGCGTTCGGCGTTGGTCAGGAAGCCCAGTTCGTCCATGAGCCGCTCGGCGTACAGTGCCCAGCCCTCGGCGTTGGCGCTGACGATGCCCACCGTCGTCTGGTACCGCGAGAGCGAGTCGGCGACATGGGCCCACTGCGCCAGCTGGAGGTGATGGCCGGGGACCCCCTCGTGGTACCAGGTGGAGACCAGGTCGTACGCCGGGAAGCGGGTCTCGCCCATCGTCGGCAGCCAGGTCCGGCCGGGGCGGGAGAAGTCCAGCGACGGCTGGGTGTAATACGGGGCGGCGGCGCCACCGGGCGGGGCGATCCGGGACTCGACCCGGCGCACCCGCTCCGCCAGCTCGAAGTGCGTGCCGTCGAGCGCGTCGATCGCCTCGTCCATGAGCGACTGGAGCCACTGGCGGGTCTCCTCGACGCCCTCGATCGCCTCGCCGTGCTCATCGCACCAGGCCAGCGCCTCCCATGGCGTCTTCGCGCCGGGCAGCACCTTCTCGGCCTCGGTCTCCATCTCGGCCAGCAGCCGGTGGAACTCGGACCAGCCGTACGCATACGCCTCGTCCGCGTCGAGGTCGGCGCCGTTGAAGTAGCGCGCGAGGCGGGCGTAGCGCTCCCGCCCCACCACGTCCGGAGCGCCCTCGATGGCCGGGGCGTAGGTGTCGCGGAACCAGTCGCGCAGCTCCACCAGTGCGCCGGTCGCCACCTCGGCGGCCGCGGTCAGCTCGGCGCGCAGCGCGTCCGGGCCCGGGTCGGTGAACTCGGCGAACCAGCTGCGGTCCGTGCCGATCCACTCGTCCAACTGGCCGATGACCGTGCGGACTTGGAGCGGTCCCGCGGGCAGGTTCTGCTTGCGGCCGGCGTCCAGCGCGGAGCGGTAGCCCTCCAGCGCGGCGGGTACGGCCCGCAGCCGTCGGCCGATCGCCGCCCAGTCCTCCTCGGTCTCGGACGGGGTGACCGTGAAGACCTCACGGACGTGGTGCAGCGGCGAGCTGAGGTTGCTGACCGTGCGCAGGCCCTCGCCCGCCTCGTGGACCGCCAGCTCGGCGGTCAGCCGCTCGCGCAGCAGCCGGGCGCAGACCTGCTCGGCGGCGCTGTCCGCGCCCGGCCGGGCCTCGGCCTGGGTGAGCTTCTCCAGTGTCGTCCGGGCGAGCTGGGCCACCGCTTCCTGGCCCGTCGGGGAGAAGTCGGGGAGCTTGTCGGAGCTCTCGGCGACGCCGAGGAAGGTGCCGGTGATCGGGTCCAGGTCGACAAGGGCGTCGACATAGGCGTCGGCGACCTCGCGGGGCAGCGGGCCGCCCCCGGAAGTAGTGGTGTTGGGCATACGGACATCCTCGTACGGATCGCCCCGCCGCGTCACCATCAAAAAGCTGTACGTTGCTGTCGCTTTTCGGTGCCCTTGCCGGGTGCCGCGGCCGGTCGGGCGTCCGTACGCCCGGCCGGCCGGGGTTCCGTGTCCGGTGGAGCTCCCGGGGGCTCAGCGGCGCCCGCTGCCGTCATGGATGCGTACGGTCTCCCGCGGCTCCCGTTTGGCGGGCAGACCCGTCGGGCGGGCGGTGATCACCAGGGTGCCTTCCTCGATCTGGTAGTCGAGCGGCAGCCCGAGGCCGCGCATCGCGGCCACCATGCCGGTGTTCGAGGCCTGGGTGATCGCGTACACGCTCTCGCAGCCGGTCTCGTCCGCCATCGCCACCAGTCGGCGCAGCAGTTCGGCGCCGATACCGCGCTGCTGCCAGGCGTCCTCGACCAGCAGCGCGACCTCGGTCTCGTCGCCGTCCCACAGCAGATGGCCGAGCGCCACGAGCCGGCCGGAGGCGGTCTCCACGGCCAGGGTGCGGCCGAACCGCGGGCTGAGCAGATGGCCCAGATAGCGGTCCGCGTCGCCGACCGGACCGTGGTAGCGCAGCCCCAGGGTCTTCGGCGAGCAGCGGTCGTGCATCTCCCGGGCCGCGGCCAGGTCGGAGGTGTCGGCGCGGCGGACCGTGATCTCGTTGCCCTCCGGCAGCGTGAGCACATCACGCCGTGGCGGCACCCGCTGGCCGAGCCGGGCATCCAGATCGACCAGTGCCCGGACCCGGGCGAACTCGGTGGGGGTGAAGGGCAATTGCGGCCTTTCGATGGTGAGCGAGCCCCCGGAGGGGTCGCGGAACTTCATGCGGTGCTCCTCCAGCACGCCCTCCGTGGGGACCTGCTCGGCGAGCGGACGCCCGTGCAGGGAGCGCGCGGGCACCGAATGGATGGTGCAGCGACCCAGCAACTGCCGCAGTGCCAGGGGGAGTTCGGCGGAGTCCAGGGCCGTGCGGGTCGCCAGGCCCAGCATCCGGGTCGGCGCGTCGACGAGGTCGTGTGCGTCGGCGCGCTCCAGCCAGCTGTGCGTGCCGCCCGCGCCGGCGACCGTACGGGTGAGCTCGTCAGAGGTCAGCGCATCGGGCGCGCGCAGCAGGAACTCGTCGACCGTGCCATCGGAGAGCGGATGGGTCTGGAGGCTGAGGATGTCCACCCGGCGGGCACCCAGCGCCGTGCACAGCGCGGCCAGGCTGCCCGGCTCGTCCCGGACCGTGGTCCGCATCCGCCACAGCACCGTCTCCTGGCCGCCGGACCCCGGGGCCCGGTCGGTGGAGGACGGCGCCGCGGCGCCGGTATCGGTCGGCGGCGGCGCGTTTTCGTGGCGTCGTGACCACCAGAAGCGGAAGCCTGCCGTGGCGGCCGCGACGAGAGCGGCGGGCTGGAGGGCGTCCCGGCGCCGGTGCGGGCGGCGGGCGGAAGGGGCAAAGGATGCTTCAGTCATGCACACCAGCCTGACGGACAGGTGTTGCCTGATCGCCAACACCTTGTGTCCGACGGGTAAAAGACGCAATCGACGCATTGGCCCCTACTGCCCTACCCGTCCTGGTTGCAGCACCTTGCTGAACAACACCTGGCCACCCTCCTGACGCAACCGCACCGTCAGCTCCCCGCTGCCCCCGTCGATATCGACCTCGCCGAAGTACTGCGGACTCTCCGCGGGGGAGGTGTTGGCACGGTCCGGCGCCTTGATGAACGGTTGCTCGGGCCCAAAGGTTCCGTCCAGCTTCAGCGCCTGGAAGCCGCCCGCGTTGAGCGGCCCCGACACGAACTCCCAGAACGGCTCGAAGTCCTTGAACGCGGCCCGCTCCGGCGCGTAGTGCTGCGCCGCGGTGTAGTGGACGTCCGTCGTGAGCCAGACGGTGCCGGTCACCCGGTCGTGCTTGATGTGCCGCAGCAGTTCGGCCAGCTGGAGCTCACGCCCCAGGGGCGCGCCCGGATCGCCCTGGGCCACCGCCTCGAAGTTCGTCTTGCCGTCCGGGACGACCAGCCCCAGCGGCATATCGGAGGCGATCACCTTCCATACCGCGCGGGACCGGGAAAGCTCCCGCTTGAGCCAGCGCAGCTGCTCAGCGCCGAGGATGCCCTGCGGGTCGTCGGTCTGCCGGCCCGGCGAATTGGCGTTCCGGTAACGGCGCATGTCCAGCACGAACACATCGAGCAACGGGCCGTGCGACACCACGCGATAGACCCGGCCTCCCCGGTCGGGCCGCAGCGTTCGGATCGGGAAATACTCGCTGAAGGCGCGCAGCGACCGCGCCGACAGCACATCGGTGCGCTTCTCCGTGTACCGGTCGTCGTCGAGCAGCTGCCCCGGGTACCAGTTGTTGTGCACCTCGTGGTCGTCCCACTGCGTGATCGTCGGCACCTGCGCGTTGAAGCGGCGCAAGTTGTCGTCGAGCAGGTTGTAGCGGAACGCGCCCCGGAACTCCGCGAGCGTCTCGGCGACCTTGGACTTCTCCTCGGTCGTCACATTCCGCCAGATCCGGCCGTCCGGCAGCGTCACCCGCTCGGGGATCGGGTTGTCGGCGTAGATGTTGTCGCCGCTGCACAGGAAGAAGTCCGGGTTCCGGCGCCGCATGTCCTCGTAGATGCGGTAGCCGCCGCGGTCCGGATTGATGCCCCAGCCCTGCCCGGCCAGATCCCCCGACCAGTGGAAGCGGACGTCCGCGCGCCGCCCGGTGGGCGCGGTGCGGAAGGTGCCGGAGACCGGTTCGCCGGTGCGCCGCGGGTCATCGGGGTCGGCGAGCAGCACCCGGTAGTGGACCTGCTCACCGGACGGCAGGCCGTGCAGCGAGGTCACGCCGGTGAAGTCGGTCTCCGGCCCGAGCACCGGGCCGTGCCAGGACCGGGCGTGCCGGAACGACTCGGTGGCCGCGGTCTGCACCACCATCCGGGCCGGCCGGTCGGACCGCACCCACACCAGGCCCGAGGAGGTGGTGACATCCCCGACCTGCACACCCCAGTCGGCGCCCGGCCGCCCGCTGCGGGCCTGGGCCGGCGCGGCACAGGAGAGCGCGGGCAGTGCCAGCGCCGCCGAACCCGCCGCCGCGCCCCGCAGCAGCGACCGCCGTCCGACGCCGCTGCCGGATCCCTGCGCCATCTCCAACCTCCATGCCTCGACCGACCTCACAGCCCACCCTTTCGTATCGCTGTCCGGTGCCCCGCAGTCGAACGGACGGTGAACACCGGCCCGTTCGCCGGTCACGGTGCACCGTTCGCCCGGCCGGCTCCCGCGACCGGTGGACCCGGGCCATGGTCGCAAGACCACCGCCCGATCGCCAGGACGCTGACGTGGTGCATACGGTCCCGATACGTGCCGCCGGAACGGGTGGCCCCCGGGGACGACGGCACCGCGCGCTCAGCCCACCGTGTCGAGGATGACCCGCGCCACCAGCGCCGGATCGTCGTTCATCGGCACATGCCCGCAGCCCGGCAGCCGTACGAGGCGGGCGCCCGGGATGGTGTGCTTGGCGCGTACGCCCTGGCGGGGGAGGAGCAGCCGGTCGCGGCTGCCCCAGGCGATCGTCACCGGGACGCCGGGCACATCGGAGGTGAACCGCACCTCCCGGCCGGCCGCCAGCGTCGGCGCGAAGCCGGGCGCCTCGCGCAGCGCCCGGGTCTCCGCCACGACGGCCTCGGCCGAGCGGCGGCCGGGGTGGGCGTAGATGGTGCCGGTGAGCGAGGCGCGGCCGAGAGCGCTCCGGGCCAGCGACTCCACCACCGGCTGGGGCAGCGCCCGGGCTCCGGCGTACATCCCGCGCAGTACACCGAGGGCGTACCTCCGCTCGGCCGGGGTCCAGAAGCCCGCGGGCGAGAGCGCGGTGACCGACCGCACGGCGGCTGTGCGGCCCAGCTCCAGCGCGAGCAGCCCGCCCAGCGAGTTGCCCACCACATGCGGGCGCTCGACGCCCAGTTCGGTGAACGCCGCGGTGAGCAGCGGGACGACCGACGACAGGTTGTACGAGGAGCCGCCGGGCAGCGCGGGCGAGGCGCCGAACCCCGGCAGGTCGAGCGCGATGACCTCATGGGAGGCGGCGAGGATGTCGCACACCGGGCGCCAGGCCTGGAGGTGATGGCCGATGCCGTGCAGCAGGACGATGGGTTCGCCCGCGCCCTTGCGGTCGTAGGCGACCGTGAACGGCGGCCGGTCCGCGGGGGTGATACGGGCGAAGGAGACCGGGGCGGCCATGGGTGAACTCCTCTGGGGGTGCGGGACTTCCGGTGGTGCGCGCGTGCGCTGACACGATGCCAGCTGGGGCTACTGAGCGGTATGGGGCGGCCGGGGCGAGGGCGAGTGTGCCGCACACCACGCGCCCGCGCGCCCGCCCGTCACCGTTTCCGCTGGACAACGTGGGGGCGGCCGAGTGGGATGGAGAGGTGCTGAAGGATTCCGCGACCGAGGTCACCGACGTTTTCGAAGAACACCGCTCCGTACTCTTCGGGGTGGCCTACCGGATGCTCGGCCGGGTGGCCGACGCCGAGGACGTGGTGCAGGACGCCTGGCTGCGCTGGTCGGGCGCGGATCATGCGGCGGTACGGGAACCGCGCGCCTTTCTCGTGCGGATCACCACCCGGCTGGCCATCGACCGGCTGCGCCAGGTGCAGTCACGGCGCGAGTCCTATGTGGGGCCCTGGCTGCCGGAGCCGCTGCGGACGGACGTCGGCGGCATCGCCCCGGACACCGCCGAACGCGCGGTGTTCACCGAATCGGTCACCCTCGCCGTGCTCGTCGTCCTGGAGTCGCTCTCCCCTCTGGAGCGCGCGGTGTTCGTGCTGCGCGAGGCCTTCGGCTATCCGTACGCGGAGATCGCCACCACTCTTGACCGCACTGAGGCCGCGGTCCGGCAACTGGCGGGCCGGGCCCGGCGGCATGTGGAGGAGGGCAAACCGCGCTACGACGTCGATCCGGACCGGCAGCGGGACCTGACCGAGCGGTTCCTGGCCGCGGCGGCCGGCGACGATCTGAACGGGCTGCTGAGCCTGCTGGCGGCCGACGCCCGGCTGGTCGGGGACAGCGGAGGGAAGGCCAAGGCCCCGCTGCGGATCATCGAATCCCCGGACAAGGTCGCCCGCTTCCTCTTCGGCGTCACCAGGTCCCTGCCGCCCGGCATGGAGTTCTCCGTCCTCGAACTCAACGGCGGGATCGCGCTGTTGGCGCTCCTCGACGGCCTGCCGGACACCGTCCTCCAGCTCGGGGTCGCGGACGGCGAGATCAAGACCGTCTACATCGTCCGCAACCCCGAGAAGCTGGAGTCGCTCGTGGCCCGCTGAGCGGCGGCCAGCAGACCGAGCCGCGGGCTCGACAGCACCGGGATGCCGCCGTCGAACCTCTCGGCGGCCGGTGCCATGGAGGCCTGCGCCAGGACGATCACATCTGCGTCCCGGACCTCCCGCGCCGCGGCGGCGACCGTCGACAGATAACCATCGGTGTCGCCGCTCTCGAAGCGCCCCCAGGCGCCGGGCACCAGGACGGTACGCACCCCGACCTCGCGGCCCGCCCGTAGGGCCTCCTCGTTGATCAGGGCTTCCGTGGGGGCGAGGGTGCTCTCCAGAGCGGCGAGTACGGCGATCCGCGGGCCGGTGGCGACCGCGGCCGCGGCCATCGGACGGTCCACCCGCAGGGCGGGGAGGCCGAGCGCGGCGCCGGCCGTCTCCGCCACCGCACCGATCGTCGAGCAGGTGCAGAGCACAGCCCGCGCCCCGTGGCCGGCCGCGTCCGCGAGTACGGCGGAGACCTCGGCCGAGACGGCCTCCGGCCCCTGCGCCCTTGCCCGGTCCAGGAGTTGAGGGTGTACGAGGTGACGCAGCGCCAGGCCGGGGGACTCCGCGTCCCGTAGTGCGTCGAAGACCGGGACATGGACGGGCGAGGTGTGCAGCAGCGCGAGCATGACGGAGACAGTACCCAGCGGCCCCGCTGAGGGCGTGGGCGGGACGGCCCGTTCGGGCGTCCGGAGCGGGCCGAAAGTGATCCCGGATTGGTCTTGACCAAGGGTGGGGGCGGCCATATCGTCGGGATACTGCAACAACCTTTAATAAAGAAGCGCTCATAATCAGGCGCGCAGCGGGCCCACATCTGCCGGCCGCGCGGCCCGAGTCCCATGGGGGAGCAGCCCCGGTAGCGGCCAGTGCGGAGGACAGGGTGGGGACCACGCAGCTCGAAACGGTGCCGGAGCCGAAGTACTGGCACCTCAAGACCGTGCTCAGCGAGGCGCTGGACTCGGAGTTCGCGGTCGGCGAGATTCTGCCCAACGAGCGTGATCTGGCGGCGCGGTTCGGCGTCGCACGGGCCACGCTGCGGCAGGCGCTCGAACAGCTGGAGCTGGAAGGCAGACTCCAGCGCCGCCGCGGTGTGGGCACCACGGTCGCCCCGCCCCGGGTCGGTGTCGCCGTCGCACCCGCCCGCCACAGCTGGCCCGGCGCCGCAGGTGACGACTGGCAGGTGCTCGGCTGCGACGAGAGCGGCAGTGTGCCCGCCGTGGTGGCCCGCCTGCTGGAGACCGCCGAGGGCGACCCGGTGCACATCGTCCGCCGCAGCCGGGTCACCGAGGACCGGCCCCTCGCCGCCGAGTTGCTGTACGTCCCGGCGGCCGTGATCCCCAGCGGCGCGGAGATCGCGCTGCTGACCGGCCCGGCGCAGGCCTATGCGGTCCTGGCTCAGCTTCAGTCGCTGGAGCTGGAGGGCCAGGACCGCACCGTCGAGCTCGGCTCGGCCCGTGCGGAGGACGCCAAGCAGCTGGACCGGCTGCCCGGCGCACCCGTCCTGGTCGTCACCACCCGCTATGTCTCGGGCGGCCGTACGGCAGCCGTCGCGGTCTCCACCTACCGGGCGGACACCTGCCGTCTGACCTTCGGCGAGAGCGACGCGGTCGCGTTGCTCGCGGGGTGAGACTGACCGGCGACTGAGGGGACGGGCCCGCTCCGGATCTCGGAGGGGCCCGCTCCGTTGTGGCGGGGCGTCGCCGCTGCGTAGTGGCCGTCAGCGCGCCGCGGTGCGGCGGCGGCCCGTCACCGTGCTCTCCACCGCGAAGAGTTCGCCCTCCACGTGGTCGAGCGCGAGCCGCAGCGCCCCGGTGGCCACCGCCGCCTCGCCGAGCTGCGACAGGGCGACCTGCGGCGGGCGCAGGCAGTAACGCGCCAACTCCCGGCGCAATGGCTCCAGTACGCCCGCCAGGCCCGCCGCCCAGCCACCGATCACCACCAGCTCCGGGTCCAGCGCCAGCACCAGAGCCGCGACATCGTGCACCAGCCGCCGGATGAAGCGGTCCACCGCCTCCCGCGCCTGTGCGTCGCCGTCCCGTGCCGCCGCGAAGACCGCCGCCACCTGCGCCTCGTCCAGGGGATGCAGCGGTTCTCCGGTCGTCGACAGCAGCTTCTCCGGGGTGGCCTCCCGGCCGAGCAGATGCAGCGCGCCGATCTCCCCGGCGGCCCCGCCGAAGCCGCGGTGCAGCCGTCCGCCGATCAGTGAACCGGCCCCCGGGCTGAGTCCGGCCAGCACGAAAACGATGTCATCCGAGCCGGTCGCCGCGCCCTGCCAGTGTTCGGCCACCGCCGCGGCGTTCGCGTCGTTCTCGACCAGCACCGGGCAGCGGAACGAGCGCCGCAGCCGCTCGCCCAGCGGGAAACCCGTCCAGCCGGGCAGCGCGGTGCTCAGCCGGACGGTGCCGTCGGCCTCCACGATGCCGGGGCCGGCCACCCCGACGGCCCGCAGCGAATCGCGGGGCACGCCCGTACGGCGCAGCAGATCGGCCACCACGGCACGGACCCGCTCCAGCCGCTCGTCGGCCGGTGCGCGCTCCTCCACGGGGCGCTGCGCGGTGTCCAGCACCCGGCCGCCCAGATCGGACAGCAGGGCGGCGACGCGGTGCGGGCCGATCTCGATGCCCAGCAGATGGCCGGCCTCCGTACGGAAACGGAACCGGCGGGCCGGCCGCCCCTGGCGACGCGTCGCACCCTCCCCGGCGGCCGCCTCGACCACCAGACCGGTCTCGATGAGCCCCTCGACCACACCCTCGACCGTCGGCCGGGACAGCCCCGTCACCTGGACGAGGTCGGTGAGCGTGGGGGAGTCCGCGGCGCGCAGCGCTTGCAGCACCACCGCGGAGTTGATCCGTCGCAGCAGGGACGGGTCCCCGCCGGTGAGCCGCCCCAACGTCCGTCTCCCTCACTTTGCGTGTGGGCGGATCGTAGCCGGTCAGGGGGTGCGCGGCGAGCCCCACGGGAGGGGGCAGCCGGCCGCCGTGACGCCTGCCCGGCGGTCGCGGTGCGCGCGAGGTCGACCCGCGCCGGGCCGCGGGAGGGCCAATTGTCAGACCCGCGCGGTTTACTGACGGCATGACCATTGACAAGCATCTGACGGTCATCGACCGACTGCGACGGCGGGAGTTCCCGGCGGTGCCGGACCGGTCCGCCATGGTCGAGAGCGGGCCCGGCTACCACATAGCCGGGCTGCGGGTCAGCGGGGAGTTCTGGGACGCGGACGCCGCCGAGGTGGCGGAGACCGAGGAGGACTTCACCGCCGAGCTGACGGCGCTGGTGCAGGCGCTGTCGTTACGGTGGGGCGCCCCCGAAACCGTCGATCTCGGGGCCCACTTGGAGCGGACTGCGCAGGGCCTGCCGGTCCGGCCGCCGCTGGACACGCTGTGCGGTTATGTCCCGCGGATGCACGGCTGGCGGGTGCAGGGCCGCTGGATCGGCGTGGGAGTGGGGCAGGGCGGGCGCGAGCTGCCGTTCCAGCTGCTGGTGGCCGTGGGGGAGAGGGGGCGGCGGTTCCCGGGGCCACCCACATCCCTAGCGGGTGAAAGCGGGGGCGAGGGCCGCGGAGAGGAGGCGGTGCGGGGTGCCGGTGCCGTCGGCGGGGACCGTCCAGAGGTCCGAGCCGTAGTCGCCCGGCAGCGAGTAGACCAGGGTGTGGCCGTCGCGCCAGACGGCCTGGTCGTCGATGTTGCGGTGTTCACCGGTCGCGGTCTCGCGCAGGGTGCGCAGATCGAGGACGTAGAGCCGCCAGGGAGCGTCGGGGTCGGCGCCCGCGATGCGCTTCTTGTAGGCGATCCGGGTGCCATCCGGGGACAGCGAGGGGCATTCGACGTTGGGGTGCAGGGCCCGGAGAGTTCTGGTGCCGCGGTCGCCGCGGACGAGATAGGTCTTTCCGCCGGTGGCGGCGGTGGCGTAGAAGCGGGTGTCATCGGCGAAGGTGACGCCCCAGACGTTGATGTCGGCGGCGCGGACCCGGTGTCCGCCGACGGTCAGCGCATAGGTCTCCAGGTTGGCGTCCAGGCGCCGGCCGCCGGTGTCGACGACGGAGGTACGGGTGGAGAAGGCGGTGCCCGCGTAGGAGTCACCGCTGACGAAGACGGTCCAGGCGACGGTGCGGCCGCTGGGGGAGACCCGGGCGCGGGTGGGTGTGCCGGCCACGTCGTAGTGGCGCACCTCGCGCAGCCGGCGGTCCAGGAGTACGGCCCGGTAGCTGTCCCGGAGTTCGCCGTGGACGGCCTGGAGACAGATACCGGTTCCGGCGGCCGCGTGGAACCGCAGACAGTGCACGCCGGACGCGGTGCGCGGCCCGGTGAGCCGCCTTTCCGGCACGGCGGTGATCTCGTCGCGGTGCGGCCCCCAGGCCATGTTGCGGAAGAGACCCTGGTGCGGCCCGTCCAGTCGTACGGCCCCGGGGGTCACCTTCGGGCCGTCGGACTGGGTGCGGTCCTTCCGGTCGGCGCGTCCGGCGGCGGCCAGGGTCGCGCCGACGGCGACCGCGCCGAGGACGACGACGGTGGCGAGCAGGATGAGCAGGCGCGCGGTGCGGCTCAGCGGCATGCGGTTCATGAGGTGTGCTCCGAGGGGGAGTTCGGGCCCGCCGCCGGTCCGGCCGGGCGCAGCAGCCGGGCGCTGAGGGCCGCGGCCAGAGCCAGCCCGACGGCCGCGGCGAGGACGGCGGTGTGGTCGCCCCAGGCGGTCCAGGCGGCACCGAAGGCGAGCGAGCAGACGAAGCGCGCGGCCGTCTGGCCGGTCTGCACCACGGCCAGGCCGCTGCCACGGGCGTCCTCGGGCACCGCGTCGGCGGTCGCGGCGGCCAGCACTCCGTCGGTCGCCGCGTAGAACGCGCCGTGCAGGATGAGCACGGCACAGACCAGCGCCGTGCTGCCGTCGAGGGGTGCCAGCAGCAGTCCGTAGACGCACAGCAGCACCAGATGCCCGGCCAGGAACAGCCGCCGTCGGCCGATCCGGTCGGCGATCGCCCCCATCGGCACCGCCAGCGACAGAAACGCCGCGGCGGTGCCCAGAGGGAGCAGCGGGAACCATCCCGCCGGGAGGTCCAGCCGCCGCTGGAGGGTCAGATACAGGAAGGAGTCGCTGACGGTGGTCAGCCCGAGCAGTACGGCGCATGCGGTCAGCCGGCGTATCTCCGGCCGGCCCAGCAGCGCGCGCACGGGCGTCCGTGGCGCAGCCGGCGTCCGTGGCCCGGCGGATGCCGGACCGGCGGATGCCGGACCGGCCGATGCCGGACCGGCCGATGCCGGTCCGGCGGTGCCCTCCGCGGCGGGCAGGGCGCGGCCCGGGACGAACAACAGCAGGACGACCACGCCCAGTACGGCCACACAGAAGCTGACCGTGAACACCGCGTCATAGCCTTCGGCCGCCACCCGCAGCAGCACGAACGCCACCAGCGGGCCGCACAGGGCGCCCGCGGTGTCCATCGCCCGGTGCACCCCGAACGCCCGGCCACGGGCGGCCGGTTCGGCGGCCAGCGAGATCATCGCGTCCCGCGGTGCGGTCCGCAGTCCCTTGCCGGTCCGGTCCACCGCCAGCACCGCCCCGATCAGCGGCAACGAGTGGACCAGCAGCAACAGCGGCTTGCAGAGGGCGGAGAGCCCGTACCCCACCGCGGCCACCGCCTTGTGCCCGACGCCCCCACCCCGGTCCGAAAGCCGGCCGCCCACCAGCCGGACCAGTGCGCTCACCCCGTTGTAGACCCCGTCCAGCACCCCGAACCCCAGCGGGGACAGCCCGAGTTCGGCGACGAGGTACAGCGGGAGCACGGCCGTGACCATCTCTGAGGAGATGTCGGTGATGAGGCTGACGGTGCCCAGGACCAGCACCGTGGAGGGGACGGCGGCGCGGACGCGGCGGCTGCGGCCGGTGCGCCGGCCGCCCGGCGGTACGGAGGTGGCGGGAGCCGGGCGGCCGTCTGCGAGATACACGGGTCAGCCGGCCCAGATTCCGCTGATGTCCTTGGCGTCGGCGGCCCGGCCGGCGTGCGCGGTGCCGTACATGTCCTCAAGGGTGCGCAGCACGTCGTAGTGGTTGTAGGTGGTGTCCGAGGTGGAGCCGGCCTGTACGGGCTGGCCGTACAGCACGGTCGGGATGCGGTTGCCGCTGAGCCGGTTGTCCTCGTCGAAGGTGACCAGCAGCAGACTGTTGTGGGTCTTGGCCCAGTCGGCGTAGCTCTTGAGGTGGTCCTTCACCCAGGTGTCACCGGTGGACACCGAGCAGTCGTGCATATCGCTGCACAGGTTCGGCACCACGAACGAGACGGTGGGCAGCTTCGAGAAGTCGGTCGGGAAGGCGTCGAAGGTGTGGGCCGAGCCGGTGGAGACGTTGCTGAAGCCGAACCACGGGTTGTGCTTCTGCGCGTACGTGCCGCTCTTGCAGGTGGTCGAGCCCTCGGACGGCAGCGATTCGTTGTAGCTCGCCCAGGACTTGCCGGCCGCCGTCAGCTCGGAGGCGAGGTTGGGGGCGTCGCTGAACCCCGGGTCGACGCAGCTGTCGTCGGTGACGCCCTGGGTGTCGCCGGAGAAGAGGGCGTAGTAGTTGGGCTGGCTGGGGTGGGTCTCGGCGTAGGAGGCGGTCAGGCCGGCGCCGCCGGAGGCCAGGGAGTTGAGGTACGGGGCGCTGGAGCTGCCCATCACCTGGTCGTAGGCGTGGTTCTCGAAGACCACGACGACCACATGGTCGGGGGTGGGCACGGCGGCCGCGGCGGCCTCGGCGCCGAAACCGTTGCCCGCCCAGACGCCGAGACCGGCGGTGGCGAGGGCGAACGCCCCGGCGAGCGCGGTGACTTTACGGCGGCGTGAGCGGCGGATGCGGTGGGAGGTGGGGGACTCGGTGGAGGAGGGGGACGCGGGCGTAGCAGGCACGGGAGTCTCCGTACGGGAGGGGGGAGCTGCGCGGGCGGCGTCAGAGTAGAACTGTCCGGTAGGCATGTACATGCCTTCAAGATGACGACCGGCCGAACGGTGGACGGCTTTATGCGCCGTCACCCTCCGCGAACGCCGCGGCGCGCAGCCGTCCGTACTCCTCCGCCATGGCCGCCACCGTCCAATGGGCGTTCAGCCCGCTGGGGTTGGGCAGTGCCCAGATACGGGTGTCGCCCAGCGTCCGCTGCTGGGGCCCGATCGCGGCCTTCCGGTCGTCGAAGGCGACGCGGTACGCGGTGACACCGGCGACGGCCAGCCAGCGGGGGCGCAGCCGCGCCACCTTCTCGGCCAGCAGCCGGCCGCCCTCGCGGTACTCCTGCGCGGTCAGCTCGTCGGCCTTGGCGGTCGCCCGCGCCACGACATTGGTGATGCCGAGGCCATGGGCGAGCAACTCCTCCTGCTCGGCGGGCCGGAACTGGCGCGGGGTGAAGCCGGCGGCGTGCAGAACCGGCCAGAAACGGTTACCGGGCCGGGCGAAGTGGTGGCCGGTGGCTGCCGTCATCAGCCCGGGGTTGATACCGCAGAAGAGCACCCGCAGGCCGCTCGCGGCCACGTCCGGGACGACGCGGTCGCGAGCGGCTGCCAGCTCTTCGGGGGTGAGGCCCATGAGCCCTCGCGTCAGAGGATCGAGCCGGGGGTGTACGCCGCGGCCTCCGGGTACTGCTCGGCGATCTCCCCGATCCGGGTGACGACGGCCGTCACCTGGTCGGCCGCCGCGCCCGTGAAGGAGAGCTTGTCCGCCATCAGGGCGTCCAACTGCGCCTTCTCCAGCGGGATCCGCGCATCGGCGGCGAGCTTGTCCAGCAGCTCGTTGCGCTCCACACCCTGCTCCCGCATGGCCAGCGCCGAGGCGACCGCGTTCTCCTTGATCGCCTCATGTGCCTCCTCGCGGCCCACACCGGCCCGCACGGACGCCATCAGCACCTTCGTCGTGGCGAGGAAGGGCAGGTAGCGGTCCAGCTCCCGGGCGACGACGGCGGGGAACGCGCCGAACTCGTCGAGCACCGTCAGGAACGTCTCCAGCAGGCCGTCCAGCGCGAAGAACGAGTCCGGCAGGGCCACCCGGCGCACCACGGAGCAGGACACATCGCCCTCGTTCCACTGGTCTCCGGAGAGCTCACCGGCCATCGAGGCATAGCCGCGCAGGATCACCATCAGGCCGTTGACGCGCTCGCAGGAGCGGGTGTTCATCTTGTGCGGCATCGCCGAGGAGCCGACCTGGCCGGGCTTGAAGCCCTCGGTGACCAGCTCGTGGCCGGCCATCAGCCGGATGGTCTTGGCCAGCGAGGAGGGGGCGGCGGCCAGCTGCACCAGCGAGGTCACCACGTCGTAGTCCAGCGACCGCGGGTAGACCTGGCCGACGGAGGTGAAGGCCTGGCCGAAGCCGAGGTGCCCGGCGATCCGCTGCTCCAGGTCGGCGAGCTTGGCGGCGTCGCCGCCCAGCAGGTCGAGCATGTCCTGGGCGGTGCCGACCGGGCCCTTGATGCCGCGCAGCGGGTAACGGGAGAGCAGGTCCTCCAGCCGGGCGAACGCCACCAGCAGCTCGTCCGCGGCGGTCGCGAAACGCTTGCCGAGGGTCGTGGTCTGGGCGGCGACGTTGTGCGAGCGGCCCGCCATGACCAGCTCGGCGTGCTGGGCGGCCAGCGAGCCCAGGCGCGCCAGCACGGCGACCGTACGGTCCCGCATCAGCTCCAGGGACAGCCGCACCTGCAACTGCTCGACGTTCTCGGTCAGGTCGCGGGAGGTCATGCCCTTGTGGACCTGCTCATGGCCGGCGAGGGCGTTGAACTCCTCGATACGGGCCTTGACGTCGTGCCGGGTGACCTTTTCGCGCTCGGCGATGGAGGCCAGATCGACGTCGTCCAGGACCCGCTCGTAGTCGGCCAGCGCCTGCTCGGGGACCTCCACCCCCAGGTCCTTCTGCGCGCGCAGCACGGCAAGCCAGAGCTTCCGCTCCAGCTTGACCTTGTATTCGGGGGACCACAGCACGGCCAGCTCCGCGGAGGCGTAGCGGCCGGCCAGAACGTTGGGGATGCGAGGCTTCGCAGAGGCAGTCACGTGGTCAGAGTCTACTGGCGCTTTGCGCAGGCCAGCGCCCCGGTCCCGGCTGTAGCTTCCTCCAAGCCGGACGCGGGGGCCGGGAGCCCGGCGCCGCCCGGTGTCAGTCCTCATACGGCAGCAGCTCGGACCGTTTGGCCGGACGGCCGTCGCCGGACGGTGTGACACCCGCCCAGGTTCCCTGCCTCGACCTGCGCACGGAGCTGGTGGATGAGGCTGGTCAGCGGCAGGCACAGAGCGTGGCGGCGGGCAAAGTCCGTCCGCTGGCCGGCGACGGATTTCCGGGCGCCGGCAAGGCGTCTCACCCCCTCACTGACCTGCTGCCCTGTGTGGGGTGTAAGCGCGCGATGACTCTCCGTGGGCTCTCGTACGAGTGCGAGAAGGAGCGGGAGTGCGGCATCTGCCCGGCTCCAGCGTCCGCGTACGCCGGCGCACCCGAACGGGAGGTCGTCGGCCGTTGGCTCAACGTCGTCATGGCGCTGGAACCGACCGACGCCCCGGCGGTCAAGATCGCGGAGCGCTGGACGGCTCTGACGCTTCCCGAGGAGACCGAAGAGACGAGGGAGCGCGGCCGTGGAGGCCACGCAGAAACACTCGGACGCCGTTGCCCCGCGTGCTGTCATCGACACGAGCATCGTGGACGACGGCCAACTGTTGAGGGAAACGTGGGAGGCGGCAGAGCTGGAAATGCGGCGCAGCCTCTTGCGGCTCGCCATCGACCGCGTAACCGCGCGTAAGGCCCCATACCCGCGCCGGATCTCTCTCCCCCCGGGTTCGGCGCCCCGGCCGGTCAACGGTCCGGCCGGGGCGCCCCGGGCACACTGCGCTGGTGTTCGCCGGCCCCGGAAGCCTGCCCGTGCGCACCGGTTGACCTGCTACAGCGGCTCCGGGGCCGTCGTTGCCGGAGTGCCCGCTGCTGACGATTCCTGGGGGCTCGGGGCGTTTTTCCGGTCACCCCGCAAGGCCGACACGGCCAGCAGGCACGCCATCAGGGCGGCCGTCCCGCAGACCACGTACCCGAGCGAGTAGCCCTGGCCCAGCGCGTCCCGGGCCAGGGACACCGCCTGTCCCGGCGCGGAGTCCGGCGGAAGGGAGTTCACCGCCAGCGGGCCCCCTGCCCGGGCCACTTCTGTGGCAGCGGCCTGCGTCGCCGGGGGGAGCGAGGACGCAGACAAGCCGGACCGGAACGCCGAGGCGGCCTGGCCGAGGGCGACCGCACCGATGAGCGCAGGGCCGAGGGTGAAGCCGAAGTCCCGGAGCAGGCTGGTCGATGCGCTGGCCATACCGGTGTAGCGGACGGGCACCGTGTTCACGGCGACGGCGGTGACCGACGCGATACTGAACGCATAGCCGATGCCCGCCAGGCCCAAGGGGGCGAGGTGCGCGCCGAGCGAGGTCTCCCGTATGTCCAGGGTCGCCATCCAGAAGTCGCCCGTGGCCATCAGCAGCAGCCCGCCGGAGAGCAGCCAGCGCGGATTCGCCCGCTCCAGCAGCCGTGAGATGAGCGGAGTGAGCACCAGCGAGAATCCGCCGAGCAGGACAAAGGCCATCGAGGTCCGCAGGGGGCTCTGGTGCTGGATCACCCCGATGCGGATGCTGGTCGCATAGGCGGTGCCGAGGAAGCTGAACATCCCGACGACGGTGATGACCGAGACGATGGTGAAGGCGCGGTTGCGGAAGAGACCGAGCCGCAGCAGGGGCGAGCGGGCCCGGTGCTCCGCGAGGACGAACAGGACGAGGAACACCGCGGCGACGACGAAGGAACCGATGACGGATGGGGAGCCCCATCCGTCGGTCGGCCCCTGGATCACGGCGTAGAGCAGGGCGAACAGGCCGATGAGGATGGTGATCTGGCCACCCCAGTCCAGTGAGCGGCCCTCCGGCGAGCTGGAGTCCTCGGCAAGCAGCCAGCAGACAAGTGCGGTGATGACGGCGAGTGCGGCGACGATCACGAAGGAAAGCTTCCATGAACCGTATGTGCCGGATATGCCGCCGAGCACGGGGGCGACAAAGCCGCCGGTGGAGAGCGAGGCGGTCCAGACCGCGATGCCCCGGGCCCGGTCGCGCGGCGTGTGGGTGCCGGCCGCAACCATGGCGAGCGTGGTGGGGAACAGTGCCGCGGCGCCGAGACCGCCCAGGAGCTGGCCTGTCCACAACTGGGGGATGTCACCGGCAGTTGCCGCCACCACCTCGCCGACGGCGAGCAGGGCCGTGCCGCCGACCAGCAGCCGTTTGCGGCCGAAGAGGTCGCCCAGCACGCCGAAGGTCAGCTCCAGTACCGTCACGGGCAACAAGAACGCGTCGGAGATCCAGGTGAGCTGGGAGCCGACCGGGTGCAGGCTCTGCTGGAACAGCCCGTTGAGGGTCGCGGGCATGGCCAGCGCGATCTGGGCGAGACACACCGCCAGACAGCTGGTGATCAGTGTGGCCTTACGGGGGAGTCGGGCGTGCTTGCGCCGGTCCTCAACGGCCTTGGTTCTGGGGCTGGTCATCTTCTCACTCGCTTCCACACGTCGTCGGCCCGGCCGGCCTGCCGTCCTGGTCGCGGAGCACGGCCTGCACCGCGCTCAGCCGTTTGGCGGTCCGCGAAGGCACCGGCCACCTGTCCGGCCAGCTTCGCCGTGCTGATCAGCACGGAGCGGCTCGCCGCTGCACTCCGTCCCCCGGTCGCCGCGGATACGGCCTCCAGCAGGTACGGGGTGATCGCCGCGCCGTGCACACCGTCGCGTCCGGCCTGCCGCACGGCGCCCTGGACCGCCTGCTCGATGCGGTCGCCGTCCAGCGCGTGCTCGGCTCCTATGGGCGAGGTGACGACCACCGATCCCGTCGCCCCGGCCGTCCAGTGCAGGTCGACGGCCGCGGCCAGGGCCGTGAGCTCATCGACCCGCTGAGGGTTGGGGAATCCGCTGGAAGTGCAGTGGTAGGCCGGGAAGTCCGCACACCGATAGCCGATGACCGGCACCCCAAGCGTCTCCAGATATTCCAGGGTGAGCCCCACGTCCAGAATGCTCTTGGCGCCCGCACACACCACCGCGACCTGATGGCGGGTCAACTCCATGAGATCGGCGGAGACATCGAAGGTGGCCGAGGCATTGCGGTGTACTCCTCCGATGCCTCCGGCCGAGAGCACCGGAATTCCGGCGAGGTGGGCGATGAGCAAGGAGGAGGCAACGGTGGTGGCCCCGAGGCCGCCGGAGGCCAGGACCAGCCCGAGGTCCCGCGTACTGGCCTTGGGAATGTGCGCGGTGGCGGCGAACCGTTCAAGATCACTCTCGCTCATCCCGACGACGAAGTGTCCATCGGCGATGCCGGTCAGAGCGGGGGATGCCCCTCCCTCGCGCACCGCCCGGCAGATGGCCAGCGCCCACTCCAAATTCCCCGGATACGGTGGCCCGTGGTTGATGGCGGTGGTCTCCAATGCCACCACCGGCAAACCTTCCTCCAGGGCCTGTTCGACCTCGTCGCTGAGGCGTAGCAACTGGTGCACATCTCCTCCTTCTTGACCCGGGAACCCGCGGCCACGTCGGCGCGATCCGTCCGTGGCCGCTGCTCGTGCGGAGAGTGGCGACAAGGCTCGGCCCCCTGGCTGAGGTGCGCCTGACGGCGGGCTGACGTGCCCGGCCGCGCGCTCGGCCCGCTCCGTCAGCGCCATGTCAGACCGGCAACAGAGCCGGGCAGCAGGGTGTGGCTGTCCGGCGCCCGGTCCGTGAACCCGGGCGGCCAGGGAATTGCCGAAAGGGGCCCCTCAGCATGCTCCCGAGCACTGATGACGACGGCATCGCGGAAGCGGCGCAACGGCTCTGGAACGCGCGGGTGAGCAATCTGCCGTGTGAACCGGTCCGCGCACTGCTGAGTGCCGGCGATATCGAGGCCGCATACGCGGTTCAGGAAGCGAACACACGGCGCTCGCTGTCCGAGGGACGACGGCTCGTCGGGCGCAAGATCGGACTGACCTCACCGGCGGTTCAGCAGCAGCTGGGTGTCGACCAGCCGGATTTCGGGGTGCTGTTCGGCGATATGGCGGTGGGCGACACCGAGGAAATCGATCTCACCCGCCTGATCGACCCGCGCATCGAGGTAGAGGTCGCCTTCGTCCTGGAAACCGGCCTTGCCGAGGAGTGGACGACGACGGCCGACGTACTGCGTGCGACCGCCTATGTGGTCACGGCGATCGAAGTGGTCGACTCACGGGTCGCCGCCTGGGACATCGACATCGTCGACACGGTCGCCGACAACGCCTCCAGCGGCCGGTTTCTGCTGGGCGGGTCCCCGCGCCGTCTGGAGGGACTGGACCTGCGGGAGAGCGGAGCGGTACTGACGACCGGGGGTGAACCCCTGTCCGTCGGAGCCGGCGCGGCGTGCCTGGGACACCCGGTGAACGCCGTGACCTGGCTCGCCCGCCGACTGGCCCGGACCGGCCATCCGCTCGCCGCCGGCGATGTGGTCCTCTCCGGTGCCCTCGGCCCCATGGTCCGCGTCGTGCCCGGAACCGTCTACGAAGCACACGTCTCCGGGCTCGGTTCGGTACGAGCGGCGTTCGCGAAGGGAAGGCACTCATGACAGTACCGGTCGCCGTTCTCGGGTCCGGCAACATCGGCACCGACCTGATGTTCAAGATCCTCCGGCAGTCGAGCAGTCTGCGGATGGCCGCCATGGCGGGGATCGACCCCGCGTCGGAAGGGCTGGCGCGCGCTCGTCGGCTGGGCATCCCGACCACCACGTCGGGCGCCGAGGGACTGATCGGACTGCCCGGGGCCGAGGAGATCGAGATCGTCTTCGATGCGACCTCCGCCCGCGCGCACCTGCACAACGCGGCGGTGCTGAGCCCTCATGGAAAGACCCTCATCGATGTCACACCTGCCGCACTCGGCCCTTATGTGGTGCCGAGCGTCAATCTCGACCAACTCGACGTCCAGAACCTCAACATGGTCACCTGCGGCGGCCAGGCCACGATCCCCGTCGTGGCCGCGGTGAATGCCGTGGCACCCGTGGCGTACGCCGAAATCGTGGCCACCATCGCCTCGCGGTCGGCCGGCCCCGGAACCCGGGCCAACATCGACGAGTTCACGGAGACGACCGCGCGCGCCATCGAGCAGGTGGGCGGCGCCCGCCGGGGGAAAGCGATCATCATCCTCAACCCGGCCGAACCACCGATGATCATGCGGGACACCGTGCACTGCCTGTGCCCGGACGGGGATGCGGAGGCGATCAGCGCCTCGGTGGAGGCCGCGGTGTCCGCCGTCCGTGCGTATGTCCCCGGCTATCGGCTGAAGCAGGCGGTGCAGTTCGAGCGCGTCGAGCATCCCCGGCGTGTTCCCGCACTCGGTGACTCCTTCACGGGCCTCCAGGTATCGGTCTTCCTCGAAGTATCCGGGGCCGGGCATTTCCTGCCCGAGTACGCCGGAAACCTGGACATCATGACGTCCGCCGCGGTGCGTACGGCCGAGCGCCTGGTGGAACTCCGGAGAAAGGCGGCGGCCAGGTGAGCACGGTGAATTCAGTAGCGGCGAAGGAAAGCGGCCGGGACCTCTACATCCAGGACGTGACGCTCCGCGACGGCATGCATGCCATCGCACACCGGTACCGCCTGGATCAAGTGCGGCTGATCGCCGGGGCGTTGGACCGGGCCGGGGTCGACGCGATCGAGATCGCGCACGGGGACGGTTTGGCCGGCTCCAGCGTGAACTATGGTCACGGCGCCCACACCGACGCCGAGTGGATCGCGGCCGCCGCCGAGACGCTCACCCGGGCGCGGCTGACGACGCTGCTGCTGCCGGGCATCGGCACCATCGCCGATCTTCAACAGGCCCACGAACTGGGGGTGCGCAGCGTCCGCGTCGCCACGCACTGCACCGAGGCGGACATCGCCGCCCAGCACATCTCCTGGGCGCGGGAGCACGGTATGGACGTGGCCGGTTTCCTGATGATGTCGCACCAGGCTCCGCCGGCGGTCCTCGCGGAGCAGGCCCGGCTGATGGAGTCCTACGGTGCG
Organism: Streptomyces platensis; assembly: GCF_008704855.1. Classification (NCBI taxonomy): domain Bacteria; kingdom Bacillati; phylum Actinomycetota; class Actinomycetes; order Kitasatosporales; family Streptomycetaceae; genus Streptomyces; species Streptomyces platensis. The sequence continues at coordinate 7,963,441 of NZ_CP023691.1, forward strand.
CACTGCGTCTATGTCACCGATTCCGCGGGACGGCTGACGATGGACGAGGTCGCCGCGCGGGTCAGTGCCTACCGTGAGGTGCTGCGACCGGAGACCGAGATCGGGATCCACGCCCACCACAACCTCTCCCTGGGCGTCGCCAACAGCGTGGTGGCCGTCGAACACGGCGCCCGCCGGGTGGACGCCGCGCTGGCGGGCCAGGGCGCGGGAGCGGGCAACGCTCCGCTGGAGGTCTTCGTCGCCACGGCCACCCTGATGGGCTGGCAGCACGGCTGTCAGCTCTTCCCGCTCATGGACGCCGCGGACGAACTCGTCCGGCCGCTGCAGGACCGTCCGGTCCGAGTGGACCGGGAGACCCTGGCGGTCGGCTATGCCGGGGTCTATTCGAGCTTCCTCCGCCACGCCGAACGCGCCGCGAGCCGGTACGGGGTGGACGCCCGCTCGATCCTCGTCGAGGTGGGCCGACGGGCGATGGTGGGCGGACAGGAGGACATGATCGTGGACGTGGCGCTCGACCTGGCCCGCGACCGCGCCGAACCGGCACACACCGTGGACGAGGGGTGAGAGGTCGACATGAGTGAACGGACTCCCAGGGAAAGACTGGCCGCGCGGCTCGATGAGGCGGCCCGGCGGGGTGAGGTCACCTCGCAGCCCTCACAAGAGGCCCCGCTGAGCGTCGCGGAGGCGTACGCGGTGCAGGAGCTGGCCGTCGCCCGGCGGCTGGACCGCGGCGAACGACTGGTGGGGGTGAAGATGGGCTTCACCAGCCGGCAGAAGATGGCGCAGATGGGCGTGGACGAGGTCATCTGGGGCCGTTTGACCAGCGCCATGCTGGTTCCGGAGGGCGACCGGATCGCGCCGGACCACTACATCCATCCGCGGGTCGAGCCCGAGGTCGCGTTCCTGATCGGACAGGACATATCTGTCGGCGCACCCCCGGAGACGATCGCCTCGGCGGTGACCGCGGTCGCCCCCGCCTTGGAGATCATCGACTCGCGGTACGCGGACTTCCGCTTCACCCTGGCGGATGTGGTGGCCGACAACGCCTCCGCGGCCGGATTCGTCCTCGGCGCCTGGCGGCCCGTGCCGCCGTCGCTGGACTGCCTCGGTGTGCTCCTGGAGGTGGACGGCCGGCTCGCCGAGGCCGGGGCCACCGCGGCGATCCTCGGGGACCCATGGCGTTCGCTGGTCGCCGCGGCACAGCTGACCGGTCGGGCCGGGATGCCGCTGCGGGCGGGGTGGGTGGTACTCGCCGGCGGTGCCACCGCGGCCGTTCCGCTGGGCCCGGGGGCGCAGGTGCGGACGGTGATCGAGTCACTTGGTTCGGCGTCGGTGGGGGTCGCGCCGTAGGGGGTGTCCGCCTCAGCTCTCCACGGCCTTGACGGCGCGCTTCACGTCGTCGGCCAGCCAGGCCGGAGTGGGCATCCCCGTCTCCTCGCGGATCTGCCGTGCCCGGGCCAGCAGGCCGGCGGCGCGCTGCCGGTCGGTCCGGCAGACCGCCCGGGCCAGGGCTTCGAGACCCATGGCCAGCAACCAGGGGTCGTGCACCGACTCGCCGGTGGTGACGGCGCCCTCGAAGCACTCCCGCGCCTGCGCCGTCTTCCCGAGATCGACCAGCACCAGGCCCAGACAGATACGGGACATCCCCGCCTCCCTGGACAGGGCCATGCGCTCATAGGACTCCAGCGCGCTGGTGTGCAGGGCACCGGCCCGTTCCAGATCCTTCTCGGCGCGCACGAGGATGCCCAGACTGTTACGGGCACTGGCGGCGGGCTCCTCGGCACCGACCCAGGCAGCGGTGTTCAACGACTCGTGCAACAGGTCACGGGCGGCGTCCGGCTCGCCGCGGAGGACGGCCAGCCGTCCCAGGTCGGCCAGCCGTGCCGCGACCATCTCCGCCAGCCCGAGGCGCCGGGCCAGGGCGAGCCCCTCGTCGGCGAGCGCCGTCGCCTCCTCGTAGCGGCCGCGGCATTCACTGACCGCACCGAGGCGGAACAGCGCGCGCAGCACTCCCCATTGGTCGCCGCTGCGGCGGTAGTGCGTCAGGGCGTCGGTGAACAGCTCGGTGGCGCGTTCCCCATGGCCCTGCCAGAAGGCACCGAGTCCGGCGACGAGGTACGAACTCGCCAGCACCCAGTGGTCGGTGTCCTCGTCCAGCCCGTCGAAGGCACGGGCGATATGGGCTGCGGCCTCCTCGTGCTCCCCCTGGCGCATCAGCGCGTGCGCCAGAAAGGCCGAGGCGAGGGCGAGATCGGAGTCGGAGCTGCCGGCCGCGGTCCCGACGTCCAGGGCCCTGCGGCCGAGGCGCACGGCGGCACCGAGGTCGTGTGCGTTCTGCGCGAGATGGGACGCCCAGGCGAGCGCGAGGGCATGGACCGTGGGCGAGGTTTCGCGGCCGTCCAGCTCCAGGGCGGCGAGGAGTCGCCGGGTGCCGCTCTGATGCTCGGCACGGATCCACCAGTACCAGGCGAGTGCGCCCGCCATCCGCTGCGCCGGCTCGGCCTCCTCCCGTCCGAGCAGCCAGTCCAGTGCGGTGTCGAGATTTCCCGTCTCGCGTTGCAGGGTGGCGAGCCAGACGGGCTGTTCGGGCCCCCGGACCGCCCGGCCGCCCTCCTCGGCGACCGCGAGGAAGTACGCGGCGTGCTGGTCCCGTACCTTGCCGTAGTCGCCGGTGGCATGCAGCCGTGCGGTGCCGTACTCCCGGATCGTCTCCAGCATCTCGAAACGCGCCTGGTCGCCCGTGGCCACTTCGGCGGTGACCAGGGACTTGTTGACCAGGCGGTCGAGGCAGTCCCGCACGGCCGCCGGGGCCGTCTCCGGCAGGTCGGCGCAGACCGCCGCCGCTGCGTCCACGGTGAATCCGCCCGAGAACACCGAGAGCCGGTCGAGGACCGCCCGCTCCGCCGGGGACAGCAGCTCGTAGCTCCAGTCGACCATCGCCGCCAGGGTGCGGTGGCGCGCGGTCACGGTGCGGGAACCTCCGGTCAGCAGACTGAAGCGGTCGGCCAGGTCGTGGGTGATCTCCGTGGGTGACATGGTCTTGGTGCGGGCGGCGGCGAGTTCGATCGCCAGCGGAACGCCGTCCAGTCGCCGGCAGATCTCCGCGGCCTGTACGGCGTTCCCTTCGGTGAGGCGGAAGCCGGGACTGACGGCACGGGCGCGCTCCTCGAAGAGCTGTACCGCTTCGTAACCGGCGATGGCCTCGGGGTCCTCCTCGGCGGGACCCGGGTAGCGCATGGGCGGTACGGGCAGCTGCATCTCCCCGGGGACCCCGAGCGGCTCCCGGCTGGTGGTGACGATGCGCAGCCGTCCGCAGTCCCGCAGCAGTGCTTCCGCCAGCTCGGCGACCGTCTCGACGAGGTGTTCGCAGTTGTCCAGCACCAGCAGCAGCTGTTTGTCCCGGAGGTATTGCCGCAGACGCTCGACGGCGGGCCGAACGGTGCCCGGAGCGGGCGCCGCCTGCATGGTGGTGGACGGTTGCGACCTGACGTCGAGTGCCTGGAGGACCGCGCCGGCCACCCGGTCCGGTTCGGAGACCGGCGCCAGTTCCACCACCCACACGCCGTCGGGCAGCGCCAGGCCGGCGGCGTCGGCCGCTTCCAGGGCCAGGCGGGTCTTCCCGGTCCCGCCGGCCCCGGTCAGGGTGACCAGCCGCCAGGAACGGATGAACTGCCGCACCTGGTCGAGCAGGTCGCGACGTCCGACGAAGCTCGTCAGGGGCGCTCGGAGATTGCCCGTGGTGCGCGCGGCCGGGGCCGCCGCCGGGGCGGCCGGGGAGGAGGCGGGCCCGAGCAGGCCCGCGTCGTGGATCAGGATCCGCTGCTCCAGCCGCTGGAGTTCCTCGCCAGGGTCGACCGCCAGCTCGTCGACGAGGTGGGCGCGGGTCTGCCGGAACACGCGCAGGGCTTCGGCCTGGCGGCCGGCGCGGTACAGAGCGGTCATGAGCAGGGCGCAGAAGCGCTCCCGGAGCGGGTGTGCCTCGGTGAGAGCGGACAGCTCCGGGATGACCTCGGCATGGCGGCCCACGGCGAGGTCCGCCTCGATGCGGCTCTCCAGAGCGATGAGCCGCAGCTCGTCGAGCCGGCCGGCTTCGCTCCGGGCGAAGCCCATGTCCAGGACATCGGCCAGGGCGGGACCGCGCCAGAGGGCGAGCGCCTCGGACAGGGTGGCGGCAGCGGCCGTCGGCTCACCGGACCTCTGAGCCGTGCGTCCGGCCGCCACCAGGGCCTCGAACCGGTAGACGTCGACGTCTTCGCGGTCCACGTCCAGCCGGTAGCCACCGCTCGCGGTCACGATCCGCTTGCTGCCCAGCAGCGCCCGGAGCCGCGAGATCTGAGCCTGGATCGTGTTCGCCGGGTGTGAGGGCGAGTCCTCGCCCCAGACCTCGGCGAGGATGCGGTCGGTCGAGACCACCATTCCGCTGTGCAGCGCCAGCAGGGCGAGCAAGGTCCGCTGCCGCGGCCCTTCGAGCGGAACCAGTCGTTCTGCCTCGTGGACTTCCAGCCGGCCGAGCAGCTGAACTCGCATGCGAAAAGGGTAACACCGCCGGTCAGCGGCCCCTTTGTCACGCGGCATGGCTTCCGTCAGCACCGTCCGCGTCAAGCAGCGGCCGGTCGCGGTAGCGGTCCACCCGGCCGGGTGGCGCGAGGAGCGGTGCGGGGGACAGCTCGCGGAATTCGCGGTCGAAGTACAACAGCGGCAGCCCCTCCTGCACATGGACGCTCTCGACCTCGCCGACGAGGATGCTGTGGTCGCCGGCGTCGTACCGGGCGGATGCCCGGCAGACCAGAGTGGCCAGCGCGCTGGAGAGGACGGGAACTCCGCTTTCGGTGCGGAATCCGGCCCGCGCGAACTTGTCGGCGCCGGCCGTCGCGAACCGCAGGGCGAGCGTGCGGTGCTCCGGCCGCAGCACGTTGATCGCGTACCGCTCGGCCCCGCGCAGCAGGTCGTGGGAGCGTGCCGACACCGCCGGACAGAACAGCACCAGTGGCGGCGACAGGGACACGGAACAGAAGGCGCTGGCGGTGATGCCCCAGGCCTCGCCGTCCGCGTCGGTGGTGGTCACAATCGTCACGCCGCTGGGGAAGGTGCCCAGCGCCCGGCGGAAGGAGTCAGCGTCCATCACGGGCCCCCGAAACGGTGTCCCGCTGCCCCTCGGCGAAGCCGTCCGGGCGGCCGAGGAGGTCGAAGATCCTCCTGGTGAGGGGTTCCTTGTCGTACGCCTGGAACAGCATGCTCGCCACTCGTTCCGGCGCGCCGAAGAAGAAGCGCTCGTAGAGCGCCTGCCGGGCGCCGAAGCCCGATACGGCGACGTCCTGGGCGAGTCGGAACAACCCGATGCGCTGTGGGGATTCGAGGTTCTCCAGAGCGAAGTAGGTCTCGATGTCACCGGCGATTGCCGAGGTCAGGTCGGCTTGCGCGGGGGTGGCCATCAGCGAGCTGGAGCCGAGGAGCTGGACCAGCTCGACCAACCGCTGGTACTGCTGCGGGAAGACGTTGCGGGCGGCGTCCAGCGGCATCCGGTCCGGCGTCATCGTGCCCCACTGGTCGGGCCTGGCGTTGGCCTCGCTCGCGGTCAGGCAGGCCTTCATCAGTTCCACCACACACATCGCCTCGGCGATCTGCGCCTGTGTCTGCGGGGCGCGGTCACGCTGGTTGGCCGAGGTCATGGCGCACAGCAGCCCCACCATGAACTCGGCTTTCGCGATGTTCTTGCAGACGACCTGGTGCATCATGTGGATCAGTGAATTTGTCGCGGAATGCACCGAGTTGCACGAGGACGGGTCCTCCAGGAGGAAGATCCGCTCCCAGGGGACCTCGACATCGTCGAACACGACGACGGCGTCCATCTCCTCGAACCGCGCGGAGAGCGGGGCGTCGAAGACCGGCCGGCCCGTGTCGTAGCTGTCCCGGCACAGAAAGCGCAGGCCCGGGGTGGCGCAGGGCACGGCGAACGCGAAGGCGTAACGGGTCGACGACGGGTCGTCCTTGAGCGAGGTGGACGGGAACACCAGGAGTTCGTCGGCCAGCGGGCCGAGCGTGGCGAGAAGTCGCGCCCCGCGCACCACGATGCCGCGGTCGGTGTGCCGGACGATCTGGAGGGCGACCTGTGAGCTGGGGATGCCCTGATCGGTGAGCCGCCGGTTGACCGACGGATTCACCAGGGTGTGGGTGAGCACGACGTCGTTCTCCCGCAGATGGCGGAAGTACGCCTGGATGTTCCGGCCGAACTCGGGGTTGACCGCGGTGAAGAACTCCGAGGCCGAAGCCAGCGCCATGACCGAGGAATTGAGGTAGTCGGGCGTGCGTCCCAGCATTCCGCCACTCCATCGTGCGCTTTCCAGGAAGGCGGCGGAACGCTTGCCCAGATCATCCCGCGTCTCGGGGCGCAGGAAGGACATTCCGACGTGCTCACCGGACTCGGGGGAGGGAAAGGTGAGAACGTCCCGTAGCTCCGCTTCGTGCTGCCGGCCGAGCCAGCCGCCGAGCGAACTCGCCCCGCGGCGCAGGGCGGGGTGGGAGGTGACGTCCTTGACCGATTCCCCGCCGATCCAGACCTCTCTGCCGTCCCTGAGGCCCTGGAGATATTCCTGTGCAGTGCGCGCACCCATGTGATCGATCCTCCTTCGTTGCTGCGTGGGATGTATTACCGCGAGCCCTCGGCCGGACTGAAGGCGATGACCTTCATCTCGATCAGGAGGTGCGGGTGCGGGAGTTGATGGACGGCCACGGTGGTACGGGTGGGGCCGTCGAAATCGAAGAACTCCGCATAGGTCTCGTTGTATCCAGCGAAGTCGTTCATGCTGACCAGGAAACTGGTGACATCGACGATGTCGGTGAGCCCCGATCCCTCGGCGCTCAGTATCCGGGCGATGTTCTCGATCACCGCGCGGGTCTGTGCGCGGATATCCAGCGTCACCGTGCCGAACTCATCGGATTCCGCACCGATATGTGTGTTGTCCGCGCGGCGTGAACTGATGCCCGAGACGAAGACGAAGTCGCCGACCCGCCGGACATGCGGATACCTGCCCCGCGGCACCGCCTGATCGGCGACGACGCCCCGGCTGTCCTGACCGTGCCTTCCCTGACCATCGTCATTTCCCTGACTACGCGCCATGGCCACGCTCTCCCTTCCGGCTACGGCCGCCTTCCGCGGCACTTCGGGGCATCACGAACGGCCCGGCGACCTCGTGCACGGCGCCGCAGTTCGCACAGGTCCGCAGTTCCGCGCTGCCGTTGAACCGTTCGATGGCGGCCTTGACCTGGACCTCGATGTCCGACAGGCCGAACCATGTCTCGTTGAGCCGGTCCCCGCAGCCTTTGCAGTACCAGAGGATGCAATCGGGCTCCTGCTCGGTGCGCACCCGCTGGATGACCGCTCCCCAGGTCCCGGCGGGCCGCAGCGGGCAGTGCGGCACCATCGCGGGCATCAGAAAGACATCGCCTTCGCGGACGGTCACGCTCTCGATGAATCCGTTCTCGTCCCGATAGTCGACACGAATGTCCCCGGTGAGCTGATAGAAGATTTCATCGCTCGGGCTGATGTGGAAGTCGTTGCGTGAGTTGGGCCCGTGGGACACCATGAAAATGAATTGCGATCCCTCCTTCCACAACTCCCTGTTTCCCACGGGCGGTTGAAAGTGATCGATGTTGTCGCTTATCCAGCGCCGCAGGTTGAGAATGACCGGAGACACCGCCATGTTCGACCTCCCATTCGGGGTCAGCAGCCCGCCGGCCCCTCGGTGACCGGTGCAGGGCGAGCACGACCTGATACGCCTATCGTCAGGATCGGCCTGAGAAAGCGCTGACGCGGCACTGACATGTGACTGACGACGTGGAGTCCCCCGGCCGACGGGCTCGACCCGGTTGCCGCAGGTCCCGTCAAAGACGCAGAGCCGCGCACACCCGACGCCCCGCCGTGGTGTGGTGCACCTCGGTCCACTCCGTGAGGAACTCGATGATCGCCAGACCGCGTCCGTGCTCATCGCTGTCCGTGTCGTCCCGGGAATGGGGCACCGCGGCCCCGGAGTCGGCGACCGAGACCACGAGGATGTCCCCGACCCGGCTCAGGACGACCGTGGTGTCGGCGTGGCCGTGCTGGACGGCATTCACCGCGAGCTCGTCGAGGACCAGCACGGCGGAGTCCCGCGCCGTTCCCGCAACGCCCCAGCGGCTGAGCACCTGCGTCGCGAAGTCGCGGCAGGTCCGCACGAACGGCTCGCGCGAGGGCCCGGCCAGCACGGCCCGGGGAGCGGTCCTCCCGACGTGGTCCACGGCCCGCAACGGCCGGGCCGGAGCGCGCTGCGCCGGGGGCGACGCCCGGCCGCATTCCCAACGGACGGCATCGAGCGCGGAGCCGTCCACGCGAAGTGCTGTGTTCACCGTGTCACTCATCTCCCCCGCCTCCCAGTACTCGTGCTCCTTGGATGCGGACACGAGCAATCCTTCAGCGGTGGGCTGACGCGCCCCTTACCGTGCGCTGACATGCGGGCAGCGCCCCTGCGGGTGGCATCACAGCGGCATACACGGGGCGCCGGCGCTTCGATGCCTCACCCTTCGCATCTGTGTGAACACAGTGCGGCAGGAGGGCTTGGCTGCCTGAGCGACGCCAGGGGCCACGATTCCGCTGCGCCGCTCGCGACGGTTCAGCCCCGGCCGGTGCAGACCCCGCTTCCCAGGCGGGGCCGGCCGATCACGCCGCCCACACTGGTCACGGTCCCCCTGACTCGCCGGTCGAGGTCGGCTGGGCACGACTCGACCGAGGCCGGGTCGGTCACATTCAGCGCCCAGACCTCGACGGTGACTCCGGCTTCCTCGGCTGCCGTCCGCAGTGCGCCCCCTTTTGGGGGTGGCGCGCCTGGTGGAGATCACGTGCCAGCCGTTTTGCGCGGCGGCGACGGCAGTGGCCAGAGGAGCCGGAGGCGGTGCAAGCACCTTGACCGACGAGTGGACCTTGCCGGGTGACGGACGTTCAGTACGCGCATCAGGCCGGCCGACGCCGCCCCGTGGAAGGCGACCGCGCGCCACTCCACTCCTGCCGAGACCATGCTCGGTGCGGACGCCGCCATCGTGGTGACGGAGTGGCCGGAACTCAAGACCGTCGACTGGTCCGCAGCGGGCCGCTGCATGCGCCGCCGGCTCCTCTTCGACGGCCGGAACGTCCTCGACCCCCACGCGATGGCCTCTGCCGGCTTCACCTACATGAGCGTCGGCCGCGCCACGGTCCTCCCAAATGTCAAGTGATGTCCCGCCTCGCGGTGGAGCGGGGAATCGAAGTCCTGCGTTCTGAGCTTGGGAATCAGGGTGCTTTCGGGCGTCTCATGCTTTCCTGAACAGGGAGAACGCTCTGAGGCTGACCGCCGGGTCATGGCATGGGTCGTTGTGCGGTGACCGTGAAGTAGTCGAGGGTGCCTTCACGGTAGGCCCGCAGGAAGTTGCGAGGCCAGGTGCCGGGCTCCCACATGCGAGCCAGCCAGCGGTCCCAGCCCGGCCATACCGACGCCCCGATCGCGGTGGCGCGGACCCCGGTCAGACCGGCCCGTTCGAGGCTGCCGGTGAGCTGCGGGATGGTGTGTGCGACGTCCAGGCCGGTGCTGTAGGTGTCGAGCAGTTCGGCCAGCCGCTCGGGTCCGGCCAGGTCGGCGTCGGGGACGAAGAAGCTGGCGATGACGGCGCGGCCGCCGGGCCGCAGCACGCGTGCGGCCTCCTGGGCGAACGCGTCGAGGTCACGGAAGTGCTGGGCGGCTTCCACGCTGTACAGGCAGTCGAACTCTCCCTCCGCGAACGGCATGCTTTCGGCTGCTCCGTGTGCGAAGCGCAGCTGTTCGGGGCGGCGGGCCAACAGATCGGCGTTGGTTTGTTCAGCCCGCTTGAGCTGCTGCGGATGGATGTCCATGCCGGTGACGTGCGCGAAGCCGTACTCCTCGAGCGCAACGGCGCAGCCGACCCCCAGACCGGATCCGACCTCCAGGACCCGCGGCCCCTCTACGGGCGCCAAGGCGGCGAGCACGTGGCGGTACATGGCCTGTTGGCTGCTGATCCGGTCGTCTTCGGTCAGCGGCCGGCCGAGGTCGATGTCCTGCCAGTAGCCGAAGTTGATGAACCCCCCACCGAACAGGGACATCGAGCTGAGATCCGTCGGACCGTACGCTTCCTGTACTGCGGGCGAGATCGGGTACGGGGTCGCCCCGGGACACTGTGTCATCTGCACCTCCGCGATGTAGAGTGCGCCGCCACGGGGGCGACCGCATACCCAGTACTACCCATCAGCAGCCCGACCAGCGTCAGAGTCCCTTCGACGCGAGGTGACCGACGTCAGGGACCAGTCGCTCCTACCATGGTGTACACCGTCCCCTCGACGACGTCGGCGAAGCTGAGCTCGTTCAGCTGACGGGTGATGGCGTACCCGTAGGTCTCCTCGCCGTCGATGATTTCGAGCCCGCACCCTTCGAGATGTTGCAACAGCCGGGCTTCTTACCGGACCGCATGTCCTGAGTCGGCGGTGCCGCCGCCGGCCGTCTACAACCATTGGCCCATGTGGTGTGTCGTGTGTGGCAAGTGGTGTCGGCATCGAAGCCGGCGAGGACGGCTGTGGCCGAGCACATGGCGAAGCTGGCCATGTCACCTTTCGGATCAGGGAGTTCCGTTGCACAGAACCGTTGCGTTATCCGCCGTGCTCATCACGGTCGCCGCTGCCGTCGTTGTCTCAGGTCCGGCATCCGCAGCCGCGCCTTACAAGGGCGCGAATACAGCGGCGGTGCAGGAAGACTTCAATGGCGACGGATACCGCGATCTGGCCGTGGGGGCACCGGGTGCGGCCAACGGCGCGGTGGAAGAGGCCGGCGCCGTGGTGGTGCTGTACGGGTCCGCCGCCTCGGTGAGCCCCGCCCGCCGCGCCGTGATCACTCAGGACAGCCGGGGGGTACCGGGTGAGCCGGAAGCGTTCGACGGTTTCGGCGCGTCGGTGGCGAGTGCGGACATCGACCGCGACGGCTATGCGGACCTGCTGATCGGTGCGCCCCACGAGGCCGTGGACGGCAAAGACGCCCGCGGTTCGGTGACCGTGGTGTGGGGTGGGCCATCCGGGCTGACGGGTGGCGCGACGATCAACCCGGTCGCACAGTTCGGCCGGAACCAGACCCTCTGCGGCTTCGGAATGGGCCTGGCCACGGGAGACATGAACGGTGACGGATCCCCGGAAGTGACCGTCGCATCGCGCTGCGAAGCCGCCTCCTACTCAGGGCCCTTCAGCCGTACCGGCCAGGCCGCCTCGCAGTACCGCGAATGGCGCTTCGGCGCACGCGGGGCGGTCATGGGCGATGTCAATGGCGATGGCCGGGCGGAGCGGTTCTGGCTGCCCGGACCGACGGGCGGCGACCACCGCGGCCCAGTCCTCCTCGACCGCGGCCCGGTGGACTCCTCCGACCCCATCAAGAATTCGCCGCTCAAGCTGCCCTCTGCCGACGGTCACACCGGCCGGATCGGGGATGTCAACGGCGATGGCTACGGCGACTTGATCACCGGCATCGCGGATGACGGAACCGTCGACGGGGAGCGCGGCGCCCACAAGGGAGGCGAGATCAACGTCCTTTACGGCAGCGCCCACGGCATCACCGTCGATCAGCAACCCCGCATCTTCCACCAGGGCACCCCCGGCATCCCCGGCGCCGCGGAAGTCGCTGACCGCTTCGGGCAGTCACTGAGCACCGGCGACATCAATGCCGATGGTTATGACGACGTTCTGGTCGGCGTGCCCGGCGAGGCCATCGGCGACCGCGCCTTCGCCGGCGGCGCCGTCGTCCTGTACGGCTCCGCTGCCGGCCTGACCACAGACAAGTCCACCGCCTACTCCCAAGACACCCCCGGCATCTCCGGAAATGCCGAAACGGACGACGGATTCGGCAGCGCCGTTCACCTCGTCGACCTCAACAAGGACGGCAAGGCGGAATCAGTCGTGGGCATTCCCAGCGAAAACAACGACGGCTGCATCTGGATCGCCCGCGGCACCCCAACCGGCCCCGCCACCAACGGATCGTCCAGCCTCTGCGGCACCGCCACCGGCCTCACTCTCCGCGGCCCGCACGGCCTCTTCGGCGCCGCACTACCCGGCGCCCAGGTCACCTTCTGAGACCACGCCCCAGTGGCCTGCTTGGAGATGCGTCGGCAGTAGCGACTTTGTCGAGGATCTCGTCGGCGGTCTTGGTCCAGATAAAGGGGCCGGGGTGCTCGTTCCAGTAGGCGAGCCAGGTCCGGATGTCGCGTTCGAGTGCCTGGACGGAGCAGTGGACACCTCGCTTGAGTTTCTTCTGTGTGGGCTCGGCGAACCACCGCTCCACCAGGCTCAGCCAGGACGAACTTGTCGGAGTGAAGTGAAGATGGAAGCGTCCGGCCGAGCCGCGGCCCAAGGGGAGAAGTGCGGCCGAGGACTGGTGCTATGCCTGCTCGTACTCGACGTCGGTGCTCTCGCAGCCGGCAGCGATCTGGCGCGGGGCGTCGCGTTCGCCTCGGTCGACGGTCAGGGACCAGCGGGGCGGTCCTGGGCCCCCTGCTCGCAACCAGCCAGAGCCGGGCCGCGCACCGTACCTCCTCAGCCGGATCTGCTTCCCGTCTGAGCAGGCGCCCTCTGGAGAGGACCGCCCCGACTGACAAACGCTCACAACAGCCTCTAAGGTCTCAGCGCTGCACGCGCTCCAGCCAGTGCGCGGCACGGGCCTCGTGGACGTGGGCGAGCACGTCGAACGCGGCGGTGAGGGAGGCGACGCGCAGATAGGCGTCCGCGTCCTGCGCCGGGTCGTACACCCCGCTGATGACCCGCATCTTCGCCGGGCCTGCCCAGTGGCGGTGTGCGTCTTCCCCGTGCTCCCCGTTCGCGTCGTGCTCCCCGCGCAGATCCAGCCAGTGCGCGGGTGTGTCTGCCCGGCCGAGCTCGGCGTCCAGGAAGTCCGCAGGCGGCTCCGGGATGGTGACGACCCCCAGGTCCCCGTGGTGGAAGCCGATCGCCACCGCGACGTACCCCGCCCCGTAGCGGGCGCGCAGCTCGCTGCCGACGCTGGGCATCAGGGTGCCGTCGGAGACCGTCCCGAGGCGGAACGGAGCCGCCGAGGTGTGTGCGATGCCGTCCCAGAAGACCATGCGCAGGCCCGTCCGACGCTGGTGTCCGGCCAGCATGTCGGCCGCCGCGTCGTCCTCGCCGCCGAAGCTACCCCGCCCGGCGACGCTCTGATCGTGGAAGTCCACGATCAGACGCATCCGCGCAAGCACGGCCTCGCTCCCCTTCGCCGTCGGCAGGGACTTGAGCAGCGCGAGCGCATCCCGCGCGTGCTCGGCGAACGGGCGTCCCGGGTGGACCCCTTGGGCCCGCTGGACGTGCTCGTCGAGGTCGTGCGCGGTCCTGATCGGCTCCAGGTGCGCGGTCAGCTCCGGCAGCCGGTCCGGGGCGAGGGCGCGGACGTGGCCGAGCACGGCGTCGTAGTCCTCGTGCTGCGCCTGCGCGGGCTTCGTGCCGACGATCTGGACCGGGTCGTCCGGGTGGTCGCGGTTGAACGCCCGGATCCAGCGGAGCGCCGCGGCCGTCTCCGCGGTGCGCCACGGGCGCCACGAGGCGTCGAGCGCGCTCTCGGCGGAGCCCTCGCCGGTGCGTACGTAGCGGTCCAGGCGGTCGACGGCCCCGGCGTGCTCCTGCAACGCAAGGAGGCGGAAGCCGTGCCGGGTGACCAGGCGGCGGAACAGCTGGTCCTGGAGGCTGGAGATTTCGCGGGAGAAGCGGGTGGACCCGCCGATGCCGACGATCGTGGCGCCGGTGGCGATCCGGGCGGCGAGTCCGTCGAGGGAGTCGGTGGAGAAGGGGAGCGCGGAGGCGTGGGCGATGTCGTGGTCCATGCCCTGCACTCTCATACATCAAGTTGAGTTGAGGTCAAGCGCCCTGTAAGCCAGGCGGCCAGTCAGACGGCTCGCCCGGCGCCGCCGACGCCGGCCCCAGTCGCTCCCACGACTCCCCTGGTGGACACGGCACACCGTGGCGTCCACGCTCACCACGCTCCAGTCGATCCGGCCATCGGCGTCAGCGTCGGCCTGGACGGCCCTCAGGACCTTCTCCCACGTGCCGTCCGCTTCGCCCGCGCCCGCAACGAGATCCGCTGACCGACCCCGGGCAGCCCGCCCGAACACCAGCCTCGACCAGCTCGAACTGCCCCGGCGCCCACGAGGACAAGCCGCGGCTCGCGAAGCCGCGCGCGCAGGACCACCGCAGCCTGACCGCCACGGCAAGAGACAGCGTCACCACAGGTGCAGGAAGCTCCGGACCCCCTCGGCCCGCACAGCCGGCGACGCCGCCAGCGCCAGGGCTTCATCACTGAGACGCCCGAAGCGTCGAGCGGTGTGTCCCAGGCACAGGCCGGCCAGCCCGAGCAACGGACTCCCCGACACAGCCCGCATCCCGACCTGCACACACCAGTGCTCGACGAAGTCCCCGTCGTCGTCGTTCTTCGCGGTCCCGACCAGGACTCCCGCCGCCTCACTCTCCGCCGAGCGGTCACGCAGAGCCCGCTCCAACGTCTCGACCACCACCTCGTGAGACCACGCAGGAGGGTTCTCGAAGCTCAGATGAGAATGCACCCCGCGAGACTACGCACAGCGCATTCATCAGCCACCTGCTGCCGCCCCGGCCCACGGGACGAGGCGAACGTTGCTTGATGCGGCACTAGCGAGCCGTTGGGGAGCTCGTGGCCGACCGGCCAAGGCGTCAAGGCCTGAGCTTGTTCAGCTGAGGATCGAAGCAGACCAGTCCCATGGACTGCGCAACGTCTGCGGCGAAGGCGGAGGCTTCCTCAGCCATGCTCCATCGCATCGGAAAATAGATCAGTGGACCCCTGGCCTCGCCGATCAACGGCCCGGTCGACCACGGCGAGGTGTCGTCCTCGTCCTCGGTCAGATCACACCAGCGCTCAAGGAGCGCGGCGACATAGGCCGCGATGCGCTCAGTCGGAGGCGGGCCTACCTCCGCGTCAATGAGGCGCTCGTAGAGGTCATTGAAGGTCCGACCGGCGATCTTGCCATCTGCTGGTCTCTCGCCTTCCCAGACGGCCAAGTCGTAACTCATGCCCGCGAGGCTCCCACATCACACTGACAACCAGCCGTGAGCGGCTGGAGCCGACTGCCGACTGCCGACTGCCGACAGCCAGAGGACGCAGCGTCTTAAGAGGTACTGGAAGAGACCCAGTCACCGTTGCTTCGATGGCGGTCCAGTCCCACGGCCTCGAATTCGTCCTCGCCCAGGCTTCTCCTCGCGCCGAGTCGCCGAAGAGCCTGAGAAATCGGGCTGACTACACGGGAGAAGCGCCTCCTCGTCGGCTCATCCACCGGCCCCAATGCCAGTTTCCCGTCAGCCCAGACCACGGCTCGTTGTTCCCCGACGCCCCCAAAGTACTCGGCTTCGACATAGGCGACCGGCCCTGCGGCGGACCACTGCGCGAGCAGCCTCTCGAACCCTCCCGGGAGGCGCCAGAACCCCAGAGCCCCCACGGCGCTGCCGTCCACAACGGCATCGAGGACCTCATCCGTCATCGGCATCAGCGACAGGCCCTGGCGAAGAGGCGCAACCCGGCTGCCAGGAACGTCCCGTGACACGGCACGCAGCAACTCGTCTCCCGCGATCACTGCCTGCAATTCGTAACCCACCCTGCGCCCTCCCTCACCGATTGGAGAGCTCATCTTGACTGACTCACCCCGGGCGAACCCGCATGCCTACCCACCGTTCGCCAGCGCGGTCCTGCCAAGGCAGCCTTCGGCGCACGCCCGAACCGCTCCCTTGGTCGCGGCTGCCGTATCGGGGGAATCCACCGGCTCTACCTGCGGCTCTTCCGGCTCACCTCCGCCTCCGCGGAGAGCACCGCGTACCGCCCGAGCAGGCATCGCCCTTCGGCGGCTCACCTCCGCCTCCGCGGAGAGCGCAGCGCAGCACTCGAACCCGCCATGGCTCCGGCCCCACGCGTCGCGTGACACGATCTGCCGGGCCCGATACAGATATCATGATCATCGAGTCGAGCATCTGGAGCGCTTCGCAGCCTCTCGCCGAACTGACACCCGGTACGACATCACACCGGACGGGCCCAACAGCTTCGTCTCCACGGCTGCGTCGGCGGAGCTGAACCCCGCTGACATCTGGGCCGCGGCATCGGCCCCGACGATTTGGCTACCCACGCAGCATCCAGAAGTGCGTCGGCCGCCGGCACGACCACGCTAGCCATCACAGCCCGACCACCGCTTACAGCCGTAGAACACCAAGGAGCCTCATGCCCCCCTCAACACCGCAGCCGCACAACACGATCGCTGCCAATCTCCCTCGCCCGGCGAAGCCCGACTACAGCAACGTCTTCATCGAACCCATCTACGCGAACAGCTTTAGCGAAGTCGCCCCGGAGGACGATCTCGACGTGCCTGCCACCTCCCGAGTCGACCGCTGACGACCTTGGGTGCAGAACGGCAGCTCACGGTCCACCTCCGCCTCCGCGGAGAGCACGTCCAGCGCCCGATAGGCGAGGGCGCGAAGGTCGGCTCACCTCCGCGGGCGGAGGGGAGCAGCGCCCTGCTCCCCTCCGATGTACGGGTGGGCAGCCAGCGCGCCAGCAGCTGCGCGGCCTGGCCGGCGCTCGTCCCGGCCGGCCGGGACCGCGGGGGCCCTTGGAGCCGCTACGCGCCGCGCGCAGCCGAGGCCGCCCGTAGCAATCCCTGCGGCAGATAAGGGGATTCGACCTGGATGTGCCAGCCCCTGCGGCGCGCGTGGCACGCCAGGGCCAAGATATCGAGGTCGGTAGCGGCGTCACAGGAGTCCGCGCGGTCGGCCACCTGGTAGTGGTCACGGTGGGCTTCCAGGGCGTCGGCCAGAGCGAGGTTGAAGCTTTCCTCGTCGCCCTCGACGAGCTGGGAGAAGAGGACCGTGGGCGGCGGGAAGAACCCCCGGTCCCTGGCCATCTTAAGAGTCAAGGGCGGCTTACCCTGATTCGACGAGAACTACAGCACACTTGCATCCCGCCGAATCCCGCTGACCTGCGGGTATTGAGGCCACCGGCGTTCTGTGGGGTGCGCCCCTCTGCCACAGCACCCCGATCATGGCGTTCTCCTCCCAGCCCTCGGCGTCCTCGAAGTAGCCCTCCATCACCCCGCTGTTGGGTAACCATCCGCCCCGCTTGGCGATGGTCTTGCGGTCGTTGCCGGCGCGCCGGGATTCTTCGGCGGCGCCGCGGCGGGGGAGTGGCCGGTCTTCCTCACCGGTGCCGCCGGCCCGGAGGCAGCGTGACGATGCCGTCCGCCGACACGCAGGTGCGCGTCAAATCAGGTACTGCGCCCGGAGGTCAGCCACGTACTTGGTGATCAGGGCCGGTGACAGACGAGGGATGTCGTTCTCCTCGTCGAGGGCAGCGGCCCGTACCGCCGCACGGAACCGGTCCGCCGGCAGGGCGGACCCGGGCAGTGACTTCTGCGGCTCGGCGAAGGCGTGCAGCAGAGGAAGCAGCGAATGTTGCTTCTGGTGGTCGGGCAGGCTCCGCAGGGCGGTCTCGAAACGGTCGAGCCACTCGGCGTGGTCCTGGACGCGGGTCAGGGGGTGCCCGGCTGTCATCAGCCAGTCGACGAACGTGTCGAGGGAGATGCCGTCCTCGTGCGGGTTGACCACGTTGTAGGTCCGGTGGCCCTCTCGTGCGTCGTCACCCAGCGAGGTGATCGCCCGCGCGGTGAAGTCCACGGGGAGTGCGTCGTAGTGTGCGCTGCCGTCCCCCGTGTCGCGGTCGTAGAAGCTGCCGGGTGCGATGCCTGTCGCCAGCAGGCTCAGCAGGAGGCGGGTGAAGACGTCCGGAATGTTGAGCTGGCCGCGGTAGCGCGGGTGCGCGAGGATCAGGTTCGAGCGGAAGACTGCGACCGGCAGCCCGAACCTTTCGTGCGCCTCGTGCAGCAGCACCTCGCCGGCCCATTTGCTGGCCGCGTAACCGTCGGCGTAGTCACCTTCGAGGCCGCGTGTCCGGCAGGCGGTGCGGATGTCCGCCGACTCGTCGGCCGCTGACTCGTTCCCGAAGACGACGGCGACCGTCGACAGGTAGGTGAACTGCTTGATTCGGGAGGTGACCGCGAGCCTGATCAGTTCGGCTGTTCCCCGTACGTTGGGACCGAACAACTGGTCGTAGGGCAGGACATGGTTGACCAGTGCCGCCGGGTGGACGATCAGGTCGACGGTGTCTGCCAGCCGCTGCCAAGTCCTGTCGTCGAGGCCGAGGTTCGGTTCCCCGATGTCGCCGGCGATCACGTGCAGATGCCGGGCGGCGAGCGCGTGGTAGCGCTCCATGAGTTCCGGGTCGCCGCTGTCGAAGGCCGCCTCCAGCCGTGCCCGGGCCGTCTCGGCGGAGGAGCCGCGGACCACGCACACCAGCGTGCCACCGCGCTGCGCCACGCGCTCCAGCCATTCGAGACACAGGAAACGGCCCAGGTAGCCGTTGGCGCCGGTCAGCAGCACGGTCCGGGCCTCGGGCAGCGGACCGGCCGGCCGTTCGGCCCGCCCTATGGCCCGTGCGTCGAGGAACGCGTCCAGCCGTAGGTCGGCCGCGTCGAGTCGCGTCGCATCAGGGCCGTGGAGGCTGTCGGCGGTAGGGCGGTGGTGTTCCGACGCGAGCGCCCGCTCGATGTGGTCGGCCACCCGCCGCAGCGTGTTGACCGGGTTGATGACCAGGTCGACAGGAACATCGACGCGGTAGATCTCCTTCAGCAGCTGAGAGAACGACAGTGCCGTCAGGCTGTCACCGCCGAGGTCGAGGAAGCGTGCGCCGGGCTCCAGGTCGCCGTTCCGCTGCCCGAGGAGCGCCTGTGCGGCCCGGAGCACGGTCTCCGGTACGGGCTGGTCGGGGCCGAGCCGGCGCAGTGCCCGCAGTTCGTCGGCCTCGCGGTCGGTCAATTCGGTGTACAGCGCTTCGAGGTGCTCGCCGTAGCGCTTCGTCAGGGCGGGCCGCAGCGGCTTGCGCATTCCGGAGAGCAGTCCGTTCTCCTGGGTGAACGGCTCGCTCTCGATGAGGAAGTCCCTGGGGATCTCGTAGGAGTTCAGTCCCGCCTCGGTGGCGAGTTCCTGCAGGGACTCCCGCAGGACCGGCCTGATGCGCCGGGGGTCCCCGTCGGCGCGGTCGAGGGCGTCCTGCGTCGGCACGACGACCGCGAGCAGGTAGGCGCGGGCGCTGTTGCCGTACAGGAAGATCTGCCGGACGACCGGACTGCCGCTGAAGAGCGCCTCCAGGCGGGAGACGGTGACGAATTCGCCCTGTGGCAGCTTGAGGACGTTGGAGCGGCGGTCGACGTACCGCAGCGCGTCGGGGCCGACGCGGGCCATGATGTCGCCCGTGCGGTAGAAGCCATCCTCGTCGAAGGCCTCGGCGGTGGCGTCCGGGCGCCGGAAGTAGCCGGGGACGAGCCGGTCGGACCTGATCAGCAGTTCGCCCCTGGGGTGCGGTGAGTCGGTCGCGAAGTATCCCAGCTCGGGTACGTCGGCCAGCTTGTGGTCGGTCACCGGCGGGCGCAGCACCTGGCCGTCGAGGGAGACGATGCCGGCTTCCGTCGACCCGTAGCCGTCGGACAGCCTGACGTGGAGGCAGTTCTCGACGAACGCCGTCAGCTCGTCGCTCGGTGGAGCGGAGGCGGTGACGGCCCACAGGAGGCGGCCGCCCATGACCTTCTCCCGCAACTCCTCCCTCACCTGCTCGGCTGCATCGCCGTCCGGCTCGGTCCGGCGGGACAACTCGGCCCGGTAGTGCTGGAAGAGCATGTCGGAGATGCGGGGAACCATGAGGAACTCGGTGGGTCGGACCAGCGAGAGGTCTTCGAAGAGGGTCGACAGGTCGCTGGACGCCGTGAAGCAGGCGAGGCCTCCCTTGGCGAGCGTGCTGAACAGTACGCCCCTGCCCATCATGTGGCTCAAGGGAAGGTAGTTCAGCACGATGGAGGGCCGAACCGCTTGGCCGGGTACGAAATCGATCCAGAAGTGCCTGGCCAGGCGCTCGGTGTACATGGCGCCCTTGGGGGTGCCGGAACTGCCCGAGGTGTAGATCAGTGCGCTGAGCGCGTCGGCTGCCGACCCGTCGGGAACCTCGGGGAGCGACGGCAGCGTCCTTCCCCGGTCGATGACCGATGCCAGTGTGTCCAGGGTGACGCCTCGGTCCTGCGCCGCGAGCCGCCCGCGCGCGGAGTCCAGCTCCTCCTGGTGGGCGGTGATCTCGGAGTGGTGGCCGATGAGGATGATCCGGCCCAGCGAGGGGGCGTTCGCCGCTATGTCGATCGCGACCGCCAGGTGGTCGACGTGCGCCACGAGCAGGCGCGGTCCGGTCTGCTCGACGATGGGAGACAGGTGTAACGCCGAGGTACCGGCCTGGAGGGGAACGGACACCATGCCGGAGCGGATGCAGGCCAGCTCCACCACGGTGTACTCGGAGCTCGTGGACCCGAGAACGGCGACGAGGTCACCCGGTCCCATCGCGTGTGCGGGGTGGTGCCGCCACTCGGAGGCCACCGCGCCCACCCGTTCCCAGAGTTCGCCGTAGGTGAGCGTGTCGAACCGCTTCAGCAGGCGCAGCGTGGTCCGGCCCGTCTCCGGGTCGGTAACCGGCTCGGTGGCACGCTCGCCCAGGGCGGGACGGTCGGCGTACCCCTTCATCACCGTGGCCACCAGGGCGGCGAGCGGCAGTCCGGGCCGCCGGATCGCCTCGGTGACGGCGTCCAGGGGCGCGGTGTCACGGAACTGCGCGTCGGTCGCGGACAGGTGGGCGTTGCGCCGGTCGGTACGTGCGTCGAGTTCGGCGGCGGGGGGTCGGGGGTGGGACACGAGTGGTCTCCTTTTCGGTCGTGAAAGCCCGTTCGGGTGGGCGGCGTTGCCGTGTGGGCAGGGTGTTCGTTTCAGGGGGAGGGCTGACGCAGCTGGTGGTGGTCCTGTCCCGTGCCGTATGCGGCGACCGCCGTGGCGATGCCCAGGACAGCCGGTACGGAAGCCGGCCGCGGACTCACCGGTCCTCCGCGTCTCGTGGTGTGCCGGTCTCGTGGCCGTGGGTGAGCTGGACGATCGCGGCCGCCGTGGCACGGGCGCCGCCCGCGTCCCGGGCTTCGATCGCGTCGACGAGCCGGCGGTGCAGGCGGGCGTGCTCCTCGGCATGGACGGCGTCCCAGGGCAGGCCCCCCGGGGACGAGGTGAGCGCCGTGCCGAGGTAGTCGTACACCTCGATCAGCAGGTCGTTCCCGCTCGCCCGGACCACGGCCCGGTGGAACAGCGCGTCGACGTTCGTGGCCGCGGAGGTGTCCTCATCGGCGCAGGCCGCGTCGGCGTCGGCCAGGAGCTCCCGCAGCTGCTGCAACTGACTCTCGTCGCGGCGCAGGGCCGCGGCCTGGGAGGCGTACTCCTCCAGAACACTCCGCAGCTCCAGCACGTTGTCCCGCCGTGCGGAGCTCGCCCGCCGCACCATGACCGACTGCAGCTCGCTCGATGAGCGGACGTAGGTGCCGTCGCCGGCCCGGGGCTCCAGCAGACCCAGGTGCACCAGCGCACCGATCGCCTCCCGCAGGGTGCTGCGTCCGACGCCGAGTTCTTCGATGAGGGCCTGTTCCGGCGGGATCCGCGTCCCCACCGGCCACCCGCCGGCCTCGATGTGGGAGCGAAGACTGTCAACGAGCTGAGCGGAGAGGCTGGCGGTCCGCCGCGGTGCGCTGATGCGTTTCATGGCAGCACTCTATACAAACATCAGACATTTGAACATCAGGTGCTGACTTGCAGTCAGCCCGCCACGTCTGCGCTTCCATCGCCACCCGCTGAGGACACTGCCGGCCTGCGCCACCGGGCGCCGTGCCGTTCGGATGCCGGCTCGGGCGGCGAGGTGTTGCAGGCAATGCGGGTGGTAGAACGCGTACGCGCCACGCGAGATCGATAACGCTGAAGCGTGACGTCCGCTGGTTCCGCTACCGACGGGCGGTCTCCTGAACGCTGAGCAGCAACCCGTCCTCCATTACGGCCGTCACCACCCGCACGCCCACGACGGAGCCGTCCACGATGTGGCGCTCCAGGAACCGGTACACCTCGGGGGTGATACTGGTGACTTCCTCCAGCTGGATCGACAAGCCAGGCTGGCTGCCGCCCGCACTACGCAGGGATTCGCGCAGCGTCTCAAGGCCGAGGAGCGCTCCATCTGTCGTCACGAGCACGAAGGACTCGTGGTGTGCGCCCAGGAATGCGTTGAGGCTTTCGGCCTCTCCATCCCTCAGCCACGCAGCCAACTGGTCATGGTGCCGAGCCAAGAAGTTTCCGTGCATCCCCCAACTGTGGCAGCTGATAGGCCGCTGTGCACCGGGCAGCGCCCACCAGTGGGCGAGTATCAGCTGATGAGAGCCGGGGCCGGTGCGGTAGGCGCCGGCCGACCGGCGAGTGCTTCGTTGCCGCGCATTGGAACGGGCTGAAGGGTCGGCAGGACGCAGGTCCTCGCCCAGGATGCCGTACAACTCGCGGCGGGACGCCGGTCCGTCGGCTGCAGGTGTCCTGCGGGTGAGGCCCGCGTTTAATAGGCGGCGCATGGCAGCCGGGCAGGGCATCGAGTCAAGGCCACACCCGTCGCCAGTCCGTCACGGGGTCAGGGTTTGTGTGGTCCGCAGGGGTGACCCAGAAGGCTTTGCCCAGCTCAGCGCTGAACTGGGCGCCTGTCCGGCCGTCTCCGGAGGACCGGCCGGTGAGCCGCCGGCCTATCCACGGCCCCAGATGTTCGCGCGCGAACCGCAGATCCGCGGCGCGCCGCGCACCCCAGCCCGGCGGGGCGGCGGCCGGCAGCGGCGCGTCCCAGTCCGACTCGGCTGTCAGCCCGAGCGCCTGCCAGACGGCCTCCGCCACCCGGCGGTGCCCCTCGGCGTTCAGATGCAGCCGGTCGTCGGCCCACAGCCGCGGGTCGGACAGCGCCTTGGACGCATACAGATCCACCACCACAGCGCCGTGCCGTGCGGCCACCTCGTCGATCCACGCGAACAGCTGCTCCATGCGCGGCCGGAAGCGCTCCAGTACGGGGCCCTGCCGCCCCGGGCTGCGCATCAGCACCAGCTGCCCACCGCCCTCGGCCAGCCGCCCGGCGGCGTCCTCGAACCGGGCGCACACCTGGGCCACGTCGCACCGGGGCCGCAGGACGTCATTGAGCCCGCCGACCAGCGTCACCAGATCGGCGCCCATCGCGGCCGCCGGCCCGCACTGCTCGTCGGCGATCTGCCCGATGAGCTTGCCGCGCACCGCGAGATTGGCGTAGCGGAAGCCCGGTGCGGCGGCGGGTTCCCCGGCCGGCCCCCGGGCCGCGGCCGCCAGACGGGCGGCGAGCAGATCGGCCCAGCCGCGGTACGAGCCGTCCGGCAGGGCGTCCGACATTCCCTCGGTGAAGCTGTCGCCGACCGCGACGAAACTGGTGTAACGGGCATTCATCTCCATGGCGCCGTGATCCTACCGCCCGCCGTACCGCTCGGTATGCCCGGTCCCCGGGGTGCGGCGGAGCCCCGCGGTGTACGGTCTGGTGCGTCCGGACGGCGAGGAAAGAGACAGGTGGCCGCGCGATGACTCCCCGCCGGGGCGATGGCCCCGACGAGCCGACGTTCACCGAACGGGCCCGCCGCCAGCAGCTCATCGACGCCACCATCGACCTGATCTCCACCCGGGGCTACCCGGCGACCTCGCTGTCGGCGATCGCCGAGCGGGCCGGACTGTCCAAGGCCGCGGTGCTCTACCACTTCTCGTCCAAGGACAATCTGACCCGGGCGGCGCTGGAGCAGGTGATCGAGCAGTTCAGCGCCTATGTCACCGAGCGGCTGGCGCGGGCGGCCGGCCCGCGGGAGGCGATCGTCGTCTATGTACGGGCGATGATCGGCTACCAGCAGGCCAACCGCCGCCAGGTCCGCGTGATCACCGAGATGCTGCTCGACGACGGTGGGGGCACCCGGCTCAAGACCCCGGGCTCTCATGACACCCACCGCCGTTGGCAGCGCCTGGCCGAGCTGCTGACGGAAGGTCAGAAGGCAGGCGTCCTGCGGGAGTTCAATCCGCAGACCGTCGCCCTGGCCATCGGTGGCGCCATCGACGGAGTGATCGCGCACTGGCTTGCCCACCCCGAGCTCGATCTGGACGCGGCGGCCGCGGAGCTGGAGGAGTTCACCCTCCACGCGATCGAGCGGCGGAGCTGACCCGGGCGAAGGCGGGGGCGCGCTCGGGGCGGATGCCGATCCCGCCCAGATAGCCGGTCACCGTCCGCAGCGGCGGCACCCGGCGCAGCAGCCGCACCGGCACCGGCAGCCGGTCGCCGTCGAGGGTGCCGGCCAGCGCGGAGCTGATCATCGTGTGCTCGGCCCGCTGGGACCGCTGGATCACGGTCATCGGCAGCTGCCGGCGCTTTTGCACCCGCGCCAGATCGGCCACCGCGGGCGTGCCACGACGCAGCGGCTCCGCCAGGATGCGGGCCGCGGCGACCGCGTCCTGGAGCGCGAGGTTGACGCCCACCCCGCCGACCGGCGACATGGTGTGCGCCGCGTCCCCGATGCACAGCAGTCCGTCCCGGTACCAGCGCCGCAGCCGGCCGAAGGTGACCTCCAGCAGCTTGACGTCGTCCCACGAGGCGACCGAGCCGGTCACCTCGTCGTCCCAGTCGAACAGCGTCCCGAGCCGGTCCCGCAGCCACTGGATGCCGTGGGCGCGCAGCTCCGCGTCCCGGCCCTTCCCGATCAGATAGGAGGTCTGGAAGTACGTGCCGCGATCCATGGTGACCGCGACCTGGCCGCCGCCGAAGTGTGCGAAGACCCGGCCGCCCTTGAGGCTGTCGGCCGGGGCGTCCACCCGTACCTGCCAGACGTCCATCGGCACCTCGAACTGCCGCTGCCGGAGCCCGGCGGCCTGCCGCACCACCGAGTCCCGGCCGTCGCAGGCGACCGTCAGGGCTGCGGCGAGTTCGCCGGGGGCGCCGTTTTCGTCGAGGAACCGCACCCCTGTGACCCGGTCGCCGTTCGTCCGCAGTCCGGTGACCCTGGTGTTCATCCGCAGGGTGAAGTTGGGCTCCGCCGCGGCCGCGCCCGCGAGCAGATCGAGGAAATCCCACTGCGGGACCATGGCGAAGTACTTGTGCCGGCCGGGGATGCGCCGCATATCGGTCAGCACCACCGTGGTGTCTCCGATCCGCGCCCGCATCTCCTCCAGCTTGGCGAACGGCAGCCGGGCGAAGGCCTCGCCGAGACCGAGTTCGTCCAGCAGACGCAGGGTGGACGGATGGACGGTGTCGCCGCGGAAGTCCCGCAGGAAGTCGCCGTGCTTCTCCAGGACGGTCACGTCGATACCGGCCCGGGCCAGCAGCAGTCCGAGCATCATTCCTGCGGGTCCGCCGCCCGCGATACAGCACGTGGTGCGGTGCATGCTCTTGCCCCCTCCTCGCGTACGCCTGCGATGGCGACCGGCGAGGGCGGCATGCCCTGACCGATCGGTCAGCAATCTAACCGATCGGTCAGGCGTGGGGGTTCACCGCCCCCTCATCACGCCGCGGGGCGTTGCAGCACCAGCTCCCGGAGCACGTCCTCCATCGACACCAGCCCGGCCAGCCGCCCTTCTTCGCCGATCACAGCGGCCAGATGCGTACTCGATCCGCGCATCGCCGTCAGCACGTCGTCCAGCAGCGTCGAGGCCTTCACCCGGGCGATCGGGCGCAGCGCGGAGACCGGGAAGGGCAGCGTGCGGGGGCTGGCGTCCAGGGCGTCCTTGACGTGCAGATAGCCGAGGATGCGCCCGGTGTCGTCGACCACGGGGAAGCGGGAGAAGCCGGATTCGGCGGCCAGCCGCTCCAGCCCCTCGGGGGTGATCCCCATCTCCGCGGAGACCACCTTCTCGACCGGCAGCACCACATCCCGGACCGGCCGGCGGCCCAGCTCCAGTGCGTCACGCAGCCGCTCCTGCGCCCGCTCGTCGAGCAGCCCGGCCGCCCGTGAATCCTCGACCATCTTCGCGAGCTGGTCGTCCGAGAACGTCGCGGCCACCTCGTCCTTGGTCTCCACCCGCATGAGCTTGAGCAGCCCGTTGGCGAGCGCGTTGATCGCGAAGATCGCCGGGCGCAGCGCCCGGGTCAGGGCGACCAGGGGCGGCCCGAGCATCAGGGCGCTGCGCACCGGCTCGGCCAGGGCGACGTTCTTCGGCACCATCTCGCCGAAGAGCATGTGCAGATACGTCGCCAGCGACAGCGCGATCACGAACGAGATCAGATGGATCAGCGCGGTCGAGACACCCATCGCGTGGAACGCCGGTTCCAGGAGATGGGCGATGGCGGGCTCGGCGACCGCGCCCAGCACCAGGGTGCACAGGGTGATGCCCAACTGGGCCGCCGCCAGCAGGGCCGACACATGCTGAAGACCCCACAGCACGCTGGTCGCCCGGCGGTCACCGCGCTCCGCGTACGGCTCGATCTGGCTGCGGCGTACCGAGATCAGGGCGAACTCGGCGCCCACGAAGAAGGCGTTGACGACCAGCGTCAGCAGCCCCACGAACAGCTGGACCGCGGTCATCGGCGGGCCTCCTTCTCCTGCTCATCGGCGCTGCCCGGCAGCGGCGCGTGCAGCAGCACCCGCGCCGCGCGGTGGCCGGTGGCGTCCAAAACATCCATCGACCAGCCCGCCACCTCCAGGGCGTCGCCGGCTTGCGGTATCCGGCCGAGCTCGGTGGCGATCAGACCGGCGAGGGTCTCGTACGGGCCCTCCGGGAGCCGCAGGCCGATCCGCTCCAGCTGGTCGGTGCGCGCGGCGCCGTCGGCCTGGTAGGCCGTGCGGCCCGCCGCGTCGGTTCCGGCGGGTGCCAGGTCGGGGGTCTCCAGCGGGTCGTGTTCGTCGCGGACCTCGCCGACGACTTCCTCGACGATGTCCTCCAGCGTCACCACCCCGGCCGTACCGCCGTATTCGTCGATCACCACCGCCATCGTGCGCTTGCCGGAGAGCCGGTCGAGCAGCCGGTCCACGGTCAGCGTCGTGGGGACCAGCAGCGGCTCGCGGACCAGCTCGGAGACCGGGTGGCGGGGACGGCGCTCGGCCGGGATGGCCAGCACGTCCTTGATGTGCGCCACTCCGACGACGCTGTCCAGGCTGCCGCGGTAGACGGGGAAGCGGGACAGCCCGGTCGCCCGGGTCGCATTGGCCACGTCCTCCGCGGTGGACTGCACCTCCAGCGCGATCGCCTGCACCCGCGGTGTCATGACGTTCTCCGCGGTCAGATCGGCGAGATTGAGGGTGCGGACGAAGAGCTCGGCGGTGTCGGGCGCCAGCGCGCCCTCCTTGGCGGAGTGCCGGGCCAGCGCCACCAGCTCCTGCGGGCCGCGGGCCGAGGCCAGCTCCTCGGCGGGTTCCAGCCCCATCCGGCGCACCGTGCGGTTGGCGGTGTTGTTGAGATGCCGGATCAGCGGCCGGAAGGCGGCGCTGAAACCGCGCTGGGCGGTGGCGACCTTCTTCGAGATGACCAGCGGGTGGGAGATGGCCCAGTTCTTCGGGACCAGCTCGCCGACGACCATCAGGACGACCGTGGAGATCGCCGTACCGAGGACCACGGCCAGCGAATCCGCCACCGAGCGGGGCAGGCCCATCGCGTCCAGCGGGCCCGCCAGCAGAGTGGCGATGGCCGGTTTGGAGAGCATGCCGATGACCAGGCCGGTGACGGTGATGCCGAGCTGGGCTCCGGAGAGCTGGAAGGTGAGACCGCGGACCGCCTTCAGGGCGCTGTCCGCACCCCGCTCGCCGCGCTCGGCGGCGCGCTCGAGGTCGCTGCGCTCGACGGTCGTCAGCGAGAACTCGGCCGCGACGAAGACACCACAGGCCAGGGTCAGGAGGAGCGCCACGCCCAGAAAGAGCAGGTCGGTCATCGAGTCACCTCCGTCCCATGATCGAACAGGATCGGGAGGTTCGCGCTCTGCCGGGAGGGTGCCCGGCAACTGGGAGGCTCGCCCATGGCTGGACGCTCACACACCTTTCACTGAAGTGGGGGAACCCCATAGTAAAGGATCAGCAAAAGTCGCTGGTGAGCAAAGAGCCCGCCCCGGGGTCGGGACGGGCTCCGGGTGCCTTTCACCCGCGGGCGCTCAGGCGTCGAGGTGTTTGACCCAGCGGCTCCACTGGGGCTCGGGTGCGTAACCCGCCGCGCGCCACGCATGCTGCGCCGGCTCATTGCGGTCCAGCACCATCGCATCGCCGCGCCGGCCGCCCAGCGCGCGGAACCGCTCCTCGGCGGCCGCCAGCAACGCGGCGCCGATGCCCTGCCTGCGGTGCCCGGGGTGGACGGCCAGCCGGTAGAGATGGCAGCGCCAGCCGTCGAAGCCGGCTATCACGGTGCCCGTGAGGACGCCGTCGCGCTCGGCGAGGAGCAGGGCCTCCGGGTCCCGGGTGATGAGCCGGGCCATTCCGTCATGGTCGTCGCTGATGCTGGTGCCTTCCGCGGCGGTGCGCCAGAACGTCAGCACGGTGTCGATGTCCGACGGGGTGGCGCTGCGGATGTGGAGATCGCTCATGGGGTGAGCCAAGCAGAGCGCCGACCCGATCGGCGACCCCTTTCCGTACGAAGAGGCCAGGTCCCGAGGCTGCCGGGCTCAGACGTAGAAGCGCGTGACGCTCTGGAGCACGGCGGCGGGTTTGCTGCCGCCCTCGATCTCTATGGTGCCGTCCACCGTCATCTGCACTCCGCCGCTGATGTCGTCGACGGAGGCGAGGACGGCGGTCAGCCGGAGGCGGCTGCCGACCGGGACGGGCGCGGGGAAACGGACCTTGTTGAGGCCGTAGTTGACCTTGGTGCTGACGCCCTCGACGTCGAGCAGGTCGGTGAACAGCGGGATGAACAGGGCCAGGGTCAGATAACCGTGCGCGATGGGGCCGCCGAACGGCCCCTGCTGCGCGCGTTCGACGTCCACATGGATCCACTGGTGGTCGCCGGTGGCGTCGGCGAATCCGTTGACGCGGTCCTGGGTGATGTCGATCCAGTCGCTGGTGCCGAGCACGCTGCCGGACAGTTTCTTGAGCTCGTCGATGCCGTGGACGGAAACAGTCACCGTGATTCTCCTCGGGGAGGGACGGAAAGGGGGGCGGTGGTGCAGAGCGGAAGGCGTGGTCAGAGCGCGCCGTACCGGGCGCGGACCTGCTGTTTGGCGAGCTTTCCCGAGGCGGTGCGCGGGAGTTCACCGGCCACGACCAGGGTCTTCGGGATCTTGTACTTGGCGAGCCGGCCGGCCAGCGAGGTGAGGATCTCGGCCGGGTCGAGCACGGCCCCTTCGCGGGGGACGACGACCGCGCGGCCGACCTCGCCCCACTCGTCGTCGGGTACGCCGATGACCGCGCACTCGGCGATATCGGGGTGGGCGAGGAGGGCGTTCTCGACCTCGGCGGGGTAGATGTTCTCCCCGCCCGAGATGATCATGTCCTTGAGGCGGTCGACGATGGTGACATAGCCGTCGGAGTCGATCCGCGCGGCGTCCCCGGTCCGGAACCAGCCGTCGGTGAACGCCGCCGCGCTCTCCTCGGGAAGCCCCCAGTACCCGGGCATGACATGCGGCCCGCGGACGAATACCTCGCCCGTCTCTCCCACGTCCACCGGCGTCAGGTCGGGCCGGGCGACGCGTACCTCGCTGAAGAAGTGCGGGACGCCCGCGGAGCCGGCCTTGCTGACGGCGTGTTCGGCGTCGAGGGAGAGGGTGCCGGGGGCCGCCTCCGTCATCCCGTATCCCTGGAGGAACGACAGGCCGCGGTGCTGGTAGGTCTCGATGAGCGAGCCGGGGACCGGTGCGCCGCCGCAGGTGAGGGTGCGCAGCGAGGAGAGGTCCGCCTGCTGCCAGCGGGGCCGGCCGGCGAGCCGGCTGTACATGGCCGGCACCCCGAACATGAACGTCACACGGTGCTCCTCGATCAGATCGAGGGCCGCATCGGGGTCGAAGGACCCGGTCAGGACGCAGGCGCCGCCCTTCAGCAGCACGGGCAGGGTGAGCATGTTCAGCGCGGCGGTGTGGAACAGCGGCGCCGACACCAGCGCCACCTCGTGGGCCGTCAGATCGCTGTCCACCAGGACATTGACCGCGTTCCAGGTGAGGTTGGCGTGGGTGAGCATCGCGCCCTTGGGGCGGCCCGTCGTGCCCGAGGTGTACATGATGAGGCCCACCTCGTCGCTGCCGACGGGTTCGTCGACCGGGTCGCTGGAGGAGGCCGCGAGGAGCTCCTCGTACTCCGGGCCCACGGTGACGGTTCTCCGCAGGTCCACGGTGCCCCGCAGCTCGTCGACGACGGCTGCCTGCGCCGGGGAGTGCACCAGCACGCCGGTACCGGAGTCCGTCAGCTGGTAGGCGATCTCGGGTGCGGCCAGGCGGGTGTTGAGCGGTACGAACACCGCGCCGAGCAGCCCGGCCGCGAAGAACGTTTCCAGGAAGGACGGGTGGTTGGGGCCGAGGTAGGCGACCCGGTCGCCGCGCCGGACCCCCGCTGCGCGCAGGGCGTGGCCCAGACGGGTGGTGCGCTCGTGGAGTACGGCATAGGAGGTCGGCGCGCCCTCATGGAGGAGGGCGGTGCGACCGGGGGTCTTACGGGCCCGGCGGGCGGGCCACGACCCCAGTCCCTCGTTGCGCATCACAATCTCCTTGTCAGGAGCGGGATTCGGTGTCCTGATCGGCGAGCCCGAGGAGCCGGGCGGCGTTGTCCCTGAGGATCTTCGGCCTGACCTCGTCCTTGAGCGGCAGCTTGGCGAAGTCGGCAAGCCAGCGGTCGGGCGTGAGGACGGGGTAGTCGGAGCCGAAGAGCACCTTGTCCTGGAGCAGCGAATTGGCGTAGTGGACGAGCTGCTTCGGAAAGTACTTGGGCGACCATCCGGACAGGTCGATATGCACGCCCGGTTTGTGGGTCGCGACGGCGAGAGCCTCGTCCTGCCAGGGGAACGACGGATGCGCCAGGATGATCTTCATCTGCGGGAAGTCGGCGGCGACGTCATCGACGTACAGCGGATTGGAGTACTTCAGCCGGATGCCGCCCCCGCCGGGCACACCGGCGCCGATACCGGTCTGGCCGGTGTGGAAGAGCGCGATGGACCCGGTCTCCTCGATCACCTCGTACAGCGCGTAGGCGAGATCGCGGTCGTTGGGGAAGAAGCCCTGGATGCTGGGGTGGAACTTGAAACCCCGGACGCCGTACTCCGCCACCAGCCTCCGGGCCTGCTTGACGGCGGCCTTGCCCCGGAACGGGTCGAGTGAGGCGAAGGGGATGAGCACGTCCGGGTTGGCGGCCGCGGCCTCCGCGACCTCCTCGTTGGGCACCGGCGGCGTGCCGGTGGCGGATTCGGCGTCGACCGTGAAGACGACGGCAGCCATCCTCCGTTCCCGGTAGTACGCCGCCATCTCCTCCAGGGTCGGCTTGCGCGCGCCCTCGACCTTGAAATAGGCGCTGGAGGCGTCGTACAGGCCGTCGTCCAGGGCATGGGCGCCCTTGGCCGACACCTCGGCATGGGTGTGGACGTCGATCGCCACGAGCTCGTCGGTGTTCATCGGGTCACCGGGCCTTCGGAGCGGGGATACCGACCGTCTGCGGAGCGCTGCCCACCGAGTGATGCCAGGTGGCGGCGATGCTCTCCGGCGTCCAGCCGCCCTCGGCGTAGGCGGCCGAGACCTCCTGCGGATGCGACCACAGTGCGAGCTTGTCACCCCCGATGCCGATGCACTGCCCGGTGACGTCACGCGCCGCGTCGGAGGCGAGGAACGGCAGGAGTGCGGCACAGTCCTCGGGGGTGCCGAACCCCTCGCCCTTGCGCAGGAACTCCGGCAGCGGCTCCCCGCGGTGCAGGGCCTCGATGTACGGGGCGAAGGCCGGGATCGTCTCGGTCATGGCGGTGGCCGCCACCGGGACGACGGCATTGACGGTGATGCCCGCCCGGCCCAGCTCCATGGACCAGGTGCGCACCATGGCGCCGATACCGGCCTTGGCCGCCGCGTAGTTGGTCTGGCCGAAGTTGCCGCGCTGGCCGGCCGGCGAGCCGATCAGGATCAGGCTGCCGCCCTCGCCCTGTTCCCGCATCTGGACCGCGGCGGCGCGGGCGCAGGTGAAGGTGCCCCGCAGATGCGTGGTGACGACGCTGTCGAAGTCGTCGTCCGTCATCTTCCACAGGACGCGGTCCCGCAGGATCCCGGCGTTGGTGACCATGATGTCGAGCCGCCCGAACTCCTGGACGGCGCGGGCGACCAGGCGGTCCGCGGCCTCGGTGGTGCCGACGGCCACCACCTCGGCCACCGCCCGGCCGCCCGCTTCGGTGAGGGAACGGACGGCCTGCCCGGCGATCCCGGCGTCCACGTCATTGACGACGACGGCGGCACCGGCCCGGGCCAGCGCGGTGGCGTAGGCGAGGCCGAGACCCCGGCCGGAGCCGGTGACCACGGCCACCTTGCCGCTGAGGTCGGTGGAGGGAGGGGGAGTGGGGTCTGACACGGCGATGTGCTCCTTCTCTTGGGAGGGAGGGGGCGGAGCCCGGGGCGCGGCTCGGCGCGGTCCGACTCTCACGAAGGAAGCTAAGACCAATCATTGTTGTCGTCAATAGTTGCCGTGAACCTCGGTATGCTCCATGCTGAGACCGCACCGTCCCCACCCGCGCTCCCGTTCCCACGGGACCTCACACCGGAGCCAGAGATCGCCGAGACCGACGCCGACGTCCCCTGGATGCGCGCCCTCCACGCCGACACCGGCTACCTGCTGTACCGCCTCGGCCTGCGGTCGGGGAGCATGTTCAACACGGCGCTCCAGGAGTACGGCCTGCGGCTGCGCCACTACGCCCTGCTCCGGTATCTGACGACCGTGGAAGGCGCCCTGCAACGGGAATTGAGCGAACGGCTGGGCTACGACCCGAGCGCGATCGTGAGCCTGGTCGACGACCTCCAGGACCTCGGTCACGTCGAACGCCGGCCTGCGCCCGGCGACCGCCGCAGCCGCATCGTCGTCCTGACGGACCGGGGCCGCAGCGCCCTGCGCGACACCGACGAGTCCAGCCGTCAGGTCACCGACGAACTGCTCGTCCCGCTCGACGCCGACGAACGGGACCAGCTGCACGCACTGCTGCTCCGGGTCGCCGAGCCGGAGCAGTAGTCCCGCCGGCCCGCCCCCGCGCTATCGGGCCGGGCCGGCCTCGCGCTCCTCGTCCCGGGACCGGGTGCGCCTGCGCTGCGTCAGGTACCCGGCGACGGCGACCGCCAGCAGCAGGGCGACGGTGCCGAGGGTGAACGCCTCGAAGGTGAGCCGGGAGACGCCCCAGACCGCCCGGAAGTCGTACGGGAGGCCGAAGAGCTGCTCCAGTGTGCCGGGAAACAGCGCCACCCATGAGCCGAGCACGATCCAGGCGTAGACGAGCAGCGTCGCCACGGTGAAACCACGGGTGCCGAACGGGACCTGGTAGGGCCGGGGCACCTCGCGGTGGCGCAGCCGCAGTGCCAGCAGCGAGGGGACCACGGCGAGATAGGACAGCAGCAGGGTGGTGATCGCGACGGTCAGCACCACGCCGAAGACCGCTGAGGCGTCGCCCTTCGCCAGATTCATCGCGGCGGCCATGAACACGGTGGCGGTGACCCCGGACAGCAGATTCATCCGGACCGGCGTCCCCAGCCGCGGATGGAAGGCGCCCAGGCCCCGGCTGAAGAACCCGCCGTCGGCTGCCGCCATCGCCTGCATCCGGTCGGCGACGATCATCCAGGCGCTGCCCTGTGTCAGCAGCGCCACCACGAACAGCACCGCGACGAAGGTCAGCACCGGTTCGCGCCCGTCGCCGTAGATTCCGAAGACCAGCCGGGCGGCATCCATGAAGCCGCCGACGCCGGTGACCTTGCCGGGCGGCGCGGCCGAGAGAATGGCCAGCACCGGCAGCAGGTAGCAGCAGATGGCGATCGCTCCCGACACCCCGATCGCCACCGGCACATCGCGCTGCGGAGCGAGCATTTCGTCGCCCGCCGCGTTGGGCGCCTCGAACCCGACGAAGGCGAACAGCAGCACCGGCACCAGCGCCAGAAACCCCACTCCGGTGGGGGCGAAGCCGGCGCCCTGGAGACCCCGGAAGCCGTGCTGGATCCCGTACGCCACCGCAGTACCGGTGAAGAAGGCCAACGCCAGCACCTTGGCCCCGGCGCCGGCCGTGGTGATCCATTTACCGCGGCGCAGCGAGACCACCGCGGTGAGGATCGCGGCCCAGATGAAGGCCAGCTTGAAGGCGTAGTCCGCCACCGTCCCCGAGCCGAGCGGGAGGACGAAGCCGTCCCATGCCGCGGCCGCCACGAAGACCAGCGAACCGCCGAGCCAGACGGGGTTGGTGACCCAATAGAACATCGTGGTCAGCACGGCCGCCGGCCGCCCGAAGGCCACCTCCACCCAGACGTACGGCCCGCCTTCCTGCGGGAACGCGGCCCCGGTCTCGGCGAACACCAGGGCGTAGGGCACCAGGAACATCACCGCGATGACCGCGATCCAGGTGACGGCCTGTCCGCCGCCGGCGGCGATCTGCCCGATGACATCGAAGGAGATCACGGCGGCGACGCCCATCGCCATGATGTCGAAGCGCCGCAGACTCCGCTTCAGGTTCGGGACGGGGGCGGGGACGGACACGGCGTGGTCCTCCTGATGGCCGGTGCGGTCGCGGTCGGTCCGGTCCGTCGCTGCCCTCCGTGGGCCGGGCCGGCGACGGTCACATCGTGCGGCATCGGCTCCGGCCGCATCGGCAGCGGCACGCCCTGCGACGGACGCATCGGCCGGTCGTCCGGGCCGCCGCCGTCGTCCGTCGAGTCGCGCCCCGGCGGCCGGTGGAGAACCGCGCGGCCGCGTCGTGCGTCCCGCATCACATGGAGATCCCGGGGAGGACGGATCTTGGTCATTGACCTGGTGGCCCGGGTATCCGAGACTCCGTTCAGCCCCCCTCGTCGGCCGCCGCCCCACCGGTCATCCGGCAGCTCCGCGCTGCCCGCCCGCCGGTTGGCCGTCCCGTCACCCACCAACCCGCGACCCCGCGCGGGCCAGCCACGAGGAGGCCGCCGTGACCGATCGGCACGGAGCCGCGCAGCCCGGCGCGGTCGAAATCCACACCACCGACGAGGTGCCGGAGCGCGCACGGCACGGGGGTGTCCGTGCGCTGTTCACCCTCGGGTTCGCCACCCATATCGCTCCCTTGGCCCTGGTCACCGGCGCGATGGCGGTGCAGGTGTTCCATCAGCCGCTCTGGTCGGGCATCTTGGCGGTGCTGGTCGGACAGTTGCTGGGCGGGGCGTGCACGGCGTCGCGGTGGGCACCGGGACCGCAGTCCGGCGGGCCGCGTAGGCTCCGGAGCCGGGCCCGGTTCGGCTCGCCGGGCGCACTGCCGAGCGTGGCCGCGGCGGCCGCCGTGTACCTCGCGCTCTTCGCCGTTCACCTCGTGCTCGCCGGGCGGTCGCTGCACGCCCTGGCACCCAACGTGCCGGTCGGCGCGGCCATCCTGCTCGCCGCCGCCGGCTCCGCGCTGCTCTGCCTGATCGGCCGGCGGCTGCTCCACCTCCTCCACAAGGCGGCGGCGGTGGCCCTCGGCCTCGGCAGCCTGGCCGGCCTCGCGGTCGTCGTGGCCCGCGGCCTGCCCGCGGACGTCCTCACCCGGGGCGGCTTCACCTTCGCCGGCTGGCTCGCGATCGTCGCTCTCAGCGCCCTGTGGCAGGCGGCCCTCGCCCCGTACGTCGCGGACCCCGCGCGCTCGCTGCCCCGGCCCGCCCGTACCGCCGCCGCCTTCCGGGCGACCTACGGAGGCTCCTGCCTGGGCTCCCTGCTGCCGTTCCTGGCCGGCGCGGTCGTCGCCCCGGCCTGCCCGGGCCCGGACCCGGTCGCCGGATTCGGCACCGCGGCCGGGGCGTTCGGGCCGGTGCTGCTGGCACTCTTCCTCCTGGTCCTCCTCCACCACAGCGCGCTCAACCTCTACCGCGCGGTGCATAGGTGCGTCGGGCTGATCGTGACCACGCCGCTGTACTTCCGGTGGGCGCGCTCCCGGCGGCGGTGCGACGGGGCAGCGGTGTTCAGCGTGCGCGAGCAGGCCGCCCGCATCCTCGACCCGCTCCGGCCGCTGTATCCCGAGGACGTACGAGGCTTCGCGGACACCCGTTAGGGCACCCGCTGAAGGTGCCGCCCGCAGCCCGCTGCGCGACGGAAGAGCCCTGCCCGCCCAGGCCCAGAAATTCTGCGGCTGGCCCGAAATTCCCTTTCCCTGTCCCGGGAGTGGAAAGGCGCTGCGGCATCGTACGGAACTCGCGGACGATTTACCAACTGCCGCCATATCTCCGGTGCAAGTTCCTTTGCGATGAAGGCTTTTCGGGGTGGTCACACGGCCGGACTTCCTCCCATTCGCAGAATCCGAAGCGCATTTCCCCGTCAACTCCTCTGCATAAAGGGAGAGTTGGGTGCTGGGCGGGAGGTGCGAGGGGCTGTGGGGAGTTGATGGTGCCGCCGTACGCCGCACGCCGTCCGCTTTCCGTTCCGGCATTCCCCTATGTCCCCCAGGCCCCGGGCAGCGCCACCCCCGGCGCCACGCCGAGCGACCGGCCCTCCACGCCGGCGCCGAAGGCGACCAAGTCGGGGAACAGCAAGATCGACCGTTACGAGGCGGAAATCAACCGGCTGGTCAACAAGACACGGGTCGAGCACGGCTGTGCGCCCCTGCACCGCGACCCCCGCCTGGACAGGCCGCCCGGCTGCACAGCCAGGACATGGCCGCCCACAGCCACTACTCGCACACCTCCACCGACGGCAAGGGCCCGAAGGAGCGGGTGGAGGCGCAGGGGTACGGCGATGCCTCGGCGGAGAACATCGACGCCTGGCCGACGACCCCCCAGGGCGCGTTCGACGCCTGGATGCACAGCCCCGGCCACCGGGCCAACCTCCTCGGCTGCCACTCCAAGGCCACCGGCATAGGTGTCGCCCTGGGCGGCAAGCACCGGGCCTACTGGACCCAGGACTTCGGCTACAAGTAGAGCCGGGCCGTGGGAGCCGCCTGCCCGGATGCCCCGCGGCGGAGCATCCGGGCAGGCGGACCCGGGCTCTCCGCCGCCCTCGCCGCTTGCCGCTGCTAGCGGATGCGCGCTAGCTTTGAGGAGTGGCGAAGACGCAGCTGAACGTCAGGGTGGACGAAGCCACTGCTGAAGCGGCGCGAGAGCGCGCTACGCAGCGGGGAGTGAGCATGAACCGCTATATCGAGGAGCTCGTCCTCAAGGACGCCGGCGAGGTCGGCCAGACCTTCGTCGAGGCCGCCTCCGACTTCATGAAGCAGTACGAGCGCGTCTTCGCCGAGGAATTCGGCCGGCAAGAAGGCAGTCCCCCTGCCACCCCGGGCACCACCGACCACGAAGGACTGCCGGGCACCACGTGACACTGCGCATCGACCTCGCCTGGCTCCTTCTGATCGCCGAACAGCACACCCCCGGAGACCCCCAGGTCACCGACTGGGGCTCCCTGGTGGCCGCCGTCAGCCGCCATGAAGCCGAGATATT
Organism: Streptomyces platensis; assembly: GCF_008704855.1. NCBI lineage: Bacteria > Bacillati > Actinomycetota > Actinomycetes > Kitasatosporales > Streptomycetaceae > Streptomyces > Streptomyces platensis. Next base: position 8,000,967 of record NZ_CP023691.1, read on the forward strand.
CGGTGTGCCCGTCTACACCGAACCCCAGGACCGCGCCGCAGCGCTGCTCCAACTCCTGCTCCAGGTACCGGCGTTGGAGGAGGCGAATGCGATGTTCGCGACCGCCGTCGCCTATGGCTACCTCGTCGCCAGCGGTCTGAAGATCGCCACCTCCCCCGAACAGGTCCGCGACCTCGCCCGCCTCGTCAAGGACGGTACGGCCGACGTCGGGGCCATCGCGGACGAGCTGCGCACCTGGACGGTCTGAGCCGCCCGCGCGCGGGCCGCTTCAGTCGGCCGGCCGCCGGGCCGTGCCCAGCACCGCCGGTGAGGTCGGCAGCGTCGGCCCGCGCTCCGGCACCCGCAGCCGGCGCACCCGCAACACCTCGAACCCGGCCGTGCGGATCTCGCCCAACGGGTCCCGGCCGGTGTGACAGCCGCCCATCAGCAGCGGCCAGACCGTCCGGTCCAGCGACCACTGCACCGCCGCCAGCCCCCGCCCCGCGGCCCGCCCGTGCTCGAAGAACCGCAGCTCACCGCCCGGCCGCAGCACCCGCCGCAGCTCCAGCAGCGCCCGCTGCACCTCACGCACCGAACACAGCACCAGCGACGCCACCGCGGTGTCGAACGCTTCGCTCTTGACCGGCAGCGCCTCCGCCACCCCCGGCACCAGATCCACCGGCACCTCCGCATGCGCCGCCGCCGACCGGGCCACCTCCCGCAGGGTGGGCTCCGGCTCGATGGCCACCACCTCCGAGACGGTCCCCGGATAGTGCGCGAAGTTCAGCCCGGTGCCCGCACCGACCTCGATGACCCGGCCGGTGGTGCCCGTCAGCAGCTCCTTCCGGAGCGCGGCCACCCCCGCCCGCGCATCCGCGGCCGGACCGCAGCAGCTCGCATAGAAACGGGCGAACACCGGGTGGTGCACCGTGCCCTGCGGAACTCTTCTGCGCTGCCACATGACGGACCCCTTCGCCGACGCTGCCCGCTCCTGGAGTCAGTTTCCCCACCGGGCGGGCAAGGAGTCACCGGCAGCCACCCCGTCAGCGGCCCGGACATCCGTACGAGGCGGGGGGCCGCTCTCGCACCGAGGGCAGGTCCCGTCCTCGCTCACCACGCGCCGTCCGTGCGGCGGTGTGCCCGCGGCCGCCCCGCCGTCACGCGGGGATACGGAACGCGCCCGATCCGCCGAGCGCCGGCGCCAGCCAGTCCGGGGCCGCGGTGCGGAAGGCGTGGGGCGCGAGCCCGGCGGAACCCTCCGGGACCAGGCCGAGGAGCGGAGCGCCCGCGGCGTCCGGGAGGTCCGCCAGATTGCAGCGGGACGCGAGGTCGGGCTCGGCCGGCCAGCTGCCGATGACGACGCCCGGGGAGTCGAGGCCATACGAGCGCAGGGCCAGCGCGGTCAGCGCGGTGGTGTTGAGGGTGCCCAGGCCCGCCTGGGCGACCACCAGTACGGGGGCCCCGGCCAGCCGCGCGGCGTCGGCGAGCGTATGGCCGTCCGCGTCGAAGCGGACCAGCAGCCCGCCCGCGCCCTCGACCAGCACCAAGTCGTGCGAGGCGGCCAGTTTGGCGGTGGCCTCGGCGATGTCCTGCGGACCGACCGGCGGCAGACCGGCCCGCAGCGCGGCCGTCGCGGGCGCCAACGGCTCCGGGTAGCGGGCGAGTTCGACGCCGGTGACCGGGCCGGCCAGTCGTTCGACCTCCGCCACATCACCCGGCTCATGCGCTGTGACGCCGGTCTGGGCCGGCTTGAGCACGGCCACCGAACGGCCCCGGGCGAGCGCCGCCGCGGCGATCGCGGCCGTGGTCACGGTCTTGCCGATCTCCGTGCCCGTGCCTGTCACGAACAGCACCGACATGGTTGTGCCTCCGACTCTGCGCGGCCGATACCGCGCGCTATGACTGGGAATGTTGCGGTGTGCCCGGTGCGCACGGCACCGGGGGCGGCGGGGCGCGGAGACCCGGCCACGCCGCCCGTGCGGTCAGCCCTCGCGCGCCGCCGCGCACACCGCGGCGCAGATGCGCGCCACATCGCCGTCGCCGGTGATGTACGGCGGCATGGTGTAGATCAGATCCCGGAACGGGCGCAGCCATACGCCCTCCCGGACCGCCGCCCGGGTCGCGGCCGCCATGTCCACCTCGTGGTCGAGCTGGACGACACCGATCGCGCCGAGCACCCGTACGTCACGCACCCCGGCGATGCCCCGGGCCGGGGCCAGACCGTCCCGCAGCCCGGCCTCGATCCGCTTGACCTCCTGCGCCCAGTCCTGGGACAGCAGCAGCTCGATCGAGGCATCGGCGACGGCCGCGGCCAGCGGATTGCCCATGAAGGTGGGACCGTGCGCCAGCACCGGCAGTGCGCCGCGGGAGATCCCGTCCGCCACCGCCGCCGTGCACAACGTCGCCGCCAGGGTGAGATATCCGCCGGTCAGCGCCTTGCCCAGGCACATCACATCGGGTGCGACGCCCGCGTGTTCAGCGGCGAAGAGGGCGCCCGTACGGCCGAAGCCGGTGGCGATCTCGTCGAAGACGAGCAGCACGCCATGGGCGTCGCAGGCCTCCCGCAGCACCCGCAGATAGCCGGGGGAGTGGAACGACATCCCGCCCGCCCCCTGCACCACGGGCTCCACGATCACCGCCGCCAGCTCATCGGCGTGCCGGGCGATCAGCTCGCGCAGCTGCGCGGCATACGCCTCGTCCGGTGCCGCGTCGAAGCCGGCCGGCGGGGCGTCCGCGAAGATCTGCCGCGGCAGCACCCCCTGCCACAGCTCATGCATCCCGCCGTCCGGATCGCACACCGACATCGGCTGCCAGGTGTCGCCGTGATAGCCGCCGCGCCAGGTCAGCAGCCGCTGTTTGCGGGGCTTTCCGAGCGAGCGCCAATACTGAAGGCACATCTTGACGGCGACCTCGACGGACACCGAACCGGAGTCGGCGAGGAAGACATGCTCCAGCGGCTCCGGGGTGATGTCGACCAGCCGCTTCGCCAGCCGGACGGCCGGCTCATGGGTCAGCCCGCCGAACATCACATGGCTCATCCGACCCAACTGGCCCTGCGCGGCGTCATTGAGGACCGGGTGGTTGTAGCCGTGCACCGCCGACCACCAGGACGACATGCCGTCCACCAACTCGTCCCGGCCCTCGGCCGGTTCGGCCAGCCGGAGCCGGACCCCGGACGCGGACTCCACCAGCAGCGGTGCGGTCCGGCCGGGCATCGGCCCGTACGGATGCCACACATGCTGCCGGTCGAGCGCGAGCAGTTCGCCGGGGGTGAGCGGCTCAGGCATTGGGCGGCAGGTCGGTACCGGCACCGCGGCGGCGCACCGAGACCAGATCACGGCGGGTGTCGTCGGACGGTGCCGCGACGGTGGCGGCGAGTTCCTCGGCGTCGCCGTCCGCGCCGTCCGCGTCGTCGGCCGCCGCCCCGCCGCAGGCCGGCCGTCGGTGCTCGGGCAGCGTCGTGGTGTCCGTGCCCTCGACCTCGAACCCGGCGTCCGCGATCATCGCGAGGTCGTCCTTGCCGGCCTGGCCCTCACTGGTCAGATAGTCGCCGAGGAAGATGGAGTTGACCAGGTGCAGGGCGAGCGGCTGGAGACTGCGCAGATGGACCTCGCGGCCGCCGGCCAGCCGTACCTCGATGTCCGGGCAGACGAACCGCACCATCGCCAGGATGCGCAGCGCGCGCTGCGGCGTGAGGTTCCACTCCTTGGCGAGCGGGGTGCCCTCGAACGGGATCAGGAAGTTGACCGGGACCGAGTCCGGGTCCAGTTCGCGCAGTGCGAAGACCACATCGACGAGGTCGGCGTCGCTCTCCCCCATACCGGCGATCAGGCCGGAGCAGGCGGACATCCCGGCCGCCTGGGCCTGCTGGACGGTGGACACCCGGTCCGAGAAGTCGTGCGTGGTGCAGATGTCGCCGTAGGTGGCTTCCGAGGTGTTCAGGTTGTGGTTGTACGCATCGGCGCCCGCCTCGCGCAGCCGGCCGGCCTGGCCGTCGGAGAGCAGACCCAGGCAGGCGCAGACCTCCACGCCCTCGTTCTGCTCCTTGATGGCGGAGATGGTCTCCGAGACGCGGTCCACGTCCTTGTCCGTGGGGCCGCGGCCACTGGCCACCAGGCAGACGCGCTTGGCGCCGCCGGCCACACCGGCGGCCGCCGCCTTGGACGCGTCATCCGGCTTGAGCCAGGTGTACTTGAGGATCTCGGCCTTCGAACCCAGCCGCTGGGAGCAGTACGAGCAGTCCTCGGGGCACAGGCCCGACTTGAGGTTGACGAGATAGTTGAGTTTGACCCGCCGCCCGAACCACTGGCGGCGCACCTTTCCGGCCGCGGCCACGACATCGAGCAGTTCGTCATCCGAGGTCGCCAGCACGGCAAGCGCCTCTTCGCGGGTCGGCAACTCGCGCCGCAGTCCCTTGTCCACCAGTGTGTTCAGCAGCTCCATGGCGTTGATCCTGGCGTACGCCACCGCCTCCGGCCAAGGAGGATCTCCACAACGAGCTCCGATCGAGGTGTGTGTATCACCACACTGTGGGCGTGCGGAACGACCGCTAACGTCTATAGACAGCCGACAATCGAGGCCGACAGACGAAGGACGCCGATGCCGCAGGACTCCGCCCCGTCGCTGCTCCACGACACCGCGCCGGCGACCCCCGGCGAGCCCCCCGCCGCGGCCTCCCGGCCGGTGTATGACGCGGCGTTCGACTGGATCGACACGGCCCGCGCCGCACGCCATCGTGCCGGTCTGGTCCGCACGCTGCGCGCCCGCCCCGCCGACTCCCCGCTGCTCGATCTGGCCAGTAACGACTATCTCGGACTCGCCCGGCACCCCGAGGTCACCCGCGGTGCGGCCGCCGCCGCGCACCGCTGGGGCGCCGGCGCCACCGGCTCCCGGCTGGTCACCGGCAGCACCGAGCTGCACGCCCGGCTGGAGGCGGAACTCGCCGCGTTCTGCGGCTTCGAGGCCGCTTTGGTGCTGTCGTCCGGTTATGCCGCGAACCTCGCCGCCGTCACCGCGCTCACCGCCCCCGGCACCCTGGTCGTCTCCGACGCGGGCAACCACGCCTCCCTCATCGACGGCTGCCGGCTCTCCCGGGCCCGTACCGAAGTGACCCCGCACGCCGACCCCGAGGCCGTGCGCACGGCGCTGACCGGCCACGACGGCCGGGCGCTCACCGTGACCGACGCGGTCTTCTCGGTCGACGGCGACGCCGCGCCGCTCCCCGCGCTCGCCGAGGTCGGCCGGTCCGCGGGCGCCGCGCTGCTCGTCGACGACGCGCACGGTCTGGGCGTCCTGGGCGACGGGGGCCGCGGTGCGCTGTGGGCCGCCGGGCTCGCCGGTGACGGCGATGTGGTGACCACCGTGACGCTCTCCAAGTCCCTCGGCTCCCAGGGCGGTGCGGTGCTCGGCCCGGCCCGGGTCATCGAGCACCTGGTCAACACCGCCCGGTCGTTCATCTTCGACACCGGACTCGCCCCGGCGGCGGCCGGCGGCGCCCTGACCGCACTGCGGCTGCTGCGCCGCGAACCGCAGCGCGCCGCCCGGGCCCGCCAGGTCGCCCGGGAGCTGTACGACCGGCTCACCGCGGCGGGGCTGGCCGCGGTCCGGCCGGATGCCGCGGTGGTCTCGGTCCGCGCCCCCTCGCCGGAAGCGGCGGTCCGCTGGGCCGCCGACTGCCGTGCGGCCGGACTCGCGGTCGGCTGCTTCCGGCCGCCGTCCGTGCCCGACGGGATCTCCCGGCTGCGGCTCACCGCCCGCGCGGATCTGACGGACGCCCAGCTCGACACGGCGGTCGGCACGATCGTGGCCACGGCGCCGACGGCCTGACGCGTACGGCGTTCCGGGGCCGGCCGCCGTCGTCGGCCCCGCTCCTGCGGGCCTCCCGGAACCCGCTGGTGCGGTCCGCCCAAATCCGTTCTCGCAGGGCAGAGTTCACCGCAACGAGCGATAGGGCTCCGTATATGTGGGTGGATCGGGTATCTCATCGCCGGCGGGGGTGGCAGTCTGGCGCCCAGCAGAAGCCCGAGGCCGCACCGGTGTCCGGAGCGGCATCCCGGGTCCGGTGCGCACCGGACCCGGGCCTCGGTGGGAAAGGGACGGCGCCTCGATGGCAGACCACCAAGCATCCTCACTGACTCTGCCGAGCGCCCCCGCCTCGGTCCGCACCGCCCGCAGCCACGCCCTCACCGTGCTCGCCGAATGGGGCCTGCCCGCCGACTCCGCACTCGCCGACTCCCTCCGGCTGATCGTCTCCGAACTCGCGACCAACGCCGTCGTGCACACCTTCGGCCGGTCGCCGGACTTCACCGTCGAGCTGCGGCTGGAGCGCGACGAGCAGCTGCGGGTCGGCATCACCGACAGCCATCCCCGCCACCCGCGCCGACTGCCCGCCGCCGTCCAGCAGGACAACGGCCGGGGCCTGGTCATCATCCGCTGCCTCGCCGCGGAAGCCGGCGGCCGGCTCTCGGTCGTCCCCACCGACTCCGGCGGGAAGACCGTCTGGATCACCCTGCCGTGGCAGAACACCGTCCGCTGACGACCTCTGCCGCACCCGGCGGCACCTAGGGGGTGTCCGCAAAGTCCCGTCGTCCGCCCGGAGGGCGGGGCTCGCGGCGTCTGGTGCGTGCGCTCGCAAGGCGGAGGGTCGTCCTCGTAGTGGGTCTACGTGGACGATCCGACAACGCAGCGAGCGTGCGTGCCAGACGTCGCGAGCCAGGCGGGACTTTGCGGACACCCCCTAGGGCTACGGCGTGGGGGAGTGGCGGGTGAAGGCTCCGCGCAGCAGGGCGCGCAAGGTGTCCGCGGCCGGGGCGCCGCCGTCGGGGCGGTAGGCCACCGAGATCCGGCGGAGCAGCTCCGGCGGGTCCAGCCGGCGGACCCCCAGCGGGGTCACGGAGCCCTCCGCCATCATCTCCGGGACCACCGCCACCCCGAGCCCCGCGCTCACCAGCGCACACACCACCGCATAGCTAGGCGACTCGCAGCGCACCGCCACACTCGCCCCGGCGGCCGCCAGCACCGCCTCCACGGCACGCCGGTTCGGGTTGGCCGGTGCCATGCTGACCAGCGGCTGACCGGCCAGCTCGGCGAGCGGCAGACGTCCGGCACCCGCCGACAGGGCATGGCCCGGCGCGGTGACCAGCACCAGTTCCTCGGTCAGCAGCGGTTCGAGCCGCACCCCCTCCGGCGGCGGCATCGCCTCGCCCGGCACATACTCGTGCGTCAGCGCCAGATCGACCTCGCCCAGCGCCACCGCTGCGGTGGCCTGCGGAGGTACGTACTCCGTGACGCTCAGCTCCACATCGGGGTGCGCGCGCCGGAACGCGTTGAGCGCGGGCGGCAGCAGATGCGTCCCGGCGGTCATGAACGTGCCGACCCGCAGTCGGCCGCCGGACAGCCCCGTCAGCCGGGACAGCTCGTGCCGCGCCTGCTCCAGCTCGTCGAGCACCCGCCGGGCCCGTACGAGCAGCAGCTCACCGGCCGCCGTCAGCCGCGCCCCGCGGTGGTGGCGCACCAGCAGCGCCGTCCCGGCCTCCCGCTCCAGCTTGGCGAGCTGCTGGGAGAGCGCGGGCGCGGTGTAGCCCAGCCGGTCGGCGGCTCTGCTGATCGAACCGGCCTCCGCCACCGCCACCAGAGCGGCCAGCCGCGTGGGGTCGTACATAAGAACCTCTTTAGGCCCCCCAAGAACATTGCCACTCCCCATTAAAGGCTCTGACCAGCGAAACTGCTCCCATGGACGGACAGCTGATGGCCTTCACCGGAGTCGCCGCGGGCATGGTCGCCATGCCGGGCGCGGACTTCGCGGTCGTGGTGCGCCACGCACTCGACTCGCGCCGGGCGGGGGTGGCGGCCGCCGTCGGAGTGGCGGGCGGGCTGCTGGTGCACACCGCACTGGCGGTCGCCGGGCTCGCGGCCGTGCTGGTGGCCGTGCCCGCGCTCTTCGGCGCCGTCCAACTCCTGGGCGGGGTCTATCTGTTGTACCTCGGCGTCGGTGCGCTGGCCGCTGCCGTCCGCCGCAGGGGGACGCCCGGCGATGCCGCGACCGCACCGGCCGACAGCCCGGCCGCCCGCCCGGCCACCGCGGGGCGAAGCCTGCGCCAGGGCTTCCTGACCAACGCCCTCAACCCCAAGGCCCCGGTCCTCTTCCTCAGTCTGCTGCCGCAGTTCGTCCCGGCCGGCGAGCCCGCGCTGCCGCGCACGCTGCTGCTCGCGACGATGGTCGTGGCCATGGCCCTGGTGTGGTTCCCCGCCGTCGCTCTGCTCGTCGACCGCCTGGGCAGCTGGCTGCGCCGCCCCCGGGTCACCCGCGCCCTGGAAGCCGTCACCGGAGCGCTGCTCACCACACTGGGCGGCATCCTGCTCGTCGAGGTCGTACTGGCCTGAAGGACGGGCACGGGCAGGCCGGCGCACCCCGGTGTCCCGCGGCGACGGCGGGGCAGCACCGTCACCGAGCCGTCCGCGGGCGGGAAGCTTCCGCGCGCCGCAGCCGTCAGCAGTGTGCTCAGTGGTGAGGTAACCCGGCCAAGTTGGCCAATCCCACTGGTAATTGATCACACGTGAGACGAAATGCCGGTCAGCCCACACGTCCATAGGACACCGCGCCACTCCAGATCCGTTCCAGCCGCACCACGCTCCCGGCCTTGGGCGCATGCCACATCCGGCCCCGGCCCGCGTAGATGCCGACGTGGTAAATGCCGCGTGCGGAACGGAAGAAGACCAGGTCACCGCGTCTGCGCACGGAGGCTGGGACATGCCGGGTGCGGACGTACTGTGCGGCGGCGGTACGGGGCAGCGCCCGCCCGGCGCGCTTGAACGAATACAGCGTCAGGCCCGAACAGTCGAAGCGGTACGGCCCTTGGGCGCCGTATTGGTAGGGCGCGCCGCTCTTGGAGGCCGCGATCCGCAGCGCGTAGGCGGACACCGTCGCGGCTTCGGCGTTCCCGGTCTCTCCTGGGGAGACGGTTGTCCCGCCCAGGGTGACCAGCGTCAGAGCGGTGACGGTGCCGGCGCGCGCCAGCAGATTCGGCGTATGCATGCGCACAGTCATGCGCAAACCCTTCGTCAGCCGCCTGCGAAGGAAGACCTGTCGGGTTCGGGCAGGCGAAGATGCCCGGCCGTGCGTACGGCTTCACCCCAAGGAGCCCTCGGCCATAAGGCCGGGACCCCGTCCTGCTCGGGTCCTCCGCTCCCGCCGATCCACAACGTCGACCGGACATCCGGTACGGCGGCGGGATTAGGCGCCCGTCCGGACCGCCCCGTCGCTGTGGCGGGGTCTTGCCGTCGAAGGGATCGTCACGCACCCGCCACCAGAATTCCGAGCTGAAAATGCCGTATGTGACATGCGTCACACTTCGCCTGAATGGTTACTTTTGTTCCCTCATGCGCTGAGGCGCGGAGCGTCGCAGCCCCTGGACCAGGGGCGAAACATCAAAGGTCCAAGGAATTGCCTCTCCCCGCGCAATTCGTCGCCTCCTCACATCGGGCCCGGACGCTACGCCGTATGCGCAGCTCCGTGTGCGTGTCGCGTCAACTCTCCGTGGCCGGCGGCATCGTCACGAGCCCGGCCCGGCGCTCGCCCTCCAGTACCCGGAGCGCCCGGGCCAGGGTCTCGCGGTGCAGCTCGCTCTCGCCCCGGTCGTGCATCAGTGTCAGCGCGTCGCGCAGTCCGGCGGCCTTGCCGACCAGTGCTTGGGCGGCCCGCAGTCCGGTGTAGGTGTCGCCGCCCCGGGCCGGGTTGATCCTGCCCAGCAGGTCGAGCACCTCCAGGTAGCGGTCGATCAGGTCGCCCTCGGCCCGTGTCAGGGCGGGCAGTGGCGGAAGTTCCGGCAGCAGCATCCGGGCTCACCGCTCGCCGAGTTGGGGGGCGGACTGCTTGCGCTGACGGGTGAGTGCGTCGATCAGGCCGTACTCCCGGGCGGCTTCGGCGTCGAAGATCTTGTCGCGCTCGATATCGGCGGCGATCCGCTCCCGGGGCTGTCCGGTGTGTTCGGCCAGCATCCGCTCCAGCATGTCGCGGGTGCGCAGCAACTCCTCGGCCTCGATCTGGAGATCGGTGGCCTGGCCCTGGACGGGCTCGTGGAGCGAGGGCTGGTGGATCAGGATCCGGGCGCCGGGCAGGGCCAGCCGCTTTCCGGGGGTGCCGGCGGCCAGCAGGACCGCGGCTGCGGAGGCGGCCTGCCCCAGACAGATGGTCTGCACATCGCACGACACGAAGCGCATCGTGTCGTAGATGGCGGTCATCGCCGTGAAGGAGCCGCCGGGGGAGTTGATGTAGAGCGAGATGTCCTGGTCGGGCGCGGCGTGTTCGAGGTGGATGAACTGCGCCATCACATCGTTGGCGGAGGCGTCGTCGACCGGGGTGCCCAGGAAGATGATGCGCTCACTGAGCAGCTTGGAGTACGGGTCCATGGTGCGCGTCCCCTGGGACGTGCGCTCGGTGAACTCGGGAAGGATGTAGCGGGCCATCGGTCGCAGCATGAGCTTGCTCCTCTCTCTGTGTAAAAAATGTACAGGATGTACGTCCAGTTAGAATGGGAGCATGGCCTACGAAATTCCGGTGACGCAAGCCCGGGCGGAGCTGGCGGATCTGATCAACCGCGTTGTCTACGGCGGTGAGCGGGTGGTCGTCACCCGGCACGGCAAACCGCTGGTGGCGCTGGTATCCGCCGCTGACCTGGAGCTTCTTGATGAGCTGGGGCGGCGAGAGCAGAGTGCGGAGGACGAGCAGGTGATCAGCACGGTCTCCGCCGTGCGACAGCTCCCGTCCGCTCCGGGCGAACGGCGGCGGTTCGGGATCGCCGCAGAACACCGCGACCCGGCTGCCGGGGACCGGCGGCCGGGTCGCGAGAGCTGACGGTCAGCGAGTGCTGACCGTGCGGGGGTGCGGGTGGCTCAGGAGCTGAGCTCCCACAGCGCGTGGGCGATGGCGTCGGTGTGGTTGTCCAGCGCCTTGTCGTCGATGTTCTTCGCGGTGTCGCAGGACTGGTGGTAGCAGGCGTCGAAGGCCTTGCCGGCCTCGCCGCCCCAGTTCTTCGCCTGCTCCTCGGTCTTCTTGTAGTCGGCGCCGGAGAAGAGGCCGCCGACGGCGATGCCCGCGTCCTTGAAGGAGGCGTGGTCCGAGCGGCCGTCGCCCTCGGTCTCCTTCTCGGTGGCGATGTTCTTCTTGGCGAAGAAGTCCTTGAAGACCTTCTCCAGGCGGGTGTCGTCGTCGTAGACGAAGTAGCCCGGGTTCGGCGAGCCGATCATGTCGAAGTTCAGATAGGAGTCGATCTTCGACTTGTCGGCGCCGAGCTTGTTGACGTAGGCTTGCGAGCCGACCATGCCGTCCTCTTCGTCGCCGAACCAGGCGAACCGGAGGTGCTTGGTGGGCTTGAGATCCGCCTTGGCGACGGCGAGCGCCACCTCGAGGATGCCGGCCGAGCCCGAGCCGTTGTCGTTGATGCCGGGGCCGTCGGGGACCGAGTCCAGGTGGGCGCCGGCCATCACGGTCTTGCTCTCGTCGCCGCCCTTCCAGTCGGCGACCAGGTTGTAGCCCTTGGCGCCGCCGCCGTCGAACTCCTCGACCTTGGTGGTGAATCCGGCCTTGTCGAGCTTGCCCTTGATGAAGTCGACGGAGGCCTTGTAGCCGGCCTGTCCGTGGGCGCGGTTGCCGCCGTTGGCGTCGGCGATCGACTGGAGCTGGTCCAGGTCGGCCTTGACGGACTTGACGTCGATGTCCGGGGCGGCCGCCGGCGCGGTCCCGGCGTAGGCGCCGGCCGCGGTGAAGACGGTGGCGGCGACGGCGGCGACGGCGCCCGTGGCCAGCGCGGCCCGGCGTATTCGCGTGGAACGAGTCACAGTGTTTGCTCCGATACTGGTGTGGGGGGATGGAGCTGTTTGACGCGCACATGAGAATTGCGATCACTTTGCCAACCGTCAAGAGCGCATACCGGACAGTTGTGTTCGGCGAGCGAGCCGGGTCTCGTTTACGCCGATAGTGGCGATTCATGGCGCATGGCGGTCATCTGTTCCGTGCGCCCGGGCGGGCCTCAAGGGGTGGATTTCGCCAGCGCATTGCTTGTGCGGCCCGGGAGATGACGGGGTGCCGGTTGCTGCGGGAGGCGGTGCCCGCGCCGTAACGGGCGGTGATAGCGCCGCGTTACACCAGGCGAAAGAAGGGGTGTCGACAGGTCCCTGGCCGTAACGCCGCTGAAATCCCGCCGAACTAGCCTCCTGGCGCACAGCGCTTGATGGCCAAGTGCTGAAAGTCGGTTTGCTCCTCCTTTAATTACTGCGTGGTACATCTAGCGACACGGGTGTGCCCACGCCTGTGACCTGGGCGAATGTGTCCGGGCGGGAAGACTGTGAGGTGGAAGGTATGCAACTGACCCCGCATGAACAGGAGCGCCTGATGATTCATGTGGCGGCAGACGTGGCTGAAAAGCGCCGCTCCCGGGGGGTGAAGCTGAACCACCCCGAGTCGATCGCGCTGCTCACCGTGCACATCCTCGAAGGCGCCCGGGACGGCCGTACCGTCGCCGAGCTGATGTCCTCCGGCCGCAAGGTGCTCACCCGCGACGAGGTCATGGACGGCATCCCCGAGATGATCCACGACGTGCAGGTCGAAGCCACCTTCCCCGACGGCACCAAGCTCGTCACCGTTCACGAACCCATCAACTGAACGGGGAGAGCGGAACATGATCCCAGGCCAGATCCTCCACGCCGACGAGCCGGTGCGCCTCAACGAAGGCCTTCCCCACACGCGGCTCACCGTCCTCAACGCCGCCGACCGCCCCGTCCAGGTCGGCTCCCACTACCACTTCGCCGAGGCCAATCCCGGCCTCGACTTCGACCGCGCGGCCGCGCACGGCAAGCGGCTGAACGTCCCGGCCGGCTCCGCCGTGCGCTTCGAGCCCGGCATCCCCACCGAGGTCGAACTCGTCCCCATCGGGGGCAAGCGCATCGTCATGGGCCTGCGGGGCGAGACCGGAGGAACCCTCGATGGCTGAACTCACCCGCCAGGCTTACGCCGACCTCTTCGGCCCGACCGCCGGCGACCGCATCCGGCTCGCCGACACCGACCTCCTCATCGAGATCACCGAGGACCGCTCGGGCGGCCCCGGCCGGGCCGGCGACGAGGCCGTCTTCGGCGGCGGCAAGGTGATCCGCGAATCGATGGGCCAGTCCCGCGCCACCCGCGCCGAGGGCACCCCCGACACCGTCATCACCGGCGCGGTCGTGCTCGACCACTGGGGCATCGTCAAGGCCGACGTCGGCATCCGTGACGGCCGGATCACCGCCCTGGGCAAGGCCGGCAACCCCGAGACCATGGACGGCGTCCACCCCGACCTGGTCATCGGCCCGGAGACCGAAGTCATCGCGGGCAACGGCAAGATCCTCACCGCCGGTGCCATCGACACCCATGTGCACTTCATCTGCCCGCAGCAGGCGGACGAGGCGCTGGCCTCCGGCGTCACCACGATGATCGGCGGCGGAACCGGGCCCGCCGAGGGCAGCAAGGCCACCACCATCACCCCCGGCGCCTGGCATGTCGCCCGGCTGCTGGAGTCGATGGACTCGCTCCCCGTCAACGTCGGTCTGCTCGGCAAGGGCAACACCACCTCCCTCGCGTCGATGCGCGACCAGCTGCGGGCCGGGATCCTCGGCTTCAAGATCCACGAGGACTGGGGTGCCACCCCCGCCGTCCTCGACGCCTGTCTGACCGTCTGCGAGGAGAGCGGCGCCCAGCTCGCCATCCACACCGACACCCTCAACGAGGCCGGCTTCCTCGGTGACACCCTCGCCGCCATCGCGGGCCGTTCGATCCACGCCTTCCATGTCGAGGGCGCCGGCGGCGGCCACGCCCCCGACATGATCGCGATGGTCTCCGAGCCGAACGTGCTGCCCGCCTCGACCAACCCCACCCGGCCGCACACCGTCAACACCGTCGAGGAACACCTCGACATGCTGATGGTCTGCCACCACCTCAACCCCGCGGTCCCCGAGGACCTGGCGTTCGCCGAATCCCGGATCCGGCCCTCCACCATCGCCGCCGAGGACATCCTGCACGACCTCGGCGCCATCTCGATCATGGCCTCGGACGCCCAGGCCATGGGCCGGATCGGCGAGGTCGTGCTGCGCACCTGGCAGACCGCGCATGTGATGAAGCGGCGTCGCGGCGCACTGCCCGGCGACGGCGCCGCGGACAACCACCGGGCCCGCCGCTATGTCGCGAAGTACACCCTCAACGCGGCCATCGCCCAGGGCATCGACCATCTCGTCGGCTCCGTCGAGGACGGCAAGCTCGCCGATCTCGTCCTGTGGGACCCGGCGTTCTTCGGCGTCAAACCGCAGCTGGTCATCAAGGGCGGCCAGATCGCCTATGCGCAGATGGGCGACGCCAACGCCTCCATCCCCACACCGCAGCCGGTGCTGCCCCGCCCGATGTTCGGCGCCACCGGCCGGGCACCGGGCAGCAACTCGGTCAACTTCGTCGCCCCGCAGGCCCTGGCGGACGGCCTCCCCGAGCGCCTCCCGCTGAGCAAGGCCTTCGAGGCGATCCGCAGCACCCGCGGCGTCACCAAGGCCGATATGCGCAACAACGACGCCCTGCCGCGCGTCCAGGTCGACCCGGACACCTTCACCGTGACCATCGACGACGAGGTGGTCGAGCCCCGCCCCGCCGCCGAACTCCCCATGGCCCAGCGGTACTTCCTCTTCTGAGGGGACACCCATGAACACCCCGACGAAGGACACGGACCACCGATGAGCCGCGCAGCGCTGCTCGTCCTCGCCGACGGCCGGTTCCCCGCCGGCGGGCACGCCCACTCGGGCGGCGCCGAACCGGCCGTCGCCGCGGGACGTATCAAGGACGCCGCCACCCTGGAGGCCTTCTGCCGGGGCCGGCTGCACACCGCGGGCCTGGTCGCCGCGGGTCTGGCCGCCGCGGCCGCGGCCGGCCACGACCCGCTCCTTCTGGACGACGCCGCCGACGCCCGTACGCCCGTCCCGGCGCTGCGGCAGGTCGCCCGGCGGCTCGGCCGGCAGATGATGCGGGCGGCCCGCGCCACCTGGCCGAGCGCCGCCCTCGACGCACTCGCCACGGCCCGCCCCCGCGGCGCCCACCAGCCCGTCGTCCTCGGCCTGGCCGCCCGGTCGGCCGGTCTGCCGCCGCTCGATGCCGCGTACGCCGTCGCCTACGAGAACATCAGCGGCCCGGCCACCGCGGCGGTCCGGCTGCTGAGCCTGGACCCCTTCGACGCCACCGCCGTGCTCGCCCACCTCACCGCCGACCTCGACCGGGTCGCGGAACAGGGCGCCGAGGCCGCGCGGCGGATCGCCTCCGAGGGAGTCGACGCACTGCCCGCCGCCTCCGCGCCGCTGCTCGACATCACCGCCCAACAGCACGCCGCCTGGCCGGTACGCCTCTTCGCCTCCTGACCCCCGGCCCTCCCGCCGGACCCACCACCGCCCGCGGCCGCACCCATCACCGGAGTGACCATGCATCTCGACCACAAGGACACCTTCCCCGAGCGCTACACCTACAGCGCCCCCGCCCCCGTACGGGCCGATGGCACCCGGCGCGCCCTGCGCATCGGGCTGGGCGGACCGGTCGGTACCGGTAAGACCGCCACCGTCGCCGCGCTCTGCCGCGCCCTGCGCGACGAGCTGTCCCTCGCCGTGGTCACCAACGACATCTACACCCGCGAGGACGCCGAATTCCTGCTCCGCGAGGCGGTGCTGCCCGCCGAGCGGATCTCCGCCGTCGAGACCGGCGCCTGCCCGCACACCGCCATCCGCGACGACATCTCCGCCAACCTCGAAGCCGTCGAGGACCTGGAGGAGGCGGTCGGCCCGCTCGACCTCGTACTGGTCGAATCCGGCGGCGACAACCTCACCGCGACCTTCTCCAAGGGCCTGGTCGACGCCCAGATCTTCGTCATCGACGTAGCCGGCGGCGACGACATCCCCCGCAAGGGCGGCCCCGGCGTCACCACCTCCGACCTCCTCGTCGTCAACAAGACCGACCTCGCCCCCTACGTGGGCGTCGACCTCGAAGGCATGGCCCGCGACGCCAAGGCCCAGCGCGGCGAGCTGCCGGTCGTCTTCACCGCCCTGAAGTCGGAGAACGGCGTCCGGCCCGTGACGGAGTGGGTCCGGGAGCGGCTGGCGGACTGGACCGCGGGCCCGGCATGACCACCGCGCTCCGCACACCGCCGCAGACCGCCGCCGCTTCGGCCGCCGGTCTGCGTGCCACCGCCCGCATCGTCGCGCGGGCTGACGAGGCGGACGGCATCACCCGGCTGCCGGTCCTCGACGGCGACGGACCGTTCGCGCTGCGCCGGATCCGCGGGCCCGGCGGGCAGGCCCGGGTCTGTGTCGTGGGCGCCATGAGTGCCCCCCTCGGCGGCGACCGGCTGGCCATCGAAGCCACCGCCGAGGCGGGCGCCGCCCTGCATCTCACATCCGCCGCCGCGACCGTCGCGCTGCCCGGCCGCACGGCCGACCATGCCACCTACGACGTGCGGCTGACGGTGGGCGACGGTGCCCGGCTCGACTGGCTGCCCGAACCGCTGATCTCCGCGGCCGGCAGCGTGCTGCGGATGACCACCACTGTCGAACTCGCGCCCACCGCTCACCTGGTACTGCGCGAGGAGCAGGTCCTGGGACGCAGCGGCGAGGAGACCGGGGCGCTGCGCAGCCGGCTCATCGTCCGCCGGGCCGGCCGGACGCTGCTCGACCAGGAGACGGCGTACGGGCCCGGCGCCCCCGGCTGGCACACCTCGGCCGTGCTGGACGGACACCGCGCCCTCGGCCAACTCCTCGTGGTACAGCGGGAGTTCGAACAGAGCCCGGCCGAGGTGCGGCTGCTGGGCGATGCGGCGGGGGAGCGGTCCGGCGACGGCGCGGGGCAGGGCGTCCTGGCACCGCTCGCCGGACCCGCGGCACTGGCCACGGCCGTCGCCCCGGACGCGCTCCGGCTGCGGCGCCTCCTGGACGAGGCCGCCCGGAGCGCCGCCGCCGGGTGACGGCGGCGGGCGAGGGGCGGCCGGCTCAGACCTCCAGGTCGGCCTCCAGCTTGGCGAGACGGTGGCGCGCCAGCGCGAGATTGGCCCGCTTGCGGTCCAGCACCAGATAGAGGAAGAGCCCGCCGCCGTTCTTGCCCGACACCGGGCGGATGATGTGGTACTGCGCGGTCAGCGTGATGAGCATGTCCTCGATGGAGCCCTGGAGTTCCAGCATCTCCATGGTGCGCATCTTGGCGCGTACGACATCGGTATTGCCGGCCGCCGCGATATTGAGGTCCAGCGCCTGACTGTCGCCCAGGGTGGCCAGCGCCATACCGCTGGTGTAGTCGACCAGGGCGACGCCGACCGCGCCCTCGATGGTCGACATCGCGTCGGCGAGAGCGGATTCCATTTGAGCCATGAGGGGTCAGACCTTTCGATTTCTTGACGGTGTTTCAGCGGTTCCGGGGTTGAACGGTTCTGGGGTCCCGGGGTTCGAGGTTTCCGGCGTTCCGGGGGTTTTTGCGTACGTGCGGGGACGGTGGAAGAGTTGTCCTGTCGTCGGTGAGCTCTTATCGGTGGGGCGCCGCGTCCACGAGGGCGCCGATGCGTTCCGCGGCCTTCCGGGCCTGGAGATGGAGCCGCCCCACGTTGGTGTCCGTGCTGGCCACGGCCGTCAGGACCGCGCGGCGCCCGGCCGAATAAGCGGCTATGTAGCCGGTGGCGCCGCGGGTCAGGGATTCCTCGAAGGTGCCCTGGCCGGTCGCCTCGGTGAGGCGTTTGGCGACGCCGATCGCGGCGGCGGTGAGCGCGGCCAGACCGTCCGGTTCGATATCCGGCAGATCGTGGGCGATCACCATGCCGTCCACGCTCGCGACCATCCCGCCCTGGAAATGGCGCACTTGATCGCGCAGCGTGTGCAATTCATCCCGTATACGGGGTTCGATCGTCATCAGTCTCCTTTTCCGGGCACGTTTTCCGATGACGCGCCTCATGGTGTGCACCGTCTTCGTGCGTCAGGGCTCACAGGTTTTCCTCCAGCGCCGTACGCAGTCGGACAAGGAGGGCAATATCCGGATCGCCGGTATCGAGGAGGTCCGGAACCGGTATGTGCCAGGTCGGGGTGGGGCGTCCTTCGGCGGCGGGGGCGGCGGGCCCGTCCAGGCAGGCGCCGGGTCGGCGCCGCGGGAGCGCCGTCGGCGCCGGGGGCAGCTGGACGAGGCCGGCGGCGGCGAGACGGCGGATGTCGAGCAGGGTCGCGAACGCGGACTGACCCAGCAGCCGGGCCAGTTCCTGCGGGGTGTGCCGGCCGTCGGCACGGTCGAGCAGCCGCCGCTGCCGGCCCGTGGTGGGGGCGGCCGAGGTGCGCGGGCGGACGGGTATGACGGGGGAGGAGTCGACGGCCGCCCACGGGTGGAGCCGGTCGAGCAGTGCCCGGCGGCGGGCCGTCGCCTGCTGGAGCGCACCGGCGCTGATCGGCCGTACGACCCCCATCCAGTGGGCGGTCCCGGGCGTGAAGGAGGTGGACTCGGGCGGCAGCGGCAGGGCGAAGAACGCCGCGTCGAGGAGGGCGGCGAGATGGCATATCTCCAGTTCGCTCTGGGTCAACCAGCCCTCGCTGACCAGGTATTGAGCGCCCCGCTGGTCCGGCCCCGCCCGCTCCACGGCGTACTGCCAGCCCTGCGGCGGCACCTTGCCGGCCGCGATGAGGCGGATGTCGAGACCGGGGGCGGCGGTGCCCTCGACGCAGTAGACCGCGCCGTCGAGAAGGTAGATGCAGCCGTGCGGACCACGGAGGGCGCCGGTGGCCCGCTCGGCGGCGCACCGGTCGAGCAGCCCTGCCGGCGCGGGCGGGGGAGGGGATATGGGCAGGCCCATGGCTGGTTCCTTTAACGTGCGTGCGGTGTGGCGGAGCCCGTGTTCAGGGCGCGACGAGCTCCGCCGCCAGATCGCGCAGCCGGAGGCGCGCGACGGCGAGATTGGCCTGGGTGCGGTCCAGCCAGAGGTAGAGGTAGGTCTGGCTGTCGAAGGCCGTGTGCACAAAACGGATGAGGTGGTAGCTGCTCTCGGCCGTGATGATCAGGTCTTCGAGGGCCGGGCCGCCGGCGCCCGGGGTGTCGAAGGTGGCATTGCGGGCCACGGCCTGCACCACCTCGGCGGTGTCGGCGGCGGCCGCGTCATGATCGCCGTGCGGCGCCTGCCCCGCCGTGCCGAGCGTGAGACCACTGGTCCAATCGATCAGTCCGGCGCCCAGAACGCCCGGGATCCCCATCGCCTGGGACAACACCTGATCGATACCCGGCACTTCGGATCTCCTTCGCGACGGCTCTGACAGCGCGAAAACGCCGAAGCCCTCCCGTGGCAGTGAGTGGGAGAGCCTTCACGGAAGGTTACTGAAGCTGTGCGGCTGGCACATGCCTGTGGGGCAGGTCTACGGCAATTGACGTATTCTCGCCCCTGCGCGCCCCTTTGGCGGCCATCGCGCCGTACCGCACTCCGGGAGCTTTCCCGCCGTGCCGCGCGTCCGCGACCCCGGCCGCCCGCCTGCGGATTCGCCTATTCCGTCGGGCAACTGTCGCAAGTCCGGCCCAAGTTGAGGATGTCACTGCGGGGGCCGAGCGGTGGGGGAAAGTTCGTCACGGGGCGGCGGCCTTGGCCGGAATGATGAGGTTCCCTCGCGAGGTCCGGCCGTTCGCCGGCAGCCCACAGGTGCCGGTGTCCGCACCGCCGGAGGAGCGGATACGTCCGAGGAGACGTGACCGGCGGCAGCCGGCGGCGGGGCAAGAAACCTACAGGTTGGTAAAGAAGTGTGGGCCAAACCTGTTCAGGAGGGGACGCCGCACGACAGGATCCCTCTGTAAGCCTGTGATCAACGCCGCCACAAGTGGCGCACCATGCAGGGGGAATTGACCACGTGAGAAAAACAGCAGCGCTCGGCGCCGCCGGAACCCTGGTTTCCGGCGCGCTTCTCGCCGGAGCGATAACCGCCACGCCCGCCCAGGCGGGTGAGCAGCACCAGCGCGGTTCGGCCGAAGCACGCGGTGTGGCCACCGCCGCCGCGCGCGCAGCCAAGAAGGGCATCGACTGGCAGGACTGCCCCGCGGACTGGGGCCTCAAGTCGCCGGTCCAGTGCGGCTATGTCACCGTCCCGGTCGACTACGCCCGGCCGAACGGCCGCACCATCAAGATCGCCGTCGACCGTGCCCTCGGCACCGGCGGCAAGGAGCAGCGCCAGGGCTCCCTCCTCTACAACCCCGGTGGCCCCGGCGGTTCGGGCATGAAGTTCCCGACCCGCATCACCACCAAGAACCCGCTCTGGGCCAAGACCGCGAAGGCGTATGACTTCGTCGGCTTCGACCCCCGGGGCGTGGGCCACTCCGCGCCGATCTCCTGCATGGACCCGCAGGAGTTCGTCAAGGCGCCCAAGGCCGACCCGGTGCCGGACAGCGAGGCCGACAAGCGCGCCCAGCGCAAGCTCGCCAAGCAGTACGCCGACGGCTGCGCCGAGCGCAGCGGCCGCCTGCTGCCGTACATGACGACCCCGAACACCGCCCGCGACATGGACGTGATCCGTGCCGCGCTCGGTGAGAAGAAGCTCAACTACCTGGGCGTCTCCTACGGCACCTACCTGGGAGCGGTCTACGCGACGCTCTTCCCGGGGCACGTGCGCCGGATGCTCGTCGACAGCGTCGTCGACCCCTCCCGCGAGAAGGTCTGGTACCAGGCCAACCTCGACCAGGACGTCGCGTTCGAGACCCGCTGGGGCGACTGGAAGAAGTGGGTGGCCAAGAACGACGCCACGTACCACATCGGCAGCACCCCCCAGAAGGTCCAGGCCGCCTGGGAGAAGCTGCGGGCGACCGCCAAGAAGAAGCCCATCGGCGGTGTCGTCGGCCCCGCCGAGCTGACCGGTTTCTTCCAGAACGCTCCGTACTACGACTCCATGTGGGCCTCGGTCGCCGAGGTCTGGAGCGCGTACCTCACCGGTGACAGCAAGCCGCTGGTGGAGAACGCCGGTCCGAACCTCAAGGACACCGCGGGCAACATCGCCTCGGAGAACGGCAACGCCGTCTACACGGCCGTCGAGTGCACCGACACCAAGTGGCCCACCAGCTGGAAGAAGTGGGACCGCGACAACACCCGCATCCACCAGCGGGCACCGTTCATGACCTGGTCCAACGCCTGGATGAACCTGCCCTGCGCCACCTGGCCGGTCAAGCAGCAGCGGCCGGTCGACGTCAAGACCGGCAAGGGTCTGCCGAACGTGCTGATCGTGCAGAGTGTCCGCGACGCGGCCACCCCGTACGGCGGCGCGGTCGAGCTGCACCGTCGGCTCAAGGGCTCCCGCATGATCACCGAGCGGGACGCCGGATCGCACGGTGTCACCGGTCAGGTCAACCCCTGCATCAACGACCGGGTCGACGCCTACTTCCTGTCCGGAAAGACCGACGCCAAGGACGTGACCTGCGCCCCGCATGCCACGCCCGAGCCCAGCAAGCTGTCGGCAGCGAAGTCCCTCGTGGGGGCTTTGGACGTGCCCGCCGTGCATTGATGACGGCGGCATGAACGGTGCCGGCATGAACAGTGCCGGCACCACCTGACGGCACGCAGGGGCGGCCGGGAATCCTCCCGGCCGCCCCTGTCGTTCCGGCCCGCATCCCCGCATCCCCGCATCGCCGGCCACCCGCCGCGGTGCTCAGCCGTTTCCGGCCCGCCCCGCCAGCCACCGGTCCTCGGCCGCATAGCCGAACAGCTTCTCGTCCGGATAGAACCCGGCCATCCGCGGGAACACCTCCCACCAGGCCCGCCCCTTGACCCGGTCGGCCAGCCAGGCCACCGTCGCGGGCAGCGACTCCTGGTACGTCGTCACCGCGCGGTAGCCCAACTCGCGCTCCGCCGCCGTCATGTCGTAGACCAGGGGATGGGGGACCGACCACGGGGTGTCGCCCACGTCGGACGACGGCGGGGCGCCGTCCACCCGCACGATCTCGCTCTCCGGCGCACCCATCACCGCGTCCACCGCCGCCGAGATCTCGCCCACCGTCGGTGCCTGCGGATCGGCCGCGTTGAGCACCCGCGAGCCCGGCCGGCGGGCCGCCAGCCGGACCAGCTCCGCGAGGTTGTCGACATGCACCGGATGGAAACGGCTGTTGCCGCCGTACGCGAGCACCCGCACCCGGCGGCCGTCCAGCACCCGCTTGACGAAGTACAGCTCCCGGGGCAGCGGACTGTACGGGCCGTGCACGGCGACGGCCCGCAGCAGTGTCACCGGCAGCCGGTCGCCCGGTGCCAGCAGCGCCCGTTCCAGGGCGGCCTTGCGGGTGCCGTAGTCCTTGTCGCCGGGCGGCACGGTCGGCTGGGACTCCTGGACGGGCAGCGGATAGACCGGGGAGCCGTCCGGCTCGTCCATCGTCGCGAAGCTGCGCCCGCGGTCGTCCTCGTACACCGCGCAACTGGAGATCACCACGGCCGAACCGATCCGGTCCGCCAGGGCCGTCAACTGGTCCGCATGCGCGGCGTTGTACGCCACACAGTCCAGCAGCACATCGCAGCCCTCGCCGATCAGCCCGGCAACTGCTGCGTCGTCCTCCCGGTCCATCGCCACCGGGCGGACGTCCCCGGGCCAGGAGGCATCGCGTTCGCCGTGCCGGGACGCGGCCCGCACCGCCCAGCCGTCCCGCGCCAGGGCCCGCACCGCCGCACGCCCGATCTGTCCACTCGCCCCGATCACCACTGCGCTGCCTGAGGTCATGCCAGGACCCTACGGACGGTCAGGCCATGGCCGGTGTACGGTTCGCCCACGGCGCAAGGCATCCCCGGGCTCTGGACCGTCGCCCGCCGCTCAGCGCGCGGGCCCCTTCCCGCCCCCGTGCCCCCGCCGCCCCTGTGCCCGTGCCTGTGCCTGCGCCTCGGCCTTGGCTTCGCCCGCGTAGGTGTCGACGTACTCCTGCCCGGACAGGGTGAGGATCGCGTACATGATCTCGTCGGTGACGGCGCGCAGCGCGATGCGTTCATCCTCCAGCCCGGCATAGCGCGAGAAGTCCAGCGGTGCGCCGAAGCGGATGGTGATCCGCATGGCGCGCGGCAGCCGCCGGCCCGTCGGCTGCGCCTCGAACGTGCCGATCATCGCGCACGGCACCACCGGCACCCCCGCGGTGACGGCCATCGAGGCGACGCCGGTACGCCCCTTGTAGAGCCGCCCGTCGTGCGAGCGGGTGCCCTCCGGGTAGATGCCGAGCAGCCGGCTTGCGCAGCACGGCGAGCCCCGAGGAGAGCGCCGCCCGCGAGGCGCGGCCGCCGGACCGGTCGACCGGAATCTGCCCGACGCCCCGGAAGAATGCCGCGGTCAGCCGCCCCTTCAGGCCGGGCCCGGTGAAGTACTCCGCCTTGGCCAGAAAGGTCACCCGGCGCGGCACGATCGCCGGCATCACAAAGCTATCGACGACCGACAGATGATTGCTCGCGATGATGGCCGCGCCCTCTTCCGGCACATGCTCCAGCCCCTCGATCCGCGGCCGGAACACCAGCCGCAGCAAGGGCCCGAGAAGGAGGTACTTCAGCACCTGATAGAGCACAGCGCAGCTCCCTGATCCGTCGGCCCGCCGGGGCGGCTACCTCGTCCCAGGCGACGAACGGGCCCGGAGACGGCCAGTGAGTTTATGGGCAAGCGCCGCGGCGGGTAACCACCTTAGGCCGGATCGATGCTGACTCCTTCCCGCTGCCGGCCGCTCGCGGGATCGCCACTGATCGCCGCACACCGGATGCGCCGGGCCGTCGGCTTCCTCCGGGAAGCCCTCCCGCCGGAACAGGCCGAGGAGGTCCTGACGGCAGGCGCCCGCCTGATCCGGCGGCACGAGGAGTGGGGCCTCCCGGCCCGCTCCTGTCACCTCAGTGCGGTGCGGCTTCCAGAAGCGCACGGAACCGGCGGCCGAAGAGGTACGCGTCGCCAGGCCAGCGCGCGGACAGGTAGCTGCCGTCCTGCACGACGAACGCCGGGGTGTCATCGGTCGCGGTGCCCCGCGCGGCAAGGACCCTCGGTCCGCGCGCGAACTGCACGCCCGGGTCATCCAGCGCGGCCCGGACCTCGTCCTCCACATACGCCGGATACGTACGGTAGTAGCGGCCGAGCCGCCATGCGGTGGCCAGATATGCCGACCGTTCCATGTACTTCGGCAGACACGTCGTACGCCGGTCCGCCAGCAGACTCCGGCCATCGGACGCCGCACGCGCCCGCGCCAGCACCAGCACGCCGTGACAGATCGCTCCCACCGGCCGCCGCAGCGCCCAGAACCGGCTGATCTGCCGCCGCAGCACCTCCGAACCCAAGTACTGCCGCATCCCCGGTGCGTGCCCGCCCGGCAGAATCAGCCCGTCGTAGTTCTCCGGGGCCAGCTCCGCCCAGCCGACCGTCGTGCGGAACTCCTCGCTGCGGGTGAGCTCTTCGTAGAACCGCCTGGGCTCCTCCGCGGCGCCGAGCTGTCCGAAGAGAACCCCGCGGAGGAGCCGCGGATCGCCTGCCGGCCGGGTCCCGGCGCGTTCGGTGGCGAAGACGACCCGATGGCCGGCGTCGGTGAGCAGCCGCCAGGGCACCGCCACCTCGGTGACATCGAAATCGCGGTCGGGGACCGGCATCAGTACGCGCACCCGGACATCATCGCGCCCGCTTGTTACCTTTCGGTATCTGCTTTGGCATCCACGGACAACTTTCCGCTCGCCCTGAACCGCACTGAGCTGACGCGCCGTACTGTCCGGCAACCGAGCCCAGCCCCACGGTCCGGGCCGAGGACAGGAGTCAGAGATGTCCCGCAAGAAGAAAGCCGGCCGGCGCCAGAAGATCATCGTTGGTGTCAGTGCCGCGGCACTGGTCGGCGGTATCGCCATCGTCACCACGGGCACCAGCCAGGCATCGGCGGCCTGCGACGGACTGGCCACCGCGCTGAGCAACAATCAGAAGTTCATCGCCGACCAGAAGGCCAAGCCGGACGCCCAGTCGGCGGCACGGATCGCCAACCGGGAGGCCGTGATCAAACAGATCCGGTTGCAGCAGCGGGAAGCGGGCTGTTCCGGGGACGGGGGTGCGGCCGCGGGCGCCCCGCCGGCGGCGGACCAGCCACCCGCCGACGGGGCGGGGTCCGCGTCGCAGGAGCCGTCCGGATCGGCGCAGCCACCCGCCTCGGACGACCCGCCCGCGTCCGATGACTCGTCCGCCGCCCCGCCGGCCGGCGACGGCGATGTGGTGTGCCCCGGCTCGACGGTGACTCTCTCCGGCGAGGGCGGCGCACCGGCGGCGTCCAGCGACGAGTTCCCCGCCGGGACCAAGCTGAAGGTGACCAACCTGGACAACGACAAGTCGACGACCGTCTCCGTCACTTCGACGTCGGGCAGCTGTGTGCTGCTCAACAACGCGGCCTTCGAGCAGGTACGTGAGGACGGCAAGTTCCTGATCCGCCGCGCCCGCATCGAGCGGGTGGGCTGACCCCGGTCCGGTGGCCGGCAGCGGAGCCGCCTCCTCCGTTGCCGGCCACCCTGTCTCCTGGAGGGCATCCGCAGGCCGTACGGGCGACCTCACGGCGTGGCCGCTTGTCCGCCGGGGCGCGGCGAGGTGGCCTGGGGCCGCCGGGCGCCGCGTGTCCTGTCGGGCTCCCGCATGTGACCCCACCCGAGCGTTCCCAGGAGACCGCGATGCCCGTGAGCCGTCGACGCCGACCCGCCCGTGCCACCCTGCCCGCCACCGCGCTTGCCGCCCTGTCCCTGGCCCTGCTCTGCGCCGGTCCGGCCGGCGCCGATGAGCCGCCGGCGCCGGCCGGAGACCAGGGCCTGGTGCTCACCATGTCCGGAGCGGGCAACACCTGGACCCGGGGGGTGCGCCTCAGCTGCCCGGACATCCACCGCCGGCATCCGCACGCGGGCGCCGCCTGCGACGCGCTGACCTGGGCCCGCGGGGACCTGGACGCGCTGCCCGGCGAGCCGCACTCCTGCACCAGGGAGTACGACCCGGTCACCGCCACCGCGACCGGCACCTGGCGCGGTGTCCCCGTCAACTGGCGCAAGGAGTTCCCCAACGCCTGCATGATGGACTCCGCCACCGGGGCCGTCTTCCGCTTCTGAACGGCGCCCCGCGCCGGCGGACTCAGACCGGCCGGGCGGCCAGCACTCCGATCGTCACCAGCGCCACCACCACCCAGGAGAACCAGACCCAGCCATTGGCGCCCAGCGCCACGGTGTAAGCGGTCGCCGCCACCAGCCCGCCCACCGTGCACACGGCCATCGTTTTCGCAGATCCGGGCATACCCGCACGCTCCTCACGGCGGCCGGGCGCCGAGGGAAACGACGCGGGCCGCGGCCATGGGACCATCGTCCCCGGCCGCGGCCCGTACCGCCAGAGTGGCGACCCGCCCGCCCGTCGCCCGACCTCCACCCCCAGAAGACGGCGCTACGCGCCGACCCCCCGTTATCGCCCCCGGGCGTTGAGCGAGGCGAGATAGGCGTTGTAGTCGGCCAGATCCTTGTCGCCGTTGCGGTCGGCGGCGCGGTCCGCGCGCTGCGACTGACGCTCCTCGGACTTGTACCACTGGAAGACCAGGGCGATCAGCACCACCACGGACGGGATCTCGCTGAAGGCCCAGGCGATACCGCCGGCGGCCGACTGGTCGGACAGCGCGTCGATCCCGAGCGAGGCGGGCGGGTTCAGGAAGGTGTGGACCATCGGCTCCGAGGCCATCATCAGCGCGATCCCGAAGAACGCGTGGAACGGCATGCCCGCGAACAGCTCCAGCATCCGCATCACATAGCCCGGCCGGTGCGGACCCGGGTCGACGCCCATGATCGGCCAGAAGAACACCAGGCCCACCGCGAGGAAGTGCACCATCATCCCGATGTGCCCGGCCCGGGACTCCATCAGGAAGTCGAACAGCGGCGAGAAGTAGAGCGCGTAGAGGCTCGCGATGAACAGCGGGATGGTGAACGCCGGGTGCGTGATGATCCGCATGTAGCGGCTGTGCAGCAGCGCCACCAGCAGTTCGCGCGGACCCTTGCGGCCCCGTCCGGCGGCGGGCAGGGCGCGCAGCGCCAGCGTCACCGGCGCCCCGAGCAGCAGCAGGATCGGCGAGAGCATGCTGATGATCATGTGCTGGACCATGTGCACGCTGAACATCGCCATGCCGTAGTCATTGAGCCCGGTGCACATCACCAGGGCCACCGACACCACGCCCAGGGCCCAGGCGACGGTCCGGCCCACCGGCCAGGCGTCCCCCCGGCGCCGCAGCCGGATCACCGCCCAGCCGTACAGTCCGAGCCCCAGCAGACAGCCGATGAGAAAGACCGGATCACCACCGAACTCCAGGCCTCTCCCCAGCGTGAACGGCGGCAGATCCATGTTCATGCCGTCCATGCCGTGCCCGCTGTGATCCATCCGCTCGCTCCTGATTCGTACCAATGCTCCGGCGACAAGACTAGAACCGCCCCCGGCCTTGTGATCGGGCGGGGGCGGTTCGTGCAGCGCGGAACTATCGCGCCGGAGCCGGCGAGGTCACAGCACGCACTCGGCCTCGTCGTAGCGCTCCGCGGGCACCGTCTTGAGCGTCTCCACGGCCTCGGCCAGCGGCACCAGCGTGATGTCGGTGCCGCGCAGCGCGGTCATCATCCCGAAGTCCCCGCGGTGCGCGGCCTCGACGGCGTGCCAGCCGAAGCGGGTGGCGAGCACCCGGTCGTACGCGGTCGGGGTGCCGCCGCGCTGGACGTGCCCGAGGATGACCGGACGCGCCTCCTTGCCGAGCCGGTCCTCCAGCTCCACGGACAGCTGCCGGGCGACCCCGGCGAACCGCTCATGGCCGTACATGTCCTTGCCGCCGATGTCGAAGGACATGGTGCCCTCACGCGGCTTGGCGCCCTCGGCGACGACCACGATCGCGAACTTCTTGCCGGCCTCGAACCGCTCGGAGACCCGTGCGGTCAGCTCCTCGATGTCGAAGGGCCGCTCCGGCACGACGATCGCGTGCGCACCGGCCGCCATGCCCGAGTGCAGCGCGATCCAGCCGGTGTGCCGCCCCATCACCTCGACGATCATCACCCGCTGGTGCGACTCGGCGGTGGTCTTGAGCCGGTCCAGCGCCTCGGTGGCGACACCCACCGCGGTGTCGAAGCCGAACGTCACATCCGTGACCGCGATGTCGTTGTCGATGGTCTTCGGCACGCCCACGATCGGCAGCCCGGCGTCCGACAGCAGCCGCGCCGCCTTCAGTGTGCCCTCGCCGCCGATCGGGATGATCGCGTCCAGGCCCAGGTCGGCGACATGGCCGCGGGCCCGCTCGACGCCGTCCCGCAGATGCGCGGGCTGCACCCGGGACGACCCGAGGATGGTGCCGCCGCGCGCCAGGATGCCGCCGACGGCATCGAGGTCGAGCTTGCGGTAATCGCACTCCAGCAGGCCCTTCCAGCCGTCACGGAAGCCGATCACCTCATCGCCGTGATCAGCGGTGGCGCGGTGGACGACGGACCGGATGACGGCGTTCAGTCCGGGGCAGTCGCCGCCGGAGGTGAGGACACCAATACGCATTGCTCGAAAAACCTCTGCAACTCAACCGGGGGCCCGGACCCCGTCGTCCGGTTGGAATCCGCTCACCCTACAAGCGCGGAGCCCCCGGGAACACGTACGCCCGCAGTGCAAGACTGCGGGCGTACGAATGGGCGCGGTGGCGCTCAGGCGGGCGTGGTCGCCGCGGCGATCCGCTCCTGGCGCAGCGCCTCGTACCAGGTGTCATCCACCGGGGGAAGCGCGTTGACGTCCAGCGCCAGCTTGATCAGCAGGTCGGCGATATGCGGATTGCGCGCCATCACCGGGCCGTGCATGTACGTACCGAAGACGGTGTCGTTCCACGCGCCCTCGTAGCCGTCGCCGACCCCGTTGCCCTTGCCGAAGCGCACCTTGGCGAACGGCCGGGCGGTCTTGCCCAGATGCGTCACGCCCTGGTGGTTCTCGAAGCCGGTCAGCGGCGGCAGCCCCAACTGCGGGTCGATATCGGCGAGTACGTCACCGACGCAGCGCTCGGCCTCGCCGCGGGTGCTCACCACGTCCAGCAGCCCCAGACCCTGCTGCCGCTCCCCGAGGTCATTGATGAACTCATGGCCCAGGATCTGGTAGCCGGCACACACCGAGAACACGATCGCGCCGTTGGAGACCGCACGGCTCAGCCCGCCGTCGCGGATCAGCCGCTCGGAGGCCAGCCGCTGCGGCCGGTCCTCGCCGCCACCGATCAGGTAGATGTCGCCGGAGGTGGGGATCTGCTGGTCGGACCGTACGTCCAGCCGCTGGACGTCCAGACCGCGCTGGCGCGCCCGCCGCTCCACCACCAGGGCGTTCCCCTGGTCGCCGTACGTGCTCAACAGGTCCGGGTAGATCCACACCAGACGCAGGGAGTTGTCACTCATGCTCGCTCGTCCTTGTCCGCGCATCGTCAGTTGCCCACCCGTCGGCGCAGGTCCTGGAAGGCCGTGTAGTTGGCGATGACCTCGATCCGGCCGGGCGGTGCCAGCTGCACCGCCTCGTCCAGGCTCTCGCAGACCTTGAAGTCGAGGCCCGCGACCTCCAGCCGCACCGCCAGGTCCAGCTTGCGGTCGCCGAGCACGAAGATCGGGTGGCCGGCCAGCCGCGTGTAGTCCACGTCCCACAGCCAGGAGGTGTCGGTGCCGTCCGCGCCGCGTGCGTTCACCGACATGATCACCGGGGTCGGCGGCGGGTCGATCAGCGAGAACGTCTCCAGCCAGCCGGCCGGGTTCTTCGCCAGCAGCAGCCGCAGCTCCCGCTCCATGAACGTGACGACGTCGTAGCGCCCGGCCACCGCCTGCACCGAGAACATCCGCTCCAGGGCCACCTGCGGCGGCACCCCGAAGGCGGCGGCGACCGCGGCGGACGTGGTGGCGTTCGCCTTGTTGGCGCGCCCCGGCAGCTGGAGCTTGATCGGCCACGCGCTGCCGTGCGGGTCGAGCACATGATCGCCGGAGAGTGCCCAGCTGGGCGTCGGACGGCGGAAGCCGCACTCGCCGCAGAACCAGTCCTCGCCCGGCCGCTGCATCACACCGCCGCACGAGGGGCAGGACCAGGCGTCGTCCTTCCACTCCTGCCCGGCCGCGACCCACACCACGTTCGAGGACGACGAGGCCGCCCACACGATCAGCGGGTCGTCCGCGTTGGCGATGATCAGCGCCTTGGAACCGGACAGCCCCTCCCGCCAGTGCTCGGCCAGCATCCGGGTCTCCGCGGCGCGGTCGAGCTGGTCGCGGGAGAGGTTCAGCAGCGCTATGGCCTTCGGCGTCGTATCGCGTGCGACACCGGCGAGGTACTTCTCGTCGACCTCGATGACGCCGTAGCGGGCGTCCGATCCACCGGCCAGCGCGGACGTGATACCGGCCGGCATGTTGGCGCCGAGCGCGTTGGAGACCACCGGGCCGCTGGCCCGCAGCGCCTCCGCGATCAGCCGCGTCGTGGTCGTCTTGCCGTTGGTCGCCGACACCAGGATGACGTCCAGGTGCCGGGCCAGCCGCGCCAGCAGGTCGGGGTCGAGTTTCAGTGCCACCCGGCCACCGATCACCGATCCGCTGCCGCGGCCCGCCGCGCGCGATACCGCCGCCGCGGCCTTGCCTGCCGTCACGGCCAGCTTGGCCCGCGGCGACAGCGGCTCCGTGTTGCCTGCCATCGTCTTTGATCCTCCTTGCATCCGGCGCCCGCCTGCCGTGGGGCTGCCGTGGAACGCTCCTCCGCAGCCGATGACCGGCCGGGGCTTCGGTCGGGGATCAGCCTATCGAGATCCGGCCGCAGCCCCGAACCCCGCCACCCGTGCGGCGACATCCGCTGTGTGCAGGACCGTACGCTTGTCCCCATGCGTCCCCGCACCATTCCCGGCAGTTCCGGCCATGTCCGCCCGCTGCGATTGCTGGGCGATCCGGCCCTGACCGAGCCCTGCCAGGAGGTCACCGTCTTCGACGACGAGCTGGCCCGGCTGGTCGAGGACATGTACGCGACGATGTACGCCGCGCAGGGAGTGGGCCTCGCCGCCAACCAGATCGGCGTCCCGCTGCGGGTCTTCGTCTATGACTGCCCCGACGACGAGGACCGCCGTCATCTGGGGCATCTCGTCAACCCCCGGCTCGTCGAGGCCGACGGTCCGGTCATCCGCGGACCCGAGGGCTGTCTCTCGCTCCCCGGCATCGAAGCCGGTACCCCCCGCCATGACCGTGCCGTGGTGACCGGGGTCAGCGTCACCGGCGAGCCCGCCACGGTGACCGGCACCGGCTTCTTCGCCCGCTGTCTCCAGCACGAGTGCGACCATCTCGACGGCGGTCTCTACGTCGACCACCTGACCGGGCTGCGCCGCCGGCGGGCGCTCCGGGCGGCGGCGAAGGCCCCGTGGGCCGCGACAGCAGAGGCGCCCGGCCGCTGAGCGACCGGCGCCTCCCGCCGTTTCACGGACCGGCGCTCAGAAGCCGGGGCCGTCCGCGCGGTCGTCGACCGCGGCCAGCTGGCCCCAGAGCAGATCGGCCAGCTGCTTGACCAACTGCTCGCGTGAGCACGGGCGTTCGCGCAGCCACCAGTCACCGGCGTGCTGCATCATGCCGACGATGCCATGACCCCAGACCCGCGCGGTCAGCTCGCCGCCCGGCCCCAGGTCGAGCCGGTCGGTGATCACCTTGGCCAGCTCCTCGCCGAGCCGGCGCAGCAGGGGGGCGGAGTGCCGTCCGACGTCGAAGCCGGACTCGGAGGCGTTGTCCTCGTCCGACGGGTGCATCAGGAAGCGGTACACCTGCGGCCGGGCCTCGATCGCGAGCAGGTAGGCGTCGAGGGTGGCCTCGACCCGGTCCCGTCGCAGGACGGGGGCGTCCAGTGCGGTCGCCAGATTGGCGAGCAGGGCATCCGTGTGCCGTACGGCGAGCGCGCGGTAGAGCCCGCCCTTGTCGCCGAAGTGCCGGTAGAGGATCGGTTTGGTGATACCTGCCTCGGCGGCGATGGCGTTCATCGAGGCGTCCGGGCCGTCGCGCAGCACAATGCGCTCGGCGGCTTCCAGCAGCTCCCGCCGTCGGCGCTCGGTCGCCGTCTGCCGGCGGCCGATGTGCTCGGTGCTTTCCATGGTCGTGCTCCCCACCCTTGTGAATCCGTGGCGCTGGCGCAACGTAACACCCGATCTCCACGGCGATTTCGTCCCCAGGGGAGTTGACAGCTTTTACTGGCGAGTAACACACTGCGGGTTACCGCTAGTAACACCGCAATACCGCAGCAGCTGGAGGGGACATGGCCGAGTTCACCATGGAGCTCAATGACGAGCAGAAGGAAGTCCGTGACTGGATTCACGGCTTCGCCGCGGACGTCATGCGCCCCGCCGCCGCCGAGTGGGACGAGCGCGAGGAGACCCCCTGGCCCGTGATCCAGGAGGCCGCCAAGATCGGTCTGTACTCCCTCGACTTCTACGCCCAGCAGTTCTTCGACCCCACGGGCCTCGGTATCCCCATGGCCATGGAGGAGCTGTTCTGGGGCGACGCCGGCATCGGCCTGTCGATCGTGGGCACCGGCCTGGCCGCCGTCGGCGTGCTCGCGAACGGCACGGAGGAGCAGATCGGCACCTGGATCCCGCAGATGTACGGCGATGTCGACGACGTCAAGGTCGCCGCCTTCTGCTCGTCGGAACCGGACGCCGGCTCGGACGTGGCCGCGATGCGGACCCGCGCGGTCTACGACGAGGCCAAGGACGAGTGGGTGCTCAACGGCACCAAGACCTGGGCCACCAACGGCGGGATCGCCAACGTCCATGTCGTCGTCGCGGTCGTCGACCCGGAGGCCGGCTCCAAGGGCCATGCCTCCTTCATCGTCCCCCCGAACACCCCCGGCCTCTCCCAGGGACAGAAGTTCAAGAAGCACGGCATCCGCGCCTCGCACACCGCCGAGGTCGTCCTGGAGAACGTCCGGGTCCCCGGCCACTGCCTGCTCGGCGGCAAGGAGAAGCTCGACGAGCGCCTCGCCCGGGCCCGCGAGAACGCCAAGAAGGACGGTATGGAGGGGGGGAGGGTGAAGAACGCCGCAATGGCCACCTTCGAGGCGTCCCGGCCCGCCGTCGGCGCGATGGCGGTCGGCACCGCGCGGGCGGCCTACGAGGAGGCGCTGGAGTACGCCCGGACCCGCTCCCAGTTCGGCCGCCCCATCATCGACAACCAGGGCGTGGCCTTCCAGCTCGCCGATATGCGCACCCAGATCGACGCCGCCCGCCTGCTGGTCTGGCGCGCCTCCTGGATGGCCGTGACCGGCAAGCCGTTCACCTCCGCCGAGGGCTCGATGTCGAAGCTCTTCGCCAGCGAGGTCGCCAAGAAGGTCACCGCGCAGGCCGTACAGATCCTCGGCGGCAACGGCTTCACCCGCGAATACCCGGTCGAGCGGATGCACCGTGACGCAGCTATCTACACCATTTTCGAAGGCACCAGCGAGATCCAGCGTTTGGTGATCGCACGGACGCTGTCCGGGATGCCGATTCGGTAGATCGACTCGCAGGCAGGGAGGCAGAGGCGCCCCGCCCCTGCCTCGGCAGGCGGCGGGGCGCTGCGTCGTGCGGTGCGCGAAAATCCCATGAGCTCTGTCAGTGGGGCGGGTTACAGTCATGCACGTCAAGCACCTCCCAATGCGCAGGCCCACGGCTACTTCTTCCAAAAGTCCCGCCGCAGGCCGTCCTTGATCTCGGGAGGCGCGGCATCGGGGTGCCCGGTGCGCAGGCAGGGGATACTTCCACTGTTAATGGGGTGGTCGCGGGTTCGAGTCCCGTCGCCGACTACGGGTCGGCGTAGCTCAGTTGGCAGAGCACCTTGTTTCCTCAGCCGACTCTGATCTCGGGCACCCCGCTGCTGAGCTTCCCCTCCCTGTGAGGGGTCTTCCTTTGTCCCGCTTCAACACCCGTGGCGCTCCTCCCGCCGCCAGTTCGCCGGTGACCACCACCGGCGAGCGGACCCGCACCCACCAAGGCGGCTCCGGCTATCAGCGCGATCCCAAGTCGGAGCTGTTCCTGCTCGCGGTCGCCAACTTCGTCGGCACCGACACCTTCTACGAGACCGGCGGGCAGTGCGACGACCGCTACACCCAGCTCGTCCGGCAGCTCGCCGTCGAGGACCCGGTATGGACCGCGGGGATGCTCGGCTGGCTGCGCGGTCCCGGCAACATGCGCACCGCGGCGATCGTGGGCGCGGCCGAGTACGTCAAGGCCCGCCTCGAAGCAGGCCGCGGTTCCGGCGGCCCGGCCGGCGCATCCATGAGGGACGAAGGAGCGGGGTTCAACCGCAAGGCGATCGTCTCCGTCCTCCAGCGCGCTGACGAGCCGGGTGAGCTCCTCGCCTACTGGACATCGCGTTACGGCCGCCGCATCCCCAAGCCCGTCAAGCGCGGCATCGAGGACGCCGTCGGCGCGCTGTACGACGAGAAGTCCCTGCTCAAGTACGACACCGTGGCGAAGGGCTTCCGCTTCGGTGACGTCATCGAACTCACCCACCCCGCTCCCCGGGCCGGGTGGCAGGGCGATCTGTTCGAGCACGCCATCGACCGTCGCCACCACCGCGACAAGCCGATCCCCGAGTCCCTGCAACTGCTGCGCACCCGGGCCGCGATCGGCGACTGGGCCGTCGAGAAGCGCCGTGCCCTGCTCGCCCGCGCGGACGCCGCCGCATTCCTCCAGCACGCCGGCATGACGTGGGAGGCGCTGGCCGGATGGCTCCAGGGGCCGATGGACGCCGCAGCGTGGGAGGCGGTCATCCCGTCCATGGGGTACATGGCGCTGCTGCGCAACCTGCGGAACTTCGACGAGGCCGGTGTCTCCGACGAGGTCGCCGAGACGGTGGCGCGGAAGCTCGCCGACCCGGATCAGGTCGCCCGCTCCCGCCAGTTGCCGATGCGCTTCTACTCGGCGTACCGGGCTGCGCCTTCGCTGCGCTGGGGTCACGTCCTGGAGAAGGCGCTGACGATATCGCTGGCGAACATCCCGCGGCTGCGCGGCCGGACGCTGGTGATGGTCGACACGTCCAGTTCGATGCAGGCGGGGTTCTCCCGCGACGGCACACTCATGCGGTGGGACGCGGCGGCGCTGTTCGGGGTCGCGCTGGGGCAGCGGTGCGAGAGCGCGGACGTCTACTCGTTCTCGTCCGGCCGCCGGCACTGGGGTGATGCTCCCTGCGCGGCCACGAAGGTCTTCCCGCCGCAGCGTGCCGAGTCGCTGCTGCGCGCGGTCGGCCGCTGGAAGGACGGCGGCTGGTTCCTCGGCGGCGGCACCGACACGGCCGCCGCCCTCCGCGAGACCTTCCGCGGCCACGACCGGGTCGTCATCGTCACCGACGAGCAGGCAGGACACGACGCCCGTGAGGTCACCGAGTCCATACCTGCCACCGTGCCGATGTACACCTGGAATCTCGCCGGATACGAGGCCGGACACGCTCCGTCCGGCAGCCGGAACCGGCACACCTTCGGTGGCCTCACGGACCAGGCGTTCCGCATGATCCCGCTGCTGGAAGCCGGTCGGGACGCCCGGTGGCCGTGGGAGCGGCCTGCGAGCTGACGAGTTTGAGCGCGAGCGGCCCCCGGTGCGGGCCGCCGTCGCAGAACGAGGGCCCCACCCGGCCGCCGGGTGGGGCCCTCCGCGTCTCCAGATCTGGCGCGAAGCCGCGCATCGGGCAAGGGCCCGGTGGGCGGCTTTCGTCGTGCTGGAGGTGTTTTGGCCGCAGGCGTGACCTGCGCCCGTCCGGCGGGGCGTCCGGCGCGAGGTGCCTCGTATCCCTTGACGACGGGAACGCCGCGCTCTACTTTCCTTCCATAAAGCAAAACATTAGTTCCACGATACGGAATCAATTCTCTCCGCCGCTTCGCTGGAGCTTGCCCGTGACAGGTCGACGCAGGAGTACTCGATGCCTCGAATGACAGCCGCCCGCGCCGCGGTGGAGATCCTCAAGCGGGAGGGCGTGGCCCACGCCTTCGGAGTGCCGGGTGCCGCGATCAACCCCTTCTACGCGGCGCTCAAGGGCGCGGGCGGGATCGATCACACGCTGGCGCGCCATGTCGAGGGCGCCTCGCACATGGCCGAGGGCTACACGCGGACCCACCCGGGCAACATCGGCGTCTGCATCGGGACCTCAGGACCGGCCGGCACCGACATGATCACCGGTCTCTACTCCGCGATCGGTGACTCGATCCCGATCCTGTGCATCACCGGCCAGGCCCCCACCGCGGTGATCCTCAAGGAGGACTTCCAGGCCGTCGACATCGCCTCGATCGCCAAGCCGGTCACCAAGGCCGCCACCACCGTGATGGAGGCCGCGCAGGTCCCCGGCGTCTTCCAGCAGGCCTTCCACCTGATGCGCTCAGGACGCCCCGGCCCGGTCCTCATCGACCTGCCGATCGATGTCCAGCTGACCGAGATCGAGTTCGACCCCGAGACGTATGAGCCGCTGCCCGCCTTCAAGCCGGCCGCGACCCGCGCCCAGATCGAGAAGGCCGTCACGCTCCTCAATGCGTCCCGGCGCCCGTTGATCGTCGCCGGGGGCGGCATCATCAACGCCGACGCGTCCGGGCTGCTGGTGGAGTTCGCCGAGCTGACCGGTATCCCGGTCGTGCCCACCCTGATGGGCTGGGGCATCCTCGCCGACGACCATGAGCTGAACGCCGGCATGGTCGGCCTCCAGACCTCGCACCGCTACGGCAACGCGAACTTCCTGGAGTCCGACTTCGTCCTCGGCATCGGCAACCGCTGGGCCAACCGCCACACCGGCAAGCTGGACGTCTACACCCAGGGCCGCACCTTCGTCCATGTCGACATCGAGCCCACCCAGATCGGCAAGATCTTCGCCCCGGACTACGGCATCGCCTCGGACGCCAAGGCCGCGCTGGAGCTGTTCGTCGAGGTGGCCAGGGAGCTCAAGGCCGCGGGCAAGCTGCCCGACCGCAGCGCCTGGGCCGCGTCCACCCAGGAGCGCAAGGCGCAGCTCCAGCGCCGTACGCACTTCGACAACATCCCGATGAAGCCGCAGCGCGTCTACGAGGAGATGAACAAGGCCTTCGGCCCGGAGACCCGTTACGTCACCACCATCGGCCTCTCCCAGATCGCCGGCGCGCAGATGCTGCACGTCTACAAGCCGCGCCACTGGATCAACTGCGGCCAGGCCGGCCCGCTCGGCTGGACCATCCCGGCCGCGCTCGGCGTCGCCACCGCCGACCCGGAGACCCCGGTCGTCGCGCTCTCCGGCGACTACGACTTCCAGTTCATGCTCGAGGAGCTGGCCGTCGGCGCCCAGCACAAGATCCCGTACATCCATGTGCTGGTGAACAACGCCTACTTGGGCCTGATCCGTCAGGCGCAGCGCAACCTCGACATCAACTTCCAGGTCAACCTGGAGTTCGAGAACATCAACGCGCCGGAGCTGGGCGTCTACGGCGTGGACCATGTCAAGGTCGCCGAGGGTCTGGGCTGCAAGGCCATCCGGGTCACCGACCCGAGCCGGCTGGGCGCCGCCTTCGAGGAGGCCAAGAAGCTGGCCGCGGAGCACCGCGTCCCGGTCGTCGTCGAGGCGATCCTCGAACGGATCACCAATATCTCGATGAGCGGTTCCGACATCGCCAGTGTCAACGAGTGGGAAGACGTCGCGACCGAGCCCGGTCACGCGCCCACCGCGATCAAGCCGCTCAAGGTCTGAGCCGGACCGGCACGGGACCCGATCCGGGCGGTGTGCCGGGCGCGGTGCGAACCCCCGCGCCCGGCGTCACCGCCCCACCCGTAAAGCCCCGGACGGCACCCTTCCGCCGCCGTCCTCCCCTTCCGTGATGTGAAAGAGGCACCGCATGAGCAATCTTCCCAAGGTCGCGTGGATCGGTCTGGGCATCATGGGCTCGCCCATGGCCGAGAACCTGATCAAGGCCGGTTACCCGGTGACCGGCTACACCCTGGAGGCCGACAAGCTGGAGCGGCTGGCCAAGAACGGCGGAAGCGTGGCCGGCTCGATCGCCGAGGCGGTCGCCGACGCCGACGTCATCATCACCATGGTCCCCGCCTCCCCCCAGGTCGAGGCCATCGCCTACGGACCCGACGGCATCCTGGCCCACGCCCGGCGCGGGGCCCTGCTGATCGACATGTCCTCGATCACCCCGCAGACCTCCATCGACCTCGCCCACGCCGCCGCCGACAAGGGCATCCGGGTCCTGGACGCCCCCGTCTCCGGCGGCGAAGCCGGCGCCATCGAAGCGGTCCTGTCCATCATGGCCGGCGGCGACCAGGCCGACTTCGACGCCGCCCGCCCCCTCCTGGAAGCCCTCGGCAAGACCATCGTGCGCTGCGGCCCGCACGGCTCCGGGCAGACCGTCAAGGCCGCCAACCAGCTCATCGTCGCCGTCAACATCCAGGCCTGCGCCGAAGCCGTCGTCTTCCTGGAGAAGTCCGGCGTCGACCTGAGCGCCGCCCTCGACGTCCTGGGCGGCGGACTGGCCGGCTCCACCGTCCTGGCCCGCAAGAAGGACAACTTCACCACCCGCGACTTCCGCCCCGGCTTCCGCATCGACCTCCACCACAAGGACATGGGCATCGTCACCGACGCCGCCCGCACGGTCGGCGCCGCCCTCCCCGTCGGCAGCGTCGTCGCCCAACTCGTCGCCTCCCTCCGCGCCCAGGGCGACGGCGGCCTCGACCACTCCGCCCTCCTGCGCGGCGTCGAACGCCTCTCCGGACACACCACCGAAGGCTGAGCGGGGCCGGGCGAGCGTCTCCGGGCGGGCGGGGCACGCCGTGCGCGGACAGGGGTGACGGTCATCACTCCGCCGTCTGGAACGCGCAGCTGTTGTTCACCGTTCAATTGGGTGTGGGTGCTGCGGCACCCCTCCCGAGCCGCCCCGGCCAGCATCCCCCCGTCTGGCCGGGGCTTCCTCTTGCCGAGGGCGACGTGGCCCGCGGGCCGCAGGGGGTGTCCGCTATGACCCGTCCGCATCCAGCGGATTGGCGGAGATCCGCGCGGCGATGCCACACGGCCACCCGCCTCGTCGAAGGGTGCCCCGTATCCGGCGAGAGCGGGCCGGTGAGGAGGCGTCCCGCGACCGCGGACGGCTGACGCGCACGGCGGCTGCCGAAATGCGCGAGCGCGAACCCCGGCGCAGGCTGGATGCATGACCGAGCATCCGCCTGTCATCGTGCACCCGCCGACGCCCTCCGGTGGCCGACGGGTGACCGTGCGTGGGCAGATCGTCGGCCTGGCCCATGGCCGCGGCGATGTTGCCGAATTCCTCCGCCGCGCGGGTGTCACCGGTCCGGCCGGGAGCATCGCGCTGGACGACCCGCGCCTCGTCGAATGGCGCGGAGGCTCGCTGGACGACTGGCCGATGCCACCGGCCTGAAGGCCCGCTCGCCGGACTCGTCTCGCTCCTCGTCTCCGTCCCCGTCACTCGGTGCCGCACGGCAGGCCGATACGCTGACGACCGGCGATCGGAAGGTCGTCGTGGCTGGTCAGCAACGGCAGGAGAGCGGGGGCAGGGTAATGAGCGACGACAGCGGGTGCGACGACGACGGTTCCGACAGCGGGTCCGCGACGCGCGGTGGTGGCGGGTCGGGGAGCTTTCCGGACCTGAGTGTCCTGCGGAGGGCGATGCGCTGGGAGACGTTCGCGCTGTTGGCGGTCTTGTTGATCCTCGTGACGCTGGCCTCGTAGCACGAGCGGGACGCGGCGGGATTCCTGAACTCCGGTTGATCTCTTGGGAGTCGAGTCGTTGCCTGCTGTCCCGTCGGAGTGTCCAGGGCGCGCCGCGCAGCGCCACACCCCCCGAACGCCCCGTCCGATTTCCGCCAGCGCCGCCGTCTGACCTGCTGCACAGTGGACCCTGTGATGAACGAGGACAGCAGGTACGAGGCGGTGCGCAGCAGGGACGCCCGATTCGACGGCGCCTTCTTCTTCGCGGTGTCCACGACCGGGATCTACTGCCGGCCGAGCTGTCCCGCCACCACGCCCCGGCGCCGGAATGTCGCCTTCTTCCCGACCGCCGCGGCCGCCCAGGGCTCCGGATTCCGCGCCTGCCGGCGCTGCCGCCCGGATGCGGTGCCCGGCTCGGCGGAGTGGAACGCCCGCGCCGATGTCGTCGGACGGGCGATGCGGCTGATCAGCGAGGGTGTGGTCGACCGGGAAGGAGTCGCCGGGCTGGCGGCCCGGCTCGGCTACAGCGCCCGGCAGGTCCAGCGGCAGCTGAACGCCGAGCTGGGCGCCGGACCGGTGGCCCTGGCGCGGGCACAGCGCGCCCACACCGCCCGGGTTCTGCTCCAGACCACCGCACTCCAGGCGGCCGAGATCGCCTTCGCGGCGGGCTTCGCCAGCGTGCGGCAGTTCAACGACACCATCAAGGAGATCTACGCGCTCACCCCGAGCGAGCTGCGTGCCGCCCGCCCCGGTAAGGGAACCCGCTTCGGCCCGGTGGCACCGCCCAGCACGCCCGGGGTGCTGCCGCTGCGGCTCGCCTTCCGCGGGCCGTATGCGGCGCGGCAGCTCTTCGACCACCTCCAGCGGCGCGCGGTCACCGGTATCGAGGAGGTCAGCGGCGAGCCCGGAGCCCGTACCTACCGGCGGACCCTGCGGCTGCCGCACGGCGCCGGCATCGCCGAGGTCGACGAGGCGGCCGGCGACGGCTGGCTGGACTGCCGGCTGCACCTGTCCGAGCTGCGGGACCTCACCACCGCGAGCCAGCGGGTGCGCCGCCTCTTCGATCTGGACGCCGACCCGTACGCGGTCGCCGAACGGCTGCGCGCGGATGACGTACTGGCGCGGCTGGTGGACCGGCACCCCGGTCTGCGCTCCCCGGGCGCTCCCGCCCCGGACGAGCTCGCCGTCCGTGCCGTACTCGGCCAGCAGGTCTCGGTCGCGGCCGGCCGCACACTGGGCGGCGCCCTGGTCGCCGCCTACGGAGAGTCGCTGCCCGAACCGGCCGGTGCGCTCACTCACCTCTTCCCCCGCCCCGACGACCTGGCGCAGGCCGCCCTCACCGAACTCGGGATGCCCGAGTCCCGGCGCGCGACCCTGCGCACCCTGAGCACCGCCCTCGTCGACGGCACGGTCGTCCTGGATGCCGGAGCCGACCGGGACGAGACCGAACGCGCGCTTCTCGGGCTGCGCGGCATCGGCCCGTGGACCGCCGGATACATCCGGATGCGCGCCCTCGGGGACCCCGATGTCCTGCTGACCGGCGATGTGGCCGTACTGGCCGGCATGCGCCGGGCCGGTGCACCCACGGCCGGTCTGCGGGAGCGGGCGAACGCCTGGCGCCCCTGGCGCTCGTACGCGATGCACCACTTCTGGAACGCGCCGGTCACGGAGCCGGCCGGCCCCCGCCCCACCACCACGGAAAGCACCGGACCATGACGCTCTACACCACCCTCGACAGCCCGTTGGGCGAACTCCTGCTGGTGGGCGAGGAATCGGCCACCGCGCCGGGCGGCACCGCGCTCGCTTCGCTGTCCGTACCCGGGCAGAAGGGTGGGGCGACCGTCCAGGACGGCTGGACATACGCCCCCGCCGCCTTCGCCGGTATCGCCCACCAGCTCCGTGCCTACTTCGACGGGGAGCTGACCCGCTTCGCCCTCGCCTACGCCCCAACCCGGGGCACCGACTTCCAGCGGCGCGTGTGGCAGGCACTGGAGGCCATCCCGTACGGCACCACCACCACGTACGGGAAGATCGCCGCCGACATCGGTGCGGCGCGCGGTGCGGTACGCGCCATCGGCACGGCGATCGGCGCGAACCCGCTGCTCGTCGTCCGGCCCTGCCACCGGGTGATCGCCGCGAACGGTGCCCTGTCGGGTTACGCGGGCGGGCCCGAACGCAAGCAGCAACTCCTCGGCATCGAGGGCGCTTGGCCGGAGGTCAGCTGAGCTGCCCCGTACCTCCCGCGACCGCCGAGCGCCGCACCGACCCACGCCCACAGGAGCGCTCCATGACCACCACGACCACTACGGCCACCAAGCGCCATGCCCGCCCCGGCACACTCGCCCGACGCGTCGCGGCCGCCGACTGGACACAGGGCCACGGACTGATCTTCACGACCCGCGACCGCCCCGTACGCTCCGCCCGGGGTTGGTCGGCCGGCCCCGTACGCCACGGCGTGAGCATGGTCCGCTCCGGCCGGCGGCACTCCCTGGGCCTGGTCTTCCACGACGCCTGAAGCGGCCCCGGCCGCACGCGGACCCAGGGGCGGGCGGCCTCAGAGCATGGAGCCGCCGGTGACGTCGATGCGCTGGCCGGTGATCCAGCGGGACGCGTCGGAGGCGAGGAAGGCGGCGACGTCGGCGATGTCCTGGGGCTTGCCGATCCGGTTGAAGACCGAGAGGGAGGCCAGCGCGGCGTGCGCCTCCGGCGTCGCCCGCATCGCGGCGTTCATGTCGGTCTCGATGAAGCCGGGGGAGAGGGTGTTCACCGTGATGCCCCGCGCTCCCAGATCCTTCGCCAAGGTGAGGGTGAAGGCGTCCACCGCACCCTTGGAGACGCCGTAGGCGATGGTCGAGGGGAACGCCGTACTCGTCACCGCCGACGAGATGTTGATGATGCGTCCGCCGTCCCGCATCCGGCGCAGACCGTGCTGGGCGATGAAGAACACGGCCTTGGTGTTGACCGCGA
The DNA here is from genome assembly GCF_008704855.1 of Streptomyces platensis. Taxonomy (NCBI): domain Bacteria; kingdom Bacillati; phylum Actinomycetota; class Actinomycetes; order Kitasatosporales; family Streptomycetaceae; genus Streptomyces; species Streptomyces platensis. The sequence continues at coordinate 8,043,569 of NZ_CP023691.1, forward strand.
GGGTGCGGTCGAAGTCCTCCGGTGTCACTTCGTCGATGTGCCCCGGGATGCTGATCGCCGCATTGTTGACAAGGATGTCGAGACCGGGCTCGGCGCCGTACGTCGACAGTCCCTGGTCGAACGCCGCGTAGAGCGCCTCGGCATCACCGGGAACACCCAGTTCCGCACCGATTATGAAGGCCTGGCCGCCCGCGTCGATGATGCTCTCGGCCGTCTCCTTGGCCGCTGTGTCGTTACTGCCGTAGTGGACGGCGACCAGTGCGCCGTCGGCGGCGAGCCGTTGCGCGATGCCCCGGCCGATACCCCGGCTGGATCCCGTCACCAGCGCGGTCTTTCCCTTGAGTTCACCCATGGTGGTCTGGCCTTTCGCGTGCCTGTGGTGGGCATACCGCCCCCGAGGACGGTCGTTTGGTGTGCTGGTGATGCGGCCGCACCGGTCCGGCCGCCCGAGCTGCGACAGCCGCTCGCACGGGCGGGTGGCCGCTCGGGGCGGGGTGCGCCGGCGCCGCGCAGTGCGTCGGTCGACGGTGAACGGGGCGCCGTGAGAACGGGGTCGTCAGTCCCGTGGGTCCAGCGCCGTCAGGGTGGAGACGAAGACCGGATGGCCGTCCTGCAGGCCGGTCACCTGCACCGTGGTGGTGCAGGGCAGCGCCGACGGGACACCGTGGGCCTCGATCACACAGGGGGTGCCGTGCTCGGCGTACCGGTGGAAGACAGTCCCGAAGGCGTACGGGACGAAGGTGCTGGGGAAGGTGAGGGTGCGGGCGGCCTGCTGGGCGGCGTCGAGCAGCACCATGCCGGGGACATGATCGTTCGCCGGGTTCACCACCGCGGGGTGACCGGGCGCGACGCGCAACAGCCAGCGGTGGGGCCGGCCGGTGGGGGAGAGCAGGACGTCGCCGTCCTTGGCGCTGCCGGTCAGCCGGGGCGGAACGGGGGTGGGAAGGGGGCCGGGGGTGTGCCGCGCACTCAGCCGATCGCCGCGGAGCCGGCGGTACACGGCGGGTGAGGTGACCGTGACGTCGGAGTGGCCGGTCGCCACGATCCGGCCCGCCTTACGGATCGTCATGTCGAAGCGGCCACTGGTCAGCGTGCCCGCCCGCATGCGCATCCGGCTGCAGCGGACGTCGATGGTCAGCGCAGTGGGCCCGCTGCCCACCGCGAGATGCTCGGGGTGGGTCGTATACACGAGGTCACCGAGGATGAAGTGGTGGCCGAGCGGCACACCCAGTTCGGCGTGGCAGAGCAACAACCCGGCCTGACGGATGGTCTCACCCGTGAGGATGAGATGGTGTCGCCCGCGGTTGGGGGTGAAGTACCCGTGATCGTGCGGCCACTGGGCGGTCAGCGAGAAACGCGTGTCATCGTGCCGGCGCCATGAGGTGATCAGCATGTCGTCGGTGAGAGGACGGTGTACGAACTCCCGGGGAACCCGGACGTCGTGGGGGCTCCGCGGTCCGGTCACCCGGTCCCCACCGGGGGCCGGCAGTGGGTGTGGAGACCTGGGCTGAACAGTGCTGACCTGCATCGTATTGCTCATGACTGCCCCCAGGCGTCGCTACGGGTTGAGGTACATCGCTGATAAGATACGTACCATCCGGTTTTATTTTCAATGCCGGGCCGTCGAAAAGGGGAAAGTGGCTGATCGAGCGACGACTTGAGCTGTAACTAACTGTTGCGGAACGTTGAGACATTGAGAGACAGGAGGCGTCCTGTGGCACAACAGGACCGCGCGATTCGGACCCGGCGAGTGATCTTGGAGGCGGCCGCGTCGGTTTTCGACGAGCAGGGCTACGACCGCGCGACGATCGCCGAAGTCCTCGAGCGTGCCGGCGTGACGAAGGGCGCCTTGTACTTCCACTTCGCCTCCAAGGAACAGTTGGCGCTCGCGGTGATCGAGGAGCAGGTGGTCGATATCGCCGTGGAGCCGCAGACGATCAAGCTGCAGGAATTCGTCGACTCGGGCCAGGTGCTGGCCTTCCGGCTGCGCAGCGACCCGATTCAGCGGGGCGCGGCGCGACTGGCGGTCGAGCAGGGCTCCAATCACCTCGACCGCAAGCAGTCGATGCTGTCGTGGACCCGGTTCGTCGAGGGCTTGCTGAACGACGCCCGCAGCCGCGGCGAAGTCCTGGAGAGCGTCGTCGTGGGGGAAACCGCCGAGTTGTTCGTCGGCGCCTTCGCAGGACTGCAGATGATGTCGCAGGCCCTGACCAACCGGGCCGACCTCAGCCGCCGGCTCACCGTTTTTTTCGAGCACACCCTCCCGAGCATCGCCGTGCCCGCCATCCTCGCCAAGCTCAACCTGGACTCCGAGCGGGGCGCACAACTCAATGCCGCACTGCAGGCGAAGACGGTGGCAAAGGCCGCGGCCGGCGCCGATGCCGAGGTTGACGTCGTCACGGGGTGAGTTCGGCCCGGCCGGAGGCCGGGGTCCGGGGCGAGTGGAGGCGATCCGGGCGGCGTCCTGAGGGCGGCGGAAACATACCGCGCAGACGGTTGAATGGTGAAGTGTGTATGAGTCATGGATGACTTGTGCAGGCGAGAGGCGTCGCGGAGGGATCGCGGCGCCTCTCGCCATTGACGGGTGCGGCGGTGGATGAGCAGTCGTGAGCGCGGTGGCGACGGGGTGGGCAGGGGGCTCGTCGTCGTCGAACGGGATTGTCAGTGGTGTGCTGTTCACTGGTCTCAGCGGGGCCAGTGAAGTCCGCGTCGATGGGCGGGTCAGGGGGAGGCGCGATGAGTAAGGCGTGTGAGGGCGCGGGGGAGTGGTGCGGGGTGAGGGGGATCACCGCTGCCGGGGGCAGATGCGGGGCCGCGCAGCGGAATAGCGCGCGCAGGCAAAACGTTCGTCATGCACGTATCAGTCTTGTGCGGATCGGCCCGCCATCCGTCCACGGCCTGATCGTGCCCGTGCCCGTAGACGACGCCCCACGCCCGAACGCCTGCCGCCCACCCCATGCTTCACCGCCGGCTTCATCGCTGGACGACACCCACCCACCTCTGCCGCCCTGGAGGCCGCACGCATGACCCGGACGACGACGGACCAACTCCCCGCAAGGGCGGCGGAGACCGCGGCCACCCACCCGGGGCCCGACCCGGCCGTGGACGGGCGGCGGAGATCCCCCGGCGGCATCGTCCCGGTCCTCGCCTTCGCGGGCATCGTCGTCGCGGTGATGCAGACGCTGCTGGTGCCGGTCATCAAAGACCTGCCGGTGCTGCTCAACACGGCGCCCAGCAACGCCACATGGGTCATGACCGCCACCCTCCTCGCCGGTGCCGTCTCGACCCCCATCATGGGGCGCCTCGGCGATCTGTACGGCAAGCGGCGGATGCTGCTGACCAGCCTCGCGGTCATGGTCGTCGGCTCGCTGGTCTGCGGCTTCACCAGTGATCTGGTCACCATGATCGTGGGCCGGGCGCTCCAGGGCTTCGCCATGGGCGCCATTCCCCTCGGTATCGGCATCATGCGCGACGAGCTGCCGCGCGAGCGGCTCGGCTCGGCCATGGGCCTGATGAGCTCATCGATCGGCGTCGGCGGCGGGCTCGCCCTGCCGGTCGCGGCCCTGGTCGCCCAACACGCCGACTGGCACACCCTGTTCTTCGGTGCCGCCGGGATCGGCGTGCTGTCGATGGTGCTCACCCTCCTCGTCGTCCCGGAGACCTCGGTACGGGCCCAGGGGCGCTTCGACGTGGCGGGCGCCCTTGGGCTGTCGGCCGGTCTGGTGGCACTGCTGCTGCCCCTCACCAAGGGCAGCGACTGGGGCTGGGGTTCGCCGACCACCCTCATACTCTTCGGCGTTGCCGTCGTGATCCTGGTGCTGTGGGGCGTGATGGAGCTGCGTCTCGCCGATCCGCTGGTCGACCTGCGGACCACCGCGCGCCGCGAGGTGCTGCTGACCAACCTCGCCTCGATAACGGTCGGTGTGGCGTTCTACGCCATCTCCCTGGTGCTGCCGCAGCTGCTCCAGCTGCCCACGTCGACCGGCTACGGGCTCGGCCAGTCGATGGTGGTGGCCGGGCTGTGCATGGCGCCCCTGGGTCTGACGATGATGCTCGTCGCCCCGCTGTACGCCCGGATCGCCGCCCGGCGCGGCCCCAAGGTCTCGCTGCTGCTCGGCATGCTCGTCATCGCGATCGGCTACGGCGCGGGCATCGGCCTGATGGATGCCGCCTGGCAGACCGTCATCATCGCGGTGGTCGTCGGCGCCGGCATCGGCCTGGCGTACTCCTCGCTGCCCGCCCTGATCATCGGCGCCGTCGACGCCTCGGAGACCGGCGCGGCCAACGGCCTGAACACCCTGATGCGCTCCATCGGCACCTCGGTGTCCAGCGCCGTGATCGGCATGGTGCTGGCCGATATGTCCCAGAAGATGGGGCCGGTCACGGTGCCCACGATGGCCGGTTTCCGGGTCTCCTTCCTCATCGCCACGGCCGCCGTCCTCGTCGGCGTCGCCCTGGCCTGCTTCCTGCCCTCACAGCGCAAGGCGGCCGGCCCGACCCTGGTCGCCCAGAGCACCGACGGCCCGGTGGACGCGGTGGACGCCGAGGGGACGCAGGGTGCGCCCCGGCCGGCAACGATGCCCGCTGCGCCGCTCACCGCCATGCCGCCCGTGCACGCTGATCTCGTCGCGGCGGACGAAGCCGAACCGGCTGCCTCGGTCAAAGCAGCCGAACCGATGGCCGCGGATGACGCCGTCGAACTCATCACCGCGGACGGGCAGATGAGGCCGCTGGTGAAGCCGGCGCCGTCCTGGGCACGGCCGGTCACCGAACCGCACGAGGTCCTCACCCGGCCCACCTTCGGGACGACGGCCGCGAGTGCCGACGCCGCCGGGTTCCGGGGCCGGGTGGCGGACTCCTCCGGCAGCCCGGTCCCCGGCGCGAGCATCACCCTGATCGACCGGCAGGGCCGCCAGGCCGGCCTCGCCACGGCCGGCGCCGACGGGCACTTCGCACTCGACGCCCCCACGGCCGGCACCTACGTCCTCACGGGTGCCGCGCCCGGCCACACCCCGCACGCGGCCTCCGCCACCTATCGCGGCGCGGGCGCCGCGACCCGGGTCGACCTGGTCCTCACCGGCACCGGCCGACTGGGCGGCACCTTGCTCGGCGGCGCGGAGGGCACCCCGCTGACCGGCGGGAGCATCGTCGTCACCGACGCCGAGGGCGCTGTGGTGGCCCGTACGACCTCCGGCGCCGAGGGAGCGTGGGACATCTCCCCTCTGCCGCCCGGCCACTACACCCTGGTTCTCAGTGCCGCCGGTCACCAGCCGCAGGCCCGCGCCGTGGACCTGTCCGGCGGCGCACCGGAACGGCAGGACACCCGCCTGAAGCCGACGGCTACCGTGCGCGGCACGGTCCGGGGCCCGAACGGCCGGCCGGTCGCCGACGCCGCCGTGACCCTCGCCGAGGACGGCACGGTCGCCGGGCACACCGTCACCGGACCGGACGGCGCCTTCGCCTTCTCCGGCCTGAGCGGCGCCGACTACACCCTCACGGCGGCCGGCTACCCGCCACACGCCGCACCGATATCCCTCACCGCCGGCGCCCACGAAACCCTCGACCTGGAACTGGACTTGGCACAGTCACCGACACTCGCCGGCTGACGGACTCCGGCACGCGGACGCACACCCGCAGACGCATGCAGGCGCCCTGCCGACTCCCCCTCACCCGGCAGGGCGGCGGTTTCGCAGCTGCGAACCGAGTCGCCGGCTGAGCTGGTACGAGCCCCAGGCGTGCAGCGCCTCGGTCAGCGGGAGGTTGCGTGCGTAGAGCCGGAAGAGCGCGATCGGCTCCTCGTCCCCCGGCATCATGCGGTGCAGTACTTCCGCCACCTCTGACGGGTGCGGCGCCTCGGGCGGTGCAATCCGGGCAGGCATGACTCCCCCTTCCGCTTGATTCGCTCTTCGAAGCAGTGGAAGGAGGCTGGTGCTTCTGAAATCGAAGCGCCAGGGGTGTCGGGGTGTCCCTCAGGCCTGGTACTCCGTGAGATCGATGCTGTGCACCGTCAGCGCATGGCCGTACTCCGGATGTGTGGCCTCCCGTTCGAAGGTCATGCCGAGCTTGCCTACGACGTTCAGGGAGGACTCATGGCCGAGCGGGTTGACGGCGATGACGCGGTCGAGGCCGCGGTCCTGGAGGGCGAACTCCAGGACGGCCTGGGCGGCTTCGGAGGCGTAGCCCTGGCCCCAGTACTGCCGGCCCAGGCGCCAGCTGATCGCCACCTCGTGCTCGGCCTCCGGGAGGAAGGCGGGGACGGACAGGCCGGCGCATCCGGCCAGTTCGCCCGAGGCGAGGAGTTCGATGGCGAAGATGCCGAAGCCCTCGTCGTCCCACTCCTCCTCCCATCGCTCGATCTCCTCGGCGGTTTGGTCCAGGTCGAGCGTGGAGCCGTCGCCGATCCAGCGCATGACCTGCGGGTCCGCGTGGATGTCTGCCAGGGGGGCGAGGTCGTCGTCGGTCCAGCGGCGGAGGATGAGGCGGGGGGTGCGGATCTCGGTCATGCCGCCCATCCTGTCGAATACGGGGGCGCGGCGGTAATCGGCGGGTGTCCGTACGCGGGCCGTCCGGTGCAGGTCAGCGGCCCAGGAGCTGTGCCAGTGTCGCGTCGAGTTCGGTCTGGAGGACGCGGCTCGCCGCCTCTCCGTCGCCGTCCGTCACGGCCTGGACGAGCGCGGCGTGCCGGGCGTCGCCGTGCTGCGGGTCCCCGTCCCGGAGCCCCAGCAGCTCCACGAGGTCGATCAGTCCTTGGCGCAGGGCCGGCGCGAACTCCGTGAACAGATCGGTCAGTACGGGGTTGTGGGCGGCGTCGACCACGGCGGCGTGCAGTGCGATGTCCGCGTCCACGAACGCCGCGTGGTCAGCTCCCGCGGCCGTGCGGCGGCCCTCCAGGGCGGCCCGCATCGCTGTGATGTCGGCCTCCGTGCGCCGGGCGGCAGCCAGCCGGGCGGCCTGCACCTCGACCATGGCGCGCACCTCGTAGACATCGGCGACGGCCGCGCGGCGCAGGCGGGTGGGCCAGTCCTCGGTGGGCTCGGTGGCGATCACGAAGACGCCGGCGCCCTGGCGTGGCCGCACCAGTCCGGCGCCGACCAGGGCCCGTACGGCCTCGCGGACCGTGGAGCGGCCGACGCCAAGGGTTCTGGCCAGCGTCGTCTCGCCGGGGAGCTTGGTGCCCACCGGCCAGTGGCCGCCGCTGATCTGGTCGCGCAGCCGCTGGGCGGCCTGTTCGACCAGGGGGCTCGGGCTGAGCGCTTCGAGTGACATCCCGTCACACCTCTCAGGTTGTCTGAGGAGTTGATCCGTGGTTACTGTACCGGCCATGAAGCTGCGTGGTCTCCTTCTCGGCCGCCGCGGCGGGGCCTGACGCGACCGGCACCCCGCCGTGGGGTTCGGTGCTGCCGGTCTCCCTCCGGCTTGTGAAGGACCGTCATGCCCCGTACCCACTCCGCCGATCCCGCCGCCGCGAGCGCCTTCCCCGCGCTCCGTACGCCCGCCGGGCCGGTGCCCGCCGACGCGCCGGCGTGGAATCCGCAGCGCGGCAGCGCGATGCCGTCCCACCGCTACCGGCCCGCCCATGAGCGCGTCGAGGTACCGCTGACCGGACGGGCCTGGCCCGCCGCCCGGATCGAGCGCGCCCCGCTGTGGGTGCCGGTCGATCTGCGCGACGGCAATCAGGCGCTCGCCGAGCCGATGGACACCCCCAGGAAGGGCCGGATGTTCGATCTGCTCGTCGCGATGGGCTTCAAGGAGATCGAGGTCGCCTATCCCTCCGCGAGCCGTACCGACTTCGACTTCGTCCGCCACCTGGCGGACAGCGGCGCGGTGCCGGACGACGTGACGGTGGTGGTCTTCACCCCGGCCCGGCGTGAACTGATCGAGCGGACCTTCGCGGCCATCGAGGGGCTGCCGCGCACCGTCGTGCACCTCTACACGCCGACCGCGCCCACGTGGCGTGAGGTGGTTCTCGGTCGCAGCCGTACGGAGGTGCGCGACCTGGTACACGACGCCGCGACGTACATGGCCCGGCTGGCCGCTGCACGGCCCGGGGCCGACATCCGGTTCCAGTTCTCGCCGGAGGTCTTCAACCTCACCGAGCCCGATCTCGTACTGGAGATCTGCAATGGCCTGACGGACCTGTGGGACGCCTCGCCCGACCGTCCGGTGACGCACAATCTGCCGGCCACCGTCGAGGTCGCCACCCCCAATGTGTACGCCGACCAGATCGAGTACCTGCACCGTCATCTGACGCGGCGGGACGCGGTGGTCCTCTCCGTGCATCCGCACAACGACCGCGGTACCGGGGTGGCGTGTGCGGAACTCGCCGTGCTGGCCGGGGCGCAGCGGGTGGAGGGCTGTCTGTTCGGCAACGGGGAGCGCACCGGCAACGTCGACCTGGTCACGCTGGCCCTCAATCTGCACACCCAGGGCGTCGACCCGATGATCGACTTCTCCGAGCTCGGCACCGTCCGCCGCACGGTGGAGGACTGCATCCGGCTGCCCGTCCACCCACGCCACCCCTACGCCGGTGACCTCGTCCACACCGCCTTCTCCGGCACCCACCAGGACGCCATCAGCAAGGGCCTGGCCCACCACGCCCGGCGCGCGGCCTACTTGGGCGTGCCGGAGTCCGAGGCGCCCTGGACGGTGCCGTATCTGCCCGTCGACCCGGCCGACCTCGGCTGCACCTACGAGGCGGTCATCCGGGTCAACAGCCAGTCCGGCAAGGGCGGGATCGCCCATCTGCTGCAACTGCACCACGGCCTGGACCTGCCGCCCGACATGCGGCCCGACTTCTCCCGCACGGTGCAGCGCGCCACCGACGACAGCGGGCAGGAGGCCACCCCGAAGGACCTGTGGGAGCTGTTCCGGAGCACCTATCTCGCGCCGGGGGAGGAGGGCCCGCTGACGCTCGACTCCTGGAGTACGTCCGAGCCCGCGCCGGGCGAGCACCGCGTCCGCTGCGACCTCGCCGGGGGCGGCACCGCCGACGGCCGGGGGCGCCACGAAGGCGCCGGCAACGGTCCGCTGGCCGCGTTCGCCGACGCGCTGGCCGCCGCCGGACACCCCGTCGACATCCTCGGCTATGCCGGCCACGCCCTCGCCCCGGGCCCGGACAGCGCCGCCGTCGCCTACGTCCGGTGCCGCATCGGCGGCACCACGTACTGGGGCGCGGGCCAGGACACCTCCGTCCTGACGGCTTCGGTGCGGGCGGTGCTGTCGGCCGTGAACCGGGCGAAGCGGGAGGACCGCTAGGCACGGCGGTCGGCGGGCGCTCCTCCGGCGCCCGCCGACCGCCCTTGCGTCCGATCACGCCTACGCCACCACCTCCCCGCCCGCAACTCGGGGCGTCCGGACGGGTGACACCGGAGCGGTGCCACCGGGGCCGGAGGCACCGCAGGGGGCCGTGGGACCGGTGATCTCGGTCGGCGGAACGGCCGAACCCGGCGGTGCCGCATCCGCAATCCGGGAATTTTCTGCGATTCTGAGCGGCACGCCCCACATCCCGGCTGGCCACGCCGGTTGCCGGGGTTTTCGGCGTGTCGGTGACCCACACTCGTTAGTGATGTGTTAGTGCCTCGTTAGCGGACCGGCAGTGCCCAGGGCCACGCTGGAACGAGCAACGGACGGACCGCACCCCACTACGAGAGCTCGCACCTACCAGACGAGGGGGACAGTTATGTCGCTCACCATCAAGACGCTCGGCCGCGGTCGTCGTGTCGCCGCCGGATCGCTGATCGCTGTCGCGGCGCTTGCGCTCACCGCTTGTGAGGGCGGCCCCGACGCCGCATCCCGCCCCTCGTCGGCCGCCGCACCCGCCAGCTCCCACGACAAGGAGAGCGGCGGCTCCTCGTCGTCCCACGGCAGCGCGGAGTCGTCCGGTGCGAAGGCGCAGTCCTCCGCGGGCGCTCAGCGGCCGTCGGCGAAGGCGGCCACGCCGGGCGGTAAGCCGACGGGCAAGGCCCCCAGCGCCGCGGAGGCCCACACCTCCACCCAGGCGGCGTCGGACCGCTGCACCGCCGCCAATATGTCGCTGCGCCTGGGCGCCGCCGACGCCGGTGCGGGCAACATCCGCTACCCCCTCGTCTTCACGAACAAGGGCACGAAGGCCTGTTCGCTGCGCGGTTTCCCGGGCGTCTCGCTGATCAACCGTGACGGTTCGCCCGTCGGCAAGCCCGCTACCCGCGACGGTGGTGCCGGCGGTGTCGTCCGCCTCCAGCCGGGCCAGAGCGCCCACGCCCTGCTGCACACCCTCAACGAGGGCGTCTCCGACACCCCGTGCTGGGGCAAGTCGCAGATCGTCTTCGTCTACCCGCCCGGCTCCAAGGAGTCGATGACCACCGGCAGCCGCGGGCTGCGGGTGTGCGGCGGACGGTTCGAGGTGACCGCGGTGGAGGCCGGTGCCCTGGGCTGACGGCCCGGTCCGCGGACCCGTGACTAGGACGGCCGCGGACGACCCGCCACGACAGCACGCCCCCGGCGCACGGTGCGCCGGGGGCGTGTGGTGTGTGGCGCCCAGGCACGACGCACGTGGCGTGACGGCGGTCGGCGGTGACCCGTTGTGGTGCTGTGGCCGTTGATGCGGACGCTCGGGTGGTGTGTCACCGCAACGGCCCCTGGTGACCGCCCCGTGTCCGGGTATCGGTGTTACCAAGGTGGATGGAAGCCTTGAATGAGCGCTTTCGTTGCATATCTGCCTAGGAGACCTGCCCATGTCCGCAGCTTCGAGCGTGGCCGACAAGGCCGCTGCGAACGGAAAGCCGTCCGCCGAGGACGAGTCCCCGATCCACATTCTCTGGATCAACGCCGGCCTGAGCTGCGATGGCGACTCCGTGTCGCTCACCGCCGCGACGCAGCCGAGCATTGAGGAGATCGCGCTCAGTGTGCTGCCCGGGCTGCCCAAGATCGCCGTCCACTGGCCACTGATCGATTTCGAATGCGGTCCGGTCGACGGCGCGGACACCTTCATCGAGTGGTTCTTCAAGGGCGAACGCGGCGAGATCGACCCGTTCGTGCTGGTCATCGAGGGATCCATCCCCAACGAGTCCATCAAGCCGGAGGGCTATTGGTGCGGCTTCGGTGACAACCCGGAGACCGGCCAGCCGATCACCACCAGTGAGTGGATCGACCGGCTCGCCCCCAAGGCGCTGGCCGTCGTGGCGATCGGCACCTGCGCCACCTACGGCGGTATCCATGCGATGGCGGGCAACCCGACCGGAGCCATGGGTGTGCCCGACTACCTGGGCTGGGACTGGACGTCCAAGGCCGGGATCCCGATCGTCTGTGTGCCGGGCTGCCCGATCCAGCCGGACAACTTCTCGGAGACGCTGACCTATCTGCTCTACCAGGCGACGGGCGCGGCTCCGATGATCCCGCTGGACGACCAGCTGCGGCCCACCTGGCTCTTCGGCGAGACCGTGCACGAGGGCTGTGACCGGGCCGGTTACTACGAGCAGGGCCAGTTCGCCACCACCTACGACTCGCCCAAGTGTCTGGTGAAGCTCGGATGCTGGGGTCCCGTGGTCAAATGCAACGTGCCCAAGCGGGGCTGGATGGACGGCATCGGCGGCTGCCCGAACGTCGGCGGTATCTGTATCGCCTGCACCATGCCCGGCTTCCCCGACAAGTTCATGCCGTTCATGGACGAGCCGCCCGGCGGCAAGATCTCCAGCAGTGCCAGCTCCGCGTACGGCAGCGTGGTCCGCCGTCTCCGGAGCATCACGGCCAGGACCGTCGACCACGAGCCCAAGTGGCGCCACCGCGGCGACCAACTGACCACCGGCTACCGGAAACCGTGGTGAGCACACCCCGCCCGTAGCCGTCCGGCAGCACCCCGGACCCTCCGTCCGACCCCACCTCCGCGCGCACGCAAAAGAAGGGCACGGCACTCACGATGGCACCGAGAACGAAGGCGGCCGACGGCAGCGGTCTGACGGAGATGTCCTGGGATCCGATCACCCGGATCGTGGGCAGCCTCGGGATCCACACCAAGATCGACTTCAAGCAGAAGCGGGTGGCGGAGTGCTACAGCACCTCATCCGTCTTCCGTGGCTACAGCGTCTTCATGCGCGGCAAGGACCCGCGCGACGCGCACTTCATCACCAGCCGGATCTGCGGTATCTGCGGTGACAACCACGCCACCTGCTCGGTGTACACCCAGAACATGGCCTACGGGGTGAAGCCCCCGCACCTGGGGGAGTGGATCATCAACCTCGGCGAGTCCGCCGAGTACATGTTCGACCACAACATCTTCCAGGAGAACCTGGTCGGGGTCGACTACTGCGAAAAGATGGTCCGCGAGACCAACCCCGGCGTCTGGGAGCTCGCCCAGCGCACCGAGGCCCCCCACGCGGGCGACCACGGCTACCGCACCATCGCCGACATCATGAGCTCCCTCAACCCCATCGAGGGCGAGTTCTACCGCGAGGCTCTCCAGGTCAGCCGCTACACCCGGGAGATGTTCTGCCTCATGGAGGGCCGCCATGTGCACCCCTCCACGCTCTACCCGGGCGGTGTCGGCACCATCGCCAGCGTCCAGCTCTTCACCGACTACCTCAGCCGGCTGATGCGCTATGTCGAATTCATGAAGCGGGTCGTCCCGCTCCATGACGACCTGTTCGACTTCTTCTACGAGGCGCTGCCCGGGTACGAGGAGGTCGGCCGCCGGCGCGTGCTGCTCGGCTGCTGGGGTGCGCTCAACGACCCGGACCACTGCGACTTCACCTATCGCAACATGACGGACTGGGGACGGAAGATGTTCGTCACCCCGGGCATCATCGTCGACGGCAAGCTGGTCACCAACGACCTCACCGAGATCAACCTGGGTATCCGGATCCTGCTGGGCAGCTCCTACTACCAGGACTGGGAGGGCCAGGAGCAGTTCGTCACCCACGACCCGCTCGGCAACCCCGTCGACCCGCGCCACCCGTGGAACCAGCACACCATCCCCGCCCCGCAGAAGCGGGACTTCAACGACAAGTACAGCTGGGTGATGTCGCCGCGCTGGTTCGACGGCAAGGAGCATCTGGCCCTGGACACCGGCGGCGGCCCGATCGCCCGGCTGTGGTCCACGGCCCTGTCGGGGCTCGTCGACACCCCGTACGTCAAGTCCACCGGCCACAGCGTCACCATCGACCTGCCCCGCTCCATGACGCGGCCCGAGGCCCGCTTCGAGTGGAAGATCCCCAAGTGGAGCAACGCGCTGGAGCGCAACCGGGCCCGCACCTACTTCCAGGCGTACACCGCCGCCATGGCGCTGCACTTCGCGGAGAAGGGCCTGGAGGAGGTCCGCGCCGGGCGCACCCAGACGTGGGAGAAGTTCGAGGTCCCCGACGAGTCGATCGGCTGTGGCTTCACCGAGGCGGTGCGCGGCGTCCTCTCGCACCACATGGTCATCCGGGACGGCAAGATCGCCAACTACCACCCGTACCCGCCGACCCCGTGGAACGCCAGCACCCGCGACACCTACGGCACCCCCGGCCCGTACGAGGACGCCGTCCAGAACACCCCGATCTTCGAGGAGAACTCCCCGGAGAACTTCAAGGGCATCGACATCATGCGCACGGTGCGCAGCTTCGACCCGTGTCTGCCGTGCGGCGTCCATATGTACGTCGGCAACGGCAAGTCGGTCGAGAAGATGCATGTGCCCACCGGGCTGAGCGGGCTCGCCGGATGAGCGCCGGGGCCACCACGGTGGAGGCCGCCGCACCGCGGACCGGTACACCCGAGGCCGCCGCGCCGTCCGCAGCCGCCGCCTCCACAGCCGTGCCGAACGCCGAGGCGACCGGCCGGCGCGTCGAAGAGGTGCTGGACCGGCTCGCGCAGCGCGACGACCGCGAGGCCAGCGCCGCCGCCGAGGAACTCGTCCGCGTCCTGATGGACTTCTACGGCGCGGGCCTCGCCCGGATCATGCACCTCACGGGCAGTGCCACGGGCGGCGACGGCGCCCGTTCTGCGCTGCTGCGGGACGAGCTGGTGACCAGCCTGCTGGTGCTGCACGATCTGCACCCCGAGGACACCGCGACCCGCATCGGCCGCGCCCTGGACAGTGTCCGCCGCCAACACCCCGCCGAGGTCGCCGAGTTCGACGCGGACGCCGGAACGCTGCGACTGCGCGCCGCCGACTCCGGCGGCTGCGGCTGCCCGAGCACCAGCCAACAGGCCCAGCAGGCCGTCGAGGCCGCCGTCTCCTGCTTCGCGCCCGAGGTGACCTCCATGGAGTGGGAGGCGGCGGGCGGACGGGCCGAGCCGGCGCTGTTGCAGATCTCCCGTCGCCCGCCGACCGCCGCCACCGCCTCGTGAGCGGCCGGCCATCGGCGCTCCCGCGCCTCGGACCGCCGCCCGCCCACCGCGGCCTGCGCCGCTTCCGGGCCCCGGTGCCGGCCGCCCCCGAGCGCTGCGAGCTGTGCGCCGTGGTGCTCGCCGAGCACAACCACCGTCACCTGGTCGACACCGCACGCCGCGCGCTGGCCTGTGCCTGCACCCCGTGCGCGCTGCTCTTCGACCGGCCCGGCGCCGGTACGGGACAGTTCCGTACGGTCCCCGACCGCTACTTCGTCGACCCCGGCCACACCCTCGACGACACGGCCTGGGACCGGCTCCAGATCCCCGTCGGTGTCGCCTTCTTCCTGCGCACCGCCGAGCCGGACCGGCTGGCCGCCCTCTACCCCAGCCCGGCCGGCGCCACCGAGAGCGAACTCGACCCGTCGACCTGGCAGACCGTGTTCTCCGCCAGCCGGCTGGCGGCCCTCCTCCGGCCCGATGTGGAGGCGCTGCTGCTGCGCCGCGCCGAGGGCCGGATCGACTGCTACCTGGTGCCCGTCGACATCTGCTACGAACTCGTCGGCCGGATGCGCCTGTTGTGGCAGGGCTTCGACGGCGGCGCCGAGGCACGCGCCGCGCTCGCCGACTTCTTCACCAAGGTCGCCCGCCGGGCCCGCGAGCCGAGGGAGGACGACCGGCCGTGACCGAGCTGTCCTTCGTCTGCACCGGCGTACGCGCCGACCGCTACGCGGCCGCCCCCACCCTCCTCTTCCGGCTGCGGATCACCGCCGCCGAAGCGGCCCGGGTGCACGCCCTCGCGCTGCGCTGCCAGCTCCGTATCGAACCGGCCCGCCGCGGCTACCGGGCCGACGAGGCCGAGGCGCTGTCCGACCTCTTCGGCGAGCGGTCCCGCTGGGGCACCACCCTGCACCCGCTCCAGTTCGCCCAGGTCTCGCTGGTCGTCCCCGGCTTCACCGGTGAGACCGAGGTGGATCTGCCGGTTCCCTGCACCTATGACCTGGACGTCGCGGTCGGCCGCTACTTCCATGCGCTGCGCGAGGGCGAGGTCCCGCTGCTGCTGCTGTTCTCCGGCACGGTCTTCGCCGGCGCCGGCGGCTTCCAGGTGCACCCGGTGCCCTGGAACAAGGAAGCGTCCGTACGGATGCCGGTGGCCGTCTGGCAGGAGATGACCGAGGCACACTTCCCCGGCTGCGGCTGGCTGCGGCTGCCCCGCGAGACCCTCGACGCGCTGCTCGCCTACCGCTCCCGGCACGCCCTGCCCTCCTGGCAGGCGACCGTCGAGTCGCTGCTGGCCGCCGCCGACGGCACCCCACCACCCGCACCGCACGCCCGGCTCTTCCCGGGCGCCGCCGTCCGCCCCGTCAGTGAGAGGACCGCGCCGTGACGACCAGCGTGCTGCCCGAGGAGATGGCGGACCGCTTCGCCGCCGCCCGCCAGGTGGCCGACGCCGTGCTGTTCGAGGGCTATGTGCTCTATCCGTACCGCGCGTCCGCCGCCAAGAACCAACTCCGCTGGCAGTTCGGGGTGCTCGTCCCGCCCCACTGGGGCGCCGGCAGCGCGGAGCATTCCTTCCAGCGCACCGAATGCCTCATGGAGCCCCGCTCCGGCGCCCGGCTCTCGGCCGAGCTGCGGTTTCTGCGCGCTCAGCGGCGCACGGTCCAACGCCGGTCCCCGGACGGCGGGTTCGAGACCGTGGCGGAGCTCGCACTGCCCGACCGGGTGCTGGTCCCCTGGGACGAGGGCGTCGAGGAGCGCGTCACGCTCACGGCCGATGTCTCCAAGCTCACCGGCGAGGGCGTCGCCGTCCCGTTCACCCGGCCCGCGCGGGACGAGACCGAGCCCGTCCATGACGCCGACGGCCAGCTCGTCGGCCGGCTGGTGCGCCACACCGCCCGGATCGACGGCCGGGTCCGGCTGACCGCGACCGAACTCGGCGGCCCGTACGTGGCGTTCCGGCTGACCGCGACCGTCGAGAACACCAGCAGCTGGCAACCGGACGAAGACGGCGCCGACCGCGCCGCCGCACTGCCCCGCTCGCTGGTCGGGTCCCATCTCCTCCTCGGCCTGAGCGCGGGCGCGTTCGTCTCCATGACCGACCCGCAGGAGTGGGCCAAGGCGGCCGTCGCCGCCTGCCGCAACGAGCACGCCTGGCCCGTGCTGGCCGGCGAGTCCGGCCGCGCCGATGTGATGCTCTCCGCGCCGATCATCCTGGAGGACCACCCGGCCATCGCCCCGGAAAGCCCCGGCGCGCTCTACGACGCCCTGGAGATCGACGAGATCCTGACCCTGCGCACCGCGGCCCTCACCGACGAGGAGAAGCGCGAGGCCCGCGGCACCGACCCCCGCGCCGCCGAGGTCATCGAGCTCGCCGACACCATGCCGCCCGAGGTGCTGGAGCGGCTGCACGGCGCCGTACGGGCCCTGCGCGAGGTCACCGGGCCCGGCCCGGCCGCCCCGGACACGCTCACCCCGGACGTGCCGGGCCTCCGCCCGGACACCCCCTGGTGGGACCCGGCGAGCGACCGCAGCGTCGACCCCGTCCGCGACCGGATCACCCTCGACGGGCAGTCGGTCGGCGCCGGGAGCCGGGTGCTGCTGCGCCCCGGCCTGCGGCGCACCGACGCCCAGGACCTCTTCCTCCAGGGCCGTACCGCGCAGGTCGAGGCGGTCCTGCACGACGTCGACGGCGGGGTGCACCTCGCGGTGACCGTGGAGGGCGACCCGGGCGCCGACATCCGGCGCGAACAGGGCCGGTTCCTGTACTTCCAACCCGACGAGGTCGCTCCCCTGGAGGACGCGTGAGTCCCGAGGCAGCCGTCGTCAGACGGCCCGCGAAGACGCTGATCGCCGGCGTCGGCAACATCTTCCTCGGCGACGACGGCTTCGGCGTCGAGGCCGTCCGCCGGCTCGGTGAGCAGCAACTCCCCGACGGGGTCGAGGTCGTCGACGTCGGCGTACGGGGCGTGCACCTCGCCTACCAGATGCTGGACGGCTACCACACCGTGCTCCTCGTGGACGCCTCCGCGCGCGGCGGCGATCCCGGCACCGTCTACCTCCTCGACGCCACCGCGCCCGCCGCCCGCCCGCCGGACACCGCGCTGGACGGCCACCACATGACCCCCGACGCCGTGCTCGCGCTCCTGGACACCCTCAGCGCGGGCACCGGCGGCCAGCGCCCGGAGCGCGTGCTGGTCGTCGGCTGCGAACCCGCCGATGTCACCGAAGGCATCGGGCTCAGCGAACCCGTCGACGCCGCGGTCGACGAGGCCGTACAGCTCATCCTGCGGCTGGTCGGCGCGGAGGAACCGACTCCGTCCGCCGCCGGACCGCACACCAGTGAGAGGAACACGACACCATGCTGAAGCTCGCCCTGAGCGGGGCGCTCGCCGCCGCGCTCGCCCTCGTCGTGAAGTCCATGCTGCCCGACCTCAAGCGCTATCTGCGCATCCGCGCCATGTGACGGGGTGGCGCTGCACCGAACGGTGTACGCCACCGCGCCGCCCCGGCGAGGCACCCCGGCCGCCCTCCGGCCGCGCCGTCTAATGAAGCCGAGCGGCACCCGGTCGTCCCCGCACCAGAGAGGGACCGATGCACGAGATGTCCATCGCGCTTGCGGTCGTGGACCAGGTCGAGAGCGCGGCCCGGCCCGCAGGCGCCACCGCCGTCCACAGTGTCCGGCTGCGGGTCGGTGAACTGGCCGGGGTGGTCCCCGACGCGCTGGCCTTCTCCTTCGAACTCGCCTGTGCCGGAACGGTGCTGGAGGGGGCGGAGCTGGTGACGGAACCCGTCGCGGCCCGCGCCCGCTGCGAGCCCTGTGCGGACAGCTGGCCGGTGGGTAGCCCGCCGCAGCTCAGCTGTCCGGGCTGCGGCGGCGCCACGGCCGAGCTGCTGTCCGGCCGGGAACTCCAGATCGTCAGCGTGTGCTGGAACGACGCCCCGGTACACGCACCGACCCACGAGGAGCGCTGAACCATGTGCCGTGTCGTCGACCTGCAACAGGCGGTCCTGGCCAAGAACGACGCCTGTGCCCACACCCTGCGCGAGGACCTCGCCGCCCGTGGCACCGCGCTCGTCAATCTGCTCTCCAGCCCCGGCAGCGGCAAGACCGCGCTCCTGGAACGGGAACTCACCCTCGCCCGCGACCGGGGCATCCCCGTCGCGGCGCTCACCGCCGACCTCGCCACCGAGAACGACGCCGTCCGGCTGGCCCGCTCCGGCGTGCCCGTCAAACAGGTGCTCACCGACGGGCTGTGCCACCTGGAGGCCGAGATGCTCGGCGGGCACCTGCACGGCTGGCTCCCCGCTGACACCCGGCTGCTGTTCATCGAGAACGTCGGCAACCTGGTCTGCCCCGCCTCCTACGACCTCGGCGAGACGCTGCGCGTCGTGCTGGCGTCGGTGACCGAGGGCGAGGACAAGCCGCTGAAGTACCCCACCGCCTTCGGTCTCGCGCATCTGGTGGTGGTCACCAAGACCGATATCGCCGAGGCGGTGTCGTTCGACGAGAAGGAGTTCCGCGCCAACGTCGAACAGATCAACCCCGGTGTGGAGGTCGTCCTCACCTCGGCGCGCGGCGGGGAGGGCGACGGGCTGCTGCTGGACCGGGCGCTGGCGGCGCGGGACGGCACACCGGTGCACATCCCGGTCATGACCCGTAAGTCCCACCACGTCCACGACGCCGAGGACGGCCAGCCGTGCGACGAGGGGCACACCCACACGGCAGCCCCCTCGCACGGGGAGCACACCCACGCCGGGAAGCACACCCACCCGCACCGGACACCGGGCGGCCATGCGCACACCACCGACCCCGACACCGTGGCGTCGAGCCGCTCATGACCATCCGGCAGGCCGAGGGGAGCACCGCGACCGCCCCTCCCACCGCCGCCGTACGCCGCCGGATCACCGTGCGCGGCGTCGTCCAGGGCGTCGGCTTCCGCCCGTTCGTCCACACCCTCGCCACCGAACTGGGGCTGACGGGTCATGTGACCAACACCGGTGAGGGCGTGGTCGCCGAGGTCGAGGGCGCCCCGGCGGCGCTGGCCCGCTTCGGTGAACGCCTCAGCGGTGAGGCCCCGCCGCTGGCCGTCGTGGAGACCGTCGACGGCCAGGACATCTCCCTGGCCGGCGACACCGGCTTCCAGATCCTCCCCTCCCGCGCCCACGGCCCCTCCCGCACCCTGGTCGCCCCGGACGCCGCCACCTGCGCGGCCTGCCTGGCCGAGCTGACCGACCCGGCCGACCGCCGCCACCGGCACCCCTTCCTCAGCTGCACCCACTGCGGGCCGCGCTTCACCATCGTCACCGCGATCCCCTACGACCGGGCGCTGACGACCATGGACCGCTTCCCGATGTGCCCCCGCTGCGCGCGGGAGTACGCGGACCCGGGCGACCGGCGATTCCACGCCCAGCCCATCGCCTGCCATGACTGCGGCCCCCGGCTGCGGCTGCTGACCGCGGACCCCGCCGACCGCACCCGCCCCCCGCTCCCGGCACCCGGCGCCGATCCGGTGGCCGACACCCGGCGGCTGCTCGCCGAGGGCGCGATCGTGGCCGTCAAGGGTCTCGGCGGCTACCACCTGGTCTGTGACGCCTCCGACGACACCGCCGTCGCCCTGCTGCGCCGCCGCAAGGCCCGCGGCGACAAACCCTTCGCCCTGATGGCCCGTCATGTCGATGAGGTGGCCCACCTGGTGCGCGCCGGGGCGGAGGAGCGCGCCCTGCTCACCGGGCCGGTGCGCCCGATCGTCCTGCTGCGCCGCACGACGCACCCGGCCCCGGCCCCCGGCGCACCCACGCTGTCCGACGCCGTCGCCCCCGGCAGCCCCGACCTGGGCGTCATGCTTCCGTACACCCCGCTGCACCACCTGCTCCTCGGCCTGCCGGGCGACCCTCCGGGGCCCCGGCTGCTCGTCATGACCAGCGGCAATGTCGCGGGCGAACCGATCGTCACCGACGACGACGAGGCCGTACGCCGCCTCGCGCATCTGGCGGACGCCTGGCTCACCCACGACCGGCCGATCCGGATTCCCTGTGACGACTCCGTGGTCCGGATCAGCGACGGGGAGCCGCTGTTCGTCCGCCGCTCCCGCGGCTATGCCCCGTTCCCGGTGCCGCTCCCGGTGCCGGTCCGGCCCGCGCTCGCGACCGGCGGCGACCTCAAGAACGTGTTCTGCCTCGCCGAAGGGCACCGCGCCTGGCTGTCCGCGCACATCGGCGACATGGACGATGTGGCGACCCAGTTCGCCTTCGAGCGGGCCGAGGAGCATCTGGAGACGGTCACCGGGGTACGCCCCCAACTCCTCGCCGCCGACCGGCACCCCGGCTACCGCTCCGGCCGGTGGGCGCAGTGCCACACCGACGGCCGGCCGCTGGTCCGCGTCCAGCACCACCACGCCCATATCGCCTCGGCCATGGCCGAACACGGACTCCGCGACGGCCACCCCGTCATCGGGGTCGCCTTCGACGGCACCGGCTACGGCGACGACCACACCATCTGGGGCGGCGAGATCCTGCTCGCCGACTACGACGGCTACCGCCGCTTCGGACAGCTCGCCTACGTGCCGCTGCCCGGCGGCGACACCACCGTACGGCGCCCCTACCGGATGGCCCTGGCCCACCTGCGCGCCGCCGGTATCGACTGGGCCGCGGAGCTTCCCCCGGTGGCGGCCTGCCCGCCGGACGAGCGGCGGCTGCTGGCCCGGCAGCTCGAACGGGACCTCAACTGCGTGCCCACCTCCAGCATGGGCCGGCTCTTCGACGCCGTCTCCTCGCTGGCCGGGGTCTGCCACCGGGCCGGGTACGAGGCCCAGGCCGCCATCGCCCTCGAAGCCGCCGCCCTGACCGCGGGCGAGGACCCCGGTCCCGGCTACACGTTCGCGCTGCGCGCCGGGCAGACCGGACCGGCGGCCGCCGACCTCGTCGCGGACCCGGCGCCGGTGCTCACCGCCGTCGTCGGGGACCTCCGCGCGGGCACCGCCGTCCCGCTGATCGCGGCCCGCTTCCACACCGCGGTCGCCGACCTCGTCCGGCGCTGGTGCGCGTCGGCCCGGGAGCGGGCCGGTCTGACGACCGTGGCCCTGACCGGCGGGGTCTTCGCCAACACCCTGCTGGCCGAGACCACCGCCCGCCTCCTGCGGGAGGACGGCTTCACCGTCCTGCGCCACCGCCGCGTCCCGCCCAATGACGGGGGACTGGCGCTCGGTCAGATCGTCGTGGCGGCGCGCACGGCAGGAGCCGCCGTGCGCTGAGCGGGACCGCGGCGCGGCGGACGCAACGTACCCACGACGAGGAGAGGGCCCATGTGCCTGGCGGTACCCGGCAAGGTATTGGACATCGAGGAACGGGACGGCACCCGCATGGCGACCGTCGACTTCGGCGGTGTGGTCAAGGAGGTGTGCCTGGAGTACGTCCCCGACCTGAAGGTCGGTGAGTACGCCATCGTCCATGTCGGCTTCGCGCTACAGCGGCTGGACGAGGAATCCGCCCGGCACACCCTCGCCCTGTTCGAGGAACTGGGCCTGCTCCAGGAGGAGTTCGGCGATCCCTGGGAGGCGGCTGCCGCCCCCGAGGGAGGGGACGGGGCGGGCGGCACGCCCCCGGCCGTCCGCAACGACGGATCACGGGAGGTGAGCCGGTGAAGTACCTCGAAGAATTCCAGAACCCCGAGCTGGCCCGGCGGCTGCTCGACGAGATCCGGGCCACGGTGACCCGCCCCTGGGCCCTGATGGAGGTCTGCGGCGGGCAGACCCATACCATCATCCGGCACGGTATCGACCAACTGCTGCCCGATCAGGTCGAGTTGATCCACGGTCCGGGCTGCCCGGTCTGTGTGACGCCGCTGGAGGTCATCGACAAGGCCCTGGAGATCGCCGCCCGGCCCGACGTGATCTTCTGTTCCTTCGGTGACATGCTCCGCGTCCCCGGCAGCGACCGCGATCTCTTCCAGGTGCGCGGTCACGGCGGCGACGTCCGCGTCGTCTACTCCCCGCTCGACGCCCTGAAGATCGCCCAGCAGAACCCGCACCGCGAGGTGGTGTTCTTCGGCATCGGCTTCGAAACCACCGCGCCCCCCAACGCCATGACGGTCCACCAGGCCCGCAAGCTCGGCATCCCCAACTTCAGCATGCTGGTCTCCCACGTCCGGGTGCCGCCCGCCATCGAGGCGATCATGACGTCGCCCAGCTGCCGGGTCCAGGCGTTCCTCGCCGCCGGCCATGTGTGCAGTGTGATGGGCATGGGGGAGTACCCCGAACTGGCCGACCGCTTCCAGGTGCCCATCGTCGTCACCGGCTTCGAACCGCTGGACATCCTGGAGGGCATCCGCCGCACCGTCCGCCAGCTGGAACGCGGCGAACACACCGTGGACAACGCCTATCCGCGCGCCGTCCGCAGCGAGGGCAACCCGGCCGCGCAGGCCATGCTCGCCGATGTCTTCGAGGTCACCGACCGCGCCTGGCGCGGTATCGGCACCATCCCCGCCAGCGGCTGGCGGCTGTCGGAGCGCTACCGCGACTTCGACGCCGAGTACCGCTTCTCCGTCGACGGCATCACCACCCGCGAACCCGCCGCCTGCCGCAGCGGGGAAGTCCTCCAGGGGCTCATCAAACCGCACGAGTGCGAAGCCTTCGGCACCACCTGCACCCCGCGCTCCCCGCTCGGCGCCACCATGGTCTCCAGCGAGGGCGCCTGCGCCGCCTACTACCTCTACCGCCGACTCGGCACCACGCCCACCCCGCAGGAGGCGAGCCCCGTTGCCTGACACCAAGCACCCCACCTCTGGCGGCCCCACCCCGGCCGACCGCGGTCTGCCCACCGTGGACATCTCCGGCTGGACCTGCCCCACGCCGCTCCGTGACCAGCCCCGGGTCGTCATGGGGCACGGCGGCGGCGGTGCGCTGTCCGCCGAACTCGTCCAGCAGATCTTCGCCCCCGCCTTCGGCGGCGAGATCCTCGCGCAGCTCGGCGACTCCGCCGCGGTGTCCCTCGGGGGCGTCCGCCTGGCGTTCTCCACCGACTCCTATGTCGTGCGGCCGCTCTTCTTCCCGGGCGGCTGCATCGGCGACCTCGCCGTCAACGGCACCGTCAACGACCTTGCCATGAGCGGCGCCAGAGCGGCCTATCTCTCCTGCGGCTTCATCCTGGAGGAGGGGGTCGAGATGCCGGTGGTCGCCGGGGTCGCCGACGCCATGGGCGCGGCGGCGCGGGCCGCCGGGGTCGAGGTGGCGACCGGTGACACCAAGGTCGTCGAGGCGGGCCACGGTGACGGTGTCTACCTCAACACCGCCGGCATCGGCCTGATCCCGCCGGGCGTCGATCTGCGCCCGCAGCGCGTCGTTCCCGGCGATGTGGTGATCGTCAGCGGTGACATCGGCCTGCACGGCGTGGCCATCATGAGCGTCCGCGAGGGCCTGGAGTTCGGCGTCGAGATCGAGAGCGACTGCGCGGCCCTCGGCGGCCTCGTCGAGTCCATGCTCGCGGTCACCCCCGATCTGCATGTGCTGCGCGACCCCACCCGCGGCGGGCTGGCCGCCGCCCTGTGCGAGATCGCCACCGCCTCCTGTACCGGCATCGTCGTCCAGGAGCGCGCGATCCCCGTGCCGTCGGCCGTCGCCAACGCCTGCGCCATCCTCGGCCTGGATCCGATGTACGTCGCCAACGAGGGAAAGCTGGTGGCGTTCGTCCCCCGCGAGCACGCCGACGCGGTGCTGGACGCGATGCGTGCGCACCCGCTGGGCGCCGGTGCCGCGATCATCGGGGAGACCGTCGAGACCCACCCCGGCATGGTCGTGGCCCGCACTCCGCTGGGCGGCACCCGGGTCGTCGATCTGCCGCTGGGCGAGCAGCTGCCGCGGATCTGCTGAGTCACACACGAGGGCGGCGCCGGAACGGGCGCCGCCCTCGTGCCGTGCGGTCTTACCCGCTCAGGTCTTCTGAAGCAGCCGGGACCCGAACCAGTCATCGGCGTCCCGTACCCCGGGCAGGATGAAGAAGTAGCCGCCGCCGATGGGCGTGATGAACTCGGACAGCGGCTCGTGCCGGAGGCGCCGCTGCACGGTCGCGAACTGCCGCTCCGGGTCCTGCTGGTAGCCGCAGAACACCAGCCCGAGGTCCATCTGTCCCTTGCTGTCGTAACCGGCGTCGTAGTTGTAACTCCGGCGCAGGAAGCGGGAGTTCTCGGTCTTCTCGGTGCGGGGGTTGGCCAGCCTGATGTGCGAGTTGAGCGGGATCTTGCTGCCGTGCGGGTCCTCGCGGTACCGCGGCACATCCGACTCGCGCGTGCCGTCCAGCGGCGCACCGCTCGCCTTGCGCCGGCCGAAGATCTTCTCCTGGCGCGCCAGCGGCACCTTGTCCCACTTCTCGATCTGGAAGCGGATCAGCCGCAGCACCTGATAGCTGCCGCCCAGCGCCCAGTCCGGCTCCCCGCAGGGCGGGGTCACCCACAGCAGCCGGTCCATCTCCCGCGCCGAGCCGGTGTCCGGATTGACGATCCCGTCCTTGAAACCGACGAAGGTACGCGGCGACCCCGAGGGCCGCGACGGGTTGAGAAAGGCGTCCGCACGCCAGCGGGGCCGCAGCAGCCCCTCCGTCTCCCGCGCCAGATCGCGCAGCACATGGACGACCGCGTCCGGGTGCTGGGCACAGACCTGCAACGACAGATCGCCATGGCAGCGGGCCGGCTCCAGCCGGTCGTCGGGGAACGCCGGCATCGCCTTGAGGTGCCGGGGCTTGTGCCCGGACAGGCCGAAGCGGTCGTCGAACAGGGAGGCGCCCACACCGAGGGTGATGCTGAGGGAGTCGGGGGTGGGCTCCTCCGAGGCGACCTGCTCGTCCTGCGGCTTCACCCCGGCCGCCAGCACCCGCGAGCGTCTGGTGAGCCGCTGGAACAGGGAGATCAGGCCGTCGCGGTCCTGGGCCAGTACATCGAAGCCGACGAAGCCGGCGAAGAGCTGCTGCGGGGTCACGATGCCGGCCTGATGGTCACCGTGGAAGGGCACCTTGTCGGGCAGCAGCCCGCCGTCGCGCAGCCCGCCCACGGGCCGGTCCGCCGCGGCGGCCGCCGGCCCGCCGATCCCCGCGGCGGCCACCCCCGCGATCCCCGCCGCACACTTCAGAAACCCCCGGCGTCCGTCGTGCCGCGGAGCGGCACATTCGTCCTCGGCCTGATCACGTCTCATCGTCCCGCCATCCTGACTGCGTCATCCGGCAGCCGCGTGCCTGCACATGCCTGTGCGCGATGCTCGCCGCCCACGACGCGAGGACCGGGAGCAACACGGCCCCGGCCCCGGATATCACGCCTGGGCCCCCGGCGGGTCGTCCGAATGGCGCAGTCGACGGGCCCAGCGCGCGACAGCGCCCCGGAGCGCTTCTAGCGTCGGCCCTGTGACCTGCCCGAACTCTCCCCCTGCACCGTCGGGCGGCAGGTCATGCAGCACGCCCCACCGCCGAGCCCATGGACCCCCACACATGAGCACATCCACCGACGCGAGCACCGTCCTCAGCGAGGCCACCCGCCTCGGTGAGGGCACCACCCTGGACGAGCGCGCAGCCGATGGCGCCGCCGTCTCCCTCGGCGAGGGCCCCGCCGTCACCGGGGCGCCACCCGTAGCGGTCGAGGAGGACACCGTCGCCGACGCGGGCGGGGCCCCGGACGGGAGCGTGGCCGCCGGTGGCACACCGCCCGGAGGGGGCGGGGGCCTGGTCGCTGAGGAGCGCACGGCCGTCGACGGGAGCGCGCCCGGGGAAGATCAGCCCGTCTCCTGGCTGCGGATCGAGAAGGGCCATGCCGAGCCGGAGGAAATCGCGGCGATCAGCGTCGTGCTGTGCGCCCAACTCGCCGGACTGCACGCCCTCGCCGAGGACGGCCGGCCCGCGGAACCGCCTCCGGGACGGCGTCATCCGCCGCACCGCTCGGCCTGCTGGTCGGGCTGCTGGAGCTGCGGCTGAGCCGCTGCGGCCGGCCCGACGGGTGGTCGGCCGAGCCGATGCGGCTTCCCCCCGCGGGTCTCCTGCCCGCCTTCCACGAACGACGCGCGCCCGTCCCTTGAGCGGAGCAGCACGCTGCGGTGCGGAACCCCGCGGCGCCGCTGACCACCGCGAGGTACCGGCCGCACACCCCGCTGACCAGGCGTGAGCGCTGGGTACCGCTCTGTACGCTCCGTGCCCCGACGCTGCGCTGTGTGCAGGAAGTGTCCGCTGGTGGAACGCGAAATTCCTCTTCGGTGATCGTCGAGTAGGGTCCGGCGAGCCGGAACAGTGAATCAAGGAGGCCGTTCTCGTGACGGAGCGTCAGGTATCGGGTGGGGGCGACGGGGCCGCGGTCCCGGAAGTGCAGGCGCAGGAGCGCCGATTGCGCCGTGACCTGGGCTTCTGGGGACTGACCGGCATCGGCTTCTCCAATATCGTCGGCTCCGGCTGGCTGTTCGCCGCGCTGTACGCGGCCCAGACGGCCGGCCCCGCGGCGCTGCTCTCCTGGGTCGGCGCCGGTCTGCTGTGCGGGCTGGTCGCCCTGGTCATGATCGAGCTGGGCGCGACCCGGCCGGAGGGCGGCGGCACGGTCCGCTGGCCACTGTTCGCCAGCGGCCGGCTCGTCGGCACCCTCATCGGCTGGTCGACGCTGCTGTCGGTGGGCGGTACCGCGGCCGAGATCAGCGCGATCATGCAGTACGCCGGGCACTACCTGCCGGGCATCTACAACGGCCATACCCTCACCCTCGGCGGGCTGGCGCTGGCCGCCGCACTCAGCGTCCTGCTGACCGCGCTGAACTGGTTCGCGGTGCGGATGTTCGCCCAGCTCAACAACCTGATCTCGGTGTTCAAGATCGTGGTGCCGGTGGTCACCGTGATCGCGCTGATCGCCTCCGGCTGGCACTCCGGCCGTCTGACGGACCACGGCGGCTTCGCCCCGTACGGCTATGTCGCCTGCCTGACCGCGCTGGCCGGCGGCGGCATCGTCTACTCCGTCAACGGCTTCCAGGCACCACTGGACTTCTCGGGCGAGACCCGCAACCCCCGCCGGACCATTCCCGCCGCGGTGCTCACCGGCATCGGCCTCGCCGTCCTCATGTACCTGGCCCTTCAGGTGGCGTTCCTCTTCACCGTCCCCGAGAACCTGCTCGGCCACGGCTGGAAGGGAGTCTCCTTCGAGTCGCCCTTCGGCCAGCTCGCGCTGATCCTCAACCTGCACTGGCTGGCCAGCCTGCTGTACGCGGACGCGGTGATCTCGCCCGGCGGTTCGGCGTACGTGGGCGTGGCACTCAACGCCCGGCACACCTACGCGCTCGCCAAGAACGGCACCATTCCCCGGTACTTCATGAAGGTCAACGAGCGGTTCGGCATCCCGCGCCGGGCGCTGGCGATCAACCTCGTCGTGATCATGGTCTTCCTGCTGCCGTTCGGCGGCTGGCAGGACATCGTCAGTGTCATGGGCGACATGTATCTGCTGATCTACGCGGCCTCCGCGGTCGCGGTCGCCGTCTTCCGCGCCGAACCGGGCGGCCGCACCGCCGGCTGGGTCCCGGGGCTGGGCTGGATCGCGCCGCTCAGCTTCGTGGTGGCCAGCGAGTTCGTCTACTGGTCGGGCTGGCACGACCTGCGCCTCGCCCTGCCCCTCGTACTCGGCGGTCTGCTGATCTTCCTGGCCATGCGCCGCCCCGGCGCCCGCGACAAGGCCGCCGTGGAGAGCGACGGCGCCGGCCCGAGCCGCTCGCTCGGCGCGGAACTCCGCACCGGCGCCTGGATGGTGGCCTACCTGGCCGGCCTGACGGTGCTCTCCTGGCTGGGCACCTTCGAGGGCTCCGGCCGGCTGCCGGCCCCGTACGACTCGGTCACCGTGGCCGCCCTCGCGTTCGCCGTCTTCTTCTGGGCCGTGCGGTCCGGCGTCCAGCATCTGGAGGTGGCCCGTCCCGTGACCGCCTGAGCCGCGGCCACTGCGGGCGAGGGGAGCGGGCCGGGCCGCGTCGGCGCCGTCAAGCGGAAGTCACCCCGCAGAAATATGATGAACCGGGAGAGGCGGGCTCCCCGAGAGCCCCCATGAGGCCTGGTCCGGCGGCCAGCGCGGAGACGTACGAGCCCGCCCGCGGTGGCCTCCGCACCGACGCACCTGGGAGCGGCCCATGCTTCGGCGTCGTCCCCCGCGGTCGGCGAGCGCGGACGATCTGCTGACCACGCTCGGGCGACTGACCGCCCAGGCGCGGGAAGGCGCCGAGAAGCAGCGGGCCCGGGTCGAACTCGCCGAGGCACTCCAGCGGGAGATGCTGCCGGCCGTACTGCCGGGGACACCGGGGCTGCGCGCCGCCGCCACTTACGCACCCGCCCGGCACGGCCTGGACATCGGGGGCGACTGGTACGACGGCTTCCCGCTGCCCGACGGCTCGCTCGCCTTCTGCGTCGGCGATGTCCAGGGCCATGACGTCGAGGCGGCCGCCTTCATGGGGCAGATCCGCTTCGGGCTGCGCGCCGTCGCCGGCCACGCCGCCGATCCGGGGGAGGTGCTGAGCCGGGCCAACGACCTGCTGCTCTCCGTCGACTGCGGGCTCTTCGCGACCTGCACCTTCGTCCGCTTCGACCCGGTCGCCTGGGAGCTGACCAGCGCCCGCGCCGGCCATGTACCCGGCATCTGGGCCACCACCGACGGCCGCTCCGGCATCGCCGACGACCCGGGGGGCCTGCCGCTCGGCATCGTGCGGGGGGAGAGCTATCCGGTCACCCGCCACCGGTTCGCCACGGCGGGGGCGTTCGTCCTGCTCACCGACGGTGTCGTGGAAGGGCCATCGTTCCCGATAGAGGCGGGACTGAGCCAGGTGACCCGGCTCGTCAGCGCCAACGCCGACGGCGATCCGGCCACCGTGGCGGACGTGGCGATGAGCGTGGCCGAGTTCACCGGGCACACCGACGACTCCGCGGTGCTCGTGCTGCGCTTCGACGCGGCCGCGCCCAGAGCCGGGTGAAGCGCGGCCCGGGCGCGCGTGTCGCGGACGGTGCCCGGGCGTCCGCGTTGTCTGATGGCTGATGTGGTGCGCACCGAGGAACTCCGCCGTCCCGCACCAGCAGCCCTGACGATCCTCGTGCTCGCCGGCGTCTACTACGGCACCGCGCAGATCGGGCTGCTGGACCAGGTGGTGATCGCGGGCGCCAGGGTCACACCGTTGTGGCCCCCTACGGGTATCTCCCTGAGCTGTCTGCTGCTCCTGGGCCTGTGGACCTGGCCGGGCATCGCCCTCGGCACCCTGCTGGTCGTCGCCTCCCTCAGCCCGCTCGATGTCTCGGTCCTCGGCATCATGGCGGGCAACACCCTGGCCCCGGTGTGCGCCTTCCTGATGCTCCGTCGGATGGGCTTCCGTGCCGGGCTGGACCGGCTGCGCGACGGGGTGGCGCTGGTCGCCCTGGGCGCGTTCGCCGGAATGCTGGTCAGCGCGACGGTGGGCAGCACGACGCTCCTGCTCAGCGGGGCGCTGCCGCCCGGCGGCTTCTGGCGGACCTGGGCGGCGTGGTGGGTGGGCGACGCCATGGGGGTTCTCGTCGTCACCCCGCTGCTCCTCGCCTGCCGCAAGCTCCGGTGGCCGACGGGCGTGCCCGCCTACCGGTGGGCCGAGGCCGCCGTCCTGCTGGTCGCCTCGGTCGTGGTCGCGTGGGTGGCGGTCACCAGCGAGCTCTCCCTGCTGTTCCTGGTCTTTCCGCTGATCGTGTGGGCGGCGCTGCGCTTCCAGCTCGCGGGGGCGGCGCCCTGTGTGCTGCTGGTGTCCGTCCTGGCCATCACGGCGGCGACCCGCCGCACCGGGCCGTTCGAGGGCCAGAGCCTGCTGGAGGCGATGGTCAACCTCCAGGCCCTCAACGCATCCGCGGCGCTCACCGCGCTGCTGCTGTCGGCCGTCGTCACCGAGCAGAACAGCATCCGCCGCAAGGTCGAGCAGGCCTGCCGCGAACTGGCCGACGTGGTGGACCGGCTCGCTCCCGGGGAGAGCCGGCGCCGCTGGCCGCCGGAGGGGGAGCAGAGCTGACCCGCCCCCCGGTACGGTCAGCTCCGCAGCAGCTCCCCCAGGTCGTAGCCCACCGGCTCCTCCAGCTGGGCATAGGTGCAGCTCTCCGGCGTACGGTCGGGACGCCAGTGGCGGAACTGGGCGGTGTGCCGGAAGCGGCTGCCCTCCATGTGGTCATAGGCCACCTCGCACACCCGCTCAGGGCGCAGCGGCACCCACGACAGATCCTTGCCGCCGCTCCAGCGGCTGGGCCCGCCGGGCATCCGCCGCGCCGCATGCGCCGCCTCGTCGGTCCACTCGCCCCACGGATGGCCCGCGGCATCCTCCATCCGCAGCGGCGCCAGCTCCTCGACCAGCTTGCGCCGCTTGGCCATCGGGAACGAGGCGCACACTCCGACGTGCTGGAGCTGCCCGGCGTCGTCGTGCAGACCGAGCAGCAGGGAGCCGACCACCGGCCCGCTCTTGTGCAGCCGGTATCCCGCGACGACGCAGTCGGCGGTGCGGGCATGTTTGATCTTGTACATGACCCGGTCGCCCGGCCGGTACGGGAGATCGAGCGGCTTGGCGACCACTCCGTCCAGCCCCGCCCCTTCGAACTGCGTGAACCAGCTGCGCGCCAGCTCCTGGTCGCGCGTCGCGGGCGCGGTGTACACCGGCGGACGGGCCGGCCGCAGTGCTTCGACCAGGGCCTCCCGCCGCGCCGACTGCGGCTCGTGCAGCAGTGCGGCGGAGTCGAGGGCCAGCAGATCGAAGGCGACGAGCGAGGCGGGCGTCCGCTCGGCGAGCGTACGGACCCGGGAGTCCGCCGGGTGGATGCGCTCCAGCAGCTCCTCGAAGTGCAGCCGGCCGTCATGGGCGATCACGATCTCGCCGTCGATGACGCACCGCCTGGGCAACTCGGCACGGGCCGCCTCGACCACTTCGGGGAAGTAGCGGGTGAGGGACTTCGTGGTACGGCTGGCGATCTCGATGTCCTCGCCGTCCCGGAAGACGATGACGCGGAAGCCGTCCCACTTGGCCTCGTACTGCATACCGGCGGGAATCTCGGCCACCAGCTTCGCGAGCATCGGGGAGACCGGGGGCATGACGGGCAGGTCCATGTCCCGATCCTGCGGGCTGCGGACACATCGCGCGCGCCGGGCCCGCGGCCCTTCCGGCGCGCGGCGGCGGCGCACGGTATTTAACGTGGAGCCATGGCCGGAGCGGGAGCTGTGGAACTGGATGTCGCGGGGCGAAAGGTGCGCCTGTCGCACCCCGACAAGACGTATTACCCGGAGCGCGGCTTCACCAAGATGGACGTCGCGCAGTACTACCTCGCCGTCGCCGACGGGGTACTGCGGGGCCTGCGCGACCGGCCCACCACCATGCAGCGCTTTCCCGACGGCATCGAGGGCGAGTTCTTCTACCAGAAGCGGGCGCCCAAGGGCATGCCGGACTGGCTGCCCACCGCCCGGATCGCCTTCCCGAGCGGACGGTTCGCCGACGAGATGTGCCCCACCGAACCGGCGGCCGTGCTCTGGGCGGCCAACCTGGGGTGTCTGACGTTCCACCCCTGGCCCGTCCGCCGCGGTGACACCGAGCACCCCGACGAGCTGCGGATCGACCTCGACCCGCAGCCCGGCACCGACTTCGCGGACGCCGTCAAGGTCGCCTTCGACCTGCGCGAGCTGCTGGCCGAGCACGGGCTGCGCGGCTGGCCCAAGACGTCCGGCGGCCGCGGAGTGCACGTCTATGTGCCGATCCGGCCCCGCTGGACCTTCACCGAGGTCAGACGGGCCGCGATCACGCTGGCGCGGGCGCTGGAACGCCGGACGCCGGATCTGGTGACCTCGGCGTGGTGGAAGGAGGAACGCGGCGAGAAGGTCTTCGTCGACTACAACCAGATGGCCCGGGACCGGACCATCGCCTCCGCCTACTCGCTGCGCGCCCGGCCCCGGGCGACCGTCTCCACCCCGCTGCGCTGGGACGAGCTGTCCGACGCCGCCCCCGAGGACTTCGATCTGCGCACGGTCCCGCCGCGGTTCGCGGAACTCGGTGATGTGCACGCGGACATGGCGGACCACGCCTTCGGCCTGGAATCCGTCCTGGAGCTCGCGAGCCGGCAGGCGGTGGACGAGGGGCTCGGCGATCTGCCCTATCCGCCCGACCACCCGAAGATGCCGGGCGAGCCGTCCCGGGTCCAGCCGAGCCGGGCCCGTAAGCGCTGACCAGCCCTGGTGGTGTCCGGCACTCTGCCGGTCGCGGTGGCGATGCTGCTCGCCTGGACGGTGCTGCTCGTGGTCCGGTGGCTGCCCCCGGTCCTGCCGCACCCGGACGGCACCGCCGAACCGCTGCACCGGGCGACCGGCCGCCCAGCCCGTTCACCAGCTCGCTTTACTGATTCATTGCCGCGACTGGAGTAATTCTTGGGGCCGTTGGAGTGGCTCTCCGCCGTGTCTGCGGGGTTTTGGGTGAGGCGCGGTACTCATCGAATGTCAGATTTCCTGCCACACAGGAGAAACGCAATGCGCAAGTACATAGGCCGCTCCGTGGCCACCGCGGCCCTTGCCGCCGCTACCGTCCTCCCGTTCGCCGGCATGGCTTCGGCCACCCCGCAGGCGCCGGCCACATCGTCAAACGGCGACCACCACGGTCGTCACCACCATGGTCGTCACCATCACCACGGGCACCACTGCCACCACCACGGCGGCTACAACGGCTTCAACGGCTTCGGCGGCTTCGGCGGCTTCGGCGGCTTCAACGGCTTCGGCGGTTACAACGGCTTCGGCGGCTGCGGCTACGGCAACTACGGCTACGGCTTCGGGGGCTTCCCCTTCGGCCTGCTGGGCATCCTCTGACCGGCAGTAGCACTGACAGGCCGCCGCAGCCCTTGGCTGCGGCGGCTCGTCGCTGTCATGCCAGGGTGCCGGCCTCCTGTTCGGCCTGCCGGCGCAGCTCCTTCTTGTCCGGCTTGCCCACATCGGTCAGCGGCAGCGCCTCGACGAAGGTGATCCGGTGCGGCTCGTACATCGCACCGCGCTCCGCGCGGACCTTCGCCCGCAGCTGTTCCCCGTCGACCTCGCTGCCGGGCGCCCGCACCACCACGGCGTGCACCCGCTCCATCCGGTCGGCGTCCCGGACACCGAACACCGCGCTCTGAAGTACCTGCGGGTGCGAGTTCAGCAGGTCCTCCAGCTCCGTGGTGTACACATGGCCGCCGACCACGACGATCATGTCCTTGAGCCGGTCGACGATGGTCAAGTACCCCTCGTCGTCGAGGAATCCGATGTCCCCCGTGTGCAGCCAGCCGTCCCGCAGGACCTCGGCGGTCAGCTCGGGCTGCTTCCAGTACCCCTTCATGATCATGGCGGAGCGCACACAGACCTCGCCGTGCTCACCGGCCGGCAGCGGACGGCCCGACTCGTCGCGGATCTCCACCTCGACATCGGACAGCACCTTCCCCGCCGAACGCAGCCGGTCGGGGCGCTGCGGGTCATGGTCCTCCTGGGTGAGCACGCTGATGCCGCCGGCCTCGTTCTGTCCGTAGCCCTGCATCAGCACCGGCCCGAACATCCGCACCGCGTCGGCTATCCGGGCCGGGGAGGCCTGGCAGCCGCCGTACGTCAGCATCCGCAGACTGGAGGTGTCGGTGTGCGGGGCGTCCGGGTGGTCCATCAGCTGATAGAGCAGCGGCGGCAGCAGGAACAGTTCGCTGATGCGCTCCCGTGCCAGCGTGGCGAGCACGGTGCCGGGCTCGAAGTCGTCGAGCAGGACGATCGTGCCGCCCACGTGCAGAGTCCTGTCGGCCATCGCGCCGGCGGCGTGCGCGAGGGTGGTGCAGACCAGCTGCCGGCGCTCGAACTCCGGCTGCTGCGGCAGCACTCCGTGGAACCAGCGCGCCTGCTCGAAGGTGGTGCAGATGCCCTTCGGGTGGCCGGTGGTGCCGCCGGTGTGGCGGATGGTGCACACATCGCCGGGCCGGGCCCGGCTGGCGAACGGCTCGTCCGACTGTCCGGCCGCCAGTTCCAGCAGATCCGCGCCCGTCTTCGCGGGGCCGAGGGTGAGGACGTCCGGCACCGGCGCCAACTCGGTGACCTCGGCGGCCCGTTCGGCATACCGCGGATCGACGATCAGGGCCCGGGTCTCGACATCGCGGACGATGGCGGCCTGAGACTCGGCGGACAGCTTGTTGTAGAGGTGGTTGACCCGGGCGCCGATCAGGTTGGCGGCGTAGCGGGCGGCGAGGGTCTCCGGGAGATTGCCGCTGAGCAGGGTGACGGTCGCTCCGCGGTCGACGCCCCGGGCGCGCAGGGCGCGGGCCAAGCGGTGGATGAGTGAGCGGAGTTCGCCCGCGGTGACGCGGCGGCCCTGGTGGACCAGGGCTTCGCGCGCCGGGTCGGCGCTAAGCGCATCGAGGTTCTCCTCCACGTAGGTACGGAATGTCCGGGCGGCGATGGGCATGATGTAGGGCTTCCTCCTGACGCCGGCGGGTGCGGGCACGTACGCCGGGGTGTTTAGTTGCTAGAGGCAACCAAAGTCAGAATAGTCGCTGGAGATCGACATCTCCAAGTCGGCTGCCGGGTACGGGGCGAGCGCCGGTCACGGGCCGCCGCGGCCTGCCTTGCGGTGCGTGGTGGTCACCGGTCGCGGCGGGCCTCCGGCGCCCGGTGATCACTGACTGCGGTCGGCCGCACGACGGACGGTCACCGTCCCGGCTGCCCCCTCGGAACCCGTCCGGAATCATCGCCCCGAATATCGTCAACGTGGTCGCCGACCTGGGAACCCGCGTCGGATAATGCTCCCTCGCGCACGGGGCGCGGACACCCTGCGGATCTCGCTCTCCCTGCGGGTCCGTCCCGTGTCGAGGGATGATGGGGAGCAACGGAAGCACAGCGAGAACCGGCCGATGTACGGAGAGCGCCACGGCTGTCGGTCTGCGATGACCGATGGAAGGAGTGCCTGGATGGGTGCGACCGACGCGTTCCCCGAAGGTGCTGCCCAGGTGGGGGCCACACCCGGGCAACCCGGCGGCCTGCTGGACGTGCTGGGCGTCGCCGCGGTGATGCTGGACGCGGACGGACGGATAACCCTCTGGAGCCCGCAGGCCGAGTCGCTGTTCGGCTGGACCGCGGAGGAAGCGCTCGGCCGGTCCGCCGCGCAGCTGCTGGTCGGACCGGAGCACTTCGATCTGGTCCTGGGCCTGTTCTCCCAGGTCATGGCGGGCGGCGAGAGCTGGGCCGGCGTCTTCCCCGTCCAGCACAAGGACGGCAGCACCCGCCTGGTGGAATTCCGCAATATGCGGCTGCTGGACGAGCGCGGTGAGTCCTACGCCCTGGGCATCGCCACCGATCAGGCCGTGCTGCGGCGGGTCGAGCGGGACCTGGCGCTGTCCGTCCGCCTGGTGGCCCAGTCGCCGATCGGCCTGGCTGTCCTGGACACCTCGCTCCGCTTCGTGATGGTCAACCCGGCGCTGGAGCGCATCAACGATCTGCCCGCCGACCAGCACATCGGCCACGATGTCCGGGAGACGCTGTCGTTCCTGGACACCGACACCATCGTGTCCAGCATGCGCGCGGTCCTCGACACCGGCACGCCACTGCTCGACCAGTACACCGTCGGCCGCACCGCCGCCGACCCGCACGCCGAGCGGGCCTGGTCGGTGTCGTACTACCGGCTGGAGGATGCCCACGGCCGGGTGCTGGGGCTGGCCACCTCCGTCGTGGACGTCACCGAGCAGCACCGGTCCGCCACCGAGGCGGCCCGCGCCCGCCGGCGGCTGGCCGTCATCGCCGACGCCTCCGCCACCGTCGGCACCACCCTCGATGTCGACCAGACCGCGCACGAACTCGCCGACGTCATCGTGCCCGAGCTGGCGGACCTGGCCGCGGTCGATGTCCTCGACGCCGTACTGAACGGCCGGCGCCCGACCTCGCTCTCCCGTGGCGGCCCGGCCCGCTTCCGGGCGCTCGCCGTAGCGGCGGCCTACTCCACCGAAGCCGTCCGGGCCGCCGACCCCACCGGCCAGATCGCCTCCTACGAGGCCGACCGGCTGATCACCCGCTGTGTGACCGAGGCCCGTCCGGTGCTCGTCCCCCAGGTCAGCGAGGGCGACCTGCCGCACATCGCCGCCGACCCGCAGGGCGCCGCGCTCCTCGGCAAGGCCGGACTGCACTCCTACCTCGCCGTGCCGCTGATCGCCCGCGGTGAGGTCCTCGGCGCGCTGTCGCTGTACCGCGTCCGCAACCCGGAGCCGTTCGACGAGGACGATGCGGTGCTCGCCGTCGAACTGGCCGCCCGGGCGGCGGTGTGCATCGACAACGCCCGTTCGTACCAGAGCGAACGCCGCACCGCGCTCACCCTCCAGCGCCATCTGATGAACCACCGGCCGCCGCAGCCCACGGCGATGGAGATCGCCTACCGCTACCAGCCCGCCCAGGCGGCCAGCGAGGTCGGCGGCGACTGGTTCGACGCCATCCCGGTGGCCGGCGACAAGACCGCGCTGGTGGTCGGGGACGTGATGGGCAGCGGCATCAACGCCGCCGCCACCATGGGCCAGCTGCGCACCACCGCCCGCGCCCTGGCCGACCTCGACCTCGACCCCGCCGAAGTGCTCCGCCATCTCGACCACATCGCCGTCGGCCTCGACCCGGCCTTCGCCACCTGCCTGTACGCCGTGTACGACCCGCACCGCATGGAGTGCCGGATCGCCGTCGCCGGGCATCTGCCCCCCGTCGTCGTACGGCCGGACCGGGCGCCCGAGTTGCTCGATCTGCCCACCGGGGCGCCGCTCGGGGTCGGTGGCGTCCCCTTCGAGCAGACCACGGTGGCGCTGCGCGAGGGCGACCAACTGGTGCTCTACACCGATGGGTTGATCGAGACCCGGGACCAGCCCATCGACGCCCGCCTGGACACCCTGCTGGAGCTGCTGGCCGAGCCCCAGCAGGATCTGGAGGGCTTGTGCGATCGCCTCCTGCGCTCCCTGCGCGATGAGCACGACCACGACGATGTCGCGCTGCTCATCGCCCGCCCGCATACGCACAAGGACTGACGGGGCGGACGGGCGGCGCGGGGCCGGCCGGACCGGCCGCCGGGCCGCGAGACCGGCAACGGATCCGGCGGCGGCCCGCGGGAATCCGCACCCTCCGTCCGGCCGCGAAATCCGCTTGAATTCCATGATGGATCATGGATAAGCGTTCCGGGAGTCCCCTCTAGCTACGGATTTCGTTGTCCGCGGGCCTTAACGAGACCTTGACGTGAGTCGTCGGCAGGGGTTGTATTCGGTCACCAAAGCGGGGCCTGTGGGAATCCGGGTCCGCACCGTTTTGCGGCGCTCGTCCCCCGAAGTGCCACCCCTCATGCCGCCAGCACCGATGGGATACGGATACCGATATGCCCTACACGCCTGTTGCCCCCGCAGCACCCGAGCGGGACACCCGTAGCGCGACCGAGGGTGACACCTCCACCGGCCCCAAACTCACCCGGTCGATCGGTGTCGTCGGCGGCACCCTGCTCACGCTGTCCTGTCTGACCCCGGCGTCCTCGCTCTTCGTGATCGTGCCGGACTCCTTCGCCGGCCTGGGCACGGGCACCGCACTGACCATCGCCGTCGCGGCCCTGCTGTGTATCGGAGTGGCCTTCACCTACTCCGAACTCGGCACGCTGATCCCGAGCTCGGGCGGCGAGTACGCCATGGTCGGCACGCTCATGGGCCGCCTCGCCGGGTGGCTGGTTTTCGTGCTTTCGCTGATCGTCGTCATGATCGTGCCGCCCATCATCGCCCTGGGCACCGCCGACTATCTGGCGCCGATCGTGCACCTGGATCCGCAGTACACCGCCGCAGCCGTGATGCTGCTGGCCACCGCGATGGGCCTGCTCGACCTGCGCGCCAACGCCTGGATCACCGGCATCTTCCTGGTGCTGGAGGTCGTGGCCTGTGCGGTCGTCGCCTTCCTGGGCTTCACCCACACCCAGCGCTCCGCGTCCGTCCTCGTGCACCCCGTGATCGATGCCGGCGGCGGCCACAGCACCGCCGTCACCGCCGGGCTCATCGTGACCGGGCTGGCCACCGCGCTCTTCATCCTCCAGGGCTTCTCCACGGCCGTGTACCTCGCCGAAGAGATGGACAACCCGCGTCGCAATGTCTCCCGCACCGTGCTGTGGACGCTCGGCATCGGCGTGGCCGTCGTCCTGATCCCGGTGGTCGCGATCACCCTCGGCGCCCCCGACCTGAAGACCCTCGGCGCCGGTGACGTCGCCGGCATGGTGCAGGACTGGAGCAACTCGGGCATCGGCACCTTCGTCAGCCTCTGCATCGCCCTGGCGATCATCAACGCGGCGATCGTGATGGTGATCCAGAACTCCCGCGTGGTCTTCTCCTCGGCGCGCGACGCGGCCTGGCCGGCCGCCGTCAACCGCGTCTTCTCGCATGTGGGCCGGCGCTTCGGCTCCCCCTGGGCGGCCACCCTCGCGGTGGGCGTCCCCGGCGCGGCGCTGTGCTTCGTCAACCTCGACACCCTGAGCGAGGTCACCGGTGTCGCCGTCGCCGCGATGTATGTCTTCGTCGCCCTGGGAGCCCTGGTCTCGCGCCGGGGTAAGCACAAGCACCGGGCGGCCTGGCGGATGCCGCTGTGGCCGGCGGTTCCGGCGCTGCTGGTCATGGTGCTGGCGTGGGTGCTCTGCCAGCAGAGCGTCAAGAGCCTGGTGATCACCGGCGGCATCGTGGCCGCCGCCGCGCTGTACTGGGCGTGCTATCTCCGCCCGCGCCAGGAGACGCACTGGGTGATCTCGGTACCCGAGGATGAGCAGGCCCCGCCCGAGAAGCCCGCCTCGCTGCCCGTATAGGACGTAGAAGCCGCAGAACCGCCCGCCCGGAGCTTCGTGCCCGGGCGGGCCTTCTTGTTACCGCCCGGTGAGCCGGGAGAGCGCCAGCGCGTCCAGGAGGAGGCATACGTGGTCGACGGCGTCCCGCCCGGCGGGGCTCTCGGCCACCGGGGCGTCATCGAGCAGCCCGGCGGTTCCCCGCAGCAGGTCCAGCAGGCGCCCGGTCAGGTCGGCAGCCGGTTCCGTGTGCGCAAGGGCGGACCGGATCTGCTCGCTCGTGAGCGGCAGACCGGTTTCGAGGAAGTGGAACAACGCCACGGCGGCACGCCGGTCGGCATCGTTCGGCTTCCACAGTCCGAGCGCGTGGTGGTCGATGAGTGCGGCCGCCTCGGCTCGGATCTCCTCGGGAACATGCATGCCCACGAACGTCTCATACCGTCCCGACGGCGAGTGCGCGAGCAAGGGTGCCCCCGGGTCCGTCCTCGGGCCGCCACCGGGTTCCTGGTGAACCATGCTGACCAGGCATGTTGCGCCGGCGCTGAGCTCACCCGACCGGCAGAGCCCGATCAGGCAAGCGGCCGGGCCTGTGGCAAGAGTTACATGAACCCCCGGTGCCTTGGGCGATTTGTTCCCGATGTGGTGGCGCCCGGCCGCGGCCGGGTATGTCCCCTTAGTCGGAGAGGTTCGCATGTGTGCAGCA
This sequence comes from Streptomyces platensis, assembly GCF_008704855.1. Classification (NCBI taxonomy): domain Bacteria; kingdom Bacillati; phylum Actinomycetota; class Actinomycetes; order Kitasatosporales; family Streptomycetaceae; genus Streptomyces; species Streptomyces platensis. The sequence goes on from NZ_CP023691.1 coordinate 8,083,325, forward strand.
GGAAAACCTACCCGGGGGTCTTCCCGCCCTCTGGCGCCCCGCCACGGATCACGGGATCATCCTCGGAAAAGCCGTGAGGCCACCCGGCGGGACGGGACCTCGCGGACATGCCCTGGTGGCTGCTGCGCTCCGCATCGCGCGGCTCGCCCACCGTATGCGGGAGGTGTAGAAAGAGGACATGGCCGGACGCTACGGCCGCCCGCGTTCGGTTCTCAGGATGCGAACTGTCGCAGGTCAGGTCTTTCTCCTGCAGGTGGCGATCGTGGTGTTGCTCGTCGCCGCCGCCATCGCAGCACTGGTGCTGCAATCCCGGGCCGACGGAGACCGTGAAGCCCGCAACCGGTCCGTGGCCGTCGCAGAGGCCTTCGCGAACGCGCCCGGCATCGAGGCGGCGCTGAAGAGCGCCCACCCGACCACCGTGCTCCAGCCGCGGGCGGAGGCCGCCCGCAAGCGCTCCGAGGTCGACTTCATCGTCGTGATGAACACCCAGGGCATCCGCTACACCCACCCCATCGCCAACCGGATCGGCAAGAAGTTCGTCGGCACACTGCAACCGGCGCTGGCCGGCGGGGTGGTCACCGAGAAGATCACCGGCACCATCGGGCCGCTCGTCCAGGCCGTGGTGCCGGTCTTCAGCCACAGCGGCCCGGACAAGGGAAAGGTCATCGGGCTGGTCTCGGCCGGGATCACCGTCAACCGCGTGAGCGGTGTCGTCGATGACCAGTTTCCGCTGCTGTTCGGCGCCGCGGCCGGCGTCCTCGCGCTGACCACCGGCGGCACCGCGCTGGTCAGCAGGCGACTGCGGCGTCAGACCCACGGCCTCGGCCCGGCCGAGATGACCCGGATGTATGAGCACCACGACGCGGTGCTGCACGCCGTACGCGAAGGCGTGATCATCGTGGGCGGCGACGGCTGTCTGCTGCTCGCCAACGACGAGGCGCGCCGGCTGCTCGGCCTGTCACCGGACGTCGAAGGACGCCAGGTCGCCGATCTCGGGCTCGACCCCGCCACCGCCCACCTGCTGGCCTCGGGCCGGGTCGTCACCGACGAGGTCCACCCGGTCGGCGACCGGCTGCTGGCCGTCAACCAGCGCTCGACGGACCAGGCCGGCGGGCCGCCCGGCAGCGTCACGACGCTGCGCGACACCACCGAGCTCCGTGCGCTGACCGGCCGCGCCGATGTGGCCCGCGGCCGTCTGAAGCTCCTCTACGACGCCGGTACCGAGATCGGCACCACTCTGGACGTGGTGCACACCTGCGAGGAGCTCGCACAGTTCGGCGCCACCCGCTTCGCCGATATCGTCACGGTCGACCTGGCCGAGGACGTGCTGATCGGAGAGGAACCCACGTCGCCCGGCGGCGCGACCGTCGAGATGCGGCGGATAGCGTCCAGAGGCGCCCCGCCGGACAGCGGCCTCTACCCCGTCGGCAGGCTGATCCGCTTCGAGCCGGCCACCGCCCTCGGCGCCGGCCTCACCACCGGCAAAGCGGCCCTGGAAGCGGATCTCTCGGCGTTCGCCGGCTGGCATCTTCAGAGCCCCGAACGCGCCAGGAAGATCGTCCAGCACGGTATCCATTCCAGGATCTCGGTGCCGCTGCGCGCCCGCGGCGTCATCCTGGGCGTGGCCATCTTCTGGCGCTCGAACGAGCCCGAGCCCTTCGAGGAAGAGGATCTCTCGGTCGCCGAGGAGCTGGTCGCCCGCGCCGCGGTGAGCATCGACAACGCCCGCCGCTACACCCGCGAGCACACCATGGCGGTCACCCTCCAGCGCAGCCTGCTGCCCCGCGCCCTGCCGGAACAGAACGCCGTCGAGGCGGCCTACCGCTATCTGCCCGCGCAGGCCGGCCGCGGCGGACTCGGCGGCGTCGGCGGTGACTGGTTCGACATCATCCCGCTGCCCGGCGCCCGGGTGGCACTCGTCGTCGGCGATGTCGTGGGCCACGGACTGCATGCCGCCGCCACCATGGGCCGGCTGCGCACCGCCGTCCACAACTTCGCCAACCTGGACCTGCCGCCCGACGAGATCCTCTGGCACCTCGACGAGCTCGTCACCCGCATCGACCAGGACGAGGGCGCCGAGGAGGCCGAGGGCTCGATCACCGGGGCCACCTGCCTCTACGCCATCTACGACCCGGCGTCCGGGCACTGCACCATGGCCCGCGCCGGGCACGTCCAGCCCGTCCTGCTGCGTCCTGACGGCACCGCCGAGGTCGCCGACGTGCCAGGCGGCCCGCCGCTCGGGCTCGGCGGTCTGCCCTTCGAGACCTGGCAGCGGCAACTGCCCGAGGAGAGCCGTCTGGTGCTCTTCACCGACGGCCTCGTCGAGGACCGGAACCGGGACCTCGACGAGGGCATGGCGCTGCTGAGCCGCACACTGGCCGATCACCCCGGCCGGACACCGGACGAGACCTGCGAGGCCGCGCTCGGTGCGCTGCTCCCGGACCGGCCCAGCGACGACATCGCGCTGCTCGTCGCCCGCACCCGGGTGCTGGACACCGCGCATGTCGCCGACTGGGACGTGCCGCCCGACCCCTCGGCGGTGGGCCAGATACGGGCCGCGGCGGTCCGCAAGCTGATCGAGTGGGGCCTGGCGGAGGAGGCGTTCACCGCCGAGCTGATCCTCAGCGAGCTGGTCACCAACTCCATCCGGTACGCCGCCGGGCCCATCCGCGTACGCCTGATCCGGGACACCTCCCTGATCTGCGAGGTCTCCGACCGCAGCAGCACCTCACCGCATCTGCGGCAGGCCGCCACCACGGACGAGGGCGGCCGCGGGCTCTTCCTCGTCGCCCAATTGGCCGAACGGTGGGGGACCCGTTACACGACCAGCGGCAAGGTCATTTGGACGGAACAGGCCCTCACCGGCCTGGATGTGGTCGCGGTCGAGGCCGACGGCGAGGATCCTTGAGCTGACGGAATGGATGAGCTCGGGGGCTCCCAGCGCCATAGGAGGCCGTGATGGACTACCCGCTGCTCAACGCGTTCTGGACCATGTGCCTGATCTTTTTGTGGGTTATGTGGCTGATCCTGCTGTTCCGCATCATCGGTGACATCTTCCGCAGCCAGGACCTCAAGGGGTGGGGCAAGACCGGCTGGCTCGTCCTGGTGATCCTGCTGCCCTTCCTGGGCGTCTTCGTCTATGTGATCGCCCGCGGTCACGGGATGAGCGACCGGGAGATCGCCCAGGCCGAACGGCAGCAGAAGCAGATGCAGGACTATCTGCGGAAGACCATGGCGACCGGTGACGACGAGGCGAGCCGGCATGCGGATTCCCTGGCGAAGCTCGCCGAGCTCAAGAACCACGGCGACATCACCGAGGAGGAGTACCAGAAGGCCAAGGCGAAGGTTCTCGCCTGACCGCCCAGCCCCTGAGGTGGCGCCCGCCGCTGCCTGCGCGGCTGCTACTCTCGAATTGCGCGAAACACGCAACTTGAGAGGTCCTTCGGGACGCCGGTAGCGACGGCAGGCAGAGGCGGGCAGTGACGTGACCAGTGGGGAACGCTCGGCCACCCGGCGACGGCGCGAGCGGATGGTGGAGCTGCTGGGCGCCGGCGACATCAGCGTGCACGATCTCGCGGCGGAGTTCGATGTCTCACTGTCCACCGTCCGCCGCGACCTGGCGACACTGGCCGCCCTCGGCCGGATCACGCGCACGTACGGCGGCGCGGTCGATCACCGGGCCGCCGAGCGGTCCTGGCACGACAAGGAGCACGAGCAGCGCGGCGAGAAGGACGCCATCGCCCGCGCCGCGGCAGCGCTGGTCCGCAGCGGCGATGTCGTCCTCCTCGACGCGGGCACCACCGTCGCCCGGCTGGCGCATGAACTGCGGGACCGCGGCGACCTCACCGTCGTCACCAACGGCCTGTCCACCCTGGTCGAGCTGGCGGACGCGGAGGTGGAGGTCGTGGTGCTCGGCGGCCGGCTGCGGCGTCCCAACGAGTCGCTGCTGGGCACCCGGACCGAACAGGCGCTGCGCCGGCTCACGCCGGACATCGCCTTCCTCGGTGTCGACGGTCTCGACCCCGGGCGGGGCATCAACTGCCCGGACCCGGAGCAGGCCGCGCTGAAGGAGACGATGGCCGGGTGCGCCCGGGCCGCCTGGGTGCTCGCCGACCACTCCAAGCTCGGCGGGGGAGGGGGCTTCCCCTACTGGGCGCCGATGCCGGCGGGGACCGGCCTGATCTCCGGGGGCGGGGAGCGGGAGCTGGCCGCGTTCACGGACGCGGGATGGTCGGTGCACCCGTCCGCGGTGAGCCCCGCGGACGGCGCCGGGGGCGCCCCGCTGCACACCTCTTGACAGCCCGTTCGGCGAGTCGCCACTCTGAATTGCATGAACCGCGCAACAAAAAATGCGTGGTTCGGTCACTTCGGGGTCGGTGGCGACACCGGAGCCGACGGGAGGAGACCGGGTGGCCCAGGTGCTCGTCATCGGAGACGACCTCACCGGCAGCAATGCGACCGGTGCGCTCTATGCGCGACAGGGCCTGCGGGCCGTCACCGTCGGCGACCTCGACCGCGTCACGCACTATGCGGACCGGGTGGACGTCCTCATCGTCAACACCGCCTCGCGCCACTGGAGCCCCGCCCGCGCCTACGCGGCCGTCCGGGCCGCCGCCGAAACCGCGGGTCCGGCGCCGCTGATCGTCAAGCGCGTCGACACCACCCTGCGCGGCAATCCCGGCAGCGAACTCGACGCGGTGGTGGATGCCCTCGCCGCCCGTGAGCCCGCGGCCCGGATCCGGACCCTGGCCGTCCCCGCCTTCCCCGACGCCGGCCGGACCACGGTGGGCGGTCTGCATCTCGTCGACGGCGTACCGCTGACCCGTACGGCCGTGGCCCACGACCCGTTCGACCCGGTCCGGCATGCCCGGGTCGCGTCCGTACTGGGCGCCCAGAGCGGGCGCAGCACGGCCGAACTGGCCCTGGACGTGGTGGAACGGGGCCCCGGCGCGGTGGCCGCGGCATTGCGCGAGAGCCCGGCCGACATCGTGGTCTGCGACGCCACCGAGAACGCACATCTGCGCACCGTCGCGACCGCCGCGGCCCGCCTTGCCGCCGAGGACCGTATCCGCTGGGTCGCGCTGGACTCCGGACCGTTCGGCGCCGCCCTCGCCGCCGAGATGGGCCTGCGGACCGAAGGCGGCGCCCCCGCCACCGTCCTGGCGGTCGTCGGCAGCGTCACGGACCGCACCCGCACCCAGCTCGCCCGCACGGAAACCGCGCTCGGTGCCCGCTGGGCGGACCTCGATCCCGCCGCCCCGGACCCCGACCGGGTGCTGACGGCACTGCGCGCGGCGGCGGGGGAGGGCGCCACGGTGCTCGGCGTCCGGGTCGCCTCCGAACCGCCGACCGCCGCGGGTTCCGCCCCCGTACAAGATCCCCGGACCGCGGCCCGCCTCCTGCGCGCGCTGGCCGAGGTCGCCCACCGTGCGGTCGTCGAGTTGCGCCCCGGCGGGCTGTACGCCTCCGGCGGCGACGTCGCCGCGGCGGTCACCTCCGCACTGGGCGCCGACGGTTTCGCCATCGAGACCGAGGTGCTCCCGCTCGCCATCGCCGGACACCTGGTGGGCGGCCCCCACGACGGACTGCTCTTCGCCACGAAGGGCGGCCTGATCGGCGGCCCCGACGCCGCCCGCGACTGCCTGGAACACCTGCGCGCGGCCTGCGCGCGGCCTGCGCCCGGCACACCCCCGGCCCCACGTTCAGCGCGAAGTGAACACCGCACCCCGAAAGGCGATCCCATGACCGACCCTCAGCCCGCGACCGGCCCCCGGGCGGACCGTCACCGTCCGGATGCCGACGGCCCGCTGCCGCTCCTGGCCGTCACCTTCGGCGACCCCGTCGGCATCGGCCCCGAGATCACCGCGCGCACCCTCGCCGACCCCGCGACCACCGCACTCGGCCGCGGACTCGCCGTCGGTGACGCCGCCGTACTGCGCCGCGCCATCGCCGTCTGCGGTCTGGACGTCGAGGTCAACGCCGTCGGCGCGCCCGGCGAGGCACGGTTCGAGCCCGGCACCATCGATGTGCTCGACCTCGGGATCGCCCCCGCCGACCTGCCCTGGGGCACCGTCGACGCGGTGGCGGGCCGCTCCGCCGTGGCCGCGATCGAGGCCGCGACCCGCGCCGCGCTGGCCGGTGAGGTGGACGGCATCGTCACCTCGCCGATCAACAAGGAGGCCATCTGGGCGGCCGGTTCGGAGCACCTCGGCCACACCGAGATGCTCGGCGAACTCACCGGTGCCGCCCACTTCGACACCATGTTCGTGGTCCGTGGCCTCAAGATCTTCTTCACCACCCGCCATCTCGCCCTGCGCAAGGCCCTCGACCAGATCACCGAGGAGCGGGTCGCGTCGAGCATCCGGCACGCCACCACCGCACTGCGCGTCTTCGGCCATGACGAGCCCCGGCTCGCCGTCGCCGCGATCAATCCGCACGGTGGCGAGGGCGGCCACTTCGGCGACGAGGAGATCACCGTCCTGCGCCCGGCGGTGGAGAAAGCAGCCGCCGAGGGGCTCGGCGTCGTAGGACCGATCCCCGCCGACTCGGTCTTCCACCAGGGCCTCGAAGGGCGCTTCGACGGCGTGCTGTCGCACTTCCACGACCAGGGCCATATCCCCGCCAAAACCGTCGACTTCGACGGCACCGTGTCCGTCACCGTGGGGCTGCCGATCCTGCGGACCTCCGTCGACCACGGCACCGCCTTCGACATCGCGGGCAGCGGCCGCGCCTCGCACGGCACGATGGCCGCCGCCTTCCGCGCCGCCGCCGGCTTCAGCCGCTGCACCGACCGGATCCGGGCCGCATACGGAACGGCGGCCGCCCGGTGACGCAAGCCCGCCCGATCCCGCAGCCGTCCTCCCCCGCGACCCCCGCCAAGCGCTGGGCATACGTCATTCCGGTCGCCGCGATCATGTACATGCTGGCGTATCTCGACCGGAACAATGTCTCCGTCATCCTCCCCTACATGCACGGCGATCTGGAGCTGTCCAACGCCGACAAGGGCCTGGTCGGCGGCGTCTTCTTCGTCGGCTATGTCTTCCTCCAGATCCCGGCCGCGATCCTCGCCCAGCGCTGGAGTGCCCGGAAAACCGTCGTCATCCTCATGGTGGCGTGGGGGCTGGCCGCCTCGCTGTCCGGTCTCGTGCAGACCAAGTCGCAGTTCTACGCGGCCCGTTTCGTGCTCGGCTTCTTCGAAGGCGGTGTCTGGCCGGCCGTACTCATCCTGCTCGCCTCGTGGTTCCCGCTGCGCGAACGGGCCCGTGCCAACGCCCTGTGGATGGCCTGCCTGCCGCTCTCCTCGGTGCTCATGGCGCCGCTGTCGGGGTGGATGCTCGACCATGCGAGCTGGCGCTGGGTGCTGGTGCTCCAGGGGGTGCCGCCTCTGGTGTGGGCGGTGGTCTGGTGGTTCGCGGTCGCCGACCGGCCGGCGCAGGCCCGGTGGATCTCCCGCGCCGAGGCCGACCACGTGGAGCGCTCGATCGCCGCCGACGAGGCCGCGAAACCACCGGCGGGCAGCGGCTCGTACCTCGACGCGGTCAGGCAGAAGTCCGTACTCGTCCTCATCGGCGTCTACTTCTTCTGGATCACCGGCTTCTACGGCTTCAATCTGTGGCTGCCCTCGGTCATCAAGGAGCTGACCCACAACGGCTCGTCCACCGAGGTCGGGCTGCTCACCGCGATCCCGTTCACCGTCGCCCTCGGCGTGATGATCGCCAACGCCGCCTGGTCCGACCGCACCGGCAAACGCCGCCAGGCGGTGGCCGTCCCGCTCGTCGTGGGCATCGTGGCCCTGCTGCTGGGGCAGGCCGTGGACGGCGCCCTGCCGCGGATGCTGCTGTTGTGTGTGACGGCCGCGGCGGTCTACGCGCCGTACGGCCCGTTCTGGGCGATCCCCGGCCAGTTGCTGCGCTTCGAGGTGGTGGCCGTCGCCATGGGCCTGATCAACGCCCTGGGCAATCTCGGCGGCTTCGCCGGCCCGTATCTGGTCGGCTGGCTGACCGACGCCACCGGCTCCAGCGTGACCGGCTTCGCCGTACTCTCCGGCTTCCTCGCCGTGGCCGTGGCACTGGTGACGCTGGGCCTGCGCACGGGCACCCGCCCCGTACGCCGACTGTCCGACCAGGCGGCGGAAGGGGCCTGACGAACCATCGCGTGCCCTCTCAGCAGTTCTGTCTGTTCAGGCTTCTCGTGTACGACGCCCCCGCCGGGATCGCCGGCGGGGGCGCTGCCTTCTCTCCGTTGCCAGCGGTACCCGTACACGGGAGGGAGGGGCGGCGGGTTGATCAATTACTCCAACTCGCCCAATTCACGACGTGTCAGGTTTTGGGAGATTCCGTAAAGGTGCATCCTGAAAAGGTCGATATACCCCTTTGATCCTCTCGAGGAGCAGACATGCGCATCCGCGCCGCGATCGCAGCCAGCGCCCTGGCCACCACCATCGTCATGGGCGGTGCGAGCGCCGCCCTGGCCTGCAACATGGGCAAGGTGCAGAAGGACCGTCACCACCACCACTACAAGCACCACCACGGCCACGGCCACCACGCGTCCTGCTGGCTCTCCGCGGGTGTGCTCGACCATGTCGGGCCGGTCTTCAGCGAGGGCTGCGAGCGCAGCGGCTGGGGCTGGGGCGGCGACGACGGCCGCCGTCGCTGATCGCTGAGCTTTTCCGGCCGGTGCCGGCCGAACGGACCCACAAGTCCGTTCGGCCGGCACCGTCGGCATGTGCGGGCCGCGCTGCGCCGCCCGCCCGGCGGGTCAGGTCCGGGACGACCCCCGGCCGGGCTTCCGCGCCGTCAGCTCCGGCGATGTGTAGAGCGTGTGCAGCGCCCGCAGGAGGGCGGCGCGATCGGCGGGCGGAAGCTGGGCGAGCAGTCGTTCCTCGCCTTCCTGGATCGCGGCCTGTGTCGCGTCCCGCAGCCGCCGGCCCTCCGCAGTGAGGGACAGCAGGCGCACCCGGCGGTCCGCCGGATCCGGCTGACGCCGGATCAGCTCCCGGCGCTCCAGGTCGTCCAGGACGGCGATGATGCGGGTCTTGTCCGCCCGGATGGCCTCGGCCAGCGCCGCTTGGGTGCGGATCGGCGTCTCGTCGAGGTGCAGCAGGACCGCGTAGGCCCACATCGTCAGACCGTGTGCGTCAAGGACCGGCTGCTCGGCCGCCATCAGCGCACGGCCCAAGGGCACGACCATCGCCGCCAGGTCGGGACGGGGTGGCCGCCCTTCGGATGGGGCGTCCTTGTCGGCTGCGTTCTCGGCCATGGTCACGAAAATACCCGTTGACAATTCATGTGCCTGAGCTGATCGTAAGCACATGCATACGAATCCTGCGGGTGCGTCCGCACCGCACACAGACTTCGCCGACCTCAGGCGGCTCCACGCCCAGGCGGTCCGGGACAGCGTGACCCTGGTCCAACGGGTGACCTCTGGCGATCTGTCCCGGCCGACCCCCTGCTCGGCATGGACGCTGGCCGATCTGCTCGCCCATATGACCGCCCAGCACCACGGCTTCGCGGCGGCAGCGCGGGGAGAGGGGCGGGAGTCGGTGCACTGGGCGGTCCGGCCGCTCGGCACGGACCCCGTAGGGGAGTACACCGCCGCGGCAGGGAAAGTCATTGCCGCCTTCGCGATCGTGGAGGGCCCGGACCAAGCGTTCGCCCTCCCGGAATTCAGCGCCGGCCGGACCTTCCGCGCCGCCCGCGCGATCGGCTTTCACCTCATCGACTACGTGGTGCACAGCTGGGACGTCGCCCGCACCCTGGGCCTGGCGTACACGCCGGCCCCGGAACTCCTGCGGGCCGCCCTGCCGATAGCCCGCGCCGTCCCCAACGACGACTCCCGGCTCGCCCCGGGCAGTGCCTTCCGGCCGGGGCTGACCGCCGACGAGGATGCGGACACGCTGGAGCAGATCCTGGCGGCACTCGGCCGGTCGCCGCGCTGGCGCGGCCCGGAGCGGGGAGAGGTCGCTCACGGCGTCGGCCGCCACTGAAGGCGACCGAGTGGCGAACGGCGGTGCCGTGCATCCGGGCGGTGCGGGTGGTGCCGGGCGGGCGGTGCGCTCTGGACGGGCACCGGACCGTGCTCTAGCGTCAACCGCCGGCCCCGTGCACCACCGTCCGAGCCCGATCGCCGCTCAGAGAAGCCGAGGACGTGTTGTGACCACTCTCCCGCAGCCGCCCGACATCCTGTCACCGCACTTCGCGGCGGACCCCTACCCCGCGTACCGCGTTCTGCGGGAGCACTACCCCGTCTTTCACGACCCGGGCACCGACAGTTTTCTGCTCTCGCGGTACGAGGACGTGTCCCGGGCCTTCCGCGATCCGGTGTTCACCGGCGACAACTACGAATGGCAGCTCGAACCGGCGCACGGCGGCCGGACGCTGCCCCAGATGAGCGGCCGTGAGCACGCCGTACGCCGGGCCCTGGTGGCCCCCGCCTTCCGGGGCCGGGAGCTGCGGGAGAAGTTTCTGCCGGTCATCGAGCGCAATGCACGGGAGCTGATCGACACCTTCCGCGACGCGGCGGAGACCGATCTCGTGGCGCGGTTCGCGACCCGCTTCCCCATCAACGTCATCGTCGACATGCTGGGGCTGGACCGGGCCGACCACGACCGCATCCACGACTGGTACGGCTCCGTCGTCGGCTTCCTGGCCAATCTGGCCCAGGACCCCGAGATCGCGGAGGCCGGCCTGCGCGCCGGCCGGGAGCTCGCCGACTACCTCCTCCCGGTCATCCACGAACGGCGGTCCGCCCCCGGCGACGATCTGCTCTCCATGCTCTGCACCGCCGAGGTCGAGGGCACCAGGATGAACGACCAGGACATCACGGCGTTCGTCAGCCTGTTGCTCTCGGCCGGCGGCGAGACCACGGACAAGGCCCTGGCCGCGCTGTTCCGCAATCTGCTGTGCCACCCGGACCAGTTGGCCGCCGTACGCGCCGACCGGTCGCTGATCCCCGCGGCCTTCGCCGAAACGCTGCGCTTCACACCACCGGTGCAGATGATCATGCGTCAGACCGCCGCCGAAGTATCCCTCAGCGGTGGCACCATCCCCGCGGGCGCCACCGTCACCTGTCTGATCGGCTCCGCGAACCGCGATGAGCGCCACTACACCGCGCCGGACACCTTCCATGTCCTCCGCGACGATCTGACGCCCACCACCGCCTTCAGCGCCGCCGCCCAGCACGTCGCCTTCGGCCTCGGCCGGCACTTCTGCGTGGGTGCGCTCCTGGCCAGGGCCGAGGTGGAGATCGCCGTCAATCAGCTGCTCGACGCGTTCCCCGCGATGGACTTCGCGGACGGTACGCCGCCCACCGACGCGGGGGTTTTCACCCGCGGGCCGGAGCAGCTGCGGGTGCGGCTGGTGCCGGCGGACGACCGGGCCCGGGCGAGCGAGGGCTGACGGTCCGCCAGGAAGGGCGGTGAGGTTCCGGTACCCGGCGCCGGTCAGTTCTCGTCGGCCGGCGGGTGCCGCAGGACGTAGAGGCCGACGGCGACGGCGAGCACGATGAGACAGGCGGAGAAGGTCAGGCCCGCGCCGCGCAGGCCGAGCACCAGGGTGAGGGCACCGACGCCGACCACGGGCAGCGAGATGCCGAGATAGGCGACGAGGAAGAAGGCCGAGATGGTGCCGCCGCGGTGCGCGGGCGGCGCCGCGCGGCCCACCGCGGTCAGCCCGGCCCGGAACGCCAGGCCCTGGCCGACGCCGCCGCACACCGCGCCGATGACCAGCAGCGGCAGGGAGGTCACCGCCAGCGAGGTGGCCACCAGCAGGAGGCCCAGCACCAGCACCAGGCAGCCGCCCGGCAGCGCTCGGCGGACGCCGATCCGTTCCGTCAGCGACTGTCCGGCGGTGGAGCCGAGGAACACCGTGAAGACGATCAACCCGGCAACGGCCAGATTGTGGTCCCCGAGAGTATCGGCGACGAAGCTCGGGGCGACCGCGGTGAACAGTCCCAGGAGGGCGAAGCCGGCGAACGCGGCGACGGCCGCGGGGGTGAAGACGCCCCGCACCTCGGGCGGGAGCCGCAGGCCCTGGGGCCGCAGCCGGTGGAGGCGGTGCGGAGTGCCGACGGTCTCCGGCAGGAACCAGGTCACCCCGGCCGCCCCGGCCACCAGGAGGAGATGCACCAGAAAGGGCAGCACCAGCGGCCACGGCGCGTACTGGGCCAGCAGCCCGGACAGCAACGGGCCGCAGCCGAGGCCGCCCATGTTCGCTGCGGTGGCGGCGAACCCCGCATGCGCTTCCTGGCCGGGCCGGGCGAGCTCCAGCACGGCCGCGGTGGCGGCGCCGCTGAACAACCCGGCGGCGAAGCCGGACAGCACCCGGCCGAGCAGCAGCATCGGCAGCCCGCCCTCGAACACGAAACACAGCGCGCTCGCCGCCGACAGCGCCAGCGCGCACAGCAACACCGGCCGCCGGCCCACCTCGTCGGAGACATTGCCGGCGAGCAGCAGCACCGTGATCACCCCGAGGGCGTACACGGCGAAGACCACGGTCACGATCAGCTCGGAGAAGCCGAGCTGGGCGCGGTAGAGCCCGTACAGCGAGGTGGGCAGGGTCGTCCCGGCCATGCCGACGGCGAACACACCCGCCGCTGCCGGATAGCCGAGCCGCCGAGTACCGCTCGTGCGATCGATGATCATGGCGTCAAACGTAGGCTTCCGCCGCCACCCCGTCGAGGACCCACCGGAGGGACCTCAGGGAGCGGGAAAAATCCGAGCGTGGTACCCCCGCGGTCGGCGGGGGCACCACGCAGGGCCCGGTCCGGGACGGATCAGTGCTTGCCGGAAGGCTTGTTGGAAGCCTTCACATTCACGGCCGCCCAGGCCTTGTCCACCGTCTTGTACTCGGTGCTCTTGGCGCCGTACATGTCCTTGGCCGCGCGCAGGGTCGCGGTCCGGGCGTCGTGGAAGTCGGTCGTGGAGACCATGTACCGGGTGAGTGCCCGGTAGAAGATCGCCGTCGCCTTCGTCCGGCCGATGCCGGTCACCTTGGAGCCGTCCACGGTGGGGGAGTTGTAGGCGACCCCGCCGATGGTCTTCTTCCCGCTGCCCTCGGCGAGCAGGTAGTAGGCGTGCGAGGAGACGCCGGAACCGGCGTGCACCTCGGTGTCGTAGGACGCCTTCGACCAGTAGTCGACCGTGCCTTCGAGCTTGTCGAGGGACGGCTTGTCCAGGCGGCGCAGGAACTTCTGGTCGAGACCGAGCTTCTCGCCCATCAGGTAGTTCGGCGGGTTCTTCGGGTTGTTGGTCGCGAACTCGACCGCGCTGCCGAAGATGTCCGCCAGCGACTCGTTGAGCGAGCCGGGCTCACCGAACTGGTTGCCCTCGATGTCCACCCGGGTGGGCTGGAGGTTGGCGGTCGCGTCGACCACGCCATGGGAGAGCTCATGGCCGGTGACGTCCAGGACGACCAGCGGCTTGGCGAACGTCCGGCCGTCACCGTCGCCGTAGAGCATGCAGCCGCAGTTGGGGGACCAGAAGGCGTTGCCGACCTTCTTGCCGAAGTGCACCAGGGCCCGGGCCCCACGGCCGTCGTTCTTGATGCCCTTGCGGCCGAAGGTCTTCTTGTAGAAGTCCAGGGTGCTGGCGACGCCGTACTGGGCGTCGACGGCGGCGGTGGCCCGGTTGCTCGTGGTGCCGTTGCCCCAGCGGTTGGTGGTGCTGGTGAACGCCTTGCCGTCGGCGAACTTCTCCAGTTCCTTGTCGCCGGCGTCCCGGGTCTCGGTGTTGCCGCGGGTGGAGTCCTTCAGGGTGAAGGACTTCTTCGCGGTCTGGGTCGTGGACAGCGGCACACTGCCGACGAAGAAGGACGCGCCGGTGCCCTTGGCGGCGGCCGGGAATCCGGCGGACGTCGCCGTCTGACCCGCGGCGGTCGGGGCGGGGGTGGCCAGCCCGGTCGAGGGGTTCAGCCGCTCGCCCCGCGCGCGCAGCTTGCGCTGGAGGGCGGGCGACAGGAACGAGTCGTCGGCCTGCACGTTGCTGAGCACCGCACCGGTCGCCGCGTCGAGGACGACCGTACGGGCGCCACCGGACTCGGCGCTGCGGCTGTCGGTCACCTGCACCTGATAGGCCAGCGTCGTCCGGCCGTTGCGGGCGTCCACGACCAGTTCGGCGTCGCCGGCCTGGCCCTTGCCCACGGTGGCGGCCTTCGTCCGCGCCTCGCCGGCCGACAGCTTCGGGTCCGTGCCGGTCATGTCGACCTGATGACGGTAGGCCCGGGTCACGCCCTCGTACGCCGACTTGGCCGTCAGGTGGACGACGAGGTCACCGCCGAGCACCGGCATCCCGCGGTGGGTCCGGACGAAGCGGACATGCTGCCGGCCGTCCGGGTCGACGAGCGTGTCGGTGGCCTTGAGAGTGTCCTTCTTGCTGACTCCGGTGGCCGAGGCGTGCGCGTAGGAGGCGTTGCGTGCCGCGTCAACGACCTTCTGGAGAGCGGGAGTTGCGGAGGAAGCAGCAACCGGCGAGGCCGGCGGGGTCGCGGAGGCACTGCCCGCCACACCCGCTGTCAGGGTGGCGGCCGTCGTGACGGCGACCGCGATGGCCAGGCGGTGTCTGCGTATGTGGGGTCTACGCACTGATGTGGATCCTTAGTGCTGCGGGGGCGGTCGACTCGCCAACCGCCCGTACGCGCGGTGCTGTTGTGCACCACGGGGGCCGAGAGGCCCCGCGCAAACCCTGGTATGTCTGGCATGGGCATGTAAAGAGAAATGATCAGGAATCGCGTTTCGTGGACGAAATTTAACAATTGGTCAGCATTAAGTAGCCAGCAGGTGACCAACTGTGGTCCACCTGAGGAGACATGCGGTGGCGCGAAATGGTTGCTCGGAAGATGAGTGAAACTGCGGGCTGCTACGGGGGCGGTCTCGCCTGCGTCAAACGGCCCTCAGTGCGGGGCCGTTGGCATGGGGGAGCGCTCTCATTCCGTGAAGATCGCGACGATCTGGGCCGCGCCGTGATCCGGTCCGAGATGCGGCGGAGCCGACTGAAGAGAGGGACGGGGCCCGGCTACGGAAAGAAGCGGGCCCGGCTACGGAAAGGAGCGGGGCAGGCTACGGAGAGGTGGCGCGAGGAGGCTCGGTGCCACGGCGCGGCCGTCCCGCCCGGCGCCGCTCGTCGGGCCAGGGGACGGCCGGGTCAGGGGGCGGCCGGGTCCAGGGCGATGCCCTAGGAGTTGTCTTCAAATGTCACGCCCACATCAGCAGGGATGCGAGGGTGACGGCGGCTTGGTAGGACTCGGCAGTCTTGTCGTACCGGGTGGCAATGCCGCGCCACTGTTTCAAACGGTTGAAGCAGCGCTCCACCACGTTGCGCCGCTTGTAGAGCTGCTTGTCGAAGGCCGGCGGGCGTCCGCCGTAGCTGCCGCGGCGAAGCCGGTTGCGGATCTGGTCGGCCCGTTCGGGAATGGTGTGGCCGATGCCCCGTCGCCGCAGCCAGGTGCGGATGGCCTTGGAGCTGTAGCCCTTGTCGCCCAGTACGTGGGCGGGCCGGACCCGCGGGCGTCCTGGGCCGATGCGGGGCACCCGTATCGCCTCCATCACAGCGGTGAACTGGGTGCAGTCGTTGCTGTTTCCGCCGGTGACGGTGAAAGCGAGCGGGCGGCCCACGGCGTCACAGGCGAGGTGAATCTTGCTGGTCAGACCGCCTCGGGAGCGTCCGAGTCCGGAGCTTTGGAGCCCCCTTTTCGGGCCCCGGCGGCGTGCTGGTGGGCGCGGACGACGGTGGAATCGACGGAAACGAGCCAGTCGATGTCCCCCGCCTCGTCCGCCCTCGCCTGGGCGGCCTGCAGCATCCGCTCGAAGGTGCCGTCCAGGGCCCACCGGCGGAAACGGGTGTGCAGCGTGGCCCACGGGCCGTATCGCTCGGGCACGTCCCGCCAGGCCGTGCCGGTCCGGAACTTCCACACGATCCCGTTGAGCACGGTGCGGTCGTCCAACCGCTTCCGCCCCCGCAACGATTCAGGCAGCAGCGGTCGGACGAACTCCCACTCAGCATCAGACAGTTCATGGCGACGTATCACCCGACCATGATCCACCACCCGAGATCATTTGAAGACACCCCCTAGGGGTGAAACAGCTCCTCGAGAGAGGCGTCGGCTCGTTCTCCGCCGCGTACGGCTTCGACGACGGCCTGATGGAAGGTGCGGCTGGCCTCTTCGGAAGCGCATGGGACGGGGCTGCCGGCCATGGTGTACCACTCCGACGCCCCGGTGTACTGCACAGCTACGTGGGCCAGGTTCTCCGACCAAGTCGTGTGAATGGTCAGGTCACCGTTGATCACGCCGATCTCCGCGGTGTGAACCGCGCCAGGTAGGGCGTGGATCCCCACAGTGGTCCAAGATGCCCAGGTCATGATGTTCCCCTCGGCGACAAGGGCCCCGGCCGGCGGCCGGGCGCGGTGACTCAAGTTTGGCACTTGAGGTGCGGCAGCGCACCGCATGCGGTGCCACGGATTCCGCCTGAGGTGCCGAGACCGGGCCGGGCCCGGAAACCTCAAGCTATGTGAAGGAAGAACGTGCAGGTGTGGGCCCGGTGCCTGAGCGTCCGGCCGGGCGGAGCCAAGCGGCAGACCCGGCAGGTCCGTGGGGAAGATCAGTCGATGACCGTATGGAAGAAGGTGACGGCGGCACCGAAGGCGGCGCCGCCGACGAGGGTGGCGGAGGCCGGGGTGCCGCCGTTGAAGAAGGTGAGCACCCCGGCGGCGATAGCGGTGAGGGCGCCGAGGAGGAAAATCACGGCGGCGCGCTGACTCAGCAGGGTTGATCTGTTGTCGGACACATCAACTCCGATCTGCGCGGGAGCGAAGGGTCGCTCGGTGCGGATGCTGATGCTCTGACTGATCATCTCATCTCCCTTCCGGAATTTTCGGCAGCACACGACGAAATTCCCCAAGGGATGGAGAAAAGCCGCGATGTGGCGGCGGCCGGGGAGTGATGACGGGGAGTTATGCCGGGCGTCGGACGCCGTGGAGCGGTTGCGTCCGCGAATGGATGCCCGGTTGCGCCCGGCGTCGCGCCCCGCCGTCGCGCCGCCACATCAGCGGACGGGGCTGCTCCCCCTGTGCGGGGCCCGCATCCCGCCCGCCATCTGCCGGGTGACCGCGAGCACCGCCATATCGTCGTCGCGCGGGCCGCCGGTCCAGCGCTCGACGTCCCGCACCAAGCGGTCGATCACGTCCTGTGGCCCCCGGAACGGGCCGTGGCCCGCCAGCTGTGCCGCGGGATCGTAGAAGCGGCCGGTGGCGTCGCGGGCCTCCGTCACGCCATCGGTGATCAGCAGCAGGGTGCTGCCCGCCGGGAACGGCCGGTCGGCCGGGAGGGTCCGGTCCACGCCCAGCGTGCCCATCCCCAGCGGCAGCCCCGGATCACCGGCCTCCAGGACGCGTACCTCGTCGTCGTGGCAGAGGTAGGGCGAGGGGTGGCCGCAGTTCAGCATCCGCAGGCCCGCGGCCCCCGGGAGGACTTCGCAGAGCAGGGCCGTGATGAAGCCCTCCAGCCGGTCCTCCTCGGAGGTGTGCTCGCTCTCCCGCAGCAGGGCGCGCTCCATCCGGTCGGCCAGCGTCGCGAGGTCCGGCTCCTCCTCGGCGGCCTCGCGGAACGCGCCCAGCAGCACCGACACCGCGCCCACCGCGCCCAGCCCCTTGCCGCGCACATCGGCGATCAGCAGCCGGACGCCGAACGGGGTCCGCTGGACGGCATAGGCGTCGCCGCCGATCCGGGCCTCGCTCTGGGCGGCCTGGTAGCGGGCGGCGACGGCCAGCGGGCCGATACGTTCCGGCGGTGCGGGCAGCACGGCACGCTGGGCGGCCTCCGCCACCGAACGCACCACGTCCAGATGGCGTCCGTGGCGGGCGATCACCCGGTTGACGCCGACCCCCATGAGCGCGGCGAAGAGGGTGTTGATGAGCTCCAGATAGCCCACGATGTCGCCAGCTGTGCCATCCTTCACGGTCAGCGCGAAGACGCCGCCGACGATGGCGGCGCCGATGGCGAGGGTGTGCCGCAGGGAGAGCAGCGCACCGGCCATCACGCTGGCGGCCGTCAGCATCGGGTCGCCCCAGTAGTCGGCCGGTGAGAACGCGTCCCAGACGAGCCCTCCGGCGACCAGGACGCTCGGAGCGAACTCGACGTATCGGGGCCATCGGGGGGCGAGGGAGGGCATAGGCATTCCTGACCAGCGGTCCATGTCGGCTAGCAGGAATATGCCTGTTTTCGGAAGTTTTATACCGGGGGTGCGGTGGTCGGCACACGCCGTCGCGGCCGGTGCGTGGGCTACCCGCGGTACACGGGTTGCGGGGAGGTGGGAGGCGGGGGGCGAGGAGCCGGGGGGCCGGGGGCAGCGGGACATGCCGTGGTCCGCGCCGGTCACCTCCTCGTGCGGCAGGGCGCCGCCGGGGAATCGCCCCCGAGCACCTGGTGGCGCAGCAGGTCGGCGAGCGGGATGCAGCCACCCCGGCACCCGGGAGGCATCCGTCCGGCTCAGCGAATAAGGCCCTCCGGCGCCCGTGTCGCCGGGCCGTCCCGTTGGCCGCCGGATAGCGTCGAAGCCCAGTACAGCGCCGCCCCGCCGCTGCCCGGCCACCACGGCGCGGGCCCCCGGTGCCGGGTGGCCGACGAGGAGGTAGGCCGTGACCACGTGGCCCGCCGTACTGTTCGCACTGCTCGCGGCGGCCAGCAACGCGCTGGCCACGGTCCTCCAGCGCCGGGCCGCCCGTACGGTCCCGCTCTCCGCCGGACTGCGCCTGGGGCTGCTGGTCGACCTGCTGCACCGGGCCGTCTGGCTCGGCGGGATGCTCGCGGTCGTCGCCGCGGCCTGCTTCCAGGCGCTGGCGCTGTCCCAGGGGGCGCTGTCGGTGGTGCAGCCGCTCTTCGTCCTCGAACTGCCCCTCGCCCTGCTCATCGGACGCGTCCTCCTCGGCGGACGGATCCCCCGCTCCGGCTGGGTCGGGGTGGCGCTGCTCGTCGTCGGTCTCGGCTCCGCCCTCGCCGCCGCCGCGCCCACCATCGGCACCACCCACGCCCCCTTCGACCGCTGGGTGCCCGCGCTGGCGGTCTGCGCCGCGGTGATCGTCACGGCCGTCGGTGCCGCGATCCGGCGCGGGGCGGGCGGTGTACGGGCCGCCTGCTTCGCCGGGGCGACCGCGGTCGGCTACGCCCTCACGGCGGCCATGCTGAAGGACGCCACGCATGCCTGGCAGACCGGCGGCCCCGCCGCGTTCTTCAGCACCTGGCAGACCTATGGCTTCGCCCTGACCGGCGTGCTGGCCATCTTCCTGCTGGAGAACGCCATGCAGTCGGGCCCGCTGACCGCCTCGCAGCCGGTCCTCACGCTCGGCGACGCGCTGCTGAGCCTGTCGCTGGGCGTCACCCTCTTCGACGAACGGGTACGGACCGGCTGGTGGCTGCTGCCCGAGGCGGTGGGCGTCGCGCTGGTCCTGTGGGGCGCGATGCTGCTCTCCCGTGTGGCGCTGGCCCGGGACCTGACAGGTACTCAGGACGAGGCGCCGACAGCCGTCCGCGAGGGTACGGGGCCCGGGCCGGCGGACATCTGAGCACGCCGCACGCCGCCCGGAGCTCCCGGGCCCGGCGGCTCCCGGGCCCGCCCGTGCCCGGGAGCCGCCGCCCTCTGCACCGTGCCAACCGGACCGAAGATCTCCTCCTGCACGAGGCGACCAGCACCTTGCTGCTCGCCCTGAGCGACGGTTTCGGCATCCGGCTGATCCTGGGCGACCCCAAGATCGACCTCCCCGCCGCGCAAGCGGCCATCCGGCGGGCGGTGGCGGGAACGCTCGGCGTCCCCGACAGCTTCCCGGAGATCTGAACCATGTGATCATTTCCGGATGAGCAGGATGAGCAGGAGGAGTGGGGCGGCGGAGACCGAGGACCGCACGGCGGAGGCCAGGAGCCCGGCCTTCGCGGGGGAGTTCGAGGTACATCTCACCGTCCGGGACGACGGTGCCCCCGAGATGGCCGGACAACTCGCCGCCCACGCGGCGGCGCACCGCATGAAGTATGTCCACATCCTGCTGGAACAGGGGGCGGTGCCCTCGCAGCCCATGCTGACGCTGCACGGGACCGGCACGTACGCGGAGATCCGGTCGCAGGCCGCCGCGGCGGCGGACGGGCTGCGGGCCGCGGGATTCTCCGTGGTGCGGACGAAGATCGAGGCCACCCCGTGGAGCGCGGGCGTACCCGGCTCGGACGGGGAGGCCGTGGCGCTCGGTCCCGACTACTACTTCGAGCATCACCTCAAGCTGGTACTGGCGCCCGCCGCTCCTGTCGGCCCCCTGCTCACGCTCGCCACCGGGCATGGTGCGCACCTCTCGCGCAACGCCCGCCGGGTGCGGTCCGACGGCCGGCTGGAGCGCTTTGTGACCCAGCGGTGCCGCCTGGTGGGCCGGGCGACCGCGGACCGGCGGCTGGACGCGCTGTCGGCGGAGCTGCGGGGCGCCGGACACCGGATAGCCTCCGTGGAACGGGAGTTCGTGGTCCACGACGGCAACATCGCGCTGGACGCGGGCTGGCTGGACGAGCAGAACACGGTGACGGGGGAGCTCAGCGGCGCATGACGGGAACCGAGGAGACGGATACGGGGGCACAGTGGCGG
Source organism: Streptomyces platensis (assembly GCF_008704855.1). Classification (NCBI taxonomy): domain Bacteria; kingdom Bacillati; phylum Actinomycetota; class Actinomycetes; order Kitasatosporales; family Streptomycetaceae; genus Streptomyces; species Streptomyces platensis. The sequence goes on from NZ_CP023691.1 coordinate 8,103,929, forward strand.
GCGATCCGCTACGGACCGTGGGAGGACACGGTGGTCGTGCCCCGGGCCCGGCCCGATGAGGCGACGCGCGCGGACATGGATCTGCCGGCCACCCTTCTGCCCGTACCGGACGACGGGGTGGTGCAGCGCCCGGTGTTCGACCCCGCGGCCACCCATCATGCCTTCGGGATGCGCCTGGGCGAGCCGAGCTTCGCGGACCCGTCGGTCGGCGCGCGCTGGTACGAGGCACGGCGGCACGCCCTGCATCATGTGCTGACCGCCCTCGCGCAGTCCCCGTGGGCCGGGCATCTGGTCCTGCGCGGCAGCATGCTGCTGAAGTCGTGGTTCGGGGACGCGGCGCGCGAGCCGGGCGATCTCGACTTCGTCGTGGTGCCGGAGACCTGGCAGCTCACCGACGAGCGTACGGAGCAGATGCTGGACGGGATCGCCGCCGCGGCCGGGGCACTGTCCCACCGCGGCGGTCCGGTACGGCTGGACGCACCGGCCGCGGTCCGCGACGAGATCTGGTCCTACGACCGGGTCCCGGGCCGGCGGCTGGTCATCCCGTGGACCGCCGAGGCCGAGGGCGTACCGGGCGGAAGCGTGCAGCTCGACTTCGTCTTCACCGAGCGCCTGCCCGCGCCCGCGGAGCCGGCCGAGATCAGCGGGCCGCCGGGCACCGCACCGGTGGTGATCCAGGCGGCGACCCGTGCGCTCTCCCTCGCCTGGAAGGTGCTCTGGCTGGTCAGCGACGCACACCCGGAGGCCAAGGACCTCTACGACGCCGTCCTGCTCGCGGAGTCCACCGAGCTGCCCCACGCCCTGCTGCGCGAGGTGTTCCGGGGCGTGGACGGGGGCTCCTTCGACCGGCATCCGGTGCTGCTGGAGAGCCTTTACGGGTTCGGCGGCGAATGGTCCGAGCTCCGCAAGGAGTACCCGGACCGCGGCGGGATCGCCGACCCGGACCCCTGGGTGGAGCACCGGCACATCCAGCGTCTGGTGACGGCGCTGGCGCCCACCTTCGCCCTGGAGGACGGCAGTGGCGAGTCCGCCGCATACCGGCAACGGGCCGCCTGGTTCGCGTCGCTCACCGCGGAGTGCGCGGAGATCCGCGCCGAGCGGGGCATCGGGGCGGTGCAGAACCTGCTGGTGGAGCGCTGGGTGGCATTCGAGAACGCGGTCGTCATCACCCGGGAGCTGGCCGGCCGTGACCGCTGTGCCCTGCGGGACGCGGCGGCCGTGGTGGAGGCGTTCCGCCGGGACCATCCGTCGCTCGACCGGCGGCCCTGGCTGCTCGCCGACCCGGACGAGACGGTGCGGCAGCTCGGCGAGGAAGGGACCGGGACGTAGCCCCGGGCAGGGCGCGCGCCGCGCGGGGCCCGCGCGCCGCCCGGCCCCGGGTCCCTCCTCCGGCCTCCCCTACCCCGTGCCGCTGATGCTCTCCGGCGCGATGACGAAGAGCACCCGCTCCTCGTCGCGGCCCCCGTACCAGGGATAGGGCTTACCGAGGTACTTCTGGGCGAGCTGCTCGATGTGCTCGGCCGCGCCCTCGGTCGTGGTCGCGATCACCCGGCCGCGCACCTGGAAGTAGCGCGCGGGGTGGTCCGGGTCGGAGACGGCGACGGCCACCCGGGGGTCGCGTGCGATGTTCCGGGTCTTCACATGGGTCCGGACGCTGTTGATCAGCACATGCTCGCCGTCGGTGTCGACCCAGGTCTGGGTCAGCTGCGGGGAGCCGTCGGGCATCGAGGTGGCCAGAAAGCAGGGGCTCGGCCGGCGCAGCAGCGCGAGAAGTTCAGGGGGAAGGTGCACAACGGTCTCCGGCCGGTCGGATGGGCGGCGGTCTGTCCGCTTTCCGTACGCCACTGGGTGTACGTGCGCCGCTCGTACAGGGGGCGTGGCGGAGCATATATGGGCCGGACCCTTGCCTCCGCACCCCCATCACCGCGCCCGTACCCCGGGGTTGGGCGGTGCGGAGCGGGTGATTCCAGCCGCTATGCTTGCTGGATACAAGCAAGGTATCCACGGGCCGACGACTGCACCGCGAAGGATCACGACGATGAGTAAGGGCACGGTCCATGACTGCGACCGGGCTGCCCCTGAGGTCACGGCCTCGTCGGGGCTGGAGGACGCCGCCGCCGGGCTGGGAACGGAGATCGTCCGCTTCTCACGGCTGATCGCGGCCTGGAAGCAGCGGGCCAAGGGTGACGGCGGCGCCGCCGACCGGGTGCTGCTGGCCAGGCTGGTGGTCGGCGGGGATCAGCGGGCGACCGATCTGGCCGCCGATGCGTTCCTCGATCTGTCGACCGTCAGCCGGCAGGTGCGCTCGCTGGTGGAGCGGGGCCTGGTGACCCGCCGCCCGGACCCGGAGGACCGCCGCGGGTCGCTGCTGGCCGCGACCGAGGCGGGGCGTGCCGCGTTCGCGCACTACCGCGGTCAGCGCGACGCGGAACTGGCCGCCCTCCTCGAACCGTGGTCGCCCCAGGACCGGGCCGACCTGATCCGGCTGCTCGGCCGTCTCAACGAGGACATGGCAGAACGACAACACACACGGCTGGGTCCCGGGGGAGACCAGGGCGCCACCGTGGAGCAGGGAGAGCTACGTACATGAGCACCGCCACCTCCCCGCCCGGGGCGGGAGCCGGGGAGATACCCGGACCGGGAGTCCTGAGTCACCGTCAGATCCTCACCATCCTCAGCGGTTTGATGCTGGGGATGTTCCTCGCCGCGCTCGACCAGACCATCGTCAGCACCTCGATCCGGACCATCTCCGACGATCTGCACGGCCTCAGCCAGCAGGCCTGGGCGACCACCGCCTACCTGATCACCTCGACGATCGCCACGCCGCTCTACGGCAAGCTGTCCGACCTGTACGGCCGCAAGCCGTACTACCTGGCCGCGATCACCATCTTCGTCGCGGGCTCGGTGCTGTGCACCTTCTCCACCTCGATGACCGAACTCGCCGCGTTCCGGGCGGTGCAGGGCCTGGGCGCCGGCGGTCTGATGTCGCTGGCGCTGGCGATCATCGGGGACATCGTCCCGCCCCGCGAACGCGCCCGCTACCAGGGCTACATGCTGGGCACCTTCGCGACCTCCAGTGTGGCCGGGCCGCTGATCGGCGGGGCCCTCGCCGGGCAGGACCAGCTGCTGGGCATCACCGGCTGGCGCTGGGTCTTCCTGGTCAACGTCCCGATCGGGATCATCGCGCTGTTCGTGGTCGCCAAGGTCCTCAACATTCCGCACACCCGGCGCGACCACCGCATCGACTGGTGGGGCGCGCTCACCATCTCCGTCGGTGTGGTGCCGCTGCTGCTCGTCGCGGAGCAGGGCCGGGAGTGGGGCTGGGACTCCTCCCGGTCGATCGCCTGCTATGCGATCGGCGGCGTCGGCATCATCGCCTGGATCTTCGTCGAGCGGTGGATCGGTGATGACGCGCTGATCCCGATGCGGCTGTTCCGCAACGGCACCTTCAGCAAGACCAGTGTGCTGTCCGTGCTGATCGGTATGGGCATGTTCGGCGGGATGCTGATGATCCCGCAGTACCTCCAGATCGTGAAGGGCGCCAGCCCCACCACCTCGGGTCTGGAAATGCTGCCGCTGATGGCGGGCATGTTCATCGCCTCCATCGCCTCGGGCCAGATCACCGCCAAGACCGGCCGCTACAAGATCTTCCCGATCATCGGCACCGCGCTGATGATCGCGGCGATGCTGCTCTTCCATTTCCGGGTCCAGTGGGACACCCCGCTGTGGGAAACCATGATCTACATGCTGGTCTTCGGCCTCGGCCTGGGCGGCTGTATGCAGACCCTGGTGCTGGCGGTGCAGAACGCGGTGCCGCCGCGGGACATGGGGGTGGCCACCGCCTCGTCCACCTTCTTCCGTCAGATGGGCGCCACCGCCGGTACCGCGATCTTCCTGTCGGTGCTGTTCAGCACGGTCGGTGACAAGATCGCCGCGGCGTTCAAGGACGCGGCGTCCACCGAGCGTTTCCAGGCCGCGCTGCGCGACCCCGCGGTGCTGCACGACCCCGCCAACAAGCCCGTGCTGGACATGCTCAAGCACCCCGGCAACGGCAACTCCTCGGGCGTGCTGAGCGATTCGTCGTTCATTCAGCACCTCGACCCGCGGCTGGCCGAGCCGTTCAAGCGAGGCTTCGCGGAGTCGATGCACACGGTCTTCCTCATGGGCGCGATCGTCGTCGCGCTGGCCTTCCTGCTGATGTGGTTCATCAAGGAGGTCCCGCTGCGGCAGATCTCCGGCCTCCAGGCCCGTGCGGAGGCCGACGCCGAGGCCGCGGCCGCGGCGGATTCCACCGGCGGCGCGGTGGACGCCGTCGACGGGGCGGCGAACGGTGCCGAGGAGGCGGTGGTCACGTCACCGCCGTCCGAGGTGTCCGAGTCGTCCAGTCCGTCCGAGCCCGTCGGTGCTCCGGGTGCCGACGCCGTACCGGCCCTGGCGGCGGCCTCCGCACCCGCCGTGGACCGTGGCATCGGCGCGACCGGGCCGGAGATCCGGGGAACCGTACGGGACGGTGACGGCCGGCCGGTGGACCGGGCCGCGGTCACCCTGATCAGCGTCGACGGCCGGCAGCTCGGCCGTACCTCGACCGCGGCCGACGGCGGCTACGCGCTGCCCACGACGGGCGCCGGCAGCTATGTGCTGATCGGCTCCGCGGGGACCCGGCAGCCGCAGGCCGTCACCGTAGTGGTGGGCGGCGAGCCGGTCTCGTACGACCTGACCCTCGGCGGCGCGGCCGGTCTTGAGGGCGAGGTCCGCGACGAGAAGGGCGACGACCCGGTGCCCGGCGCGCTCGTCGTGGCCACCGATGTCACCGGCGAGGTCGTGGCGTCCGGCGTGGCCGGCCAGGACGGCAGCTTCGCGTTCGGTGAACTGGCCCCCGGCAGCTACACCCTGGCCGTCAGCGCCGCCCGCCACCGCCCGTCCGCCCTCCCGGTTGAGGTCACCACCGGCGACCGCAACTGGTACGAGGTCCGGCTGACGCCCGGCGCCCAGGTCCGCGGCACGGTCCGCACGGTGCACGGCAGCCCGGTCGACGACGCCCGGGTGACCCTGCTGGACCCGGCGGGCAACGTGGTGGGCACCGCCACCAGCGGTCACGACGGGGAGTATGTCTTCACCGACCTCGACAGCGGTGAGTACACCCTGATCGCCAGCGGCTACCCGCCGGTGGCCACCCCGCTGCACGTGGCGGCCGCCGGAGACGGCGAGTTCGACATCGAGCTGGGGCACGACCCGGTGCGCTGACGGCCGCGGGAACACGGCAGGCCGAGGGCCCGGCGCACGCGGACGCCGGGCCCTCGGCCAATGACCGGTGGGGCGCCGCTCCACCGGTCATGGCCACGCTCACCAGCGCGAGTGCGCCCCACCGGGTTTGGAACAACAGCCGCGGCTCAGTACAGTTCCGCCGAAGCTTGAATAGAACACACGATCCCAGGAAAGCGGCAGCGGCGATGACGGTGACCGAAACAGGCCGGGCCGATGGCACGGGTATCGACTCGGAGCGGATGGCGGTCTGCCTGAGCGTGCTGGAGGAGCTCGACGAGCTGCCCGTCGACCACCCGGACGCGATCACCATACGGCGCGCCACCGCCGGCATCTACCGCAAGGTGAAGCAGCGGCGGCGGCAGGAACGCCGGGCGGCCAAGAGCGCCAACGACAAGGCGGTGACCGCGGCCACGGCCACCGGCGCGCCCGACCGGATCGACGACGAGACCCAGGGCCTGGCCCTCGCCAGCTCCGTGAGCACGGAGCTGGCCGGCATCCTGGAGCGGCCCCGGTCCTGCTACACGTGCAAGTCCCGCTATGTCGAGGTCGACGCCTTCTACCACCAGCTCTGCCCGCCCTGCGCCAAGGAGAACCGGGCCCGCCGCGAGGCCCGCACCGACCTCGCCGGCCGGCGCGCGCTGCTCACCGGCGGCCGGGCGAAGATCGGCATGTATATCGCGCTCCGGCTGCTGCGCGACGGCGCCCACACCACCATCACCACCCGCTTCCCGAGCGACGCCATCCGCCGCTTCAAGGCGATGCCGGACAGCGCGGACTGGCTGCACCGGCTGAAGATCGTCGGAATCGATCTGCGGGACCCCGCCCAGGTCATCGCGCTCGCCGACACGGTGAGCGCCGAAGGCCCGCTCGACATTCTGATCAACAACGCCGCGCAGACCGTCCGCCGGTCACCCGAGGCGTACGGGCAGCTGATCGCCGCCGAGTCCGCCCCGCTGCCCGCCGGGGAACTGCCCGCCTCCGTCGTCCTCGGGCACTTCGGCAGCGGCGCCCCCGCGGCCCTCCCCGCCGCCGCGGGCACGTCCGGCGCGCTGACCGCGGCCGACCTCACCGCCCTCGCCCTGACCACCGGCTCCGCCACGCCCGCCCGGATCGAGGCGGGCACCGCGATCGACGCGGGTGGGCTGGTACCGGATCTGCACGCCACCAACAGCTGGATCCAGAAGGTGGACGAGGTCGACCCGGTCGAGCTGCTGGAAGTCCAGCTCTGCAATATGACCGCTCCGTTCCTGCTGGTGAGCAAGCTGCGCCCGGCGATGGCGGCGGCCCCGGCGCGCCGCAAGTACGTGGTGAACGTCTCCGCCATGGAGGGCCAGTTCAGCCGCGGCTACAAGGGCGCCGGCCACCCGCACACCAATATGGCCAAGGCGGCGCTGAACATGCTCACCCGCACCAGCGCCCGGGAGATGCTGGAGACCGACGGCATCCTCATGACCGCCGTGGACACCGGCTGGATCACCGACGAGCGCCCGCACCCCGACAAGATGCGGCTGGCCGACGAGGGCTTCCACGCCCCGCTCGACCTGGTCGACGGAGCGGCCCGGGTGTACGACCCGATCGTCCGCGGCGAACTCGGTGAGGATCTTTTCGGCTGCTTCCTGAAGGACTACGCGCCGACGGCTTGGTGATCGGGGGCGGTGGCGGCGGGCTGCCGGGCGTTCCTGGTGCCCGCTGTCCCGCCACCGCTCCCCACCGCGGGCAGCGCGGCGCACAACCGTCCCAGAAGGGCCCGGGCGGCGGGGCCTGAGGGGCCTGCCGCCCGCCAGGCCAGGGCGACCCGGCCGCGCGGCCGCGGTGCGGTGATCTCCAGCGTCCGCAGACCCGCGGCGGCCGCCTCGTCCGCCGGCAGCGCCGGGACGACGGCCACCCCGAGGCCACGGGCCGCGAGCCGGGCCAGGACGTGCGGGGCGGCCGCCTCGAAGGCGACCCGGGGCCGGAACCCCGCCTCCGCACAGGCGCGTTCGAGCACCCCGCGCAGTCCGGTACCGCGCGGCAGGCTGATCAACGCACGGTCGCGGAGCGCGGTCAGCGGGATGCCCGTCCGCTCCGCGCCCGCCGTCAGGAGGGCGTCGTCCGGTGCGACGGCGGCGACCAGGGGCTCGTCCACCACGATCTGGCAGGACGTACCCGGCGGCGGCTCCTCGTCCTTGAGGCCGATCACGGCGATATCGAGCGCACCGTGCTGGAGCTCGCCGAGCATCCGCTCCGAGGTGTCCTCGGTGAGCGAGATCTCGACCTGCGGGTGGGCGTCGTGGAAATCGGCCAGCAGGGAGGCCATGTCGAACCGGTTACTGGCGGCGCCCGAGAGCAGGCCGATTCTGACCCGGCCGCGGAGCAGCCCGCTGAACTGGTCCACGGTCTGCCGAATCCCTTCGGCGGCGGCGAGCGCGGCCCGCGCATGGGCGAGGACCGCCGCACCCACCTCCGTCACGGTCACCGACCGGCCGGATCGGTCGAGCAGCGGCTGCCCCAACTCCCGTTCCAGCTGCCGGATCTGGGCGCTCACCCCGGGCTGCGCCAGATGCAGACGGGCGGCGGCGCGGGTGAAGTTGGCCTCCTCCACCACCGTGACGAAGTACTGGAGCTGTCGAAGTTCCATAACCGCTGATTCTAGAGAGCAGAACCACCAGCTCTTGGACTTATGGCGACGGTGCCAAGACCCTTGGAACCAGGGGCGGTTCGAGAGGAGAACTCCGATGGACATCAAGGCGGCGATCGCGGCCGAACGCCGGGAACTGGCAGCCATGCTGGACGGCTTGCCGGCCGGGCAGTGGGACGCACCGACGCTGTGCGCGGGGTGGCGGGTACGGGAGGTCGTGGCGCATATGTCGATGGGGTTCCGCTACTCGCTCCCCAAGACGGTCGCCGAACTCGTCCGCGCGGGAGGCAATCTCCACCGGATGACCGACCGGTGCGCCCGCAGGGACGCGGCCGCCGCGTCGACCAGCGAACTCGCCGGCTTCCTCCGCGAGCATGCGCACCATCCCTGGAAGCCGCCGGTCGGCGGCATCGCGGCGGCCCTGGGGCACGACGTGGTGCACGGCCTGGACATCACCGTCGCCCTGGGCCTCGACCGGCGCGTCCCCGAAGACCGGGTGCGCCTCCTCCTGGAGAAGATCACCCCCGGGACGGCCAGGTTCTTCGGCGCCGAAGTCCGCGGCATCCAGCTCCGCGCCGACGACCTCGACTGGTCCTTCGGCACCGGCACACCGCTGTACGGCTCGACCCAGGACCTGCTGCTGGTCGCCTACGGCCGCAAGCTCCCGCCCGGCCGCCTCCACGGGGAGCCGCACCCGCGCTTCGTCGCCGGCTGAGCGGGGCGGGGGTACGACGGCCCGCTCAGCCGGCGACGAAGCGCGCCGCCCTCCATGATCAGCCGGGCGCCAGGGAGCTCGGGGGTTCAGTCCGCCAGTCCGTCAGCCGTCAGCCCGTGCCGGTCGAGCAGCGGCCCGATCTCCGCGTCGCGGCCGACCACTGCGCGGAACGCCGCGAGCGGGTCGACGCTGCCGCCCCTGCCGAGGAGTTCCCGGCGGAAGATCTCCCCGCTCTCCCGGATGGTGCGCCCGTTCTCCCGGAACCACCGCACGGTGTCGGCGTCCAGCACCTCGGCCCAGCGGTAGCCGTAGTACCCCGCCGCATAGCCGAAGTTGAAGATGTGGGCGAAATAGCCGGTGCGGTAGCGCGGCGGGATCGCGGCCATCGCCAGCCCGTAGCGCTCCAGCGCGGCCGCCTCGAATTCCTCCGCCGCGTCCGCATCCGGCACCTCGCCGTCGGTAAGGGTGTGCCAGGCCCAGTCCAGCACCGCGGCGGCCTGGTGCTCCACCATCCGGAAGCCCGCGCCGAAGTTCTCCGCCTCACGCAGCCGGGCCGGGAGTTCGGCCGGCAAGGGCTCACCCGTGAGGTGGTGCCGGGCGTAATGCGCCAGCACCTCGGGCCAGTCCGCCCACATCTCGTTCACCTGCGAGGGGAACTCGACGAAGTCGCGGGGCACGCGGGTGCCGGACAGCAGCGGGTAGCGGACATCGGAGAACAGGCCGTGCAGCGCATGCCCGAACTCATGGAACAGCGTGTTGACCTCCCGCCAGGTCAGCAGCACCGGCTCGCCCGCCGGCGGCCTGGCGACATTCAGGTTGTTGACCACCACCGGCCGCTGCCCCAGCAGCTTCGACTGCGCCACCAGCGAGTCCATCCAGGCGCCGCCCCGCTTGGACTCGCGGGCGTGGAAGTCGCCGATATACAGGCCGAGCGGGCTGCCGTCGGCGTCGTGCACCTCGTAGATGCGGGCGTCCGGGTGGTACGAGACCAGATCGGGGCGCCGGGTGAAGGTGATGCCGTAGACCAGCCCGGCGGCGTGGAAGACACCGTCGTGCAGCACGGTCTCCAGCTCCAGGTAGGGCCGCAGCTCCGCCGCGTCGAGGTCGAACCGCTCCTTGCGCACCCGTTCCGAGTAGTACTGCCAGTCCGCCGCCCCGATCTCCGTCACCCCGGCCGCTTCGGCCAGCGCCGCGCCCTCCCGCTCGGCGTTGGCGACGGCGGGGGCGGCCAGCCGGCCGAACAGCTCCTCGACGGCCGCCGTGGTGCCGGCCGTCCGGTCCGCGACCTCCCAGGCGGCGTGGCTGGGGTAGCCGAGCAGCGCGGCGCGCTCGGCCCGCAGCCCGGCCAGGGACACGGCGATCGGGCCGTTGCTGTCGACACCGCGCCCGAGGGAGGCGGCGAGCAGCCGCTCGCGCAGCGCCGGATCCTCCAGCGCGGCGAGTTCGGTCTGGCAGGAGAAGTTCTTCAGGGCGAGCACGAACTTGCCGGGGTGGCCGCGCGCCTGGGCGTTCTCGGCGGCGGCCGCGATCTGGTCCGCGGGCAGACCGGCGAGCTCCTCGGCCCGGTCCAGCACCAGCGCGGCGGCCGCGGTGTCCACCCGCAGGTTCTGCCCGAACTCGGTGCACAGCGCGGCGATTTCGGCATTCAGCTCACGCAGCCGCCGCTGCTGCTCGGGGGCGAGCCGGGCACCGGCCCGTACCCGGTGGGTGTGGTGGCGTTCCAGCAGCCGCAGTTGCTCCTCGTCCAGCCCGAGTTTCCCGCGCTGCTCGTACAGCGCGTCCAGCCGGCCGAACAGGGCGGGGTCGAGCAGCAGCAGGTCGTCATGGGCGGCCAGCCGGGGCGTGATCTCGACCTCGAGCGCCTGGATCTCCTCATCGGTGTCCGCCGACACCTTGTTGAAGAACACCCGGCGCACCCGGTCCAGCACCGCACCGCTGCGCTCCAGCGCCTCCACGGTGTTCTCGAAGGTCGCCGGCTCCACACCGGCGCCGATCGCGGCCACCTCGTCCCGCTGGTCGGCCATGCCGCGGGTGAACGCGGGCAGAAAGTGATCGTTCCGGATCCGCGCGAAAGGCGGCAGTTCGTACGGCAGGTCACTCGGCTCGAAGAAAGGATTCGACGTCGTCACGGACTGACACTACGCCCGGAGAAGGCGCCGGGTCCGGCAGTCGTCGCAGGAGGCGGCCCCGCCCCGCCGCGACCTCGGCGTTCCGGGCCGTCCCGGTGAGCGTCTCGGGGTCATCCGTGATGTGATCGAAGGCGAGGCATGCAAGCACACTCCTGAGACAGGAGGAATCATGGCCACCAAGTTGCGAGCCCGAGACATCATGTCCGGCGGAGCGCACTGTGTGGGTGCACACGAATCGTTGCACGACGCGGCGAAGATGATGCGGGATCTGGACGTCGGCTGCCTGCCCATCTGTGGTGACAACAACCGGCTCATGGGCCTTATCACCGATCGTGACATCGTCATCGCCTGCTGTGCCGAAGGGATCGACCCGGCGACGGTACAGGCCGGTTCCATGGGCGGGACGCTGCACTGGATCGACGCGGACGCGAGCGCCAGTGACGTGCTCCAGACCATGGAGCAGCACCACATCAAGCGGCTGCCGGTGATCGACGTCAAGGGCGGCCACCGTCTGGTGGGAATGATCACCGAGGCCAACCTCGCGAAGAACCTCAGCGACGCGGAGATCGCGGAGTTCGCCAACAAGGTGTACGCGACCGCGTAGCGGGGGCGGCTGAACGCGGAGCCGTCTGCCTGCGCCGGACCGCACTGCCGGACGGGCGGTGACGACGCACAACGGCACGGAAGGCGTCACCGCCGTCCCCGCGTCCGCCGTGCAGAAGGACCGTCCACGCGTCCGGCATGCGGAAGGCCCGTCCGCGGTGCCGCGGACGGACCGTACCCCCGCACTCCCGGCGGCGGATCACCACACCCGGCCGTCGTCACCCCTTTCCGCGCCGGCCCGTCCCCTCCGGCGGGCCATCTCGCGGTGTGGGTAAGGAGTTTCAGCGGAATTCCCCGGGGCCTGCGTCATGCCGTGCCGGGAATTCGGGAAGGCGCTCAGCGGGTGCCGGAGTGCGGCACGGCCAGTCGTGTGCCGGGGAAAATCAGATGCGGATTCGCCCCGATCACGCGGCGGTTCAGCCGGTAGAATTCCTGCCAGCCACAACCGTGTGCGTAGGCGATTCCGCTCACCGTGTCTCCGGCGTTGACGACGACCGAGCCGCCGGTACTCCTATGGCGCCCCACTTTGTAGCGCTTCTCATGGGACTGGGGATGCCGGACCCGGTCGCGGGACGACGGAGCGGCGTGCCGCTGCGGCGCGGGGCGGGCCGGGGTGCTCCGTGGAGTGCGGTGCGCGGTGGCCGAGTTGAGCCCCAGCGAGGCCGCGCAGGCCGGCCACGCACCCCAGCCCTGACGGGCCAGCACCCGCTCCGCCACCTGGATCTGCTGGGACCGGGTCGCCCGCGCAGCCCGTGACGCATAGGCGCCGCCACCGAACGAGTGCCAGGTCCCGTGGGCGAGTTGAAGCCCTCCGGAGAACCCGTTCCCCGTGTCGATACGCCAGTTCCCGCCGCTCTCGCAGCCGGCCAGACGGTCCCAGGTCCCGCCGGCCCGGGCCTCGGCGGGCTGCTCGGTGACCACGTTCAGCGCACCGGCCGCCAGCAGGACGGCTGCTGCCGTGATGCCCCGAGCCCCATAGCCCCGGAATTCATTCCGGGTCGTCGATTCCGATACCTGAGGAAATTGCATGCCTTTACTCCCGTCGCTCGCCGCGCAGTTGCCTGGCAGTCATTCAGGAAACCTGGCGCCGGTGCGGCGTATCGCGTTCGAATGGTGCTCGAACTGCGATTTCCGCACGGCGCCATGAATTCGACGGGGAAGAGACAACCACGCCCCGAGTTGTTATCGGCAGAGCGCGCGGTAGCGCCGCCGCGGACCGGCCTGCCCCCTTGCCGTCGGCGCGCGGCCGTGCCTCCACGCGGCGCACCTGTTCAGACGGGCGGGGGCGCACCCTTCAGGCCGTGGGCGCATGACCTTCAGAAGCATGGCGATCACCTGCTCGGCCGAGGGGTGTCCGCCGAGCGCAACCGGCGCACTTGATGCACGCGCTGCGCAGGTACGCATGCACCGCGCACGGGTCCTGAGCGGTGTAACGGCCCGTCAGTCGGGGGAGGGGCGGGCCCGGATCTCCCTGCGCCACACCCCAGCCGTACGCGCCGCCCTGGAGATGGCCGGCACCCCCCGTCCTCCACCGGGACCTGGCCCGCCACCTTGCGGAGGTCTCCCCGGACGCCGATGCGCGCACCGTCTGCGCCAAGGTCGGCGAACTGATCGCCCACCGGTTCCTGATCAGACGGCCGCCGAGCTACCCCTACGGCGCCCCCGCCCGGCAGACCCACCGCCACCGCTTCCTGGAGCATTACGGACCCCGCGTGCTCCCGCTACTGGATTGCACCGACCCGGTCACGGCATCGGCCTGCCGGACGGCTTCCGGACATCCACCAGCGCTGCATGAGCACCTTAGGCCGATTCCGATGCGAAGGGTTGACCAGTTGTTCTTGGCATGTATTCTCTAATTGAGAGACGGCATCGATTAGGAAGACCCCGGCAGATCTCGGAGGGATCCTTGTTAGACCGGTTCGGTCGGCAGTTACAAGTTCGCGTTCCAGTCACCGTCAGTGGACATATCTACAGCAAGGCTTGCCTTCGGGGGGTACCTGATTCCATCAGGGGGTCCGCCCATTACCGCGTAGCTGTTGAATTACTTACTCCTCCCTTGATGCGCCGGAGAGGTGATCACCTAAAGATACGCCCAGATAATCTGGAGCAGGGGCATTTCGGCGCTATTTGCGATGCCGGTATGCGCGATGATTTTCTTGAAGATTTTGCTAATAATTTTGTAGAGTCCGCCATTTATGCAGGACTAAAACCACGCGCTCGCACTGCTGGCCTTCCTCGCCATGGGCGGCGCCTTTGAATAACCTGGCCGACGCCCTCGCCGCCTCCGGGGAGAGCGGCAGCATGCCGTTTTCGCGGTATTTGGCCTGGTAGAGCGGATCCGGGTGGCCTCGGCGGCCAGGCTGGTGCAGCGCCATTCCTGGGCGAGGCGCGGGCCGGCTTCTCGCACGGCCTGACCGCCTCTCGCACCGACGGCATCATCGAGTCCGCCGCCGAGCAGGACGTGGGGAGTGCACGCCTGCGAACCCCCGCAGAGTGGCCCTTCGCCGAGCTCAAGTGCCGGCGCGCGCTGCACAAGATCCGCATCAGCCCCGGACGGGTCACCGTCCTGCTGCACGCGCTCCTCGCCCTCAACCCCGACGTGAGCGGATTGCACACACAAACCGACTCCGTCCGTGACTCTTTCGCAGAGAATCAGCGGCTGCGACATCTCACTGAACGAAGGGGAAAGTCTTGACTGAAACGTTTTCCGGTCGGCATATCGAGATCGCCTGGCCCGACCTGGGTATCACCGTGACCGCGGAACTCGACGGTCGCAACGCTGAACTTGCCGACGCGCTGTGGGAGGCGTTGCCGTACCAGAGCTTGCAGGGACACGCGCTGGTGGCGGGACAGCATCTCTATCACGCGGCACCGATCCCGTCGCTGCTGCATCTGTCCGCGTCCACTCGGATCGCAGATCGACGCGAGGCGCCCGATGGGACCGTCTTCTGCTCCGCGCTACAGCATTTAGGCATCAAGTACGGCACGTTAACCGAACCGATGCCGGCATCCCCGGTGGGCCAGATCCGGCAGGGTGATATACCCGCGCTACGGGAGGCCGGGCAGGCGGTCTGGGATTCGGTCTATTCGACGAAGAAGCCGATCCTGGCGGAGGTCCGCAAAGCGGGCACCGAAGGCGGCCACCGTATTCCGCATTTGACCGCCGCAGATCCCGACGCGAACCGCCTCATCCACGATGTGTACACCGCGACCGATCGGGCTTGGCTGTCCGAACCCCAGGAGCTCGCTGATCTCCACGCGGGGGTGATCCCTTCCGGGGCAGGCAGTTTTGAGACGGTGTTGCCCACTCTGCTGTTCGTCAACGGTGAGACCCGCCCGCTCGGGTATGCCACCTACGGTGGTCTGGTCCGGGCCGCGGTCCAGGGCATGCCGATGGATTCCTTGCGTCACATGACGCGCCTGCTGGTCGGTCTTCCGGCCGAGTTTCTGGGCTACTGCGGCCTGGAGCAGCTCTGGAGTTTCACCCAGCGCTTCCTGTCCTGCCTCGACCAGCTCGATCGCGACGATTTCCTGAGTGTGGTGAGCCAGTTGGCCCTCTATGTCAACTGTTTGGGCGGTTGGAATCTCCACCTGTACCCGTGGGACTCCGGAGACCACCTGCGCCAACTGTGCGCCAACGAGACGGTCCGCCAGTCGTGAGCCAACTCCCCGAACGCACGGACGTCGTCGTCATCGGCGGGGGCGTCATCGGCAACTCCATAGCCTGCCAGCTCGCCGAGGCAGGCGTCGGGACCGTCCTGCTGGAGCGTGGTGCGCTCGGATCGGGATCGTCCGGGACCACTGCGGGCGTGGTGCGTACCTACTTTCCCGGCAACCCTCTCATCAGCAGCCTTGCCGTCCGGAGCCTGGCGGCTTACCACGCATTCAGTGAACGGACCGGAACCGACCTCGGCTTGAGGCGTATCGGCTTGCTCGTGCTGTTCACCGACGAGCACCAGGTGCAGGACTTCCGAGACACCCAAGCTGCCCAGCAGGCAGCTGGAGTGGACGTCGAACTCGTGACCGCTGCTGAAGCGGTGCGGCTCAACCCGCTGGCCGACGAGCGAACCATCCTGGCGGCAGCCTGGTCGCCCGAGGCCTACGCCTGCGATCCCGCCGCGATCGTGCGCGGCTATGCGACAGCCGCCCAGCAGGCCGGCGCCATCCTGCGCACGGAAACACCCGTCACCGGCATCGACCCGGATGGGCGGGTCCACACGCCTGCGGGCAGCATCCGCGCCGACACCATCGTCTGCGCGGCAGGCCCCTGGGCGGGAACGGTCGCCGCCATGGCCGACGTGCACCTTCCTGTGACCACCTACCCCGTCGACATGCTGCTGACCGACACCCCCGACAGTGCCCCGCGCAGCGCTCTGCCGATGACCATCCACCCGTCCAGCCTGCGGATTCGAAGCTGGGGAGACCGCATCCTCGTCGGAATGGGCCGCCCCGCTCCGGACGAAACCCGACAGTCCTGGCTGCAACGGGTGTCACACCACCTCGGCACGACCTTCCCGGCCCTCGCCGGCGACGGCCTCGAATACGGGTGGAGCGGAGACCTCGATGTCAGTCCGGACGGGATGGCATTCATCGGCCGCGATCCCTCCCGCCCGTTCCTCTACGCGGCTGGATTCTCCGGTCAGGGGCTGTGCCAAGCACCTGCCGCCGGAGAGATCATCCGCAACCTCGTGCTCGACAAGAAATCCTGGACCGACACGGCCGGCCTCTCCGCGGCCCGCTGCCTCAGTGGGTCGGTCGAGGCCGGGTAGGAAAGCTCCGCGAGGCCGTGGGAAAAGGCCAGGACATCGTCGCGGCGCCGGGTGAGCCGGTCCACCGGGCGGAGGGCGAAGGTTTCCTTCCGCCCGGTGGCGGCGGGGCGGGGTTGTCGGTGCGGCCCGCCTCGCGATCGTGCGGCGAGCGCCGCTTCAACTCCGCGTTCTGCGAATCGAGTTCACCGATCCGGGCCTGAGCGGATCACGTCATCGATCTAGCAGTTTCCAGGCATTTGTTCCATTCTTCGAGAGGAAAATCCATGGTCGAGCACACTGACGGAGAGTTCGTCCGGGAGATGATGCGGTGGCACTTCAGTCCGGAGACCGGGTCATCGTTCTGGCTGAAACGGGCCGAGACCCTCGGTTTTGATCCGCTGACCGAGGTGCGGGATTTCGGCGATCTCGGCTTGTTTCCCAACGTGGTGGACGAGCTGCGCGATGTCGGCGTCCGTGAACTGATTCCCCGTGGCTACGGTGACGAGCACGGAGCGTCCGTCTACGAAAGCGGCGGCACCACAGGACAGCCCAAGC
Organism: Streptomyces platensis; assembly: GCF_008704855.1. Classification (NCBI taxonomy): domain Bacteria; kingdom Bacillati; phylum Actinomycetota; class Actinomycetes; order Kitasatosporales; family Streptomycetaceae; genus Streptomyces; species Streptomyces platensis. The sequence goes on from NZ_CP023691.1 coordinate 8,120,561, forward strand.
GTGTGATGTACAGCGCGGAGTGGCACCGGCGCAGCGTCGAATGGTTCAGTGAGCGACTGGATTCTCACGGCGTACCCCGGAATGTCGACTGGCTCAGTGCGGTTCCCACCGGGCCGCACAATGTCGGAGCGATGGCGGTCGACACCGCGATGCTGCGGGGCGGTCTGAACTTCAGCATCGATCTGGACCCGCGTTGGGTGAAGAAGCTGATCGGGCAAGGCAATACGGACATGGCCAGCGCCTACACCGACCATCTCATCGAACAGGTCGGCTACATCCTGGCCAGCCAGGATGTGGGCGTCCTCTTCGCCACCCCGCCGATGCTGGAGCGCCTCGCGCAGCACGACGACCTGGTCGAGTTGGTGAACCGGAAGGTCCGCGCGATCATCTGGGGCGGCACCCATCTGGACGCCGACACCCGGGATCTGCTGCGCGACGAGGTGTTCGCAAGCGCCACGTTCGTCGGCGGGTACGGCGGCACGATGATGCTGGGGACATCGGTGGAGCGACCCGGCCTCGGTGCCGACGAGCCGTGCGTGTTCGACTCCTTCGCTCCGTACACCACGTTCCGGGTGGTCGACCCCGACACCGGACGGGTTGTTCCGTACGGCGAGCGCGGGCAGATCGTTCTGCATCACATGAGCCGAAGTGCCTTGCTGGTCAACAACATCGAGCGGGACTACGCAACCCGGATCGCACCGGTGGACGGCGGCTTCGGTGATGCGGTCGCGGATGTCGCACCCGTGGCGTCCTTCGGCGACACGGCCGTGGTCGAGGGCGTGTACTGATGCCGTCCCTGGATGTCCTCGGCCCCGGCGGCCCCTATCGGTCCCGGCGCCAGGAGACCATTCGAGATCTGGCCGGAAAGCCGGCCGCGACACTGAGTCTCGCGCCCTCGCTCTACGTCACCCGCGCGATAAAGGCCTTGCGCCGAGCGCCTGCGCTACCCGTCGACACACGGATCGCGGCGCTCGCACAGGCGGGCCGGGCTTTCGCCACGCAGACGATCGCGGGACTGACGGCGCAGGAGTATCAGCACACCGTCAGCGCGGTCACCGGGATACCGATCACGGTGGTGCGCAATGCCACCGACGACATCGCGCGGGCCGCCGAGCGGATCCACCTCAACGTGGAGAACGCACGGCCGGCCGGTGCGGTCCGCTCGTGGCGCGATCCGAAGGCCCGGGACGGTGCGGCGGTCTGGACCCGGCGTGGTGAGGTATTCGCCGTCCATGCGGCGGGCAATCACCCTGCGGTGCACCAGGGTTGGCTCGATGCCCTCGCGCTCGGCTATCGCGTTGCCGTGCGTCCCTCCCGTCGTGAGCCGTTCACCCCGCATCGGCTGGTCACTGCCCTGCGCGAGGCCGGTTTCGGCGACGAGGGAGTCGTGTTGCTGCCCACCGACCACCACGTGGCCGGTGACATCCTCCGGCACGCCGACTTCGGGATGGTGTACGGCGGCGCGGATGTCGTGGCCAAGTACGCGGGCGATCCACGCATTCTTCCGCAGGGCCCCGGGCGCTCCAAGGTCCTCATCACCGCCGAAACCGAGTGGGAGCCGATCGTCGACACCCTCGTGGAGTCGATCAGCAGTGGTGCGGGCGTCGGTTGCGTCAACGCCACCGGCGTACTGGTCGAGGGCGACCCCGCCCCCGTGGCCGCGGCGATCGCCGAACGCCTCGCCGCGCTGCCCAGCCTGCCCGCGACGGACGAACGCGCAGTTCTGCCCGTGATGCCCGTCGATCCCGCCCGCCGGTGGGACAAGCATCTGCGGCAGCGGGCAGCGGGTGCCAAGGCGTGGCTCGGCGGTGACGGTATCGCCGACGATCTCGGCGATGGTTCCGCGGTGCTCCGGCCGGCGGTGCACCAGCTCGACAGCCCGTTCGCCGAACAGCTCGGGATGGAGTTGGGCTTCCCCTGTGCGTGGGTGGCACCGTGGGACCGCGACGCCGGAGTCCGGCCGCTGCGCGACACCCTCGTCCTCACTGCCGTCACCACCGACGCGAACCTGATCGACGAGTTGGTGGCCGAGCCGACCATCGCCAACGTCTACGTCGGTGACCATCCGACACCGTGGATGGGGCACGGACTGCCGCACGACGGCTATCTCGCTGAATTCCTCATGCGCACCAAGACGATTCGATGCTGACCGACGTGGGGGCCGTGCCGAGCACGGCCCCCACGGTTTATGAGGTCAGCGGTGGTCCGCCAGGTGCGAGGTGTCGTTCAGCAGTCGCACCGACGCATGCCCCTCCCCGTCATAGGCCACGGCCGACAGCGAGGCGGCCGCCAGCTCCATCCGGAACAGCGACCCGGGCGGTGCGCCCAGCGCCAGCCGAACCAGCGTCCGCAACACCCCGACATGCGAAACGACCAGCACCGTCTGCCCCTCGTACCGCGTCAGGAGCCGGTCCCGCGAGCGCGCGGCCCGGCGCGCCACCGCGGTGAAGGTCTCCCCGGTTCCGCCCGGCACCGCCGCCGGAGAGGCGAGCCACGCTGCCATCTCGTCCGGGTAGCGTTCGCGCACCTCGGCGAACGTCAGTCCCTCCCAGGCACCGAAATCCGCTTCACGGAGCCCTTCATCGACGTGGACTTCCAGGCCCAGCCGTCGTGCCGCTGCCTCGGCCGTCTGCTGGGCCCGGCGCATCGGTGAGGACACCACCGCCTGCACCGCGCCGCGTGCCACGAGCCTCCTCCCGGCGGCCTCGGCCTGCCGCTCCCCGGTCTCCGACAGCGCCGGATCAAAGCCGCCGCTGCCGGACAACCGCTTCTCCGGTGTCAGCGCCGTCTCACCGTGGCGTAGCAGCAAAAGGGTTGTGGAGGTGCCCTGGTCGGCGAGCGCGAGATTCACGCCGACCGTTTCACGACTGGCTCTGGAGCAGATACGCATCGGGACACCCCTTTCGATCCTTCGATTCTTTCGCCCCTTTCGATCACGGCCAGTTCAGCGGAGCGCGGCGATGACCGGCGCGAAGTTCTCCATGTTGTATTCCATGACCGTGAAATAGGTGAAGCCGTAGCGTTCGCTGCGTTCCTTGATTTGTTGCGCCATCTCCGCCGGGGTGCCGATCAATACACTGGGCAGCTCCTCGGGGCTGTGCGGTGCGTCGGGCGACAGCGGCGCGAACCTGTCGGGCATTGCGGAGGCTTCGGCGGGCGGAATCACCTGCTGCACCAGGATATTCAGCTCCACAGCGTCGGCGCGGTCACCGAGCAGGCCGCGCACGTAGGCGAGACGTTCTTCCATCTGCGCGACTCCGGCCAGATGGAGTTCGTCACCGGTGGTGCTGGCCCAGCCTCCGGGGAAGGCGATGATGTCGGCGTGTGCCGCGGCCAGCCGCAGCAGCCGGTCGCCCCAGCCCGCAATCAGCAGTGGTGGTCCGGATGGTTGGGCTGGACGCGGCTGATATTCCGTGTCCGCAAACAGACCACGCAACGTGGTGACAGTCTGTTCCAGCTGCTCAACTCGCCTTCCGCCGCTGGGGAACGGTATCCCCGCGGTGTCGAACTCGGCCTTCACATAGCCTGCGCCGAGCCCGAGTTCCATACGCCCGTCGATGAATTGATCGGTGCTCGCCACATCACGCGCGAGAAGGACAGGGTTGTAGAACGGCGTGTTCAACACGAACGTACTCAGCCGTACCCGCTCGGTCGCTTCGGCTGCGAGCACCATTGCTGGAAACGGAGCGGAGAATTCCAGGTGATCGGCCACTCCGACAACATCGAAACCGAGTTCCTCGGCTCTTCGGCACTTCGCGCTCCACTCGCGTCGCGAACCGGGAACGAACATGTTGACACCGAAGCGGAAGGGGCGCTGTAAAGGCATTGTGTCTGTTTACCACACGATGATCTTCCCGTCATCGGTCGAGGTGGCGACCGTGGCCCCGTTCCGGGGGCAGCTGATCTACGTCCCAGGCCTCGACCAGCAGCCGCCCGTCGCCGTCCCGGTCCAGTGCCGTGAAGGCCTCCGCCGCCTGTGCGGCCGAGTACCCGGCCGCGAGGTGCACCACCGCGAAGTCCTCCCGACTGACCACACCGTCCCCGTCGGCGTCGGCTAGGGCGACGGTCGCGGCGATCGACGGTCCCACGACCTGGCCGAGGGTCCCCGACGTACCCGCTCGTGCGAACGCCGCGACGAACTGCTCCCGGTTCAGCCGCCCCGTGGCGTCGATCTGCGCCAGCGCGGCGAGCTGCTCGAAGGTGTGGCGCATCCCCGCATCCAGCGCCCGCGCCTTGGGGGAGTCCGCCGGCTCACCCACGGCGTCCGTCAGCAGCCGGGCCCGGTCGGTGAAGTCCTGGGCGGTCAGATAGCCGTCGCCGTCGGTGTCGTACATGGCGAAGCGGTGCTCGTACTCCGCGCGCACTGGATCGGTGATCATGCGTCGTCCCTTCTGGGCGGGGGTGGCTCCTGACGGAGCCCGGGAAGGCGGCCGTCCGCGGGTGCCGCGACGTCCGCCATGAGCACATTAAGTGGTTATGTGACAGCGAAGGGTTATCGGGAGGGGTGTGTTCGGCGTCTCGGTCCGTTGCCCCGAGAAGGGCTCGGTGCTGTAGGCGGTCCCGCTTCCCTGGTGGACCGGACGCCGCTCCGTCCACCAGGGGCACGGTTTCGCGTACCAGATATTTCGGGTCGGTCACGCCTGCAACCGGCGGGTCGGGCAAACAGTCCTACGGGGCATGAAAAGACGACTGAACCTGCGTGTCCCGCGGTCCGGCGCCGGTCGTCGGGCGGGCGCGGCGCTCGCCCTCACGGCGCTGACCGTTCCGCTGACGGTGGCCTTCGGCTCCACGGCTCAGGCCGCCGCCGCGTCTTCGTGCACCGCGAGCCGTGGCCCCTACCAGAAGGAGGCCGAGAAGTTCCTCGGCCTGCGGATGGACGGCCGCCAGTCGGCCGCCGACTGCCGGGCGATCCGTGCCTTCCAGACCAGCCACGGCATCACCCCGAACATCGGCTACGCCGGACCCGTCACCTGGGGCGTGATGCGCGTCGTGGCACAGCAGCAGGCGGCCGGGCACAACCCCAACAAGGCGGGGCACTGCCCCACCAACAAGGGGCGGATAGCCTGCGTCGACCTGACCCGCCAGCTCAGCTGGATCCAGGACGGCGGGAAGCTGGTCTTCGGGCCGGTCCCGGTCCGTACGGGCCGCGACGGTTACGAGACCCGCACCGGCGCCAAGAAGATCTACTGGCGCCATCTGCACCATGTGTCGACCCTCTATGACGTGCCCATGCCGTACAGCCAGTTCTTCGACGGCGGGCAGGCCTTCCACTCCATCAGCGGCAGTGTCTGGTCGGCACCCGGCTCGCACGGCTGCGTCAATATGCGCAGCAACGATGCGAAGAAGTACTGGTCGCTGCTCAAGAATGGTGACGACGTCTACGTCTACGGCCGGAAGTCCGGCACCTGACGGGTCGTCACTTCGGCTGGGCGGCGGGGGAGGGCGGCAGTGCACAGGCCGCCGTCCCGCCCGGCATCCGATGCCGGTTGCGCGCGATCAGCCGGTACACCCCATGGGCGGCCCAGCGGAGGGGCGGGAGGGTGAGCAGCGCGCCCACCACCGGCCACCCGCGGGGCGCGCTCAGCAGCAGCTTGGCGACCGCCTGCGCGCCACCGTGCACGGCACCGGTCGGCGTCACCCACAGCACTTCGTGCTCGGCGCGACGCCGGCTGATGCCGAGCTCGGTGAGATCGGTGAACTGCCAGGGCGTGGCCGCACAGCGCGGACGCAGCCGCCGTTCCGCGAACCGCACCGAGGACGTACAGAAGGCGCAGTCGCCGTCATAGACAAGAACGGGTTGCTGCCGCATGGTCCCGTCACCCCTCGCATCGGTGGCATCAATGATAGGCGCCACGCTACCGGGAGGAATTCCGGGTGCGGTCGGGTGCGTCCGCGCGAGGGTCAGTCGGCCAGCAGGTTGTACAGGGCCATCGGTGTCACATAGCCCGGCCAGCGGCCGTCCGCGAACAGATGGACACCGGCGTCCTGATAGGTCTGGTCGACGAGTTGGGAGCAGATCATGTGCCCGGTGCTCGCCACATAGCGGCGCAGCCCCGGAAGGGGCAGGTGGAAGCGGTGCGCGGCGATCGCCAGATAGTCGAGGAAGCTGTAGGGCACCCCGGCATAGGCGGTGGCCGCCGCGCAGATCGCGGTGCGCTGCTGTTCGGTGAGCCCTTCCGGGCAGACGTAGCACACCGGGGTGCCGTCGTAGGCGGTGAGCGGTTTGATGTCGGCCCCGCCCGGCTCGGCTTCCAGCAGCCGGCCGTCGGGCAGGACGAGAAAGGCGTGTTGATAGTCGGCGAAACCGTCTCCGTTGATCCATTGTCCGAAGCGGATCAACCGGCCGGTGATGCCGGATATTCGGGTGAGTCCGATGTCGCCGGGCAGAGGATGCGTATGCCTCATGAGCAGCTCCCGGGAGCACAAGGGGTTCTCTATGTCATACCCGGTCTCCGGCCGTGCGCACCGCGTCCGGGAAAATGCCGGTCCGTATTTCCCTGCCATCCGGCTTTCCTTGTGGGGCAGATGATGAATTCGGATACCAGAGGGGGAAGGGAATTCTGCGGCGCGACGGGGTACGGATTCCCGCCGGAGAGCCGGCTCCGGGCCGGGGACATCGCCCGCTCCGCCTCTTCATGGTCACCCAGCCGCCCCATGTGACGATCAATGAGCTCACCGTGCGGCCCACCGCCCAGGAACGCTGACCGCCCGGCCCGCGTCCGTGAGCACGGCCCGAGGAGAGTTCCCGTGCGACTCCTGCTCCTGTCCGACACCCATCTGCCCCGGCGCGCCAAGGCGCTGCCGCCCCAGCTGCTCGACGAGCTGCCGGGCGCCGATGTCGTCGTGCATGCCGGTGACTGGGTCGACACCGCCACCCTGGACCTGCTGGCGGGCAGGGCCCGGCGGCTGATCGGGGTGTACGGCAACAACGACGGCCCGGAACTGCGGGCGCGGCTGCCCGAGGTGGCGTACGCGGAACTGGCGGGGGTACGGCTCGGTGTGGTGCACGAGACCGGCCCCGCGCAGGGCCGGGAGCGCCGGTGCGCCGAACGGTTCCCCGAGCTCGATGTGCTGGTCTTCGGACACAGTCACATCCCCTGGGACTCCACGGCCGGCGGCCGGCTGCGCCTGCTCAACCCGGGTTCGCCGACCGACCGCCGCCGGCAGCCGTACTGCACCTATATGACGGCGGAGATCACGGGCGGCCGGCTCACCGCTGTGGAGCTGCACCGCCTGCCCCGCAGACGATGAGCGCGCGGCGGCCCGCCCGGTCCGGTGCTCAACGGCCGAGCAGGCCCCGCACATAGGCCGCCTGCCCGGCGTGCTGGAGGTCGTCGGCGACGACGCTGACGAGCCGGACGCCCAGGGTGACGGGCGGCGTCCAGGCGCGGTCGACGACGCGCTTCATGTCCTTGTCGTCGACCCCGGCGAGGTACTGCACGGTGTTGTCGTGGACCGCGCCGTGATAGCCCATCAGCAGCTCATCGGTCAGGTCCTGTACAGCCGCCACTTCCTTGGCGGAGTGGCCGTAGCCGGTGTCGTCGGGGGAGAAGGGCAGGCCGAAGCGGTCGTACCAGCCGTCCGAGATCCAGATCTGCTCGGTGCCGGCCACACCCGCGAGGTGGTCGTCCTGGATCCGGGTGAGATGCCAGACCAGCCAGCCGATCGAGTTGCCGCCGTCCTCGGGGCGGGTACCGAGCTCATCGGGGTCGAGCCCGGTGACCGCGTCCTCGACGCTCTCCCGGATACGTCCGAAGGCATCGACGAGCAGATCCGTGCTGGCATTCATGGGGGGCTCCTTTGCGGCGACGGAGGGCGTCAGCCCGGCAGCCCGCCCATGGTCGCAAGCCGAGCGCGGGAATCGGCGAGGGGCAGGCCGGGGAAGTGGTGATTTCCCGGCGCGCCCCGTCCCCGCAAGGCGTGACGACAGCTGCGCCCGGTGGCCGAGGGGGCCACCGGGCGCAGCGTCGTCACACCGATCGGGTCATCGCTCGGACGGGCCGGCCATCTCGGCCAGTACGGAGCGCCAGTCCTCGCCCGGCTGGAGGCGCAGGGACGGGGACAGCCGGTCGGCGTGGTAGTGCCAGCGGTGGTCGAGGTCCGGGTGGACCTCGTCCGCTTCGAGGATCTCGCTGTCACTGCCGAGCAGTCCGGTCAGCGTGGCGGCGAGGTCCTGCCAGGTGACATGGCCGCTGACGGCGTTGGCGACGCCGTGCACGGGGGCATCCAGGCAGGAGACCACGGACCGGGCCAGGGCCGCGGCGTGCACCCAGGCCGCGCCGTACCAGGCATGGCCACCGGTACCCGGCCGGGGCAGCACCAGCGGCCGGCCCTCCCGTGCGGCCTGGTAGAGCAGACCCGTCGCACCCCAGCGCAACTGGTCCCGCAGCCGCTGGTGCGGGCCCCAGACGAGGGGGGAGCGGACGGCGCTCGCCCCGCCCCGTCCCTGCGAACCGGCGGCCCGCAGCAGCAGCGCTTCACAGTCGAGCTTCGCCTGCCCGTACGGGCTCAGCGGCTGCCCCGGGGCGGACTCCTCCGCCACCCACTCACCGGCGGGGTGTCCATAGGCGTCCACACTGCTGACGAAGACGAACGGACCGCGCGACCAGGCGCCGACCATCGCCGCCATCGCCGTCACATCGACCTCGGGGCGGGTGAACGTACAGGCCGCGTGGATGACCGCATCGGCGCTCTCGACGGCCTTGCGCAGCCCGTCCACGTCGGTGAGGTCGCCCTCGATGACGTCCACCCCGTCACCGGCGACCAGATGCGCGGATTCGGGGCGGGCCAGGGCCAGCACCGGGCGGCCCTGTGCGGCCAGTTCGCGCAGCACGAAGGCGCCGACCCCGCCGGTGCCGCCGGTGACCAGGACGGTGCCCTCGCGCGAGCGCCGGGGACGGGCCGCGGTGACCGTGGGCGCGGCGGCCCGCTCCGCCGCGCGGGCGTCCAGCAGCGCGGTGACCGCGCGCGGGGTGCGGGCCTGCATGATGTCCAGGCCGGTCAGCGGCAGTGTCAGCGTCTGGCGCAGCCGCTCGGCGAGCTGCACGGCGACCAGCGAGTGACCGCCGAGGAGGAAGAAGTCGTCATCCGGACCGGGCTGACGGCCCAGCAGCGCGGTGAAGCCCTCGGTCACGGCCTCGGCGCGGGCGCCTTCCGGGGCGGGCGCGGACGGCAGACCGGGCAGCCGGGCCGGGTCGGGTGCACCGTCGGCCGTCCGCGGCAGCGTGTCCAGCAGCATCACCGCGGCGGGCACCAACTCCGGAGCCAGCGCCGCCCGCAGACGGGAGCGGAGCTCGGCCGGGGTGGGGCCGCCGATCCCGCGCAGCACGGCATAGGCCAGGAGGGGGCCGCCGGCCGGTGTGAGCACCGCGGCCTCGGCCACCCCGGGGTGTGCGCGCAGCAGGGCCTCGGCCGGATGTGCGTCGGTCTCGTTGCGCGGCGTCGGTATCGCACCCGGCAGCTGGGACAGCCGCAGGTTTGGGTCGTCGGCGACGGCGGTGAGCAGCGCGCCGTAGTGCGTACCGAGAGCGGCCGCCGCTTCCTCGTCCAGCGCGGCCCGGCCGTACTGGACGAGGCCGGCGGGGGCGTCGGTGTCCACCAGCGCGAAGGAGAGGTCGAACTTGGCCTCGTCGGCGCCGACCTCGACGTACTCACTCACCGTGCCCGGCAGCCGCAGGGTGGTGGGCTCGCCCAGGACGTCCGCGCTGACCCGTATCAGGGCCGTGCCGTCCGTGTCGCGGGCGGCCGCCCCGAGCCGTTCCAGGATGAGGTCGAAGGGCACCTCGCGGCTCTGCTGGGCGTCGAGCAACGCCTCCCGTACGCGCTCCACGAGCGAGGTGAAGGACGGGTCGCCGCCCGCGTTCACCCGGACCGGGAGGGTGTTGACGCACAGGCCGACCAGGCCGCGCATCTCCGCGCCCTGCCGGTGGCTGCCCGCGACGCCGATGACCAGGTCGTCCTGGCCGGTGAAGCGGTGCAGGGCGGCGAAGCCCGCGGCCAGGGCCACGGTGAACAGGGTGGCCCGGTGCTCCCGGCCCAGCTCCCGCAGGGCCGCCGGCACCCGCGGGTCGAGCGGGGCGGTGTGTGTTCCGGCGGACCGGGCGCCACTGTCGGCGGGCGGCTGCGCGGGGCGGGGCAGACGCAGCGGGGAGATGCCGTCGAGGCGGGCCTCCCAGTGGCGCAGGCCCTGTTCGAGGCGGTCGGCGGCGGCCTGCTCCCGCCGGGCGAAGTCCGCGTACTGCGGGGGAGCCGGCTGCTCGGCGGCGGGGCCCCCGGTGGCGGCCGCGTAGAGCGTGGCCAGTTCCCCGGCGACCGTCTCCAGCGAGGCGCCGTCCAGAGCGATGTGATGGAACGTCAGCAGAACGGTGTGGTCCTGCGGTCCGTGCCGCAGGACCAAGGCGCGCGGTACGGGGCCGGCGGCGAGGTCGAACGGGCGGTGCGCCTCCTCGGCCAGCAGGGCGCCGGTGCCGTCGGCGGCCGTCTCCACGACGCGCAGCGTCATCGCCTCGGGTGCGGGCAGCACCTCCTGGTAGGGCTCGCCGTCCCGCTGCCCGTACCGGGTGCGCAGAATCTCGTGGCGGCGCACCAGGGTTGTCAGCGCGGAGGCCAGCGCGTCCAGGTCGAGCGGACCGCGCAGCCGGGTGGCGAACGGCACGCTGTACGAGGCGCCGCCCTGGCCCAGCCGGTCCATCAGCCACATCCGGCGCTGGGCGTGGGAGAGCGGTGCGGGCCCGTGGTGGACGGCCTCGGGGGCGGGAGCGGGGCGGGCGGCGCGGGAGCGCGCCCGGCGCAGCAGCTCCTCCTGGAGCGCCGCTGCGGTGGGGGTGTCAGTGGGCATCGGTGTCCTCCGGGGCGCCGGGGCGCAGATCGCTGTGCGCGGCGAGCAGGGCCCGCTCGACCAGCGTGGCGTGTCCCGCCACCGTGGGGGTGGCGAAGAAGTCGGCGAGGGTCAGCTCGACACCGAGCTCCTCGCGCAGATCGTCGGTGACGGCCAGCGCCAGCAGCGAGTGGCCGCCCAGCGCGAGGAAGTCGGCGTCCGCGCGGGCGACTTCACGGCCCAGCGAACGGCTCCAGATCTCGGCGACGGCCTGCTCCAGCGGGCCGAGCGGACCGGCCGGGGCGCCGGGCGCGTCCGTTGCGACGAGGTCCGTCAGGGCGCGGCGGTCGACCTTGCCGGAGGGCGTGAGCGGCAGCGCGTCGATGAGCCGCACCTCATCGGGCACCAGATGGGCGGGCAGGACGGCGGCGAGCCGCTCGCGCAGCGCGTCAGGGCGGGGGACCGGCCCGGACGCGGCCACGACGAACGCGGCCAGCCGGGCGTCGTCGGGGGAGGGGCGGTGCACGGTCACGGCCGCGTCGGCCACCTCGGGCCGCTCCCGCAGGGCGTGTTCGATCTCCGCCGGTTCGATCCGGAAGCCGCGGATCTTCACCTGGTCGTCGGTGCGCCCGTGGTAGTCGAGCAGCCCGTCCGGGCGCCGGGAGACGAGGTCGCCGGTGCGGTAGAGGCGCCCCAGTTCGGGGTGCTGGACGAAGCGCTCGGCGGTCAGCTCCGGCTGGCCGGTGTAGCCGTGCGCCAGCCGGCTGCCGCCGATCCACAGTTCGCCCTGCGCACCGTCCTCGACCGGCCGGCCGGTGGCGTCGAGGAGATGCACGGCCGCCCCGGCGATCGAACGGCCGATGGGCACCTGGCCGTCGCAGTCGGCGTCGGTGACCCGGTGGGTGGTGGTGAAGGTCGTCGCCTCCGTCGGCCCGTAGCCGTTGACCAGCTCCAGCCAGGGGAAGGCCCGCAGGACCGCGCGGGCATGGTGCGCGGACATGGCTTCGCCGCCGACGATCACCGTGCGCAGCGCCGAGAAGATCCGGGAGCGGCGGCCGGCCAGCTGGTGGAAGAGCGCGGTGGTGAAGAAGGCGACGGTGACGCCGTGCCGCTCCACATGCCGGGCCAGGTCCTCGAACGACGGCCGTTCGTCGGTGCACACCACGACCGCGGCGCCGTTGGCCAGGGCGCCCCACACCTCGAACGTCGAGGCGTCGAAGGTCATCGGGGAGTGGAAGAGCACCCGGTCGCGGGCGGTGAGCGTGAGATACGCGGGGTCGGAGACCAGCTCGGCGATCGCGCTGTGCGGCACCGCCACGCCCTTGGGGCGGCCGGTGGAGCCCGAGGTGAACATGATGAACGCGGTGGCGTCCGGGCCCGGTTCGGCCGCCGGGGCGCAGTCGCCGTCCACCGGCGGCTCACCGGGCAGCGCGAGAGTGGCGCCGGTGAGTGCCGCGGACTCCAGGAGCTTGCTGTCGCCGACGGTCAGCGTCGCGCCCGCTTCGGCGGCCAGGGCCTCGGAACGGGCACGCGGATGCGCCGGGTCGAGCGGCACACACACGGCGCCCGCCCACCACAGCGCGAGCTGGGCGACGACCGTCCGGGCGCAGCGGGGCATCAGCAGGGCGACGGAGTCACCCGGCCCCACACCGTGCGTCCGCAGGTGCGCGGCGAGCGCCCGGCCCGCCGTGACCAGCTGTGCATAGGTGAGCGTGCTGTCGCCGTCCGCCACGGCCAGGGCGTGCGGGGTCCGTGCGGCGTGCCAGGCCACGAGGGCCGGCAGACCGGCCGAGGGCGCGGGCCGGCCGGCCGCGGTGGGCTCACCGGACGGGCGGTGTGCGGGGGACGGGGTGCCTTCGGTGGGCACGGGGCCTTCCTTCCGGGTGTCGGGCAAGGACAAGGACGCGGGGGTGCGGGCGGTCATCTCAGGCACCCGCCGGCTGCCGGGCGGCACGCTCATCGACGAGCCGGGCCACGGCGCGCAGATCCGGCTGGCGGAGCAGCTCGGGGGCGCGCAGCCGTATTCCGCTGTCCTTCTCGATGACGGTCAGCAGCCGGGCGGCGAGCACGGAGGTGCCGCCCGCCTCGGTGAAGTTGTCCGCCAGGGAGGTCCCGGGCCGGCCGAGCACATCGCGGGCGGCGCTCAGCACGAGCCGCTCACCGGGGGTGGCGCCGGCGGGCTCGTCACCGTCCGGGGCGCTCCCGTCCGGGGCGGCGCCGGGACGGGACGCGAGGGACTCGGCCGCCCGACGGGTGAGTTCGGCGCGGTCCACCTTGCCGTTGGCGTCCAGCGGGAAGGAGTCCACGATCCGTACGTCCGAGGGAACGGCCTGCTCGGGCAGCCAGGTCCGCAGGGCCGGCAGCAGCGCGTCCGCGGTGAGCACGGCACCGGCCGCCGCCCGTACGTACGCCACCAGACGGGCCCGGCCGTCGGCGGTGCGCGGCGCGGTGACGACGGCGCTCAGGACCGCCGGGTCCTGCTCGAACGCGGCCTCCACCTCGGCCGGTTCGATCCGCACCCCGCTGACCTTGACCTGGTCGTCGAGGCGGCCGAGGAACTCCAGCTGCCCGTCGGCCGCCATCCGCACCCGGTCCCCGGTGCGGTACACCCGCTCCACACCCGGCAGTTCGAGGCCCTCGGGCACGGCAATGAAGCGGCGCGCGGTCAGCTCGGGGTCCAGATAGCCGAGCGCCAGCCCGCTGCCGCCGATGAGAAGTTCGCCCTCCGTACCGTGCTCGACGGGCCGGCCGTCCGCATCGGCGACGAGCACGGTCACGCCCGGTACGGGGTGGCCGATCGGGGGCGCGGAGTCCGTGCCCGCCACGCTGTCCGTGCCGTGCATGGCGTAGGTGGTGGCGACCACCGTCGCCTCGGCCGGGCCGTAGGCGTTGTGGACGGTGGCGGTCACCTCGGCGCCGGGGCGGCGGCGCATCCGGTCACCGCCGACGAACAGATGACGCAGCCTCAGATCTTGCGGCCAGGGCCGGTCCAGCAGCGGCTCGACCATCGGGGTCGCCGCGACCGCCACCGACAGCCCGGCGGTGCGCCACCAGTCGGCGAGCACCACGGAGTCCCAGCGGACCTCGTCCGGCGCGGGCACCAGCGCCGCTCCGGACGTCAGCCCGGCCCACAGCTCCAGCAGATGAGGGTCGAAGGCGACGCCGATCAGCAGCGACTGCCGGTCACCGGGGCCGAGCCCGGTTGTGGCGCGGTACCAGTCCAGCAGTCCGCCGAGCGCGGGCTCACCGACGGCCACGGCCTTGGGGCGGCCGGTGGAGCCGGAGGTCAGCACGGCGTAGAACGCCCCGGCGGGCGCGGAGTGCGCGGTGGCACCGGGTGCGGCGAAGGCCGCCACGACCGTGGTGGTGGCATTGGTTCCCTCGCCGGGCAGCGCCAGATCCAGCCGGTCGCCCGCCCGGTGCCGGGGCGGCAGCAGCTCCGGATCGCCGATCAGACAGCCGACGTTCAGATCCTCGGTGACGGCGCCGGTGCGGCGCTCCCCGGGGCGGGGCCCCAGCGGCAGATAGACGGCGCCGATCCTGGCGAGCGCGACGGCGGTCACCACGAGGGCGGCCGATCGGTCCAGGCAGACGCCGACCAGGTCCCCGGGCCGTACCCGGGCACGCAGCGCGGACGCGGCCTCGTCGGCGGCGGCGCCGATCTGCCGGTACGTCCAGCTGTGCGCCCCGTCGATCACCGCGGGCGCGTCGGGGGAGCGGCGGACCCACTCCTCGAAGCGGGCCAGGACCTCGGTCGCGCCGTCGGTGGCGGGACGCGCGCCGTGCGCGATGCTGAGCGCACCGGCGGTCGTCGGGGCCGCCGTCCGGGCGGTCATCGGCTGGGTGGTCATCGGGACTCCGTCACGGTGGTCGAGGCGGCGGGAACGGGCGAGGGGCGGCCGGCGGCAGCGGTGCCGACGGCGGCGAGCGCGGCGGCCTGGTCGGTCAGCACCGGGTTCTGGAACAGCAGCCGCAGCGGCGGGCGCTGTCCCAGCCGGGGCTCCAGCCAGGAGGCCAGCTGCGCGGCGAGCAGCGAGTGGCCACCGGACCGGAAGAAGTCCGAGGACACATCGAAGCGCTCGTGGCCCAGGGCCTCGCGCCAGCCCTCGACGAGCAGCGCGGTCATCGGATCGGCCGGCTCCACCGGCTGCCCGGCGCCGGACTCCCCGGCGGGGGCGGCCGGTTCCAGCGCGGCGGCGCTGCGGGTGAGCGCGGTCCGGTTCGGCTTGCCGCCGGCCAGCCGCGGCATGACGTCGAGCCGGGCCCAGCGCCCCGGGACGAGGGCGCTCGGCAGCCGTCGGCTCAGCTCCGTGTGCAACGCCTGCTCGTCCCACGGCCCGTCGTCGTCCGAGCCCTCCAGGAAGCCGACCAGCCGGGGCCCGCCGGGGGCCTCGCGGTCCAGGACGACGGCGCAGGACCGCCCGCCGAGCGCGGCCGAGGCGGCCGCCTCCACCTCTTCCAGTTCGATGCGGTAACCCCGCAGCTTGATCTGGTTGTCCAGGCGCCCCAGGAAGTACAGCAGCCCGTCGAGACCCCGGTAGCCACGGTCACCGGTGAGGTAGACCCGCTCCCCGCCGAGCGCCTCGACGCGGCGGAACCGGGCGTCGGTGGCCTCGGCGTTGCCCACATAGCCCTCGGCCAACCCCGCCCCGGCGATGGCCAGTTCACCGACCGCGCCGTCCGGCAGCGGCCGCTGGTGGGCGTCCAGGACATGGACCCGCTCGCCCGGCAGCTCGGTGCCGAGCGGGATCTCCGCACCCTCGGTGAGGCCGTCCCGGGTGATCTCGTGGACGGTGGAGCTGATCGCTGCCTCGGTGACGCCGTAGACGTTGAGCACGGTGCTGTCGGTGTCGGCCAGGAACGCGCGCAGCGCATCCGCCGGGATCCGCTCCCCGCCGAGCACCAGCAGCCGCGGCGCCCAGTGACCGTCCCGCAGTGCCGGGCGCATCTCCTGACGGGTGGCCAGGAAGTAGCTGGTGGGCAGATTGGCCACCGTGACCCGGGCGGCGACCAGCAGTTCGGCCAGCTCGGTGCCGGTCGGCACCTCGCGCTCGGGGACGACGAGGCAGGCCCCGGCGTACAGCGACGGCAGCACCTCTTCGAGGGCCACATCGAACGACGGCTGGGCGAACAGCAGCACCCGGTCACCCGCACCCAGGCCGAACCGCTCGGCCGCGCCGGTCAGATGGTTCTCCAGCGCCGCGCGGCCGACGGCGACGGGCTTGGGGATGCCGGTCGAGCCGGAGGTGTGAATGAGGTACGCGGCACCGGGCACGGTCTCCGCCGCCCGCGCCGGCGGCAGGACCGCGGCGTCGACGGCGGCCGACGGCAACCCCTCGGGAACGGTGACGGGGGCGTCCGCCGAGGTCAGCACCAGCGCCGGGCGCAGCCGCTCCAGCAGCAGCGCCAGCCGGGCCGGCGGATCGGACGGCGAGAGCGGGCAGTACACCGCCCCCGTCCGCAGACAAGCCAGCAGCGTCACGACCGAGTCGGCACCGCGGGGCAGCACGGCGGCCACCGGCTGACCGGCGGTCACCCCCGCCGCCAGCATCCGCTGCGCGAGCGCCGCGACCCGGTCCGCCAGGTCGCCGTAGGTGAGCCGGCGGGCGCCGACGAGCAGCGCGGGCAGCGAACGGTCGTGGGCGGTGGCGGGGTCGAGCGGGTCGTGACCCGGCGCCTGCGGAGCGGCGGCCGGCAGGGCCGCCGGTACCGGCGGCGGCGCCAGGTCCGCCAGGGCGGTGCCGGGCGCGTCGAGATACGCCCGCAGCAGGTCGAGGAACCGCCCGGCCAGCAGCTTCGCCACATCCTCGCCGAACAGGTCGGCGTCGTAGTCCCAGACCAGCGTCATGCCCGGTGCGCCGTGCCGGGGACCGACGCCGCGGCGGTCGTCCGGCAGCAGCACCACGTCCAGGTCGAACCGGGTGGTGCCGGTGTTGAAGCCCTCGAACAGGGTGATGTCCAGGCCGGGCACCTCGATGTCGGGCAGCTCGGCGTCGTGCGCGCTGAACATCACGTCGAACAGCGGGTTGTCCGCCCCCGAGGTGTGCAGCCCGAGCGCGCGGGTCAGCTCCTGGATCGGCACCTCCTGGTGCGGCAGCGCACGGATGAGGGTGTCGGTCACCTCGTCCATGGACTCCTCGGCCGGGGCGGCCGGGTCCAGCCGGAGCGGGAGCGGGATGGTGTTGACGAACATCCCCACGGCGTCCTCGAAACCGCGCGGACGGTTGCCGACCGCGGTGCCGATCACCATCTGCGCGCGGCCGCTGTGCCGGCGCAGCAGCTCGGCGAACAGCCCGAGGAGGGTGGCGAACGGGGTCAGGCCACGGTCGCGGGCGTGGGCACGCAGGCGCTCCGCCAGATCCGCCCCGATCGACTGGCGCAACTGGCCGCCGTGGTGCCGCCGCCGGGCACCGGGCCGGGCCAGACCGGGCAGCGGCAGGTCGTAGGACTTGTCCCGCAGCGCCTCGGCCCAGAACTCCAGACCGTCCCGGCGCTCCGCGGTCGCCTCGTCCCCGGACCGGGCCCGGACATGGTCGGCGTACGAGGAAGCGGTCGGCAGCTCCACCGGCTCACCCAGGACGCGGCCCCGGTAGACGGTGAACACGTCCCGCAGCAGGATCGCGAACGAGTGGCCGTCGTGGATCAGATGGTGTTCGACGTGGATGAGCCGGTGCCGCTCGTCCGCCAGCCGGACCAGCGTCCAGCGCAGCAGCGGTGCCTCGTAGGTGTCGAGCGGGGTCTCCGCCTCGGTGCGCAGCAGCTCCTGGAACGCGGCCTCCGGGTCCGCCGCCCCGCTCAGGTCCACCGTGCGCAGCCGCGGCGCACAGGCCGCGGCGACCCGCTGTCCCGGCATCGCCCCGGCGACGGCGACGAGTTCCAGCCGCAGACCGGCGTGCCGGTCGAGGGTGGCGGCGAGTCCGTCGCGCAGCGCGTCGGTGTCGAGCGGGCCCCACAGGTCGAGGGCGGCGGTGAAGTTGTAGGCGCGGCTGCCCGGTTGCACCTGTTCGTGCAGCCAGACGATCTCCTGCGAGGAGGAGAGCGGAAGCATGGGCGATCCCTGAGGTCGTCGGGTCTTGGTGTGCTCGGCCGGGGCATGATCGGGCCCGGCCGGTGGGGTGCGCGGACCGCGCCGCGGATCGCGCGGCGGGTCCGGCGGGGTCGGTAGGTGAGGGTGCGGGGCGGGGCCCCGGGTCAGCCGGCCGTCGGCACGGGTGTCCGTACCGCGTCGGCAAGGGCGGCGAAGGCGCGCTCGGCCGCGTGATCGGGGAGGGCCGCGCGGTCCCACACCATGCGCAGCCGCAGCTCCGGGCCCTGGGAGACGGAGACCGCGAAGGGTCCGCGGACCGCCCGGCCGTCGACATGGATCTCCCGGCCGGTCACCCCGCCCAGGCGGAGCGGGGGTTGGCGCCGGGTGTCGTCGACGGTCAGCATGCCGTCGAGCCGGCCGCGCCAGCCGGAGCCGGCCGCGCGGGCGGCGTGCACCACGGCGTCGAAGGGGGTGGCGGCATGGTCCAGGTCGTCCCACCAGGCGGCCGCCGTGGCCGAGGCGGTGGGTGCGTCGCCCGTGGCGGTCGGGAAGACGACGGTGTTGAGGAAGCAGCCGAGTACGGGTGCGGCACCGGCCGGCCGGCCGCCCCACGGGTAGCCGAGCGGCACCACCTGGCCCGCTCCGTACAGCACCGCGGCCGCCGCGCGACAGGCGTTGAGCAGCTCGGGGAAGGGCACCCCGTCGGAGGGCGCGGGTATCCGCAGCGTGGCCGAGCCGCTCGGCGGCGCACCGGGGGAGAGGGGCTCCGGCCGGGCCACGGGGTCCTGTTCGCACACCGTGCGCAGGCGCTCGCCCCAATACGCCATGGCCTCCGGCGCCCCCGCGCGCTCCTCCGCGTCGAGCTGCCGCAGCACGGCGTCTTGGTAGGCGGCCAGTTCGGCCGCGACATCGGCGGGAGCGGGGCCCTCGGCACTCGCGCCCTCGTCGTAGCCGGCGCCGAGTTCCTCGACGAGCCGGGCCAGCGACTGGCCGTCACACGCACTGTGGTCCAGAACGACAGCGAGCACCTCCTCCGTGCCCTCCGGACCGTCCGGCACCAGGAACAGCCGCAGCGGTGCGCCCTCCGGCGCCCACCGGCCCAGCGCCCGGCGCAGCACCGTGGCCGCGTCCTCGCCGGGCGCGCAGGTCTCCTGGATCACCGGGACCTGCGGCCGCTCCAGGCGGAGTACGGGGGTGCCGCGCAGCACGGTGGGCCGGGCACGGAGCACGGGGTGCCGGGCGGCGAGACGGTTCGCGGCCGCCGCGAGGCGTACGGGGTCCACCGTGCCGCGCGGAAAGGCGAAGAACATCGGCACGAGATCCGGCCGGCCGTGGGGGTCCATGGCACGCACCAGCGCGAAGCGACGCTGGGCGCCCGTGACGGGCAGCAGGACCGGGGTGCCGTCACCGGCGTCGAGCCGCCGGAAACGGGCCAGGTACTGGCTCGTGATGCTGAGCACGTGATCCTCTTTGTCGTGACGGTCGCGCATCGCCAGGAGGTGATGCGGGTGGGAAAGCCGTGCGCGGAGAGAGAAGGGCCGGGCCGGAGACGGCGGCCGGCTTGTCAGCTGACGGACGCGGGCTGGGCCGGGTCCGTGGTGTCGGCGGAGGCGTCCTCGGCCGCCCCGGCGGCCGGCAGGTCCCGCATCCGGCGCAGCGGGGAGAGCAGCAGCGGCAGCGGCACGACCAGGAATCCGGCCGCGCACCACGCCAGCGCCGTGCGGGCGCCGAACGCTTCGGCCAGCGCACCGCCGGCCAGGGCGCCGAGCGGCAGGGTGCCCCACATCAGGAACCGCAGGGTCGCGTTCATCCGGCCGAGCAGCCGGGGCGGACACAGCGCCTGACGGAAGCTCACCTGCGCCACGTTGTAGACGACCGCGCCGAAGAACACCACACCGGAGCCGACCGCGAACAGTGCCGCGCCCGCACCCCGCCCGGCGAGCGGCCACAACAGCGCGAACGGGCCGGTGGCCAGCGCGGACAGCCAGATGATCCTGGCCTGGCCGAACCGGGCGGCGAGCCGCCCCGCGCACAGCGCCCCGGCGAGCCCGCCCACCGCCGAGGCGGCCAGCACCAGACCGACCACACCCGGCGCCAGCCCGAGCACCCGGACCAGGAAGACGGACTGGGTGGCCATCAGTGTCGCGGTGAAGAAGTTAGCCAGGCCCGTCGTCACCGCGATCACGCGCAGCAGGCGGTGCCCGAACACGAACCGCAGTCCCTCACCGATGTCCTGGCGCAGGGACGTCCCCGCGACGCGCTCCGGTCGGCTCTCGGGCTGCTTGATCCCCCACAGGAACAGCGCCGAGAGCAGATAGCCGACCGCGTCGGCGACGATGGCGAGTGAGGCCCCGAGCAGCTGGACGAGACCGCCGCCGAGCCCGGGACCGGCCACCTGCGCCGAGGAACGGATGGTCTCCAGCGCCCCGTTGCCCGGGACCAGCTGATCCTTGGGCAGCAGGTGCGGCACAAAACTCTGGTGCGCCACGTCGAAGAAGACCGTCGCCACACCGGTGACCAGGGCGACGAGATACAGCTGAGCCATCGTCAGCACCCCGGCGACGGCGGCCAGCGGGATGCTGGCCATCGCCACGGCCCGTACGACATCGGCCCGGATCATCAGCGGCAGCTTGCGCATCCGGTCGACCCAGGCCCCGGCCGGCAGTCCGACCAGCAGGAACGCGGCGGTCTCCGCGGCCGTGAGCAACCCCACCTGAAAGGCGGGGGCGTTGAGCTCCAATACCGCGACGAGGGGCAGGGCGACCAGGGTGACCTGGGCGCCGAGTTGGCCGGCCGCGGCACCGGCGAGCAGAAGACGGAAATCGCGCAGGCGCAGCGGGCCGCTGGCCGCGGGTCGGGGTATGACGGGCATGCCATGGACCATCGCTGAGCGGCCGATCGATGGTCAAAAACCGATGCCCACTTTCGGTCGCATTTCTTCACTATTTACCCACCAAGACAGAAAATTTTCCGCCAGAAACGGCCATCTGCCGGATGAACGCCACCTGTCGCGCCCCTGGTGGCTGCGGAATCCCATGGTGGGGACCGGGTGAGAACGGGAGATCACGCGCAGAGCGTCACGTGCCGGACTCCGACCGAAAACAGTCGCTGATGTCCGCTTATTCACCGAAGCGCTGAGTTCATCCGCTATGGCAAGCCGCGCCCACGCGGTAAACCGTGCGGTGGCGGGGCCTCTCACCTCTCTGAACACGAGGCTGCCCCCGCCGTGGGGCGGGGGCAGCCAGGGTGCAAGATCGGTCAGACCGGCCGGAGTTCCGTCTCGACGGCGCCCCGGAGCAGCTCATGGGCCCGCTGGAGCGAGGTGGTGCCGCTCAGCCAGCGCTCGCTCAGGCCCTCGACGAGCGCGGTGAGCCGCTCGGCCGCCGCATACGGGTCGGCCCCGGCTCCGTCCGGCCAACGGCGCGGTCGTCATGCCCCGCTTCGGCGACCGGAAGGCCGACGGCCGGGCGGCCGCCATTCTGCGCGAGCAGTATCCGGGGCGGAAGGTCGTACAGGTGCCGGTCGACAACATCGGTGAGGGCGGGGGCGGCATCCACTGCTCCACCCAGCAACTCCCCACGGCGGACGGGCGGTCAGCGGACCGGCGCGGTCCCGCTGACCGTGCCCCGCCGGCTGACGGACCGGACCGTCCGGCGGCGGCACGTCAGAGGTGCCCGTCGCGGACGGCCTCCTCGGTCCGCCAGCCCCACGCGGTGAGCATCCCGGGGGAGAGACCGGCGCAGTCGTCCGACGACAGCTCTCGCCCGGCCCGTTCGATCCGTGCCGCGTCCACCTGCCCCGTCGCCAGCATGGCGTCCCGCGCCCGGTCCCAGGTATCGGCCCAGAAACGGCTGAGGGGGCTGCCGGGAACCAGCGGGGGGACATGGATCTCGGCGGCCACCCGGCTCAGGCCCTCCTCCCGCAACAGATACGGAGAGTCGGGCACCCAGGAGATGTCCGTGCCGATGGACTGCCGGAGCCCGTGCCACATCGCCCGCATGACCGTGGTGTACGGGGTGGCCGGTGCCCCGGCGGTCGTCAGGTCCACGGCGTCGCTGAGCACCAGCACACCACCGGGCGCGACCAGCGAGGCCAGCTTGGTGATCATCCGGCGCCAGGAGCGCAGATGCATCAGCACGAACCGTGTGTGCACCAGCTGGAACCGGCCGGGGTCGAAGTCCGGCGCGGTGATGTCGGCGGTCAGCGTCGACAGCCCCGGTGTCCGGTCGGCGTCCAGGGACCGGGTGTCACGGTCGACCGCGAGGACCGCCGTGACACCCGCCGACTCCAGCAGCCAGCGCGCGAGGGTGCCGGTTCCCGCGCCCACGTCCAGGCAGGACCACCCGGGCCCGGCGCCCAGCGCCGCCAGCCGGGCCGTGCTCACCTCGTCATAGGCGAGCGCGCCCAGGTCGATACGGTCGGCCTCGCCGGTCTCCTCCGGGCGGAACAGGCCTTCGCCGTAACGCCCGGCTTCGGTACCCCGCACGTGCCCAGTATGACGGTGCCGCTCAGGGGTTTCCTGCCGTGGTGACCAGCTCCGTTTCCGGCTCGGCCACCGGAGCGACCTTGCGTCGGCCCGGGGCACGCCGCAGGACCAGCTGGAGGACCACCATCACCACACCGGTGGCCAGCGCGCTGTGCCACAGCAGCGCGTCCAGCCGGCCGGCCGAGAGATAGGCTCCCGCGGCCACCGCCGCCAGCGCACACACACCCCGGTCCACGATGCTCTCGACGGACAGCAGGGTGGCCCGGGGCGCCCCCGCCGGGATGGCGTCGTTCACCAGCTTGCGCTGGAGCGGATAGGCGAAGCCGGTCACCGCGGCGAACACGCACAGCAGGGCGATCACGGTCCACGGCCCGCCCAGGGTGCTGCCCGCCAGAGTGCCCGCCATCGCCAGACTGAGCAGCGACACCCAGGCCACCGGTGACAGCCGTCTGCCGAGCCACTGCGGACGGGCCGAGGCCACCGCCTCCGCGACCGTCATCGCGGCCAGCACACCACCGTGCGAGCTCTCCGGGATGCCGTGGTCCATCAGGATCGGCTGGAAGAGATTGACCTGGCAGATCCGGGAGAGCGTGAACACCGCGACGCCCTGCACCATGAGCAGCGCGAGCCACGGGGTGGCCCACACCCAGCGCAGCGCGGAGACGGCATCGCGCAGGAACACCGGCCCGCCGCGCGACGTCCCCTTGCCACGGCCGGGGCCGCTGCTCCGGACCGTCGTCTGCCGCGGCAGCACCACGGCACAGACGAGCGAACCCGCCGCGCTCGCGGCGCTCAGCACATACGGCGTGGGGTGCGCGACGGCCATCAGCGGTCCGACCAGCGGCCAGCACAGCACCTTCGCCGCCAGCCCCAGCGCCCGCGCCTGCCCCTCGGCCTTCAGATAGTGCTCGCCCGCGCCCTCGGCCTCCAGGCCGTCGTAGAGATAGGCGCTGGCGGCGCCGGAGGTCAGCGAGCGGCCCGCGGCGATGGCCAGGAAGTGCACCAGGAAGCCGGTGTAGCTGGGCGCGAAGACCGGCGCCAGGTTCGCCGCGGTCATCACGACGGCCCCGGCCCGCAGACAGTTGCGGGCACCGATCCGGTCGGCCACCATCCCGGTCGGGATCTCGAAGAGGCAGAACGCGACGTAGTAGATGCTCTGGATGCCGAAGATCTCCCCGTCGGAGAGCCCGGCCTCCCGCTGGTAGGCGTAGAAGACCGGCATCCACCACAGCAGGTTGAACAGCAGCTGGAAGCCGTTGTTCAGCCGGATGATCCGTCGGGCCCGCGGTGGCAGCGGCGCACCCGCCGGGCGGGACCGGCGGGTGCGCAGCGGGCCGGTGAACCGGCGGATCACAGCGCGTAGGGGCGGATCTGGACCAGGCGGAAGTCCCCCTGATCGGTCATCAGCCACTCGATGTCGAGCGGATGGTCCAGGTCGGTGTCGCTGAAGTGGGACTGGAGCAGCCGCCCGGTCAGCGCCAGCCGCGCCAGCTTGTCCCGGGTGGCGACGGGCAGATCCTGGCCGGACGAACCGAGCGCGACGGTACGGCCGCCGCCCTCCACCGTGTTGTACAGGTACTGGAGCGGCAGCGTCGTCCCGTCGACGACCGTCTCGGGCGAGCCGGGCGAGCAGTTGAGGTAGACGTTGCGGAAGTCCTCGCGCCTGGTCGGATTGCAGGTGACCAGCACACCGCCGAGGTCCGCGGGCACATACTCCTGGATGATCACGCCCATATAGGTGTCGTCGAGGGAGATGCCCGCCTGGTGACGCAGCCGGACACTGCGCGGCGACAGCAGGGAAGCCCACACCTGGCGTACCGCGTCGAGGAGTTCGTCCGCGCCGTGAACGGTGGTGATCGACTCGTAGACCCCGGCCGCGGAGAACCCGGGCAGATCCTCGGCGTTGGAGGAGGACCGCACCACCAGACGCCTGCCGGTGGCCGGGCCGCCGGGCAGCGCCTGGGTGATCTGGCGGCTCACGTCCTCGGGCAGCGGGGTGTTCCGGATGAGCTGCTGCAAATGCAAACAGAGCGCGTCCAGCACGTCGACGGCGTCGAGTTCGAGCGCCATCTTGAGTTTGCCCAGGCCCTGTTGCACGGCCGGCGAGGACGTCAGAAAGCGGTGCTGAAGGGCGAAGGGGAGGGCGACCCCGTCGGGCGCCGCGATGACCCCGGCCACGAAGTCGGCCGCCAGGGAACGCAGTTCCTCGGGTGTCGTGTCCTTGGCGCCGAGGCGGGCCGCGAGGTGGCCGTAGAGGTCGGCGCGCGGCGGCCTGGGCTGCCCGTAGAAGGCGGTGAGGTCGGCGCTGCGGCTGTCGAGGACGTGATGGAGCTCGCCGAGGTTGGCGGCCTTGGTCCCGTACCGGTCCCCGTCGGCGCGGCGCAGCCGGTGCAGCCACAGCGCCGGCACGTCCTCCAGCAGCGGCGGTTCCATCCGGATCCGCTGCTGGTGCCAGGCCGGGGCGTCCAGCGTCGGGGCATGGGCCAGCGGGACGATCGTGATCTCGTCGTCCTCGACCCGGTAGCGGACCCAGGCGCCGTCCAGCACGTCCGCGTCGACCATCCGCTCCAGGTCACGGACGATCGCGTTGGGGATGCCCCAGCCGGAGGCGAGGACATTGGTGTGCGAGAGCGGGGTGCCGGGCGAGGTGTTGAGGAAGCCGGCCACCCGCGGCACATCGTCCGGCAGACACGGCATCGCCACGATGTCGGACCAGCCGAGCCCGTCGGCCTCGGCCGTGTACTCCTCAAGGGTCCGGAAGTAGCGGAGCCGGCCGACGGCCTCCCCGGGGTTGAGCGGGGTGCGGGTGCGGTTGCCGAACAGCTGATGGCCGAGGATCCGCGGCACCCGTACGTCGCTGATCGCGGCGAGCTCGTGCTCCTGCCCGTGGTTCGCCGGCTTCAGCAGCAGCGGCAGGCGGCCGTCGACCCGGTGCCGGACGAAGGTGTAGAACTCCTCCAGCAGGCGGCCGTTCATGGTGTCGGCCTCGGTGGTCTCCAGCACGAGGAAGGGCCGATCCCGGCCCTCGGCGTCCTCATCGGTGTGCAGCGAGAGCACACCCAGCAGGAAGCGGCGCTCGGGGTCCATGTAGACCGAGGCGTTGAACGCGTCCAGACAGGAGTCCAGCTCCGCCAGTTCCATACCGAGGACGCGGGTGGCGATGTAGTTGACGTGGAAGGGATGGACGGCGGTGTCGAGCAGATGCCAGGTGTTCTCGATCCGGTCCACCACGACCTTGAGGTACGGGTGACCGGCCAGCACCCCCGAGAGCGTGCGGAACAGCGGCAGGGAGAGGTTCTCACCGATGACGGTGCGGTCGGTGACCGGGCCGGGGGCACCGGCGGGCAGAACGGCGGTGGTGGTCATGCGCGCACCTCCGTGGTGGGACCGGCCGTGGGGAGCACCCGCGGCAGGGCGTCCACCAGGTTCCGGAAGTCATGGATCACGGTCTCCGGAGCGGTGGCGGACAACAGGCACAGCGCCGCCATGGTGTTGGCGCCCGCGGCCGGGTCGTACACCGGCACCGGCGCCCCGTCCGGGAGCGAGTTCTCGGCGACCACGGACAGATGGCTGCCGGCGCTCAGCGGCACCGCGTCCCGCACCGTCGGGAAGTCCCAGACCCGCTGGTCCGGCCAGGCCTCACCGGCGCCGTCGACGGCCAGCACGACCAGGGAACCGGCCGCGCCGTGCGCCTCCTGCGGAGTGCGCACCTCGGCGGGCCAGGAGACCGGACGCCCCAGCAGATGGTCGGTGAGCATGCCGATGAGGTCCAGGCCGAAGACCTCCTCGATCTGCGGGACGGTCATCGCCCCGCCGAACCGGGCGGCGGTCTCGATCACCCACATCTGCCCGTCCGCGCCGAGCTTGATCTCGGTGTGCGTACCGCAGTTCTGCAATCCCAGCGCGTCGACGGCCTCGCGCGCCAGGGTCACGATGCGCCGCTGGGCGTCGTCCGGCAGCGCCGCCGGGGTGATACCGGCGCGTTCGGTGAACGGTTCCACCGTCGGCATCCGCCCGCTGAGGCAGACCGGACGGAAGTCGCCGTTCACGACGACGCCTTCGACACTGACGTAGTCGCCCCAGCCCTCCTGGTCGAACCACCCGGTGGCGGTGCCCGGCACGATCTCCTCGACGAGGAAGTCGGCCCCGGCGTCGGCCACATGCAGCTCGGCATAACCCAGTTGCGCGGACTCGGCCATCACCTCCCGCGCCCGTTCCCAGGCCGCCGGTACGTCCTCGGCGGAGCGCAGGGTCCGGTGGGCGGTGGAGCCGGCGCTCCAGGCGGCCTTCAGCAGCAGGGGGAAGCGGAGCGCGGCGGCCGCTTCGTGCAGATCCTGTGCGGTGGCGACCGGCCGGAACCGGGGCTGGGATATGCCCTGTTCCTGCCAGGTGCGCCGCATCATCCGCTTGTCGCGGGCCAGGGCGCAGTTGCCGCCCGCCCCGGCGAGGCCCAGCTTCTCGCAGGCCTCGGCGACCGCGACGACGGCGTACTCGGAGAACGTGACGACCGCGTCCGCGCCCACCGCCTGGGCCCGGGAGACGATCAGGGACACCAGGTCGCGCCGTTCGGACTCGGCAGGGCACAGCACCGAAGCGCATATCCGGTCCGCGGACGCGGCCACGGTGGGAGGGAGCGAGCTGAGCGCCAGCAGGTGCACTGCCGACCGTGCGGCGACCCGTGACAGGGCGTACCCCAAGGGCGGACCACCCTTGGCATACACGAACAGCACCTTGCTCACTGGAATCCGACTCCTTTTCATACGTGGGAACCATCGGAACGGCTGGCAACGCCCGGCCCCCCGGATCCGAACGCCGTTCCCTCTAGCGAAGCAGCCGTGCGGCCCACCGTTCCCCTCTTCGGGCCGCAACCGCTCAGGCAAATGCCAGAGTTGTGGATACCGTCATTCCGTCGTGAAGGTTCTGTGATGCCGTATGGCGTCCCCGCGCCACCGCAGATGTGAACGAGCGGATGTCGCCAGATCGGCCGAGAACCGGGCATGCCTGCCCGCGGCGGGGGATACGCATGGCGGTGGCGCGCCGTCCGAAACCCGTAGATCTCCTCACCACTAAGGGGCCCGTCGTGGACGAGACCAGTCTGAAATCGCTGCTCGAACACCTTCCGGTGTCCTGGTGGGAGGCCGACCGTGAGCTACGCGTGATCGACAGCGGCGGAGGCGCCTTCGACGACACGGTGACCGCCCAGCGGTTCCTCGACACCGTGCGCAAGGAACTCGCCGGTCCGGCCGAGGCACCCGAAATCAGCCATTGGCAGGCCCAGTTCGACGGCCGGGTCTTCGATGTGAACTGGCCCCTCGGCGTGCCCCGGCAGGGCCGCTCCCGAGGACTGGCGGTGGAAGTCGGCCCCCAAACGGCCGGTTCCCGCCGCTACGACGCCTTCGCGGACCTCGCCCCCGCCGCGGCCTTCATCCGGGACGCGACCGGGCGCTACCTCTGGGCGAACCACGCCTACGCCCATCTGTACGGCACCACACCGGAACACATCATCGGCAAGGACGTCGCCGACGTCGACGGACCGGCCGACGCCGCCCAGGTCCTGAGCCTGGACCGGGAGGTGCTCGAACGCGGCAAACCGGTCCGGCACACCCTCACCTACCACCGCTTCGACGGCACCGGCGGCCAGGCGGTCGGCCACCGCTTCCCCGTCCGGGAAGGCAGCCAGCGGTGCGTGGCGGGCATCTACATCGACATCAGCGACTACACCCGCGCGCTGCGCCAGCGCCGGGAGGCCGAGGAGAGCCTGCACGCGCTGCGCGATCACAGCGGTCTGCCGTGCGCCCTGATCTCCGCGGGCGGACGCATCCAGCAGGCCAGCGCCGCGGCCGCCGACCTGCTGCGCACCCGGCTCTCGGACCTCGTCGGCCGCCGCGCGCACACCGTGCTCGGCCCGACGCCGGAATTACCGGGGCTGCACCGCAGCTGGCTCGATCTCATAGCCCGCCGCAGCCGGCGCATCCAGACGACCGTGGTGCTCATGGACGCCCGCGGTCAGCAGCGCCGCGCCCGGCTGCATCTGACGACGGTGGGCCGGAGCGCGGACCGTGCCACCAGTGTCTGGGCGGTCGTCACCCACCAGGGGGTCGCCCATGAGCCGCATCCACCGCTGACGGCGACTCAGGTACGCATCCTGTCCCTGCTGGCCGCCGGCCACAGCAACGCGGAGATCGCCACGTCCCTGCACCTCTCCCGGCAGACCGTCGACTACCACCTCAGCCGTCTGCGCGACCTCCTGGACGCCCCGACCAGACCCGCCCTGGTCGCCCGCGCCTATGTCCTGGGCATCCTGGCCCCCCAGGCCTGGCCGCCCCGCTCGGCGACGGCCTGCCATCCGCACAGCGTCACCTGACGGCCCCGCGGCCGCAGTCACCTGCGGAGTGTGGGCCACCCGGCTGATTGTGGCCGCCGCGGGTTTGCTGCCCGCGGGTTGAACGCCGATGTGGGCCGACCGCGGCAGCACGATACCTCTGGCATCAGAAGGCTGAAGAGGCGAGGAGCGTCGTGAGAAGAATTGTGCAGGCGGGAACGGTCGTCGGGGCGTGCGGGCTGGTGCTGTTCGGCGGCGGGGCGGCCCAGGCCGTGACGCTCCCGGAGTCGCTGCTCTCCGCGGTGGCGGACGCCGATGTGGGCACGCTGAACGGCACGGTCAACGGGGTGGTCTGCAACAACCGCCTGGGCCAGATCCACTTCAGGTCACCGGTGCTGGCGTCGCCCCACGCCTGTGTGAACGGGCCGGTGCACAGCGGCAACAGCCTGAACAGCGGCAACTTCATCAACCACGGGAACCCGAACAACAGCGGGAACCTCTCCAACACCAACGGAACCACCAACGCCGCCAACTCCGTCACGGGCGCCTCGTCGGGCAGCAGCAACAACGTCCAGCGCATCCTCGGACTGGGCCTCTTCCGCCACTGATCCGCGCCGACGGAGGTACGGCACGGCCGCTCCGGCCACGGAGTTCCCGGGACCGGAGCGGCTCAGCGCACCCGCACCGTCTCAGTCGCGGTGGTGGTGGATGTGCTGCTCGTTGTTGCCGGACTTGGTTGCCGTGCCGGTCGTGCCGCCCGTGTCGTCGTTGGTGTTCGCGTTGGTGTTGGTCGGGCTGCCGCTGTTGCTGACCGTCCCCACGACATGGACGTTCTGCGATCTCCGCGGATTTCCGCTGAGCACCGGCCCGTTGATGCAGAAGCGGGCCCGGTGCGCACAGCGGAACCTGGCGTCGAAGCGGGCGACGGTGTCGCTGTTCGAGACCCCGTCGCCGCCGGCCGGCGCGGCCCAGGCCAGGGTGGGCGAGAGCGTACCCGCGGCCAGGAACAGACCGCAGGCTCCTGCCATCACGACATTGACGCGTGCCGATTTCTTCACTGTGTGCTCCTGCGCTCAGAGTGGGAACCGGGGATCTTGCTATCCCGGATGCCCCGCACCACCAAGCCTGAGCAACGGCCGGTCCCGATTGTTCACCCTGTCCGATTATGGGATTCACCGTGACGGCCCTGGAACGGCGCCGCCCTTCCCGCGGCCGCGGGAAGGGCGCGCGTTCCTCAACGTCCGGCGATCGCCTCGGCGACGGCGAGAATCCGGCGGGCGTCCTCGACATGCAGGTTCTCGATCATCCGGCCGTCGACGGTGACCACACCGCGCCCTTCGCGGGTGGCTTCGTCGAACGCGTCAATGACCTTGCGCGCATGGGCGATCTGGTCGGCGGACGGGGCGAAGAGCCGGTTGCACGGTTCGACCTGCGACGGATGGATGAGCGTCTTTCCGTCGAACCCGAACTGCCGGCCCTGCACACACTCGGCCTCGAAGCCCTCGGCGTTCTTCACATCGTTGTAGACGCCGTCCAGGATCGCCTTGCCGGTGTCGCGCGCCGCCAGCAGTGCCAGGGACAGCCCGGTCAGCAGCGGGGCCCGGCCGGGAACATGCTCGGCGTGCAACTCCTTCGCCAGGTCGTTGGTGCCCATCACCAGCACGGTGAGGCGTTCACTGGCGGCGGCGACGGCACGGGCGTCCAGCATCGCGCGCGGGGTCTCGACCATGGCCCAGATGGCCGTACGGTCCGGAGCGCCGGCGGCTTCGAGGGCGCGCTCGACCTCCCGCACGGTGTCGGCGGAGTCCACCTTGGGCACCACCACCGCGTCCGGGCCGGCCTCGGCGGCGGCCCGGAGGTCGTCGGCGTGCCAGGCGGTGCCGGGCCCGTTGACCCGGATCGTCACCTCCCGGTAGCCGTATTCCCCCGAGGCCGCGGCGGCCGCGACCCGCTTGCGGGCGTCGGCCTTCGCGTCAGGGGCGACGGCGTCCTCCAGGTCGAGGATCAGCGCGTCGGCGGGAAGGGACTTGGCCTTCTCCAGGGCGCGTTCATTGGCACCGGGCATGTAGAGCACGGAGCGGCGCGGTCGCAGGATCGCGTCGGACACGGGTGTTACTCCTTTTCGGCCGCGGCGTAGGCGTCGCGCAGCTCGGGGTCGCGGGCGGCGAGGGCGTCGGCGAGTTCGGCGACCACCTGGCACTGCTTGTACGTGGCGTCGTCCTGCATCTTGCCGTCGATCATCACCGCGCCGGTGCCGTCGCCCATCGCCTCGATGACCCGGCGGGCCCAGGCGACATCGGCGGGTGCGGGGGAGAAGACCTTCTTGGCGATGGCGATCTGCACCGGGTGCAGGCTCCAGGCGCCGACGCAGCCCAGCAGGAAGGCGTTGCGGAACTGGTCCTCGCAGGCGGTGACGTCCTTGATGTCGCCGAACGGCCCGTAGAACGGCAGGATGCCGTGCGCCGCACAGGCGTCGACCATCCGCGCAAGGGTGTAGTGCCACAGGTCCTGCTGGAAGGTGGCCCGCGGCGCGTCGGTGTCCGCGCCGTGCGGGTCCTCCCGGACCAGGTAGCCGGGGTGCCCGCCGCCGACCCGGGTGGTCTTCATCCGGCGGCTGGCGGCGAGGTCGGCGGGGCCGAGCGAGATGCCCTGCATCCGGGGGCTGGCCCCGGCGATCTCCTCGACGTTGGCGACGCCGGTGGCGGTCTCCAGGATGGCGTGCACCAGGATCGGCCGCTGGATCTGCGCCTTCGCCTCCAGCTGGGCGAGCAGCCGGTCGACGTAGTGGATGTCTTCGGCGCCCTCGACCTTGGGCACCATGATCACATCGAGCTTGTCGCCGATCTCGGTGACCAGCGTCAGCAGATCGTCCAGCGCCCACGGGGAGTCCAGGCTGTTGATCCGGGTCCACAGCTGGGTGTCGCCGAAGTCCGTGGCCTTGGCGATCTTCACCAGACCCGACCGGGCGGCCTCCTTGCGGTCGGCGGCGACCGCGTCCTCCAGATTGCCGAGCAGTACGTCCACGGTGGGCGCGATGGCCGGCACCTTGGCGGCCATCTTCTCGTTGCCCGGGTCGAAGAAGTGGATCATCCGGGACGGCCGGAACGGTACCTCGCGTACCGGTGTGGGCGCCCCGACTGCCAGCGGGCGGAAGAAGTCCTTCGGAGAACGCATGCAGTCTCCCTGGTCGGCTCGGAGGGAGGATCGCCGCCGGTGCCCGGCGGCGCCCTTGCGGCCCTCACTCTAGGCCCGACCAGCAGGGATACTACTGACCAGTACGTGTGCCGTTGGTCACCGTCGGCGAGGGGACGGCGCCGGACGCACAGGGCGTCAGCGGCGTTTCCGGACCCCCGGGTTCCCGCCCTCCGTGGCCCGTTCAGGACCCCAGACAGTCGACGAACTTCACCCGGTCGCCCGCACCCTTGATGAAGTCCTGCGGGGAGTGATTGCGCAACCGGCACATGTCATAGCGGGCCCGGGGGCCGGCGCCGCCGCCGTCCTGCTCGTAGGAGTGCTGCCCGGACAGCTGGCAGGAGTCGTACCGCACGAGCGGACCCTGAGACCCGATGCGGTAGCGATGGGGGCTGCTCTCCTCGGCGAACGACTTGAAGGCGTTCGCGGTGTCGTCACAGTCGTTGAAGTGCACCGTGCCGCTGTCCCAGGCGCAGTCGATCACGACGGTGTCCGGGTCGCGCACCTCGAAGCGGATGTCCTCGGCGTGGAAGCGCTGCACGGAGTCGTGGTGCGGTCCGCGCGGGAAACGGAAGAAGGTGCTGGTGCGCCCGTAGTCGCCGGAGTCCTCGGGGCGGCGGCCGGTGACGATATAGGAACCGCCGCGGCAGGTGATGGAACCCCCGTAGGGGAACTCCAGGAAGTTGCCCCAGGCGTACTCGACCTTCATGTCGTTGAACCAGTAGTTGAGGAACTGGTCCTGCTGGCCGTGGCTCACCGACTTCTCGGACAGCCCGGAATACAGGAACGCCTTGCGGTACGCCCCGCCCACCCGGCAGGCGTCCCATCGCATCTCCGAGTTGGTGTTGCTGCCGTCGAGGGCCAGACCGTAGGTCCACTCGCCGGTCCACTCGCATTCGGTGAAGCGGTAGTCCTGTGCCTGACCGGTCGAGTAGGAGTAGAAGAACGAGGCGCCGGGGGTGGCGGCGACAAAGCCCAGCTGCTCGAACATCACATTCGCCCAGCTGTCCTCGTTGCGGCACAGATAGGTGGTGTCGCCCTCGGGTGGTGCGAAGAGCAGCTGTGTCATCCGTTTGCCGGCCCCGCGGAACCGTAAGCCGTTGGCCTTGAGCTTGCCCCCGGTGGCGTTGAGCAGCGCATGGGGCTTGCGGATGAGGTAGGTGCCGGCCGGTATGTCGATCACGGTCCGGCCGATGTGGTCCCAGACCCGGCCGGCCGCGTAGGAGTACGCGCGGGCGAACGCCCGGCTGTCGTCGGTGCGTCCGTCCCCCTTGGCCCCGAAATCCGCGACCACATCGATGACGTCCTTGCCCTTGGGCTTGTGGCCGGTGACCACGGGGGCCCTGGCGTCGTCGGACGTCTGCCGGGAGGCGGGGGCCGCCGACTCGCATCCGGTGAGGGCGGCCGCCAGCGCCGCGGCCGTACCCGCCAGCACCGTCCGGCGATCGGCGCCACCGGTTGACGAAGAGGTCCTGCCTGCCATGATGTTGCTCCTTCGGGGGTCCATTCATCAGGTGGGGGACATGAGCCAGTTCGGATATGCGATCAGACAGCTGTCTGCGGCCCAGAAATCCGCGAAGGGAGTGTCCCTGTACTCGCGCTATGTGAACCGGCCGGCCGGCCGGGTGTTAGCCGCCGTGGGCTACAGCATCAAACTGACACCCAATCAAGTCACCATGATCAGCGGGGTTTTCACCTTCGCCGGCGTGGTCATGATTGCGGTGCTCCGCCCCTCGCCCGCCGCGGCGGTGGCTATTTTCGCGGCGCTGGTCCTCGGTTTCGCCCTGGACTCCGCCGACGGGCAGCTCGCCCGGCTGACCGGAACGGGCAGCGCCGCGGGGGAGTGGCTGGACCATGTGGTCGACTGCGCGAAGATGCTCGCCCTGCACATGGCCGTACTCGTCTCGTTCTACCGCCACTTCGGCCTCTCCGACCCTCGGTATCTGTTCGTACCCGTCGCCTTCCAGTTCGCCGCGGTGATGGTCTTCTTCGGCGGCATCCTCACCGAACAGCTCAAGCGCGCCGACCGGCTGCGGAGCGGTGCGGGCGGGCCGGCACCCGCGGCACCCGCCTCCACGCTGCGCTCCGTCGCCCTGCTTCCGGTCGACTACGGGGTCTTCTGCGCCCTGTTTCTGGTGTTCGGCAGCCGGGATGTGTTCCTGGTGCTGTACTGCTGCCTGCTCGTCGCCCATCTGCTGTTCATGGTGGCGTTCCTGGTGAAGTGGTACCGGGAGTTGTCCGCCCCCGGCCGCTGACCGGCCGGGGACGGACACTCACCAGGGCAGACGGCCCGGGCCGGTCACGCGGAATTCGCGAGCCCGTCGAGCACCTTGCGCAGCAGGGTGCTCGACGTGTGCACGGTGTAGGGGAAATAGATCACATCGACCCCGACCGTCGCGAAATCCCTTTCGAGCTTGTCGCCCTTGCTCGTCCCCCGCCAGTCGTCGCCCTTGAAAATGACGTCGAACCGTACCTGCTGCCAGGTTTCCAATTTGTCGGGCACCGTCTCGACGAACGCCGCGTCCACGAATCGGACGCTGCGTACGATCTCCAGCCGCTCGGCCAGCGGAATGACCGGTGCCTGCCCTTTCGCCTGCACCGCCATTTCGTCCGAGACGACACCGGCCACCAGATAGTCGCACTGGCTTTTGGCGTGCCGGAGAATATTCAGATGCCCGACGTGGAATAGGTCGTAGACCCCGGGCGCATAACCTACTCGGTGCGTCATTTACCCCCCACTCGGCATACGGTCAGTTTCTGGCGGTCACATAGACCGGGCCATTGCGCCCGGACACATTGGTGCCGTCGGTGACCTCGATCGAGTACCGGTGCCGGGCCCCGGGCTCCACGGTGTCCGTGTAGCTCATGTTGGGCCGGTTCCAGTAGCGCGAATCCTGGTTGAGCGAGGTCAGATACTCGCCGTCCCGGTAGATCTTGTAGGTCAGGACACCGTCGTCCCGGTCCCACGAGGCCTTCCAGTTCAGCGTGATCTTGCCCCGGGACCCGCTCGCACCGCTGAGCAGCGGCACCTGCGGCGCCCCGGTGTCCGGCGCCGCCGTGAACCGGGTCAGGCCCTGCTGCGGCGCGTCATTGACGGTGGTGAACTCACCGCCCGCCCACAGGACGCCGTCCGCCATGGTCAGCGCCCGCGGCCCGATCTGCTCGCCGATCCCGTCATTGGTGTCCGGGAACCACGGCAGGATCGTTTTGTCCGAGATCGACTGCGCCAGGAAGTGCTGGCGGTTGTTGATGTCGGTGAAGCCGCCCGGGGTGTTGGAGCAGTCGTGCGCGTGGGAGCCGCTGTAGAGGACCCCCTTGTACGGCAGGACCGCCTGGGTGGCGCCCAGACAGGTGTCCTTCCAGAGCTGCCCGCCGTCCGACAGCCGGCCCGCCGCGCGGCCGTCGAAGACCCCGCCGCCGGTGCCCTCGGCGCCCAGATAGAAGTTGGTCCCGTCGTTGACGAGCGACTTGACCGCCGACCTCTGGGGAATCCAGCCGGTGAAGGAGTTGACGACTCTGCCGGTGGTCGCGTCCAGCCCGGCCAGTGCGTGCACGCTCAGGAAGCTGCCGTTCACCGAGGTGAACCGGCCACCGATGATGACCTTGTTGAGCTGCGGAGCGACGGTGAGGGCATTGACCGCCGGGGTGGGGTCGTTGCCGACCGAGGAACCACGGATCGTCGCCCTGAACGGGAGCAGCTCGCCGTCGGGCCGCAGCGCGGCGACCCGCTCACGGGTCTGTCCCTGGACGGTGTCGAACCCGCCGCCGATGTAGACCGTGTCGGCGGTGACGTCCAGGGCCCGGACGGTCGAGCTGACCGTCGGCTTCCAGTCCGCCCCGATGGTGCAGTCATCGGTGTTGAGGGCGGCCGTGTTGGACCGGCCCACCGGACCGGCCTTCCCGAACGAGCCGCCGATGTAGACCGTCGAGCCGTCGGGCGAGGCCTTCATGGCCCGGATCGTGCCCGTGCCGCCGGTGAACGCCGGGGCGCACGAGAGCGGTTCGCCGGTCTTGGCGTCGAAGGCCGCGAAGTTCGTACGGGCGAGTTCACCGGTGCCGGGGGCGGCGCCCGGCGGCCGGATGTGGCTGAAGGTACCTCCCACATAGACGATGCCCTTGGCATAGGCCATGGCCCACACGATGCCGTCGGTCTGCCACGTACGCAGCGGATCGGCGGTGAGGGTGGTTTCGCCGGTGGCCTGAGCCGGGCCGGCGGAAAGGGCCGTGGCCGCGGTGCCGAGCACCGCGGCAGCGAGCAAGAGATGGACTGGTTTACTTCTTTGGCGCACAGGTCCCCCCTGGAAGCATGGCGCGATCGGAATTGTCAGGGTAGGACGTGGGAACGCGACGAGTTCTGTGCGGAAATGGGACCGGTGTTCACGGTGAGTTTCCCGAACCACGCTTGCGCAGCGCCCCGAAGAACTCCCCTACCCCCAGCGGCAAACGATAGCGCCAGACGGCGGCGCCGAAAGCCCCAATGGCTAAAACAATTCCCAAAAGCGCGCCGGGTACGGTGTCCCCGAATAGCGTTCGCAGAGCGAACACCGGGAGCGCCACCGTCACGACGCCGAGCACCGCGGCACACCGATAGCCCCGGTCAACGGTGCGAAAGCCCAGGCGGTAGCGGGCCAGCAGCGCCGAGGCGCCGTTGTCCACCACGATCGCCAGACCCCACGAGACCGCCGCACCCAGCACCCCGTAGCGCGGAACCAGCCAGATCCCACTGCCCAGTTGGACCACGAACGCGGTGCCGGCAACCACCAGATTCCAGACGCTCCGCCCGGCCATGAGGATGACCGTCTGCGCATTGCCGACGCCGACATTGACCAGACAGGCGGCCGCCAGGACCACCAGCCCCGCCGCGCCCCCGTCGAAGCCGGGCCCGAAGAGCGACAGCACGGTCCGGGGGAAGGCGGCGAGGACCAGGAACACGGGCCACGAGAAGAGCGCGATCCAGCGGGTCGACAACCGGTGCAGATGCCGCGCCCCGTGCCGGTCGCCACCCGCCAGCAGCCGGCTGATCTGCGGCGCCACCGCCAGCCTGATCGCCAGCTGGAGCAGACTGCCCGCGGTGACCAGCCGCCCGATCGCCGTGTAGATGCCGGCGTCGGTGCCGGTGCCCAGCGCCGACAGCAGGATCACCCCGATCCACACCGCGGTGATGTCGAAGACGGAGGAGACCGCCCGTGGTCCGGCGAACGCCCAGAACTCCCGTGCCTGCGACGGCGGTTGCCCGGAGCCCGGATGCGTACGGCGGGACCGGCGCAGCGAGACGCCGGCGGCCACCGCACCCAGCACCCCGGGCGCCAGCCAGGCCACCGAGAGCCCGGTCACGCTCGGTGCGACCAGCACCAGCGGCACCGCGAGCAGCACCCGCAAGGCCGGCTTGCCGATCTGCTCCACGCCCACGAAGGGCACCACCGAGCCGTAGCCCCGGGTGGCCCCGAGCAGCACCAGCGCCACCGTCGTCACCGGCAGGAACACCGCGAACAGCCGGATGAGCGCGACGGCCTGGCCCGGATCCAGCTCGGGCAGCAGCAGACCGGCGAGCCCGGGGGAGCACAGCAGCACCGCCGCACCCGCGACGCTCGCCAGCAGCGTCGGCAGGACCGAGATCCGCAGCAGGGCCGGTACCCCGGCGCCGCCGCTGAGCTCCAGGTCCCGGGAGACGAAGCGGACCAGCGCGGTATCGGCGCCCAGCTTCAGCGCGTTGCTCAGGATGGTGAAGGCCGCGACCCCCGTGAACACCGCACCGGCCCCGCGGGCCCCGAGGCCATGGGTGATCACGGCGACGAGGACGAACCCGAACAGCGCGTTGGCGGCCGAGCCCGCCAGGCCGAACATGCTGCCGCGGGCGGTGCTGCCGACCCCGCCCCCGTCGGCCCCGGCCCCGCCCGCCGCCGGTGACGAGGGCCGCCCGCCCGCCCCCGCCGGACGGATGGCTGTCATCCGCGCAGCGAGGTGGTGTCGGCGTCGACGGACGCGCCGTCCTGCGGGGCCGGTCCGAGAAGAGGCGGCGGCGGGCCCGGCCGCGGCGGCGGTGCCACCGGGGCCGTCCGCGCACGGCCCCGGCCGCGCTTGCGGTGGGTCGGTCCGCCGTCCGTCAGCCGGCGCAGCGATGTCCCGCGGCTGCCCTTGTCCAGGACGGCCCCCAGGATGTGCCCGCCGGCGCCGGTGATCAGCTCCCACACCCGGTCCAGATCGTCCCGGCGGACCTCGTTGAGATCACACACCACCACGACACCGGCCGCCTGCTTGGCGACGGCCAGCCCGTCCGCGTGCGACAGCAGCGGCCCGGTGACGACCACGACATTCTCGTTCGGGCCGGACGGCGCGTTCAGCAGCCGCGCGAACTGCGGTGAGGACAGGGCACGCGCCGGGTTGGGCACCTCCCGGCCGGGCAGCAGATCGAACCGCCCGTCCACCCCCGCGTCCACGGCCAGCCGCTCGCCGTCCGCCCAACTGCCCGGCACTGGACGGCCGTGACCGTGATGCAGCGGCAGCCGCCGGGCGAGCTGCGGAGTCCGCAGATCGGCCTCCACCAGCAGGATGTCGTTACCGATCTCGGCGAACGCACCGGCCAGGTTGACCGCGACCGAGACCGCCTCCGCGTGCTCCCGGGGGGAGACGACCAGCAGACTGCCCCGTCCCGCGAAACGCTGGTCGTGCACCAGCCGGAACGCGATCGTCCGGTAGGCCTCCGCTCGGTTGCCGCGGCCGGTCCGCCCGACCTCCAGCAGCTCCGCACCGCCCTGCCGCCGCGGCAGGATGCCGAGCACCGGTGCCCGCAGATTGTCCTGCACATCCGCCACCGACCGGACCCGCGGCTCCAGCACCGAACGCACCCAGGCCGCCAGAATGCCCAGTACCAGCCCGACCACGGCCCCGGCGAGCAGCAGCACGACGAGCCCGGGGCTGGACGGGAAGGCCGGCGGGTCGCCCTTGCGGACGATGTCGCCGGGCGTGGTGTCGAGGGACTTCAGGCTGGAGATCCGCCCCTGCAGATCCGCTATCTCCGACACCAGATTGCTGCGCTCGGACTCATCGGTGGACCGCCCCCCGCTCCCGGCCGCGATCCGCCGGTCCAGCACCTTGCGCTGCTCCTGGAGCGGCTTGAGCTCGGTGCTCAGCTTGCTGACGGTCTTGTCTATCCGCTGGGTCGCGGCGTCCTGCCGGTAGTCCAGATACGCGTGCACGAAGGCGTTGACGAGCGCGGACGCCCGGTCGGGGGAGTCCGCGTCGTACTCGAACATCAGGGTCTGGGTCTCGGGCGGATTGCTCACCCGCAGATCCCGCTGGAGCCGGGCCGGATCGGTGTCCAACTTCAGGGCCTTGGCCGCACCGGCCGCGACCGACGCGCTCTGCGCGATCTGCCGCTCGGTGCCCATGCTGATCTGCTTGTCCACCGAGACGCCGCCGGCCTCGAAGGGCGCCGTGCTGATCGCATGCACCACGACCTCGCCGGTCGCGGTATAGGTCGAGCCGCCGAGCAGGGACACGGCGCCACCGCCGAGCATGCCCAGCACCAGCCCCAGCACGACCAGGGCCCGATACCGGAAGAGCTGGCGCAGCTGGTCCCGGATCTGGTCCGGCTCCTCCGCGGGCTCGTCGAAGACGCTCACGTACGTGCTCCTCCTGTGGGTAGCGGCAAGGCGGCGCGGGGCGCGGGGGACGCCGGGGCGCCCGCGGGGTCCGCCGCGGACGGCGGAAGGGTCCGCCGCCCCGGCTTACGGGTGATCAGTAGCGGGATGCAGACCAGCAGGGCGAGCGGGCCCACGATGGCCATCAAACTGCCGCGCAGCAGCACCAGTTGGTAGAAGCCGAAGGCCGGCACCAGAAGCGCCGCGAGGGTCCCCGGGCGCTTGCGCAGCCGGTGCCGGAGGTCGTCGATGCGCCGTCCCACCGCGCCGATCAGACCGAAGACGGCGATGACCGACGGGAAACCGGCCCACATGTACGTCTCGATCCACAACGGTGCGGAGAGGTTCTCGAAGGTGTAGCCCGCATGCCGGGCGAGCAGGATGCCCGCGTCATCGGGCTTGCCGGGCCACACGGCACGCGGCACGAAGAACAGCGGGGGCCCCAGCGCGGCCGTCGGTGTGAAGCC
Organism: Streptomyces platensis; assembly: GCF_008704855.1. NCBI lineage: Bacteria > Bacillati > Actinomycetota > Actinomycetes > Kitasatosporales > Streptomycetaceae > Streptomyces > Streptomyces platensis. Next base: position 8,160,511 of record NZ_CP023691.1, read on the forward strand.
ATGCGTACGGACATAGTCCACCCCCGTCTCGACCTGCTGGAACGCGTCATAGTCACCGTTGGACGTGAACTGCTCGGCCAGCGAGACGACATGGACCGGCTCCCGCTTGTCGTAGCGGAAGTAGTCGCTGTACGGGAAGACCACCAGCACCACGGCCGCCACGGCCGCCGCGCCCATCCGGAACGCCCGCGGCCCGCGCAGCCAGGAGGCGCTGAAGGCCAGCGCCAGCAGGACCGTACCGGCCCAGAAACGCGGCTGGCTGATCGGGTTGTTGACGACCACGTTCACCGCGATCAGCAGCGGCAGCAGCAGCCACCGCAAGCCGCGCAGGGTCCGGTCGCCGGCGGTGAACCGCGGTACGTGCACCAGCCCCACCAGCGCCCAGAAAGCCGGCACCGAAAGGGCCCAGGCGGCCATCGCCCGGTCCGCCGACCCGGCCGGCGCGGCCTGCGCCGCGGCCTCGTTGGCGGCCTGACGGCTGAGGAAGAACGCCGACAGCCCGCCCTGACCCGGGATCAGCACGACCGCCAGCAATAGCGCCAGACCACACAGCAGCAGCACCCGCCCCGGCGACAGCCGCCGGGCCAGCAGCGGTTCGAGGACCACGGAGTCGCGCGACGACCGCCAGGACGCCACCGCCGACCCGGCGCTGTAGGCGAGAAGTCCCGCCTCCACCACGGTCGTTGTCAGGAACGCGGTGTTCGCGTCGACCACGAATCCCCGGGGGTAGGCGTCCGTCGCGAGCATCGCCAGCGGCGCGAGTCCCAGCCACACATAGGAAAAGAGCCAGAAACCGAGCGCGATCAGCCGCGCCCGGACATCCGTCAGCACCCGGGCCAGCGCCGCACCCGTGTGCACCACCACCACGCACTGCACGGCCAGCGCGGCACCGAAGCGGGCGTCGAGCGACTGAAGGATCAACACCGGAAGCAGCACCACCAGCAGCAGCGCCCAGCAGCACAGTGCGGCGATGCCCCGTACCGGCACCGCGGTGCCCGGACGTTTTCCGCGCAGCATCGGCCCACCTCCCCCCAACTCCCCACCAGCGACCACAATCTAAGGGACATCGGGAAAACAAGGTCGCCTTCGGGACACAATCGCAACCCAATTCACAGCCCGCGGGCCCCGGCAGCCTCCTACGATGACCGCACATCCAGAGGGGGGCCATTCGTGGAAGACTCGTTCGCGGGCCGGTGCGTGCTCGTGGTCTCGACCAACTACGCACCCGAACACACCGGCATAGGGCCGTACTCGACCCAGATCGCCGAGCACCTGGCCGCATCCGGCGCCGACACCCATGTCCTCGCGGGCATGCCGCACTATCCCGCCTGGCGGGTGGCGGACGGCTACCGCGGCCGGTGGCGCGTACGGGAACGCCGCGGCGGGGTGACCGTGCACCGCCGGCGGCACACCGTTCCGCCGCATCAGACTGCCCTGCGCCGGGCCCTGTTCGAGGCGAGCATCCTGGCCCACGGCGCCCTGACACCACCGCGCATCCGACCCGATGTGGTGCTCACCCAGATGCCGAGTCTGGCCGGGGGCGTGCTCGGCGGGCGGCTGGCGCGGCAGGCCGGGGTACCGCATGTCGTGGTCGTCCAGGACCTGATGGGGGCCGCCGCCGAACAGAGCGGCATCCAGGGCGGGGGCCGGGCCGCCGCTCTGGCCGGAGCGGTGGAGGCGCGGGTGCTGCGCCAGGCGGCCGTCGTCGGCGTGGTGCATGAATCGTTCGTGGACCGGGTCACGGCGATGGGCGTGCCGCGTACACGGGTGCATGTGGTGCCCAACTGGACCCATGTACGGGGACCGAGCGGCGACCGGGACCGCACCCGGGCGCGACTGGGCTGGTCCGCCGGGGAGACCGTGGTGCTGCACGCCGGCAACATGGGCCTCAAACAGGGGCTGGAGGTACTGGTCGAGGCCGCGCGGCTCGCCGGTCAGGAAGCCGCGCCCGTGCGGTTCGTGCTCATGGGGGACGGCAACCAGCGCGCACATCTGGAACGGCTCGCCGCGGACGTCCCCGCGCTGTCCTTCCTGCCGCCCGCCGACACCGAGGACTTCCCCGAGGTGCTGGCCGCCGCCGATGTGCTCGCGGTGACTCAGAAGGCCTCGGTCTTGGACATGAGCCTGCCGTCCAAGCTGACCTCGTACTTCATGACGGGCCGGCCGGTGATCGCCTCGGTGGCCGCCGAAGGGGGCACCGCCCAGGAGGTCCTGCGCTCGGGCGCCGGGACGGTCCTCGCACCGGAGGACCCGAAGGCGCTCCTCGCGGAGGTCCGGGCGCTCGCCGACGACCCCGGGCGGGCGGCGCAGCTGGGAGAGCGGGGCCCGCAGTACGTCGAGCAGCGGCTCAGCAGCCGGGCCGGTCTGGAGCGGATCACCGAACTGCTGCGGATCGCCCGGGCAGCCGGCCGGTAGCCGCAGGCGGCGGGGGCACCGGCCCCCGCCGCCCCGGTCATCGTGCGCCGGGCCGGGCGAGGGACCCGTACCACCCCTCCAGCCGGTCGGCCACGGCCGCCAGCGAGAACTCCTCCTCGACGGCCGCCTGGCCGGCCCGGGTGACGCGCTCCCGCAGCGGACGGTCCTCCAGGAGCCGCAGCACCGCGTCCGCCAGCTCCTCCGGCGAACCGTCGGTCACCACAGCGGCCTCCCGCCGGCGGAGCGTACCCGCGATCCCGCAGCTGCCGGTGCAGACCACCGGAGTGCCGACCGCCAGGGACTCCAGCACACTCATCGGGAACGGCTCGTCGACACTGGGCAGCACATACACGGTGGCCTGCGCCGTGCGCCGCACCGCGGCGTCATGGTCGAGGGCCCCGCCGTACGTCACGACCTCGCCCAGCCCCTCCTCGGCGATCAGCCGCCGCACCTCCGCCAGCCGCCCCTCGTCCGAACCGTGCAGGGTGAAGGACACCTCGGGCCGTTTGCGGTGCACCAGCGCCGCCATCCGCACAAAGGCCTCGGGGCGCTTGCGGCTCTGTAGCCGGGCGAGGAAGAGCACATCGGTCTCGCTGCGCTCCCCGCTGGCCGGGCGGGAGCGGACCCCGTTGGGGAGTCTGACCAGCCGCGGTCCGCGCGGGCCCAGCACCTTCCGCAGTCCGGCCTCCTCCTCGTCGGTGAGCACCAGGGCCGCGGCCGCTCGCCGCAGCAGCGGGACATACACCCGGTCGAAGAGCCGGGCCACCGCCGAGCCGCGGGGCTGGACCATGCCATGGGTCTGCACGAGGAAGGGCCGGCGGCGCACCACGGCCACCGCGAGCGCGGCCAGGGACACCAGGTCCCGCCCGGCGTGCAGATGCAGGGCGTCGGCCCGGCCGACCCGCCGCCAGAGCGTGGGCAGCAGCCCCGGGTGGAACAGGCCGAGGAAGCCCTGTCCCGGCACCAGCGTGCGGGCCGTACGGGCGCGCAGCGGCACCCCGTCCACCGACCGCGGGGGCGCGCTCCGGCCCCGCCACAGCGAGACCAGCTCCACCTGGTGCCCCCGCGCGGCCAGTTCCCCCAGCTGCCCGGTGGCCACGCTCACCGGCCCGCCGTAGGCCCCGTCGTCGCTGACCAGCGTCACCACATGGGTGATCCTCATACGGCACCTCCGGTGGTGTGCACGGCCCCCGGCGGCACATCGCGGTGAGCGACCACGCCGGCCCCGACCACCGCATCCGCGCCGACGGTGACACCGCGCAGCACCATGGCACGGGCGGCCACCCAGGACCCGGGTTCCAGCCGGATCGGTGCGTTGTCGAACTCGAAGGTGGGCGACCGGCGTTGGTGGCTCCCGGTGCACAGCACGGCACCCTGGGACACACAGACATCATGGCCGATAATGATCGGCTCCAGGTTGATCAGCCAGGAGTCCTCACCCACCCAGACGTCATCGCCGACCGTCAGCTTCCACGGCCACTGCACCCGCACCCGGTGCCGGATGAGCACCCGTTCGCCGACCCGGGCGCCGAAGAGCCGCAGCAGCGCGGGCCGCAGCCGCGGCGGGCACCACCACTTCATGAACAGGACGTTGAGCACGACGAACCAGGCGACCTGGGTCAGCAGCCCCCGGCCCTTGTCGTAGCCGGCGCCGGTGAAACCGCGCAGTTGGCGGTCGGTGGCGGTGGCCGTCATCGGTCCACCCGCACCCGGTGACCGGAGAGCTCGTCCGCCAGCTGCCGGGTGTCCGACTCGACCATGATCCGGGCGAGTTCGTCGAACTGCACCTTCGCCGACCAGTCCAGCAGGTTCTTGGCCTTGGACGCGTCACCGATGAGCGCGTCCACCTCGGAGGGCCGCTCGTACTTCGCGTCGAAGCGCACATAGCGCTCCCAGTCCAGCCCCACCGCGTCGAAGGCGGCCTGGAGGAAGTCCCGTACGGTCGCGGCCACTCCGGTCGCCACCACATAGTCGTCGGGCTCGTCCTGCTGGAGCATCAGCCACATGGCCTCGACGTACTCCGGGGCGTATCCCCAGTCGCGGACGGCGTCGAGATTGCCGAGGTAGAGGTGCTCCTGAAGGCCCGCCTGTATGCGGGCCACCGCGCGGGTGATCTTGCGGGTCACGAAGGTCTCACCGCGCCGCGGGCTCTCGTGGTTGAAGAGAATCCCGTTGACCCCGAACAGGTCATACGCCTCGCGGTAGTTGACCGTGGACCAGTACGCCATGACCTTGGCGCAGCCGTACGGGCTGCGCGGGTGGAAGGGCGTCGCCTCGTTCTGCGGCGGCGGGGTGGCGCCGAACATCTCCGAGGACGAGGCCTGGTAGAGCCTGGTCTGCACGCCGCTGGCACGGATCGCCTCCAGCAGTCGTACGGCGCCCAGCCCGGTCACATCGCCGGTGTACAGCGGAGCGTCGAAGGAGACCCGGACATGGGACTGGGCCCCGAGGTTGTAGACCTCGTCGGGCTGCACATCGCGCAGCAGATTCACCAGGGCCACCCCGTCCGACAGATCGACGTGGTGCAGCAGCAGCCGCCGGTCGGGGGTGTGCGGGTCCTGGTAGATGTGGTCGATACGCTCGGTGTTGAAGCTGGATGAGCGTCTCATCAGCCCGTGCACCTCATAGCCCTTGCTCAGCAGCAATTCGGCGAGATACGAACCGTCCTGACCGGTGATTCCGGTGATGACCGCGGTTTTCGGCATGGCTTCCCCCCACGAGAAGTGATGTGCATCGGTTCTGACTTGCTGGATTACCCACGCGCCGGCGGACCGCGGGGCGTGGACGCTACCCGCTCCGCCGTCGCCGGTCGAGAGCGAGGAGCGGCAGATATTTCCTGAAATAACCGGTGGACGTATCGGGTTGACTGACACAATCCGCCCCATGGATGACTTGCTGCCCACACCCGCTCGCGTCTTCGTCGCGGGCCACCGAGGCCTGGTGGGATCCGCCGTCGCCCGGCGGCTGTCCGCGCAGGGCTATGACGTACTGACCCGTACCCGCGCGGAACTCGACCTGCGGGATGCCGGGGCCACCGAGGCATATCTGCGCTCGGCGCGGCCCGACGCCGTCGTCCTGGCGGCCGCCAAGGTCGGCGGAATCATGGCCAACAGCACCTACCCCGTACAGTTCCTGGAAGACAACCTGAGCATCCAGCTCAGCGTCATCGCCGGGGCGCACCAGGCCGGGGTCCGCCGTCTGTTGTTCCTCGGATCGAGCTGTATCTACCCCAAGCACGCCGCCCAGCCGATCACCGAAGACGCCCTGCTGAGCGGGCCGTTGGAGCCCACCAACGAGGCCTACGCGATAGCCAAGATCGCCGGCCTCGTCCAGATCCGCTCCTACCGCCGGCAATACGGTGCCTCCTTCATCTCCGCCATGCCGACGAACCTCTACGGGCCGGGCGACAACTTCGACCTCGAGACCTCGCACGTCCTGCCCGCGCTCATCCGCCGCTTCCACGAGGCGAAGGAACAGGGGCTGCCGGAGCTCACCCTGTGGGGCACCGGCACCCCGCTGCGAGAGTTCCTGCACGTCGACGACCTGGCCGCCGCCTGCGAGGTGCTGCTGCGCCGCTATGACGGCGACGACACCGTCAACGTCGGCTGCGGCAGTGACCTGACCATCGCCGACCTGGCCGCCTGTGTCGCCGCCGCGGTCGGATACGAGGGCCGGATCGCCTTCGACCCGTCCCGCCCCGACGGCACCCCCCGCAAGTTGCTCGACATCAGCAAGATGCGCTCCCTGGGCTGGACGCCCACCATCCCGCTCGCCGAGGGCATCGCCCGCACCTACCAGGCCTGGCGGGCGGCGCCGGCCGCGGTGTGACCGCCCTGGATCCGTACCGTGCACCCGGCGCCCGCCTCTCGGCGAGGCGCCGGACGCACACCGTGGCGCGCTAGTACGCACCGCGCCCGTCCACGACGGCCCGCACGGTACGGGCCAACACACTGATGTCACGGACGTAGGACCAGTTGTCCACATAGCTGAGATCCAGCGCGACGGTCTCGTCCCAGGAGAGATCGGACCGCCCGCTGACCTGCCACAACCCCGTCAGCCCCGGCTTGACGGACAACCGGCGGAGCTCGGTCCCGTCATACCTCTCCACCTCTTCGGGCAGTGGCGGCCGCGGTCCGACCAACGACATATGGCCGGTCAGGACGTTGAACAGCTGCGGCAGTTCGTCCAGCGAGAAGCGGCGCAGCAGCCGGCCCACCGGCGTCACCCGCGGATCCCGCCGGATCTTGAACATCGCCCCGTCGTGCTCGTTCGACGTCTCCAGCGCCGCCCGCATCCGGTCGGCGGTGACCACCATCGTGCGGAACTTCCACATCCGGAACGGCCGCAGATCCTGGCCGACCCGGATCTGCCAGTAGAACACCGGCCCGGCGGAGGAGAGCTTTATGGCCGCCGCCACCAAGGCGAACACCGGGGAGAGCAGCGCCAGCAGCAGCAGCGCCCCCAGCCGGTCCGTGATCTGCTTCAGCAGAACCGGCACCCCGCGCCGCGCCGCGGGGTCTATATGCATCACCGTCAGGCCCCCCGCCTTCGCGAGCCGGACCCGGTGCTGCGAGACATCGATCAGGCCCGGAAGTATGGCCAGATTCCGCCCCCCGTCGTGCAGGGCCCAGGCCAGCCGCCGTATGCGCGCCGCGGGCAGCCGACGGCCCGGCGCCACGAAGACGAGATCGGCGTCGAGGTCGGCGGCACACCGGAGCACGGTCTCGCCGTCCAGTGCCGCCTCGGGAGTGCTCCCGTCCGACGCGAGCCGGGCCGGGACCGGCACTGCCGAGTCGATGGCCTCCTCGCCGACGAGACAGCTCCCGACCACGACATATTCATGATCAGTACGGTGTGCCAGCTCCGCGAGCACCACATCAACGGTGCCCGCCTCCCCGACGATCAGCACCCGGCGCAGCGCCTGCGCACGGCGTCTGGCAGCCACCAGATACCGGTGCACGAGCCGGCGCCGGGCCACACCCAGCGCCAGGCACGGCAACAGGGCGAGCACGCAGATCTGGAGCGAGACCTCGACCCGCGCCACGACGCAGACGATGGCCAGTACGCCCAGCATGGTCAGCCAGTCCCGTAAGACGGGCAGCGCGGCGCCGTCACCGGCCGGCTCCGCCCGGCTGTAACGATTCTTCGATGCCCCCACGGCCAGCCATGAGGCGCCGGCCAGCACCGCCGTGAGTAAAGGCTGGGGCTGCTGTGTCACGGCACAGAGCAGCCCCACCGGTATCAGGACACCCACGGCATCGACGGCCGGCGCCAACTGCCGCAACCGCCGTTCCGTCGGCCTGTGCCTGCTTTCGTCGTCGCGTTCCGGTACGCGGTCCCACTTGGCTGTCCCGGCAGGTGAATCGATCACCCTTGCTCCGGCAGCTTCGAACAACCCCATGGCCCCCCACTTGGTCGTCCCCTTCACTTCCGGCGCGGCTGGAGCCCCCCGGCCCCACAACCGCCCCCGTGTCGGACGTGACGCTAGAGCACGCTGGGCCCGACTGCTGTGGTTTACCTATTTTGAGTGTTCTTGTGTCCGATTGTTTACAACCGGACGAGCGGGTGGTCCGGTCTCAGCCAATGTGCTGGGGGTGACACGGGGCTGGGGCCGGGGACCCCCACGGACGGCCTGTTGCTGCTCGCCGAGAGAGTGCGGCGGCACCCAGAGACACGACCATCGTCCGAGAAACGAACATCACCTCACGAACCGCCCTCTTCAACCGCCCGTCGCCTCAGCGGCGGGCCGGCCCTGTGCCCGCGATGGCTGGACACCGGCCGGATGCACGGCAGTCGGCCCGGGGCGCACCCGCCTCCGTCGTGGGCCGGTGCGTCCCGGGCTACTGCACAGAACGGTCGAAGGGACGGGCTATCGACGCTGTCCCGAGGTCCCGCTTCGGGGCGGCTGCCAGGTCGGGCTGGAGCGAGGCCCGGCTGACCGGCGAGCCGCCGGTCGGGTCGTGGCCGGCGGGTTCGCGCTCGGCGGTGTGGGGATGCGCGCGAGCAGGGTGCGGTGCCGGTGGTCGAGGCCGTATCGGGCGATGAAGCCGTGGACCGGGACAACGGCCCGCGGTGGCATGTCAGGTGGGCTGCCGGAGTGCGCTGACCAGTGCGCGTGGGTCGTCGGCGTGGAAGCGGATGGTGTGCGCCTCTTCCGTTCTACCGAGCGGGCGGGTGAAGGGGAGTGGCCGGTTCAGCTCCAAGGTCACCGAGGTCTGGTTGCCCACGATCAGGTCGAGGACCCCGTCCTCGGAGAGGGCGATCAGGCGGCCTTCGGGGTATCGCCGATCGACCCGGACCGAGGCGACCGCGTCCGGCGGTACGGCGAGGTCGAAGAGGGCTCCGTAGCGGATCCGCAGCGAGCCGTCGGGGTGCACGACGTGCGGCCGGGTGACGCAGGCGGCATGGAGGGCCAGCACGAGGACGACGCCGTACAGGTCGAGTACCAGGAGCACTCGGTGGACCGCGGGCCAAGGGATGAGGAAGGCCAGGCCCACTGTCTCGATGACCGACACGAAGAGCAGCCCGTACATCATCGCGGTCTGGGGCCCTGTGTACGCGGCGGCGAGGTCCCCGCGGCGCACCCCGTGCGTGCCGCGCCGGACCCACCGCCCCAGGGAGGCGAGGGCGCGCAGCTCGTGGAGGACTAAGCGGCGGACCGTCACCGGCACCACCGCACGTACAGTGGCCTGCCGCGCCGCCCGGCGGTCCGCGCCGCGGGCGCGCGCGGCGACGTACAGCGAGCGCAGCACCCAGGCCTCCAGCAGCAGCACCGCGAGGACCAGCGCCTCGGCGCCCGCCAGCACCCACCCGGGCGACCGTGCCCCGGCCACCAAGCAGACGGTCAGGGCCAGTTCCCCCGGGAGCACGGCGGCCGCCGCGACCCGCGCCGCCCGTACGCCCCGCGGTCCGCCGTTCATCCCCGGCCCCTCTCCACGAAGGCGTCCATGAGCCGGCTCACGGCTTCCGCTTGAGCGGGGGCGTACTCGGCGAGCAGGGCGCCGAGCTGGCGGCGGCGCTCTCGGATGCCGGCTTCCTGGCGGGACAGGTCGGCGTCGAGCTCCTCCAACACCTCGATCAGTTCGCGCCCGGCATCGTCGGCGAGGGCGTCGCGCGCTTCATCGAGGCTGAGGCCGAGTTCGATGAGCCGGCGCACCCGGGCGAGCAGGACGGCGTCGCGGATGCTGTAGGCCCGGTAGCCATTGGGGCGCCGCTCCGGTTCCGGGAGCAGCCCGACGTGGTGGTAGCGCCGGATCGCCCGGGTGGTGAGCCCGACGAGCGCGGCGATCTCTCCGGTTCTCATGCCGCCAGTAGAAACTCTGCCGTTACGTCAAGGTCAAGCGTTGGCAGTGACGTTGGGTGTCATCCTCGACGGCGACGTCCGCCACCGCACCGCAGCAGGCACGCGGGCGCTGTCCCGCGGTCGATGGGAACGGCGGGAACTCGCCGGTGGCGGTGGCGGTGGCGGTGGGCCTGGGTGCTGGAGCTGGGGCCGGGCAGCGGGTTGCTTGGCCACGACGGCGTTCGCCCAGGGCTATACGGGACGAAGAACGGGATCGATCTCTGCCAGGACCTTGTGTAGCTGGCGGGCCCCCGGTGCAACATGGTCGCCGGTGTCCCTCAACAGCTCCTCGCACAGCCGCATCGCATCGTCCCGGTCGTCGGAGAAGACGCTGAAAACATCGATGATTGCGGAGTGGATCCAATCGCTGTGATTCGAGTTGGCGACTGCCAGTGCGGACGCGACTATGGTCAACCCGACCCTGTCCTTTCGCCGAAGCAATGCTTCCGCGGTCCTCCGGGTGACGAAGGTGTCACCAGGGTCGAGCACAAGCTCCCGCAGCGGTACGAGGGCCTCCTGCATCTCGGCGAACGCGGCCAGGCCGTGACCGGCATCCGCCCGGTCACGGTAATCATGACTTCGCCCGAGATCGCCTAGTGCCACGACAACTGCATGCCGCAGGTCAGTGTCCACCTGTCCCCCTCACACGATTCCGGCGAAAGTACCATCGATGTGCCCTACGGGATGATCGCCAGGACAGTGCCTACCGGAGTCCTCTGTGTGTGGGGGAGGACCAGCCGCAGGAGAACCGTGTGAGGGGCGTGCGAGTCGCCAGTCCCGGTCGCCCCGCGTTCGCCGGCTGCCTCCCACCCTGGAAGACGCCGAAACCGAGGCTCCCGACCCCCGTGGGAGCGAATGAACAGCCGCCTGAGCACGTGAGCGGCCGCCCGGCGGCGAAGCCGTTTACGGGGCGGCTCATGCGCTTGTCCCGTGTTGCTTGCCGCCCGTCTTGGAGGTGGCCACCTGATAGGACAGTAACTGCTGGAACAGGCCCGGCTGTTGGGCGAGCTGTGTGTATGTGCCCTCCTGCACGATGACGCCTTCGTCGAGGACCACGATCCGGTCGGCCACGGCGACGTTGGTGATGCGGTGGGTCACCAGCAGCACCACCCGGTCCCGGGCCAGGTCCCGCAGCCGCTGAAAGATCCGGTACTCGGCACGGGGATCGAGGTTCGCGGTCGGCTCGTCTAGGACCAGCAGTCCGGCCTGGCGGAAAAACGCGCGCCCCAGGGCGATGCGCTGCCACTGACCGCCGCTCAGCTCCTCGCCGTTGAGCCACTCCCGGGCCAGAAGGGTGTCCAGGCCGGCGCCGAGCTTGTCGACGACTTCGTCGGCGCCGGCGGCCTCGCACGCTTCGCGTACCGCCGCATCACCACGCGGCGAGGGCTGTCCGAGGGTGATGTTCTCGCGCACTGTCAGCGGCCAGTGTGCGTAGTCCTGTGGCACCAGAGCCACCTGCTGCCACAGCGCCTGAGGGTCGGCGTCACCGGTGGGGGTGCCATCCCACAACACCTGTCCGTCAGTGGGTAGGTACAGACCGCTGACCACTTTCGACAGCGTCGACTTCCCCGAGCCGTTGAAGCCAACCAGGGCGGTGACCTCACCCCGTCGCAAGGTGAGCGAGACGTCGGACAGCGCATCGTGGTCCTTGCCCGCGTAGCGATGAGAGACCGACTTGATCTCGATCGTCTTCGGCGGCTCGGGACAGTGCGGGCCGCGGCGCATGCGGAACCCGCCGGCTTTGTCCAGGAATCCGCTCCAGTCGTCCATATACAACCCCGTGCGTACGGCCCGCGCTCCCACGGCCACCAGGCCGCGGACCGACTGCCCCGCCGTCTGCAACGCGAAGACGGCCGTCCCCGCGAGCCCGACGCTGATGCGGCCAGTGGCCAGCAGCCACACGACCGCCGCCCATACGACCGCCGACCCCAGCCCGCCGCACAGCGCGCCGGCCAGGGACATGCGGGCTCCCTTGTCGGCTGCGGCCCGGTCCTCGCGGTTGATCCGGGCGACCGTCTGCCGGTACCGGCCGGACAGGAAAGCGGCCATGGTGCCGGCACGGATCTGGTCGGCGGCTTCTCTCGTGTAGATGTGCCATCGCAGCACCGACAGCATCCGGTTGTCACCGTTGCTTCGAAGGTTCGCCAGGTAGCGCACCCGCGCGGCGCTGACCTGAGCCAGCGCCTGCGGAAGACTGGCGGCCACCAGAAGCGGCAGGAGCAGCGGGTGCACCCCGGCCAGCACGACGGCTCCGGCGAGGAAGGACGCCGACGACGCGATCAGGTCCTGCCCCTCGTCGATCAGGTCTCCGGTGACCGTTGCTCCGCGGTCGGCGGCCTCGCGGTCGCGGTTGAAGTCCGGTTCGTCGTAGGCACACAACTCCACCTCGGCGCAGCCGGTCAGCAACATCTGCTCGGCCTCCCGCGTCATCAGCGGGCCCAGTCGGGAGGAGAGCCAGTTGACGGTGATCCCCAGGAGGGCGCGCACGCCGGATGCCCCCGCCAGCAGAGCCACGGACGGCCACGCTTGCAGGAGCCGCTGGTAGACGTCCCCGCTGGTCAGCAGCGCGGTCAGGGTGCCGCTGACCGCGACCAGGCCCAGGGCCTGCATCACGCCGGCGACGAGCTGGCACAGCAGGAGGCCGACGGTCGCTGACCGGTCGACCTGCCAGGCCAGAGCCAGCGATCGGCGTACCAACCGCGGTAGGCGTCTGGCCATGTCACGCAGCCGGATCGAGCGGCCGGCCGCCTCGCGGCTGCCGGTCAGGTCCACATATCGCATCTGCGCGCCGGGAGCGTTCACGTCTCCGGCGGCGCCCGACTCGGCGCCAAGGGGGATGCCCGGTCTGTTCATCGACCCGGCGGTGGGTGCCGCGGGCGGGGGCGGCGACGCGGCGGTGCGCGGCTCCGGGATGTGGTCAGCTGATGTATCGGTGGGCTCGCTCATGCCGCCCACCTCGTATCCGGTCGTGCTGAGCTGCCGGTGCCGCGAACGCTGTGTACGGTCGTGGTGAGTTGCCGTTCGTTTCCACGGGGCTGGTCCGGGGGAGCGGGATGAATGGCGTCCTCCGTGTGGGTGGCGAAGTGGACTGATGCTCTAGAGGCACACTGCTGGTCGGGTGGAACCAGAGCCATTGCTCTGCCGCTTGGGCGTCCAAAATCTGCCCTGTTGCCGCCTCGGCTCCCTCGTCCTCGCCCAAGCGTGGCCCTAGTACGTAGAGAGAGCTCCGCCGCAGACGAAGCGATCCAGCGGTACGGAGCGGTAGAGGTCGGGGGCGGGCGGGAGGCCGATACAACCCTCCCCGAGCCGGTGGTCTGCTCAGTGTCCAGGTGCAGGCCCTCGCGCAGTGCTGCGAAGGCCGTGAGGGAGTCGGCCTGGGCGGTGGGCGAGTCGATGTCATGCACGGTGGCTCCGGTGCGCCACAGGCCGGGGCGCTGCCGGGTTTCCGCGGCGCGGACGACGATGAGGCTACCGGATCGGTAGTGGGCCGGGGGCAGTTGTGGGCAGCACCGGCATCTCGTGCACGGTTGGCGTGCGCTTGCGCGAGCCGGCGTGCAAAAGGACGCGGGCACAACGCCGCGCTCGGCGAGATGCTGCCGAGCCGGCCCGACCACCTCTCGCACACCGCGCTGCGTCACCTCTGGCTCACCGACGCCGAGGCGCACGCGCTGGAGGCCCGGCTGCGCGCGATGGCAGCAGAACCGCATCCGACCACCGACAGCGCACGCGGCAAGCCGTACAGGCATCCGGACCGGTATCACTCATGGTCGTGCTCCTGGATCAAGCGGATGGAAGGGCAGGGCCAGGGCTTGTCGCGAAAGTAGATCAAGTCCGTGGACGGGCAAGAGCCTTGGGTGCGGATATCTGACGGGCAATCAGGGGTGTGATGTGCCGTGGCCGCCGCGAGTGGGGAAGCCGGGGCGGTCGCCGATGCGTATGCGGCGGCAGCTGATCGACGGCATGCGTGGGCTGGTCCAGATCAGTGCGCCGCGGCGGATGTGCCAAGGACTACGAGGCTGTGTGAGCGCGTGTCTCCCTCCTGCTCCGGAGCCGACAGCGTGACGGGCCGTCAGTGGATTCAGGAGCGACTGCGCGGCCGAGGTCGGTGCGAAGGGTGGGCCGGCCTGGGATTTCCGTGCGGACTCCACCAATGCGGGTAATTTCCTGCCGTCCTCGTACTTTTATTCTAATGTCTCCCTGATCCGGGGAGGGATACATGAGAGTGGGACGTGGCCGAAGACGGCTGGCCGCCTTAGCGTTGATGCTGGTTCTGCCGGGGCTGTTGTCGAGCGGATGCGGTGAACGCACCCCACGGCAGCCGTCGCCGAAGAAGGCCGCGTATGACGGCCCGGCGAAGCCGCCCGAGAAGCTTGACGTGGACGGCACCACCATCGTCGTCGGGGATCCGAAGGCCCCGGTCACGGTGCATCTCTACGAGGACCCGCGCTGCCCCGTCTGCCAGGAGTTCGAGGTGACCGGTGGTGGACCGGCCCTCCGCGCCCTGACCCAGCGGCGTGAGACGAAGACCGAGTACACCTTCGCGTCCTTCCTTGACGGGAAAGTGGGTGGCGGCGGCTCGAAGAGGGCCGTCAACGCGCTGCGCGCCGCGCTGGAAGCCGGAAAGTTCGCCGAGTACCACGCCGTGCTCTACCGGCACCAGCCGGCCGAAGCCGTTGACGGCTACACCAACGCGTTGCTGCTGAAGCTTGCCGGCAAGGTGGCAGGACTGCGTGGCCCGGCATTCGACTCCGCTGTCAAGACCATGAAGTACCGCGAGTTCGTCGACCGATCCGAGCGGGCCTACGATCGGGCCGGTGCAGATACCCCCCGCGGCCTCGGCACGCCCGCCGCAGTGATCAACGGCGTGCAGATGCCCGAGGAGTACTTCGGGATGCTCTTCGACCGGAAGGCGTTCACCCGGTTCCTCCGGCTGATGAGGTATCAGCCGGGGCAATGGCCGTCCTAGGGGGTGTCTTCAAATGATCTTGCGTGGTGGATCATGGTGGGGTGATACGTCGCCATGAACTGTCCGATGCTGAGTGGGATTTCGTCCGGCCGCTGCTGCCCGAGTCCTCGCGGGGCCGGAAGCGGTTGGATGACCGCACCGTGCTCAACGGAATCGTGTGGAAGTTCCGTACTGGCACGGCCTGGCGGGATGTGCCCGAGAGGTACGGCCCGTGGGCCACGCTGCACACCCGCTTCCGGCGCTGGGCACTGGACGGCACTTTCGAGCGGATACTCAGGGCCGCCCAGGCGCAGGCAGACGCGGTCGGGGACATCGACTGGCTGGTGTCGGTCGACTCCACCGTCGTCCGCGCCCACCAGCACGCCGCCGGAGCCCGAAAAAGGGGATCCGCAGCCCCGGACTCGGACGCTCCCGGGGCGGCCTGACCAGCAAGATTCATCTCGCCTGCGACGCGGCGGGCCGCCCGCTCGCCTTCACTGTCACCGGCGGGAACACCAACGACTGCACCCAGTTCACCACCGTGATGGAGTCGATACGGGTGCCGCGTATCGGCCCGGGACATCCCCGGGTCCGGCCGGCCCATGTCCTGGGCGACAAGGGCTACAGCTCCAAGGCCATCCGCACCTGGCTCAGGCGGCGGGGCGTCAGCCACACCATCCCCGAACGAGCCGACCAGATCCGCAACCGGCTCCGCCGCGGCAGCCGCGGCGGACGCCCGCCGGCTTTCGACAAGCAGCTCTACAAGCAGCGCAACGTGGTGGAACGCTGCTTCAACCGGTTGAAACAGTGGCGCGGCATCGCCACCCGCTACGACAAGACCGCCGAGTCCTACCAAGCAGCCGTCGCCCTCGCATCGCTTCTGATGTGGGCGTGACATTTGAAGACAACTCCTAGGGCGCGCGCCCTGTCGATCACGTGTCGAGTCGGATGAGGGCGGCGGCGAGGTCGATCAGAAGGGTTACTCCCTGGCCGGGTCGGCTCCCGGTCGCTTGACGATCCGATCGTCGACCGCGATCGACTTCCAGAGCCGGCGGCTGATCCGGACCTTCACGGATTCGCCGTCGGCAAGACGGACCTCGACGAAGTGATACATATTCGAGCCGTCGAGCATGCCCCGGGACTTATCGATGACGACGCCTTCCCAGGAATCATCTCGTCCGGCTTTGTGAGATGTGAACATGGTGTGGAGCCTACGAGGGCCGGCAGTCGACCGTGCAGAGCCGTGAGTCACCGTCTGGGGATGACATATGTCCTGCCGGGGCGCTCAGCGGCCTTGGTGCGGGGCTATCGGCAGGCGGCCACACTCGGCGTGATCCGGTGAGACGGGTGGAATGTCGCCCAATCGACCCGCTCTGGTGCCGGTGATGCCCCAGGGGCAGCCTGCATGTTCCGCTCAGGGCTATTGGGTGCAGGCCCTTGGTGTACGTAGTGCGGCCCAAGCCGGGGGCGGCCCCAGAGCTCCGCCCGCCGGAGGGCTGGATCCTGGCGCCGCCCTGCCGCATCGCATAACGGCTCACCGTCGCCCTGCCGACGACGGGCCCCGCGACGCGTGACGCAGACCACCATCGAAACGCTTCCGTTTCGCTCGGCGTACCCTTAGCTTCGAGGTGTACGAAACCGTTTCGTTCGCTACTGCCGGTAGGGTGGCAGCGTCCGTACGGTCCAACCAGGAGGTGCGTGTCATGGGACGCAGCCGGCTGACTCCCGAGCGGGAGGCCGAGCTCTTCGATGCCGTGCTCGATCTGCTGCGTGAGGTCGGCTACGACGCGTTGACCATGGACGCCGTCGCCGCCCGTACCCACTCCAGCAAGGCCACCCTCTACCGCCAGTGGCAGGGCAAGCCGCAGCTGGTGGCGAGGGCGCTGCGGCACTGCAAGCCGGTCAGTACCGCGGACGTCGACACCGGCAGCCTGCGCGGCGACTTCGCCGAGCTGGTGCGCCGGGCCGACGACGAGGGTCAGATGGCGAAGGACGCTGCCCTGATGCGGGGCCTGGGGATGGCCATCCACACCAACCCCGATCTTCACCAGGCTCTCCGCGAAGTCCTCCTCGACCCCGAGGTGAGTGGACTGAACGCGATGCTGCGGCGCGGTATCGACCGTGGCGAGATCGCGGCCGACTGTCCCGCACTCCGGTACATCCCGCACCTGCTCGTCGGCGCGTACGTCGCCCGGCAGCTCATCGAGGACCGCTGCGCCGATGCCGCGTTCCTCTCCGACTATCTCGACGCCGTGGTCTTCCCCGCCCTCGGCGTCTGATCCGCCCGCCCGACTCCCCTTCATCCGAGCCCTCGTACCCGGAACGCCGCCTCGTCGCCGGGGCGATGGCGCACGCCCCTGTACGTCCCACATTCGACGGGAGCCCCCGGTCTCATGGCCACTTTCCTCTACAAACTCGGACGCTTCGCCTTCCGGCGACGCCGCTTCGTCGCCCTGATATGGGTCGCCCTGCTGGCCGTTGCCGGCGTCGGGGCCGCCACCGCCTCCGCACCTGCCGCCGACTCCTTCTCGATCCCCGGCACGGAGGCCCAGCGCGCCTTCGACCTCCTCGACCAGCGCTTCCCCGGCGCGAACGCCGACGGCGCCACGGCCCGGGTGGTCTTCAGGGCCCCCGAGGGCGAGACGATGAAGGACCCGGCGAACAAGGCGGCCGTCGAACGCACCGTCCACGCCCTGCGATCGGGCTCCTCGCAGGTCGACCGGGTCGCCGACCCGTACGCCGCCAAGGCCCTCAGCAAGGACGGCCGCACCGCCTACGCCCAGGTCTCCTACAAGGTCACCGGCTTCGAGCTGAGCGACGCCTCCAAGGACGCACTCAAGGACGCGGCCGAGGACGGCCGGGACGCCGGGCTGACCGTCGAGACCGGCGGCAACGCACTCCAGGCCATCCCCGAGACCGGTGCGACCGAGGTCATCGGTATCGCGATCTCCGCAGTGGTCCTCGTCATCACCTTCGGCGCGCTGATCGCGGCCGGACTGCCGCTGCTGACCGCGCTGATCGGCGTGGGTATCGGTGTCTCCACCATCACCGCGCTGAGCAGCACACTCGATCTCTCCAGCACCACCTCGACGCTGGCCACGATGATCGGCCTCGCCGTCGGCATCGACTACGCCCTGTTCATCGTCTCCCGCTACCGCGCCGAGATCACCGAGGGCCGCGAACGCGAGGAGGCCGCCGGACGCGCGGTCGGCACCGCGGGCTCCGCGGTGGTCTTCGCGGGCCTCACCGTGGTGATCGCACTGGTCGGCCTCACCGTCGTCAACATCCCGATGCTGACGAAGATGGGCCTGGCCGCGGCCGGCACCGTCGTCATCGCCGTGCTCATCGCGCTCACCCTCATTCCGGCGCTGCTCGGCTTCGCGGGGGCGCGGGCGCTGCCCCGTAAGGCCCGAAAGGCCCCTAAGGCCCGTAAGGGGAGCGAGACCGACCAGGTGCACGGCCGGCAGGCCGGTGCCGGGGAGCGGCCCAACATGGGCACCCGCTGGGCGCACTTCGTGCTGCGCCGCCCCGTCGCCGTACTCCTCACGGCCGTGATCGGCCTCGGTGTCGTCGCGATCCCCGCCACCTCGCTGGAGCTGGGCCTGCCGGACGACGGCTCCCAGCCCACCGACACCACCCAGCGCAAGGCCTACGACCTGCTGTCGGACGGCTTCGGCGCCGGCGTCAACGGCCCGTTGATGCTGGTCGTCGACGGCCGGGACGCCCACGCCGGGGAGAGCGTCAAGGCCGCCGCGGCGCGGGTCGCCAAGAAGGTCGGCGGGCTGGACGATGTCGCCGTCGTCACCCCGCCCACCTTCAACAAGGCCCGCGACACCGCGATGCTGAACGTCGTCCCGAAGTCGAAGCCCAGCAGTGTCGAGACCGAGGACCTGGTGCACGACATCCGGTCCACGACGCACGGCATCGCCCAGGACACCGGGGCAAAGACCCTGGTCACCGGCACCACCGCGATGAACGTCGATGTCTCGCAGAAGCTGAACGACGCGCTGGTGCCCTACCTGGCGCTGGTCGTCGGCCTGGCCTTCCTCCTGCTGATGGTCGTCTTCCGCTCGGTGCTCGTCCCGCTCAAGGCGGCACTCGGCTTCCTGCTGTCGGTGGTGGCGGCCCTCGGCGCGGTCGTCGCGGTCTTCCAATGGGGCTGGCTGAGCAGCGTGTTCGGCGTCGAGCAGACCGGCCCGATCATGAGCATGATGCCGATCTTCATGGTGGGCGTGGTCTTCGGCCTGGCGATGGACTACGAGGTCTTCCTCGTCACACGGATGCGCGAGGCCTTCGTCCACGGGGAGCGCCCGGGAGAGGCCGTCGTCACCGGGTTCCGGCACGGAGCGCGGGTGGTCACCGCCGCCGCGGTCATCATGATCAGCGTCTTCGCCGGCTTCATCGGCTCCTCGGACTCGATGATCAAGATGATCGGCTTCGGCCTCGCCATCGCCGTCTTCTTCGACGCCTTCCTCGTCCGCATGGCCATCGTCCCCGCGGTCCTGGCACTGCTGGGCCGCTCCGCCTGGTGGCTCCCGCGGTGGCTCCAGAAGCTCCTGCCGAACGTGGATGTCGAGGGCGAGGGCCTGCGTACGCAGCTCGCCGACACTCATGCCGCCGACGGAGCGGCGGACGCGGACAACGCACGTGAACCGGCGGACGTCTGACGGTCCGTCACCTGGTCGAGCGCCGGCCACCGCACCGGCTCTCGGCCACCACACCGGCCTCCGGCCTCTGTGTCGTCGGCCGCTGCACCAAGACCTCCGGGACCGCTGTATGAGCGGAGCGGCAGCCCGGAGCCGGTGCCCGCCCGTGGGGACGGGATCGGCGCACCAAGGGCCCGGCGACGGCCTCCCGTGGGGACGGGGCCGTCGCCGGGCCCGGTGCGTGTGAGGGCGCCGGGCCTCGGGGCGCACGGCGCGGCTGGGTGTGAGCTTCGTTCCCGCGTTCTTACCCCCCTTGCGGCGGCACAGAAACGGCCGGCTCAACCGGGCGGCGTGACGGAGGACCACACGCCGAACCACTGCTCGGCGCCGTAGGCCTCGAACCGCTCCACCTCGGTGAACCCCAGCTTCGCCGCGAGGCGCATCGAGCGCTCATTGGCGGTCTGGGTCCGCAGCACCACCGGCTCGCCGGGAAGCGCGTCGGCGAACCAGCCGAGTGCCGCTGTGCACGCCTCGCTGCCGTACCCGCGTCCCCACGCCTCCGGCAGGAGGAGGTAGCCGAGCTCGGTGTCCCCGACATCCGGACGGACGTGCCCTGGACTCTCCGCGTCGTGCCGATCGAGCCTGACCATGCCGATCATCGCTCCGTCAAGATCGATCACGAAAAGGCCAGGCCGCCGTCCGGATATCTCGGGCACCGCGCGCTCGAGCTCATCACGCGGTCGAGGGCCACCGAGGTAGGTATGCACCTCCGGTGAGGCGAGCAGTTCGATGAACGCTGCACGATCTCGGGCCTCGGGCTCACGGAGCACGAGCCGCTCGGTTCTGATCGGGGCAGGTGGCCAGGCGACGGGGCCGAGTTCGGTCATGCCGGGCAACCTATCGCGCGCCCGTGAGAGTAATCCGAAGTGTGTTCCGAGCCGGTGGAAGGTAAATGCGTCGACAGCACCTTCAACACCCGGCACAGTGGCTGCCCGTGACGAGTAGTGAGCTGTGGACCCATGCGACCGCCGACCGCTATGACGCCGAGGAGAGCGAGATGTCCTCGGCCGCCGTTCTCGATCCGACTCTCACCTTCCTCGCCGAGCTTGCCGGAGAGGGCCGGGCGCTGGAGTTCGCCATCGGAACCGGACGAGTGGGTGTTCCGCTGCGGGAGCGCGGCGTTCCGGTCGTGGGCATCGAACTGTCCGAGCACATGGCAGCGGTCCTGCGGCGCAAGATCGACGAGGATGCGCTTCCCGTGGCCATCGGGGACATGGCCACCACCGTCGTCCCCGGTGAGTTCACCCTGGTCTATCTCGTCTACAACACCATCACCAACCTGCTCACGCAGGACGAGCAGGTCGAGTGCTTCCGCAACGCGGCACGTCATCTGGGGCCCGGCGGCCGATTCGTCATCGAGCTGGGCGTGCCGCCGCTGCGGTTCCTGCCCCCCGGCCAGGTCGCGGTGCCATTCGACGTCTCCGAGCACCATCTCGGCTTCGACACCTTCGACCTGGTCGAGCAGATTCTCGTCTCGCACCACTTCACCCGCGACGGCGACGACGGCCGCTACCGCCGCGGCAACTCCCGGCACCGGTACGCCTGGCCGTCAGAGCTCGACCTGATGGCACGGATCGCCGGGCTCGAGCTGGAACGTCGCGTCGCGGGCTGGGACGGGGCGCCGTTCACCCAGGACTCCGCGAAGCACGTCTCCGTGTGGCGCAAGCCAGCCTGAGGCTGACCACCGGGCCGCCGTCAACGTACGTCGTGCCCGGCATCGCCGAGCTGGTCGAGCGCGATCCGAACATCACTGGCTGGGGGTACCAGACGATCTCGACGGCCGCCGGGAGCAGCGCCGGTCAGGTCGTGGACGCTTGCCGTACACGGCTGTTGGCCAGGAGGGCTGCTCGGTGGACCGTACTGGTGGAGGCGGCCAGCAGTGGCATCCGGACGGCGGGGCTGGGGATGCGGTCCTGGGCGTGCAGTACTCCCTTGATCACTGTTGGGTTCGGTTCGGCGAACAGGGCAGCCGACAACCGCGCCAGCTCGGCTCCGAGCTTGCGGGCGGGGGCGGCGGAGCCGAGATGCCACAGCGAGATCAGTTCGGCGTAGTCGGCGGTGCGGACGTTTGCCGAGGCGACAATTCCGCCGTGAGCGCCCGCCGCGACGAGCGGTGAGATGACGACGTCGTCGCCGCCGAGCACGGCGAAGCCGGGTGGTGGGGAGCCGAGCAACTCCATCGTGGTCGCGTCGATCGCGCCGGTCGCGTGCTTGATCCCGACGATCCCTGGTAGGCGGCCGAGTGCGGCGACCGCGTCGGCGCTGAGAGTTTGGCCGGTGCGGTAGGGGATGTCGTACACGATCAGCGGTAGGCCACCGTCTTCGGCCAGCGCGGTGAAATGCGCGAGTGTCCCCGCTTCACCGGGTCGGATGTAGGGCGGTGCGGGAACCAGCGCCGCGGCTACGTCGCCGGTGGCCGCCAGTTCGCGCAGCGACGTGATGGCGGCGGCGGTGTCGTTGGTGCCGACCCCGACGATCAGCGGGGCGGCGTGTGCCCGGCAGGCGGCCGAGCAGATGCGCACCACAGTCCGCTTCTCCTCCGCGGTCAGCGTGGCTGATTCCGCGGTGGTACCGAGGGCGACGAGTCCGGAGGCGCCGGCCGACAGTGCCTCGTCGGCGAGTCGGGCCAGCGCATCGGGGGCCAGGCGCAGGTCGTTGGTGAACGGAGTCACCAAGGGGACGTACAGGCCGTTGAAGAGGGGGTTGGGCTTCATGGTCCCACCCTGGCTCACACTGATCCGGTAGATCCATTTCTGATTTCTACCTGTATAGCTAAGCTGAGCTAATGCTTGATGTTCGTCGTCTTCACCTGCTGCGCGAGCTGGACCGGCGGGGCACGATCGCGGCCGTGGCCGAGGCGCTGACCTTCACCGCGTCCGCCGTCTCCCAGCAGTTGGGTGTGCTGGAACGCGAGGCAGGCGTGGCCTTGCTGGAACGCAGCGGCAGGCGGGTGATCCTCACGCCTGCGGGCCGGTCCCTCGTCGCACACGCCGACGCCGTACTGCAACGCCTCGAGCTGGCGGTCGCCGAGCTGGCCAGCGCGCGGGAGGGTATCGGCGGACCGCTGCGTATCGGGACCTTCCCCTCCGGTGGCCATACCATCGTGCCCGCCGCGCTGGCAGAGCTGACTCAGCGGCATCCCGCGCTGGAACCGATGGTGCAAGAGATCGACTCTGCGCGGGTCTCCGACGGCCTGCGAGCCGGCGAACTCGACGTGGCCCTGGTCCATGACTACGACTTCGTACCCGCGTCACCGGACAGCACGGTGGACGAGGTGCCCCTGCTGGAGGAGCCGGTGTACCTCGTCACGAATACGGCGGCCGAGACCGCCGGCCGCAGCGGCACGCTGGCAGAGTTGCTCGGACCCTATGCCGAGTTCCCGTGGATCACCGCGCGGGACGGCACGACCGGTCATGCGATGGCGGTGCGCGCCTGCCAGGCGGCCGGTTTCCAGCCGAGAATTCGCCACCAGGTCAACGATTTCCGCACCGTGCTGGCCTTGGCCGCCACCGGGCAAGGGGCCGGGTTTGTGCCGGAAATGGCCACTGTGCAGAGCTGCGAAGGTGTGGTGTTGACCAAGTTGCCGTTGTTCCGTCGCTCGAAGGTCGCCTTCCGCGCAGGCGGCGGTACTCATCCGGCGATCGCCGCTTTCGTGGCCGCGGCAACAGCGGCCGTGGGCTGCATGATGGGTTCAGGATTCGATGAGAGGGCCGCGATGCGCTACGGGCATTCCGTGTAGGCCCGAGAGGAACGACCGCGACCTCGGATTCCGACAGGCTGTGGCGTCGTTGCGCTCACCTGCACGAACAGGCTGTCGACCTCTTCCGCCCGTCTGCCTACGCGGGGGGGGGCAGGCCGGCCTGCCGCAGTGATCGTGGAGAGCGTGACGCTACAGCCCCGTCATCAACATCGCTGCCGTGCACGGCTCAGGGGCAAGGCATGCTCATGTAGAGGGCCCGCTCGCCCGATGAGGGGGTGCCGTCGTAGAGCGTCGTGTCCAGTCCGCAGAAGGTGAACCCCATCCGCCGGTAGGCGTGGATCGCCGGGGCATTGATGTTGGTGACTTCCAGCCAGATGTGTCCGGCACCGCGCTCACGGGCGAAGTCGGCGGCGTGGGCCATCAGGGCGCGGCCGAGGCCCTGGCTCCGATGGGCCGGGGCGACCTCGATGTCCTCGATGGCCAGCCGCCGGTTCCACGGGGCGTAGGAGACAGCGGCGAAGCCCGCCAGGCAGCCGTCCGGGCCGACTGCGACGAACGTGCGGCTGTTCGGATCTTCCTCGGTCGTAAGGCCGTCGTCGGCGTCGGCGTCGGAGTCCCCCGCCGGGAAGGCCTTGTGGAGGGGCGGGTCCACCGGGATCTCCTGGAGGGCGAACCCGTCCTCGGTGGCGGCCACATGGAAGATGGTGCGGGTGGTGAAGGATCCGTCGAGTGCCTCCATGGCCGGGGTGTCCGGGGGCCGGGCCGTGCGGAACTCGTAGTCCATGGCGCCAATGGTCGTCATGACATGAACCTATGACCCGCGGGCTAGCATTCCGGCCATGAACAGTGACCTTTTCGCCTCGGAGAACATGGCCGCACCGGCCACCGCGCCCGGGATGACGCAGCAGAACGCCAAATCGCTCAAGTACGCGCTGGACGGCGAGTGTTATGCCCGGCAGGGCTCGATGATCGCCTACCGCGGCGAGCTGCAATTCGAGAAGCAGGGGCAGGGCATCGGCAAGTTCCTCAAGCGCGCGGTCACCGGTGAGGGGCTGGCGCTGATGGCCGTGCGGGGCCGTGGTGAGGTGTGGTTCGCGCATGAGGCCGCCAACTGCTTCATCATCGACCTCGCCCCGGGGGACGGCCTCACCGTCAATGGCCGGAATGTGCTGTGCTTCGACCCGTCGCTCTCCTACGAGATCAAGGTCGTCAAGGGCGCCGGCATGGTCGGTGGCGGGCTCTTCAACTCCGTGTTCAGCGGCCAGGGCAAGCTCGGTGTGATGTGTGAGGGCAACCCCATCGTCATACCCGTCTCGCCACAGGCCCCGGTCTTCGTCGACACCGATGCCGTGGTCGGCTGGAGCAGCGCACTCCAGACCACCCTCCACCGGTCGCAGAGCCTCGGCTCGATGCTCCGGGGCGGTTCCGGGGAGGCCGTCCAACTCCGCCTGGACGGCGAGGGGTTCGTCATCGTACGGCCCAGTGAACTCCGGCCGGAGAAGGAGTCCGGCAACTGATCCGGATCGTCCGGATCAGCCCCGCGCCGGGGGTCCGGAGGCCAGGCGCGCGTCCAGCCAGTCGAAGACCCGCTGCTCGAACAGGGCGCGGCCCATCGGCTCACAGTGCAGATACGCGCCTTCGGCCGCGGACCGCCCGGCGCCGAGCGGGCCGCACGCGGGCCCCGCGGAGGCGGCTTCGCGCGGTGCGCCGCTGCCTGGCATGATCGCGCACATGGCTGAACGCGTGATCGCCGCCTGTGACGGCGCTTCGAAAGGAAACCCCGGGCCCGCCGGCTGGGCCTGGGTCATCGCCGACGGTGCCGGAACCGTCGTCCGGTGGGAGGCCGGGCCGCTGGGCACCGCGACCAACAACGTCGCGGAACTCACGGCCCTGGAACGTCTGCTGACAGCCACCGATCCGGCCGTCCCGATCGAGATCCGGATGGACTCCCAGTACGCGATGAAGGCCGTCACCACCTGGCTGCCCGGCTGGAAGCGCAAGGGGTGGAAGACGGCCGCGGGCAAGCCGGTCGCCAATCAGGAACTGGTCGCCGGCATCGACGCGCTGCTCACGGACCGCTCCGTGGAGTTCCGCTATGTGCCCGCGCACCAGGTGGACGGCGATCCGCTCAACGACTTCGCCGACCGGGCGGCGAGCCAGGCGGCGATCGTCCAGGAAGCCGCCGGCAGCGCCCTCGGCTCCCCGGAGCCGCCGGCCGCCCCCGACACCGTCCGGCCCGCCGGCACCCGTCGACGGGCCTCTGGTCCGGCGGCGAAGACCGCCTCCGCACCGCAGCGGCGCACCTCGGGAAAGACGCGGACCCTGAACGCCAAATTCCCCGGCCGCTGCCGCTGCGGGCGCTCCTACGCGGCGGGCGAGCCCATCACCAAGAACCCCGACGGCTGGGGCCACCCCGCCTGCCGCTCCGGCGCGGGCGACGACACGGCAGGCTGAAGCCCGTAACGGGCGCGGGGAACTGCGCGACCGGCCACGATGTCGCCGAAGCCGGTACGGACCGTCCCTCTCGGCAACGTCCCGCGGAGCGTTC
Organism: Streptomyces platensis; assembly: GCF_008704855.1. NCBI lineage: Bacteria > Bacillati > Actinomycetota > Actinomycetes > Kitasatosporales > Streptomycetaceae > Streptomyces > Streptomyces platensis. The sequence goes on from NZ_CP023691.1 coordinate 8,186,167, forward strand.
AGGCGCTCCTGGCGCCGAACGGCCCCTCGGCGCCGAAGGCCAGCGCGGCGAAGCGTTCGCCGATGCGGCGGTGGGTGGCGGCGTCCGGGTGGAGCTGGTCGGGCAGCGGGAGCTCGGCGAAGTCCGCTTCTCCGTAGAGGTCGCGCCCGTCGAGAAGGTGCAGGTTCGGATCGTCGGCCGCCCGCTGCTTGACGACGCGGGCCAGTTCATCCCGGATGACGTTGAGTGTCAGCTTGCCCATGGCCCGTTCCGCCGGGTCGCCCGCGGCCTTGAACTGGAGTTTTCCCGCGCTGACGTTGCTGAAGTCCGGGGCTGTGGGGCCGGGGGTGTCCTCGTGGATGGGGCACAGAATGGGGGAGACGAGCAGCAGCGGAGTGGTGGGGTGGCCCTCGCGGACGGTGTCGAGGAAGCCGTGGACCGCCGGGCCGAAGGCCCGCAGCCGCATCAGGTCGGCGTTGACCAGATTGATGCCGATCTTGATGCTGATCAGGTCCGCGGGGGTGTCCCGCAGGGCGCGGGCGGTGAACGGGTCGAGCAGGGCACTGCCGCTCAGGCCCAGGTTGGTCAGTTCCACGCCGCCGAGGGTGGCGGCCAGCGCCGGCCAGGTGGTGCTGGGGCTCGCGGCGTCGGAGCCGTGACTGATCGAACTGCCGTGGTGCAGCCACCTTTTGCGGCCCCCCTCCGGGAGGGGCTCGACGGGGGCATCGGTGCGCAGCGCGATCAACTCGGTGATCTCGTTGTGCGGCAGCCAGATCTCGACATCCTTGACGCCGTCCGGGAGATCGCTGAACTGGACGGTGCCGGCCGGGCCGGGCTGGATTTCCGCGGTCCCGGTGGTCATGTCCACCAGGGAGACATTGCCGCCGGTCACACTGTCCTGCCCGGTGAGCCGGCCGTCGGCGAACAGGTCGTACACGCCGTCCGGGCGGGGCGGGGCGCCCTCGTAGGCGTTCTTGGTGCGCAGCGCGTCCAGCTCGATGGCGGTGGCGCGGGTGCGGAACACCAGTCGTACCCCCGAGGGCTGGGCCTCCGCCATGGCCAGCAGGCCGTCGGCGCACTGGGCGCGGGCCCGGGCGGGCAGCCGGTGCGGCAGCACCCCGTGCTCGGTGTGCTCCAGATCGAGCGCACCGCGCAGCAGGTCCGCGGTAACGGGCGTGGTGATCCAGCCAGTTGCCGGGGGCGTATCGGTGGTGTGGGGGGCGGAGTCAGACTCAGAACTCATGATCCCAGCCTGTCAACCGAATACCGGATACGCACATCAATTTCCGGCCCCTTGCCCGCGCCGTGCCGCCACGGTCGGTAGCGTCGGGGACCATGCGGATTCTGGTACTGGGCGGGACATTATTCGTGGGCCGCGCCATTGTGGACGAGGCGCTGCGCACCGGCGCCGAGGTGACGGTGTTCGGCAGGGGAAAGACCGGGACGGAGCTGTTCCCCGGGGTGCCCCGGCTCCTCGGTGACCGGGACACCGGCGACTACCGGGCACTGCACGACGGCAGTTGGGACGCGGTCGTGGATGTCAGCGGCTATGTGCCACGGCATGTCGGGCAGGCGATGGACGCGCTGGGGGACCGGGCCGGGCGGTATCTGTTCGTCTCCAGCCATGCGGTGTATCAGCGCGAGGGGGTGGGGCCGGGGTCGACCGAGGACACCCCGCGCCGCCCGCCCGTCCGGGACACCGAGGAGCTCAGCGAGGACACCTACGGTCCGCTCAAGGTGGCCTGCGAGGACGATGTGGTGGCCCGGTACGGCGCACGGGCGACGATCGTGCGGCCGGGAAGGGTGACCGGACCGTACGACTCGGCGGACGCTGTCCCGTACTGGGTACGCCGGGCCGCCCGCGGCGGACGGGTGGCACTGCCCGCCGACCCCGGGCAGCCGGTGCAGCTCGTCGACTCGCGTGATCTGGCCCGTCTGGTGGTGCGGTTGCTCGTCGACGCGCGTCCCGGCGCGTTCCACGCGGTGGGGCCGGACGAGCCGACCACCCTCGGCGGGCTCATCGAGACCTGTGCGCGGGTGGCGGGCGCCGAGACCGAGATCGTTCCGGTGTCGCCCGCCGGTCGGCCGCCGATGTTCCCGCTGGTCCGGCCGCAGTGGACGACACAGCAGCGCAGTCCGGCGCGGGCCCGGGCGGCGGGGCTGACCGCGACCCCGCTGGCGGTGACCCTGGCCGATGTCCTGGCCTGGGACCGCGGGCGCGGTGAACCGCCGCTGCGGGCCGGTTACTCCCCCGAGGAGGAGCGGGCGGTGCTCGCGCGGCACGACGCCGGGGCCGTCGGCGGATGACCGGCACCGGCCCGGGAGAACCCGCCGGTCACTGACTGGCCGCCGCTCAGCCGGCCTTGTTCCCCTTGGGCCCGGACACCGGGATATCGAGCGGCCGGGCGAGACCCACCACTCCCTCGTCGAGACGCTGGAGATGCCGCAGCACGCGGAAGGTGACCGTGCCCGACTGAAGCGCCCCCGCGCCGGCTGCTTCCAGCATCGCGGCGATGCTGAAACCGGAGTCGACCTCGCCCTCGGTGCTCTCCTCCAGCACCCGGGCGACGAGGAGATCGATGTTCTGGCCGATGCGCCGGCCGGCCCGGGCGAGCCGCGGGTCGGCCGCGATGGTCTTGCTGTACGGCACGAGTTCCGCCGTCGCCGCCAGCGAACGGGCGTGATACGCGCAGGTCTCCAGCAGCGCCACCAGATAGCGGGCGGTCCGCCGGCGGACCCGCAGCGGCGTGATCGGGTGCGTCAGCGGCTGGATGGAGGCGCGCAGCTCGTCCAGCGCGGTGTCCAGATCGCGGGCCATGCCCAGCAGGTCGACGGCGGGCCCGCCGCTGAGCTGTTCCACCGCCGCGGACACCACGTCCCGCAGCCGGACCAGCACCGTGCCCAGCAGCTCGTCCGTACGGCGGTCCGTGTGCACCGGCAGCACCAGGACGGCGCCGATGATCCCGCACGCGGCACCCAGCGCGGTCTCCTCGATGCGCAGCACCAGCACGTCGAGGCTGTAGGTGTTGAGCAGGGTGTAGAGCAGCCCGAGCATCGCGGTGGTGAAGAAGGACATCAGCGCGTACGACAGCGGCGCGGTGAACCACATCCCGAAGATGCAGAGCAGCACCAGCGCGAACGCGCTCCAGGTGTGGTTGCCGACCAGCCCGGCCAGCGCGACACCGGCGACCACGCCGAGGACCGTGCCGACCAGCCGGCGATAGCCCTTCACCAGGATCTCGCCCGTGGACGCGGTGTTGAGGAAGACCACCCAGCAGGTCAGCACCGCCCAGTACCAGCGCTGGCTGGACAGGAACTCACCGCCGATGATGGCCAGCGTCGAGCCCACCGCGACCTGGAACGCGGCCCGGGTGGTGGGCCGGTCGAGCCCGGTGCGGTCGTCCGCCGGCTCCTCGGTCTCGTCGGCGCCGACGATCGAGAGGTCCTCGGCGTCGAACTCCTCCCGCGAGCGGGTGGTGGCGGGGGAGTCGTCCGACTCGTCCTGCGGCCCGTCCAGTGCCAGCCGCAGGCCCAGGACGGCACGCGCGGCCTCGCCGAGCCCGCGGAAGACGTCCTGGACGGCGGCCGAGGCGCGGGGCAGATCGTCCTCTTCCCGGTAGCCGAGCAGCCGGTTGCGGACGAGGGCCAGTGCGGTGCCGCGGTCGTCGGGCGCGCGCCGGGCGACCAGCAGCAGCAGCGCCCGCAGATCCCGGCGCAGGGTGGCGAGCGCCTCCTCCTCGGTGCCCAGCCGGGTCCCCGTGGCCGGCACGGGGGCGTCCGGCAGATGCATGGTGATGGTGTCCGCACGCTCGGCACTGCGGGCGTTGAGGATCAGCATCCCCAGTCGTTCCGCCGCGATCTCGGCCTCCGCGACGCGGCGTTCCACCAGCCCCGCCGTGGCCGCGTCCCGGGTGCCCTCCTCCAGGTGCCCCTGGATCATCAGGGCCGCCTCGTGCAGCCGGGCGGTGTGCCGCCGCAGGTCGTCGAGGACCCCGTCGAGTTCATCGGGCCCGGCGTCCAGCAGCTCCAGCTGGGTCGCCATCAGCTGGGCGAGACGGGCCCGGAAGGCCTCGCGCAGCCGAGGCAGGGTGCGGGTGGGGGTTTCCGGGACGACGGCGAACCGGACGACCGCGCTGCACACGAAGGCGATGCCCAGCGTCAGATACAGCTCGGGCAGGGCCGGGCCGGTGGCGTGCACGAACAGCGAGACGAAGTAGACCTGAAAACCGATCAGTCCGAGCGCGGTGCCACGGTCACCGAACCGCCGGCAGTAGACGGCACCGAAGATCAGCAGGACGAAGAACAGATCGCCGGCGACGACCAGGGTGTGCAGCAGCGCCCCCAGCGACATCGCGGTGAGCGCGGCCGGCAGGCCCAGTGCGAGCGTGACCGCCTGGCCGCGGACCTCCTTCTCCTTGATCGCGAAGGTGGACACCATGGCGGTCATGGCGCCGGCGACCATCAGGGTGACGTCGGTGTCCAGCAGCGCCAGGACGACGAGGGTGAGCACGATCGCGCCGACCGTGCGCAGCCCTGCCATCAGCCGCAAGAGCCCTGGGTCGGATGCCGCGAAGCGGTCCCAGCTGTGCGTCCCAGTCCGCCGTATCGCTGCCCGCACGCTGCCGTACACTCCCCATTTTTGCCATGATCCGCTGTGCACCAGCATCGCACGCGTGCTCGGACCGGCTTCCGCCGCACCGCCCTCAGCGGTGCCGTGGCCTCACTGTTCCTCCAACTCCCGGCATTCCGCCCGTTCTTCGTATGGCACACATAAGTAGCGTTCCACTCATTCCGGTCTTATCGGGTGTTAGTGAGGCGTTAGTCGAGCAACAGCGGGGGCGCGCAGGGTGGGTGGTGCGTAAACGAACGAGGACGCGCCGACCGTCCTTGAGGACCGGCTCGTTCGCTCCCGGCCCCCTTCGCGGGGATGCGGGGCGGAGCCGGGCGGGTGGGTCGGACGGCGTTCCACCGAGGTTCTCCGGTCGCCGGAGAAGAGGGAGTTGATGACTGATGACGATGCGTGGTCTGCGCACCGGCGCCACTGTCGCCGCCGCCGTCGCGCTGTTCGCGGGCGCGAGCGCCGGGATGGCCTCCGCGGCAGGATCGGGCGCGTCGGCGGCCGGTGCGTGCCGGCCGGGGACGCTGAAGGTCACGACCACCGACGCGGGTTCGGGTCAGGCCGGGATGAACCACGAGGGCACCTATCTGAAGGTGACCAACACCGGCAGCAGCACCTGCGCGATAAGCGGCTACCCGGGGCTGGCGCTGGAGGGCGCCGGACACACGGCCATCAAGACCACCGCGCACCACGGTGACACCTACTTCGCCAAGGACCCGGGCGTGCACCAGGTCACCCTGAAGCCGGGCAAGAGCGGCTACGCGGACCTGGTCTGGACGCACGCCGGTCCGTCGTCCGCGCAGGCCAAGTACCTCCAGGTCTCGCCGACGGGGAGTAACTCGCACAGCGTCGTGGGCTTCGACAAGGCCGTCGACGGCGGCGCGCTGTCGGTGACCGCCTGGTCGGCGACGCCGCCGAGCGCTTCCTGACCCGTACCGGCAGACCGAGGGCCGACGCACTGGGCGTCGGCCCTCGGTTTCCGTGTGCCGCGCCCGGCCGCCGGTCGCGCGGCCGGGTCAGCTCCGGGAGCCGGCCAGCAGGGCGCGGTACCACTCGACGGTGGCGTCGAGGGTTGCGTCCAGCGGTGTCGGGCGGATGCCGAAGGTCCGCTCGAAGGCTGTGGAGTCCACGATCTGCGGCTCGGTGTGCTGATAGAACATCTCCGCGTACTCGGCCATGAACTCCGCGTCGAACGGCCCGAAGGGGCGGGGCTCGGTGAGCACCACCCGCTGGAGCTGGTGGCCCACCCGCTCCTCGATCATCGCGTGGATCTCGCGGGTGGTGACGGCGGGCGCGGTGGGCAGGTGCCAGACCCGGCCGTCGCCTTCCGGGTGGGTGCCGAGCGTGGCGAGCCCGGCCGCCACATCCCGGATGTCCGTGTAGCTGTGCGGCAGGTCGATATCGCCCAGGCCGAGGATCTCGCTACCGCCCAGGGCGGCCGGGAAGACCGCTCCGCCGAGCGTCGAGTTCAGCACCCCGGGACCGACGAAGTCGGCCGACCGGCCGAGGACGACACGGGCCCGCCCCGCCCGGTGGGCTTCGAGGTAGCGCTCGTCCAGCTGCGCCCGCATCCGCCCCTTGCGGCTCGTCGCACGCCACGGGGTCTCCTCCGTCATCACCTCACCGCGGGTCTGCCCGTACGGGTAGAGCGTGTCCAGGACGACCAGCCGGGCCCCCGTGACCTCGGCGGCGGCCAGTACCGCGCACTGGATCCGGGGCATCACCTCGACCTGGCGGTGATACGGGACATTCACGCAGTGGTAGATGACCGAGGCGCCCGCGACGGCGGCCAGCGCCCCGTCGGCCGTGCTCACATCGGCGGCGAAGGACTGGACGCCCTCGACGGTGTTCTCCGGCGCCGAGCGGCTGACCAGTCGTACGGCGTGGCCGCGGCGCACGAGCTCACCGGCGAGCGTGGTGCCGGCGGGGCCGGCGCCCAGGACGACGTGCAGCGGTTCCGTGGCAGCAGACATGGCGGTTCCTTCTCTCCGGGCCGGGGGGCCGAAAGGCGGGGGAATGGCGAGCGGATCGAGTAGTTCTCTCGTTCCGCCCTCTCGCTTCTGTTAGAGACCATAACTCTTGCGAGGATCCATGGCAATCGATGTGTTGGCTACGATTGGCAATGACCATTCATGCTTGCTTCAAGCCGTCGCGAACACCGGAGGAGAACATGGCCGCCGAGGCGCGGAGCCCCCGGGCGCGCTACCGCGAACAGAACCGCGCGGAGATCAAGGCGGCCGCGCTCCAGCAGCTCGCCGAGGGCGGCATCCAGGCCGTCGCGCTCACCCGTATCGCCAAGGACATGGGCCTGTCCGGCCCCGCCCTCTACCGCTACTTCGCCGGCCGGGACGACCTGCTGAGCGAACTGATCCGGGACGCCTACGACGAGGTGGCGCAGGTCGTCGGCCGGGTCGACGCCGCGCCCGACGGCGATTCCCGCGCCACCCTGCACGCCCTCGCCGGCGCCTACCGGGACTGGGCTGTCGCGCAGCCGCACCGCTATCTGCTGATCCAGGGAACCCCGCTGCCCGGATACGCGGCCCCGCCCGACACCCTGCTGCGTGCGCGGGCCGTCCTGGGGCCGTTCCTGAAGGTGTTCGCCGCCGGTGAGCCCACGGCGGCGCTGCGGCCGGTCGTCGAGGAGATGGCCGTCTGGGTACGCGAGGAGAAGGGCGTCGCGGACTGGGTGGCGGAGCACACCGGGCGGGCTCCGCAGGGCGAGGCGGCGGCCACCGCCCTCGCCGGCACGGTGCTGGCCTGGTCCCAGCTGCACGGCACGGTCAGCCTGGAGGTGTCCGGTCAGTACGCCGGGATGGGGCACCGGGCACCGACCCTGCTCACCGCGCAGATGGACACCCTGGCCGACTCCTTCCAGCTGTAGCCGCAGGTCACTCAGAGGTGGGGCACGCGCCCGGCGGGCACAACCGCCGGGTGCCGCGCGCGTCGGCGCACGGCACCCGGGCCGGTGGGCGGCGGTGGATCACTGCTGGGCGGCCCCGCGCGGCGGCATCCAGTGGTGGACCTTCAAGTCGCCCTTCTCCAGGGTCTCGAACGGGGCCGAGCCCAGGCACTTGCCGACGCTGTTCTTCGGGACGCCGTCCATCGCCCAGCTGTAGCCCAGCCGGTCCTTCTTGCCGCTGTCCAGGACGGTGAAGCCGAACCGCTTGCCCCGGAGGTCCCCGATCTCCGGCAGGCCCGGTGCGCCGGTGAAGTGCGACTCGGTCACGATGCCGGTGGCGACGGCCGCCGGTCCGCCGGTCAGCAGGCAGTCGATCCGGCCCTTGAAGTAGCCGCCCCAGGTCTTGCCGAAGTGGTGGCTGACGTGGAACGTGCCGCGCGCCTGATCGGCGAAGCCATGCGCGTCGATGCGGAAGTGGACGTTGTCGCCGGGCTGTCGGGCGAGCTTGACGTCGCCCGTCAGTGACGGTGCGCCGGTGGTGTGCCGGGCGGCCCGCACCTCGGCCCCGGCCGCCGCGGCCGGTTCGGTCGTGGCCAGGGGCAGCACGAGCGCCGTGCAGACGGCGAGGGCGGTAGCGGCCACGAGCAACGGGCGGCGGATTCGGGGCATGGCGTACTCCTGCGGATGAGAGCGGCACCGGACTCGGTGCGGCAGGGCGTCGATTCCCCGCTGATCACCACGGTCCCGTCCGCCGCGCGGCCGGGCATCGCTCCACAGGCGGGTGTCACTCCGCCTCGCGGGGGAGCGGGAGGGAGTACCCATGGCCGATGCCGGAGCGGCGCCGCCTGTCGCAGCGGCCGGTTCCCCGCCCGTCCGCGCGCCCTGCCACCCGGACCGCTCAATACCCGGTCGGGCGGACCACCCCTGTCTCGTACGCGAAGACGGCGGCCTGCGTCCGGTCGCGCAGGCCCAACTTGCTCAGGATCCGGCCCACATGGCTCTTCACGGTCTGTTCCGCCAGCACCAGCCGCTCCGCGATCTCGCCGTTCGTCAGGCCCTGGGCGATCAGGGACAGGACCTCGGTCTCGCGTTCCGTGAGGTCGCCGACGCGTTCCTTGAGCGGGGCCTGCGGTGAGCTGGTGACCCGGGAGAACTCGGCGATCAGGCGCTTGGTGAGGTTCGGTGCGAGCAGCGCGTCACCGGCTGCCACCACCCGTACGGCCCGGGCGAGTTCATCCGCCGAGGCGTCCTTCAGCAGGAACCCGGAGGCGCCCGCGCGCAGTGCCTCGTACACATACTCATCGAGGTCGAAGGTCGTCAGGACGAGGACCTTGACGGTGGCCCCGGCCGGTGCGGTGAGACGACGGGTCGCCTCGATACCGCCGAGCCGGGGCATCCGGACGTCCATCAGGACGACGTCCGGGGCGAGCTGGTCGACCTGCGTGAGGGCGTCGAGGCCGTCGACGGCCTGGCCGATGACCTCGATATCGGGTTCGGCGTTGAGCAGCACCGTGAAGCCCTGACGGACCATCATCTGGTCGTCGGCGATCAGCACGCGGATGGTCGTCATGGGGCGGGCTCACGGGGGTCGGCAGGCCGCGCGGCCTGGGCGGGCAGGATCGCGGTCACTTCGTAACCGCCGTCGGGGGTGGCGCCGGTGGCGAGTTCGCCGCCGAGCATGGCGGCGCGCTCATGCATCCCCAGCAGGCCGTGGCCGGCGCCCTGCGAGGGCGGGGCGGGCCGGTCCGGCGCGGTGTTGGCGACGCGGATGGTGAGACCGCCGGGCCGGTATCCGAGGGCCACCCGCACCTCCGCGCCGGGCGCATGCCGGAGCGCGTTGCTGAGCGCCTCCTGGACGATACGGAACGCCGACAGCTCGACACCCGGGGACAGCGGGCGCGGCTCACCGGTGATCTCGGTGGTGACCCTGAGCCCGGCGCCGCGCACCGTGCCGACCAGTTCGTCCAGCCGGCCGAGACTGGGCTGCGGGGTGTGCCGTACCCCGTCCGCCAGGGCTTCCTCCGAGCGCAGCACGCCCAGCACCCGCCGGAGTTCGGTCAACGCCTCGACGGCGCTCCCGCGGATGCCCGCGAGGTTCTCCCTGAGCTCGTCGGTGGGGTCCTTGACCAGATGCGGGGCGACCTGCGCCTGGATCGAGATCACCGACATGTGGTGGGCGACCACGTCGTGCAGTTCGCGGGCGATCCGGTTGCGCTCCTCCAGCAGCGTGCGCCGGGCCCGCTCCCCGGCGGTGAGCACCTCCTGCTCGACGAGCTGGTTACGGGCCACCCGGCGGCCGCGCAGCGCGGCGCCCAGCACCACCGCGCAGGTGAAGGTCACGGCGTCCTGGACGACGGTCACGTCCTGGGCGGAGGACGCGAGGACCGGCGGGGCCGCACCCGGCAGGAGGGGCTGGTCCGGTACCGGCCCCAAGAAGGCCAGTGCGGCCACCGCCGCCAGGAACGAGAACGCCAGCGCCTCGGCCGCGATACGGGGCCGGACCCGCAGTGCGAGAAGGAACAGCACCAGGGCGTGCAGGGCGATGCCCGGGATGCTCCAGGACCACAGGGCGTCATGGCTGGTTTTGACCCCGTCGGCGTTCCTGACCAGGAAGAGCGCGATCGTCGACAGCCACCAGGCGGGTACCGGGCGGGACAGCGCGAGGACGGCGGCGCCCGACTGGAGCACCGTGAGCGCCAGCACGGTGGCTCCCGCGGTGTACCGGTCCGCGTTGAGCCAGCCCATGAGCACCGCGGCCAGCACCACAAGCGCATGCGGCAGCCGGCCCAGCCAGCGCATCCGGGGCAGTGGATCGAGTGCCACCGTCCACAAGTCGTCGCGCAGGGTATGCGGGAGCCCCCGCACGGCCGCCCGCAGCCGCGGCCCCCCGCTCTTCCAACCCCCCTGGCTCACACGGTGCATCCTAAGCACGCCGCACCGCCCTGGCCTCAGCGGGACGCCCCGCCCGGACCACCGTGGTGCCGCCGCGCCGCCCCTGCTCGTACGTGCGGAACGCGGACCAGCACACCAGCAGCGCCAGCGCGAACACCGGCAGCCAGAGCAGCCGGGCGAGGGCCCAGCCGGCACCGTCGGGAAGGGTGTGCAGACCGGGCAGGAACCCGCCGGTGAGCAGACCGACCGCGGTGACCGCCATCATCGCGGTCTGGTGCCACAGGAAGAGCGTCATCGCCGAGAGGTTCATCAGCGCCACCGCCGCCCGGACGGCGGGGCGTTGGAGCAGCCGTCCCAGGGGGCCGAGCAGCAGCAGGGCCGCCCCGCACTGGGCGAGACCGAAGGTGACCGCCGCGAGAGTGGGCGGATTGAGGTTGGATATGGTCGCGCCCGGCACCCCGACCATGGCGGCCGGGTAGCCGGCCCACAGGACGAGTCCGGCGGTGGTGGCGGCGCCGCCGAGCAGCAGCACCCATGCCGTCGCCCGGCTCCGCAGCCCGCCCCGGGCCCAGGCCGCGCCCAGGCAGTACGGCACCAGCCAGCCGGCCGCCACATTGATCCAGCCGAGCCAGGCCGGGCCGCCGAGCCCGAACCGGAGCAGATCGATGTGCAGCACGACGGCGAGCGGCCACAGCGGATGCAGCCGGGCGGTCAGCGGAGTCGCCGCCGTCAGTGCGGCGAACACCAGCAGGAACCAGAGCGGGGACAGCGCCAGTTTGCCGAGGGTGTGGACGGTGTCCAGACCGGCCCCGGCGACGAGCAGCCCGCCCGCCACCACGCACCAGACGACCAGCACGGCCACCACGGGCCGGAACAGCCGGGCCATCCGGGCGCCGAGCCACCGGCGGTAGGTCCCGCCCCGGGCACGGGTGGCGGCACAGCTCGTCGCCGCCATCTGACCACCCACCAGAAAGAAGACGGCCAGGGTCTGGAGAAGCCAGGAGACCGGGGTGAGGTGCGGCAGCTGAGGGAGGGGGCTGACGACCCGCACCGTGCCGCTGTCGGCGACCAGCGCGGTCACCAGCCAGTGTCCGAGCATCACCCCGAGAAGGGCGAGCGCACGCAGTGCGTCGACGCCGCGGTCACGGTCGGCCGGTGTCGCGGCGTCGATCCGCCGGATGAGCTCACGCATCGCCGCTCTCCTCGGAAGGGGCCTGGCCGGACACGATCCGGGCGAGGTTCCGCAGGGACACGGAACCGGGCGTGAGGTAGTCGCTGTGGCCGCCGGGCCCCGCCGCGAAGACCCGGGCGCCGAACTCGGGCGCGACCGGATCCGCTCCCAACCCGAGTGTGCCGAAGGGGAGTTGCAGCTGTCCGTGCGGCACCTCGGCGATCCAGTCGTCGTCGCCCCGGCCGGCCCACACCGTCGCCGGGGTGTGCAGCGCGGAGACGTTTTCGGCGCCCGCGCCGGGGCTGCCGAACAGCACCAGGTCCGCGACATCCAGCCCCGGCGCGGCCCGGCCACAGACCACGGCTCCGTACGAATGGCACAGCACGGAGAGCCGCGCCGTGGGACGGAGCTTCGCCACGGCACCGACGAAGGCGCGGAGCCCGGGAGCGGCCTCCGCCGCGCGGGCGGGGGTGAGGACATCGGGACTCACCGTGCTCGGCGTCCGGTACCCGGCCCAGGCGAGGACCGCGGACCGGCCGCCCAACTCCCGCTGGAGCGCCAGCGCGCCGGACCGCAGACGTGCGTACCGGTCGAGGTGGGTGTCCGAGCCCGGCACCAGTACGGCGATCCGCTCGGCCCGTGCCAGGTCGCCGAAGACCTCGGTGGTGCGGCCTCCGTCGCGGCCGTCGAAGAACAGGAACTGCCGCGCCGGGCCGGCCATCTCGCGCAATACCCCGGCCCGCGCCCGGTCGCCGTGGCCCTCGGCCATCCGCTCCGCCGCACGGATGCCCTCGCGGTTGACGGCGTAGCGCTCGGCGAGCGCACCGGGGGCGGCGGACCGCAACGGGGCGAGCGCCTTGGGGGCCGGTGCCGGGACGGCCGCGGGGCGGGCCGCACCCGAGACGGGCACCACCACCGCGGTGACGACGAAAGCGGCGAGCAGAGTGCGCAGCGGACGGCTGCCGCGCGGGCGGGACGCCATGATGAATGGTCCTTCCGTACCGGAAGCCGGTCGTGGCTTCCGGTACCGAAGCTATGGAGCAGGGCACTTGGTCGGCGTCCCGCCGGGGAGCGTACTTCGGTGGTAGCTCTCAGGTATCAGGGGTAGGGGGCGGCGGTGCTCGGCCTCGGGGAAGAGCGCCGGACGGCTGTGTGCCGCTGTCCCCGGCGGCGCGTCCGGCGTGGACGACGCGGCGCCGCGTGCGGGCCCGGCACGCCGCCGGACTCCGCACGTGCGCGGAAGGCGTTCGTCCCGGCCCTACCGTGTCGCCATGGTGCGTGCCGACAGGCCCCAGGCCGACCGACCGGGCAGTGCGGCGTCGGGCCGGCCGATGGCTCCGCTTCTCGCGGTCTGTGCGGGCTACTTCATGGTCATCCTGGACGTGACCGTCATCAACGTCGCCGTCCCGGTGGTGGGACGGGAACTGTCCGCCTCGCTCACCGGGATCCAGTGGATCACCGACGGCTACACCCTGGTCTTCGCCGGTCTGCTGCTCACCGGCGGCGCGCTGGGGGACCGGCTGGGCAACCGCCGGATCTTCTGCACCGGCGTGGTGGTCTTCACGCTCGCCTCGGCCGCCTGCGGCCTGGCCCCGGCCAGCGGGGCCCTGATCGCCGCCCGGCTGGTGGAAGGACTCGGCGCGGCCCTGATCGTGCCCGGCTCGCTCGCCCTCCTGCAACAGGCGTATCCGGCACCCGCCGAGCGCTCCCGGGCCTTCGGCCTGTGGGGCTCCATGGCGGGCATCGCGGCCTCCGCCGGGCCCCTGCTGGGCGGCCTCCTGGTCACCACCGTGGGCTGGCGCTGGGTGTTCTTCATCAACCTGCCCGTCGGATGCGTCTGCCTGCTGCTGACGCTGCGTCATGTCTCCGCTTCGGCCCGGCGTACGGACCGCCCCGTGGACTGGCCGGCCCAGTGCGCCCTCATCGCCACGGCCGCCCTGCTCACCACCGTCCTCAACGAGGCCGGACGACGGGGCTGGACGGACCCGCTGATCCTCACCGGAGCCCGCCGAAGGGGCACAAAAGCCGGGCCGCCGGCTGAGGGTCGGCGGGCCGCGGCGTACGGCCTGCGGCGATATGCCGTGGTATGTACCCAGGACCGGCCGGTCGCGCGGCGAGCGATGAGTTCTCGCCGGCCCGGGAGTCCACCCCTGTACCGGCAGATTCCGCACCCGAAGGGCAGCACCATGAGCACACTGATCGTCACCGCGTTCGTCACCCTGGACGGCGTCATGCAGGCCCCCGGCGGCCCGAACGAGGACGTCGACGCGGGCTTCGCGCACGGCGGCTGGCAGGTCCCGTATGTCGACGACGACTTCATGGGCCTCATGACCGGGGTCTTCGAGCACACCGCCGACCATCTCCTGCTCGGCCGGAAGACCTACGACATCTTCGCCACCTACTGGCCGCGCGTCACCGACCCGGACAACTCGATCGCCGTGAAGCTCAACAGCATGCCCAAGTACGTCGCCTCACGCACCCGGAACAGCCTGGAGTGGAACAACTCCCAGCTGCTGGAGGGCGACGCCGCGGAGGCGGTCGCCCGGCTCAAGCAGGAGCTCGGCGGCACGCTCATGACGCAGGGCAGCGGCGACCTCATCCGCACCCTTCAGCAGCACGACCTCGTCGACGAGTACCGGCTGCTGATCAACCCGGTGATCCTCGGCACCGGCAAGCGGCTGTTCGCCGAGGGCGCCGCCCCCACCGCCTGGCGGCTCACGGAATCCCGCACCACCGGCGCGGGCGTCCAGTACTGCGTCTACCAACGGGCCGGGAAGCCCGAGTACGGCACCTTCGAGCTCGACGAGCAGGACTGAGGACCCGGCCGGCTCCCGCGCGGCGGCCGGGCCCGGCTGCCGCCGTTGGTGTCAGAGGGGGACGGCGCCTTGCGTGGTGTGTGGAGTGCGGGGGCGGGGGAGGGCAGGGTCGGCGTGGGCACCGGTCCGGTGTCCGGCCGGAGGTCTCCGGACCCCGCCGGCCGGCGGGCCGCGCGGCCGGTCCGGGGCGGCCGGCGGCGCACGGGCGGAGCCCGGACCAGTGGAGCGCGAGGCGAAGGGCGTGTGTCGTGGGTGTCGGTTTCGCAGAAGAGTCGACGTCGGTGACGGTAGCGGCGTCGGCGGTGCCGGAGCGTGTCGTGCTGGCCGCCCGTCCGCAGGCGGCGCTGCGCTTGTATTGCGTGCCGCCCGCCGGGGCCGGCCCGGACTGCTATCTGCGCTGGGCGCCGCTGCTGCCGCCCTGGATCGAGCCGTGCTCCGTGGCGCTGCCCGGCCGCGGCACCCGCGCCGCGGAACCCTCGCTGACCGACCCCGCGTATCTGAGCGCCCGGCTCGCCGCGGTGCTGGACGACTGGACCGACCCCCGGCCGTTCGCGGTCTTCGGACACAGCGCGGGCGCCCTGCTGGCCTACGAGGCGACCCGCCATCTGCGGCGCACCCATGGCCGGCTGCCGTCGCTGCTGGCGGTGTCCTCACTGTCCGCGCCACATATCGACGCCTACAGCGCCGGCCTGCCGCCCCGGCTGACCGCCGGGCTGGAAGGCATCCGCGAACTCGTCGGACCGATCCCCGACCAACTGCTCGCCGACGCCCGCCTGATGGCCGCGGCCTGCACCCCCCTGCTGGCCGACTGTCTGCTGCTGCTGCACTACCGGCACCGCCCCGAACCGCCGCTCGACGTGCCGCTGGCCCTCTACGGCGGGGAACACGACCCGGTCACCAGCGTGCCGGACCTCCAGGCCTGGAACGACCTGGTCACCACACCGGCCCCGGTCCAGCTCTTCCCCGGCGGGCACACCTACCTCCAGACGGAGACCAAAGCCCTGGTGGACCGGCTCACCGAGACCCTCGACCCGGCCCGGTACGCCCGCCCCGTGGCGACGGCATGACGGCCGCCGCGCCGGCCCGCACTCCGGCCCCACCCGTACACCGGGCGGCAGCGGCCGCCGTGGTGTGCCTCGGACTGTTCATGCTGGGCCTGGATCTGACGGTCCTCAATGTCGCGGTGCCCGACCTTCAGGGCGGCCTGGAAACCTCCACCGCGCAGGTCCAGTGGATCGTCGACGGCTTCGCCCTGGTCCTGGGCGGCACGGTGCTGGCCGTGGGCGCCTTCACCGACGCCTGGGGCCGGCGGCGTTCCTTCGTCTGCGGGGTGGCGGTCTGCGGAGGCGCCTCGCTGGGCGGTGCGCTGGCCGCCCAGCCCTGGCAGGTGATCGCCGCGCGCTGCACCATGGGGGCCGGGGCCGCACTGCTGATGCCGGCGACGCTGGCGGTCCTTCACCATCTTTTCCCCGAGGCCCGGTTGCGCAGCCGGGCGATCGCCGCCTGGGCCGCGGTCGGCGGTATGGGCGGCCTGTGCGGTCCGGTCATCGGCGGCTGGCTGGTGGAGCACTTCTCCTGGCGCGCCGCCTTCTGGATCAACCTGCCCCTCGCCGCCGTCATCATCGTGCTGGCCCTGCTCCTGGTACCCGAGTCCCATGCGCGGCGGCGCGCCGGCTTCGATGTGCCCGGTGCGGCGCTGTCCGCCGCGGGGCTGCTGGTCCTGGTGTGGTCGATCACCGAGAGCCCGCACCGCGGCTGGACCAGCCCGGCCGCACTGACCGGATTCGCCGTCGCCGCGCTGCTGCTGGCCGCCTTCGTCCGCCGCCAGCTGCACGCCCCCGCGCCGATGCTCCCGCTGTCCCTGCTGCGGGTGCCGGCCATCGGAGTGGCCGCGGCGGCCCTGGCACTGATGTCCTTCGCCATGTTCGGCGCGCTGTTCGTGCTCACCCTCTACCTCCAGGGCGTACTGGGCTTCAGCCCCTGGCAGGCCGGGCTGCGGACGCTGCCCCTGCCGGCCGGGCTGGCGCTGGGCGCGGTGTGCGCGGTGCCGGTACGGGCACGGCTGGGCGGCCGGGTCCCCGTCGTGGGCGGACTGGCCCTGGTGACGGTCGGCTTCGCGATCCTGGCGACCACCACCCCGGACTCCGACTACCCGCACTGCGCGGCCTTCCAGCTGGTGGCGGGCTTCGGCGCCGGACTGGTGGCGGCCGCTGCCACCGAATCGGTGATGGGCTCGGTCGCCACCGAAAGAGCCGGACTCGGCTCGGCCATCAACGACGCCACCCGCCAGGTCGGTTCCGCCCTCGGGGTGGCCGTCCAGGGCTCCCTGCTCGCGGCCGTCTTCACCTCCCGGCTCACCGCCTCCCTCACCGATCTGCACGCCCCCGCGCCGGTGGCCGCCGCGGCCCGGCACAGCATGCTGTCGGTCCCCGCACAGGCGATGCGGCTGCCCGGCCCGCTGCGCAGCAGTGTGCTGTCCGCCGCGCGACGCGCCTTCACGGACGCCATGACGCTGACCGCCGTCGTCGCCGGAGCCGTCACCCTGCTCACCGCCGCGGCCGCCGCCCGCTGGCTCGGCCGCCCTGACCGCCCGGACGGCGCGCCCCGGCCCGCCGGTGCCCGGCTCCACGGACCGCAGCCGGCGCCCAGGGAAGAGGAGCGTCCGGCGCTATAGAGCGATAAGTCACTCGTTCAGAGGTGCCTTCATGACCCGGGCCGGAGGAGACGGTCGGCGACAGTAGAGCGCGAGCCCGACCCCTGCGCACCGGCCCCCGGTGCCGGCCGCCCCCGCCCGCCTGGAGCCACGATGCACACCCCGTCCGCACCCGCACCTCCCACGGTGCCCCGGGCTCCTTCCGCGCGGCCCAGGGCCTGTCGGAAGCGCCCTCCCGCCTCCGGACAGCGCCCCGCCCACGGCGGCCGGCACCACCACCCCAACCGAAGGAGCCACCCGTGCCCACCAGTGCAGAGCTGATCACCAGCACCCTCACCGAGACCTTCGACCTCGACCCGGCCGAGGTCACCCCCGAGCGCACCTTCGAGGACCTCGGCCTGGACTCCCTCGCGCTGGTCGAGATGGGCCTGATGCTTCAGGAGCGCACCGGGATCTCGCTGGACGACGTGCCGCTGCGGACGACCCTCGGTGAACTCGCCGCGCTGATGGACAGCGGTACGGCCGGCCAGGTCCTGACCACCGCGCCGAACAGCGGCAGCTGATGCCCGGTCAGTGCCATGACGTCGCCGTCACCGGTCTGGGCGTCATCAGCCCGGCCGGGATCGGCGCACGGGCCACCTGGGACTCCCTGCTCACCGGCCGGTCCACCGCCGCCCGGGACCCGGGGCTGGCGGGGCTGCCGGTGGACATCTCCTGCCAGGTGCCCGACTTCGACACCGCGCGTCTGGTCGGCCGGAAAGCCGCCTGGCGGCTGGACCGCTTCGTCGCCATGGCGCTGCTCGCCGCCCGGCACGCCGTCGCCGACGCCGGTCTCGACCCCACCGAGTGGGACGCCTCCCGGGTCGGCGTGGTCATGGGCACCGGCACCGGGAGCATGGAGCGCTACGTCACCGAATTCGCCAAGCTCGCGGCCGGCCGCCCGCTGGACATCTCGCCCCTCGCCATCACCCGCAGCGTGCCCAACATGGCAGCCGCTGAGATCGCCCTCGACCTGACGGCCACGGGCCCCAACTTCGCCGTCTCCACCGCCTGCGCGTCCGGCAGCAGCGCCCTCGGCATCGCCCGTGACCTGCTGCGCGCCGGGACCTGCGACCTCGTGCTGGCCGGCGGCGCGGAATCCGCCCGCCACCCCATCCCCGCGGCCTGCTTCCACCGCATGGGCGCCCTGTCCCGGCGTACGGACGACCCCGCGGGCGCCTGCCGCCCCTTCGACGCCGCACGCGACGGTTTCGTCCTCTCCGAAGGCGCCGCCGTGCTGGTGCTGGAACACCCGGAGCACGCCCGTGCCCGCGGTGCGCGAGCGCGCGCGCAGCTGGTCGGCTACGGGGCGAGCTGCGACGCCTACCACTACGCGGCTCCCGACCCCGAGGGCCGGGGCGCCGCCGCGGCCCTCACCGCGGCCCTGGCCGACGCCGGTCTGGTACCCCGGGACATCGATCACGTCAATGCGCACGGCACCGGCACCCGCCTGAACGACCTGGCCGAAGCCAGGGCCCTGCGCGCCGTCTTCCCCGAGCCGCCCACCGTCACCTCCCTCAAGGGCGCGCTCGGCCACGCCATCGGAGCGGCGGGGGCCATCGAGGCGGCCGTCACGGTCATGAGCCTCCAACAGGGCACCATCCCGCCCACCGCCAACCACGAGGACCCCGACCTCGATATCGACCTGGACATCGTGGCCAAGGCGCCGCGCCGTACGCCCCTGGCCGCCGCCGCCAGCACGTCGTTCGGCTTCGGCGGCCAGAACGCCGCCCTCGTCTTCCGGTCCGCCTGACCCGCGGACCGGGCCGCGCACGGCCACCGTGCCCACCCCGCCGCACCCGGCGGCGCGCTCCCGGAACCGGTGCGCGGCCCGCCGCCGACCTCCGCCGACCGACGCGACGAGAGGAACCACGATGCGCCGTCGTACCGGGGCCACCACGCCCCGCACGCCGCGCGAGACCGGCCCGCCGCCGCCCGGTCTGCGTACCGTGACGGACGGACCGGACCGTGCTGACACCCGCTCAGCCGGTCTCGGGCCGGACACCGTCGACGCGGATGTGCCGGCCGCCGTGGGACGGATGCTCGTCGGCGTCCTCGATGAGCAGGTCGCGCGGGCGGCCGGGATCGAGCGGACCTTCGCCCAGGATGTCGCCGCCCGGGTCGCCCGCTTCACCCTGGACGGCGGCAAGCGCACCCGCTCCCAGTTTCTGTGGTGGGGGCTGCGGTCCTGCCAGGACCGGCCGGGCGCCGGTGACGTGGAGACGGCACTCCGGGTGGCCGCCGCCGTCGAACTCCTCCAGACGTGTGCGCTCATCCACGACGACGCCATGGACCGGTCACCGCTGCGCCGCGGCCGGCCCGCGGTCCATGCCGCGTTCGCCGGCCAGTACGCGACGCCGGACACCGCGGAAGCGGCCGGTCGGTTCGGCACCGCCGCCGCCGTGCTCACCGGTGATCTCGCCCTCGCCTGGGCGGATGACACGGTCGCCGGTATCGAACTCGGTGCGGCGGCCGGTCCGCGGGTGCGGCACCTCTGGCGGGCGATGCGGATGGAAATGGTGGCCGGTCAGTACCTCGACCTCTACGGCCAGATCACCGGCTCCCGCTCCGTCGCGCTGGCCGTCCGCACCGCGTACCTCAAGAGCGCGCGGTACTCGGTGGAGCGGCCGCTGGCTCTCGGCGCGGCGCTGGCCGGGGCCGATGAGCCCACCACCCGCGCGCTGAGTGCCGCCGGCCGCTGTGCCGGGGTGGCCTTCCAGTTCCAGGACGACCTGATGGGGGTGTTCGGGGACCAGGAGCGGACCGGCAAACCGTCCGGCGGCGACATCCGGGAAGGCAAGCACACCTATCTGCTCGCGGTCGGCCGGGCCCGCGCCGTGCAGCGCCGCGACCGGGCCGCCCTCGCGCTCCTCGACCGCTGTGTCGGTGACAGCGGGCTGGACGCCGCCGATCTGGAGCGGGTGCGCGCCGCCCTCGTCTCCACCGGCGCCCCCGGCCTCGTCGAACGGCGCATCCACCGGCTGGTGGCCCGCAGCATCCGTCATCTGGACGAGGCCGCCCCGGAACCCGCCGCGGCCGCCCGGCTGCGCAGCCTCTTCGCATCGGTCGCCGGTCTCCGCACCGCCACCGGCCACCCTCGCCCGGCAGCACGAACCGGCAGCGCAGCCGGGCCCGTTCCCGCCCGGGCGGCCGAAAGGGGCACCGTATGAGAACCGTCAAGGGCCCCACCGACCATGTGGTGGTGGTCGGCGCCGGGCTCTCCGGACTGGCCGCCGCGCTGCATCTGCTCGGCGCCGGACGGCAGGTGACGGTCGTCGAGCGGGCGGCGCTGCCCGGCGGCCGGGCCGGCCGGATCGAAAGCCGTGGCTACCACTTCGACACCGGGCCGACCGTGCTGACCATGCCGGACCTCATCGACGAGGCGTTCGCCGCGGTCGGCGAGCGCCTCACCGACCGGATGGAGCTGCGGCCCCTGCACCCCGCGTACCGCGCCCGGTTCGCCGACGGCAGCGAACTGGACGTCCACACGGACGCGGAGGCCATGACGGCCGAGGTCGAACGGTTCGCCGGTCCCGGGGCCGCCGACGGCTACCGCCGGCTGCGCCGCTGGCTCCAGCAGCTGTACGACGTCCAGCGCCACCGCTTCATCGACACCAACTTCGACTCACCCCTCCAGCTGATGCACCCGGACCTGGCCCGCCTCGCCGCACTCGGCGGCTTCGGCCGGCTCGACGACCGGATCGGCCGCTTCCTGCCCGACGCCCGGCTGCGCAGGGTCTTCTCCTTCCAGGCGCTGTATGCCGGGGTACCGCCCGCACGCGCCCTGGCCGCCTACGCCGTCATCGCCTACATGGACACCGTCGCCGGGGTGTACTTCCCCCGCGGCGGGATGTACGCCCTGCCCCGGGCCATGGCGGACGCGGCCGCCGACGCCGGTGCCGCCTTCCGCTACGGACACCCCGTCACCCGGCTGGAACGCACCGGCGACCGGATCACGGCGGTGGTCACCGCGCAGGAACGCATCCCCTGCGACGCGGTGGTCCTCACCCCCGATCTGCCGGTCGTCCACCGGCTGCTCGGCCGGCGCCCCCGCCGCCCGGTCCGGCTCCGCCACGCACCGTCCGCGGTGATCCTGCACGCCGGCACCGACCGGACCTGGCCGCGGCTGGCGCACCACACGCTCTCCTTCGGCGTCGCCTGGGAACGGACCTTCGACGAACTCACCCGTACCGGCCGGCTGATGAGCGACCCCTCGCTGCTGCTCACCCGCCCCACCGCCAGCGACCCGCAACTCGCCCCGCCGGGGCGGCACTTGCACTACATCCTGGCGCCCTGCCCCAACACCGACACCGGCCCCGGCGCCGGGGAGTGGCGCGACCTCGCCCCCCGCTACCGCGACAGCCTGCTCGCCGTCCTCGAACGCCGGGGACTCACCGGCATCGAATCCGCCATCGAGGAGTACCGCATGGTCACCCCGGCCGACTGGACGGCCCAGGGACTCGCCGCCGGAACGCCGTTCTCCGCCGCCCACACCTTCGCGCAGACCGGCCCCTTCCGCCCCCGCAACCTCGTACGCGGCACGGCCAACGCCGTACTGGCGGGCTGCGGCACCACCCCGGGGGTCGGCGTCCCCACCGTCCTGATCTCCGGCAAGCTCGCCGCGGCCCGGATCACCGGCCTGCGGCCCCCACGTCCCACCGCCGGTTCGTCCCGCCCCGCCACGAGAGGCATCCCGGCATGACCGCACGCGAACTGGACGCCGCAGGCGTCACCGACCCCGGCCTCCGTGAGGCCTACGCCCACTGCCGCCGGCTCAACGCCCGGCACGGCAAGACCTACTTCCTCGCCACCCGGCTGCTGCCCGCGGCCCGCCGCCCGGCCGTACACGCCCTGTACGGCTTCGCCCGCTGGGCCGACGACATCGTCGACGACCCCGCCACCGGCCACACCCCCGCGGACCGCGCCCAGGCGCTCGACGCCCTCCACCGCTGCCTCGACGACGGTCTGCGCGGCGGCGGGGGCGGCGAACCGGTGGTGCGCGCGCTGGCGCACACCGCAGCGGTGTACGGCATCGACCACCGCCACTTCGCGGACTTCATGGCCTCGATGCGCAGCGATCTGACGGTGACGGACTATCCGACCTACGCCGATCTGCGGCGCTATATGCACGGCTCCGCCGCGGTGATGGGGCTCCAGATGCTGCCGGTGCTCGGCACCGTCGTACCGCAGGAGGAGGCCGCGCCGCACGCCGCGGCCCTCGGCATCGCCTTCCAGCTCACCAACTTCCTGCGCGATGTCGGCGAGGACCTCGACCGCGGCCGCGTCTACCTCCCCGCCGACCTGCTCGCGGCACACGGCGTCGACCGCGCACTGCTCCGGTGGAGCCGGGACACCGGCCGCCCGGACCCGCGGATCACCGCGGCCCTTCAGGCGGCCGCCGAACTCACCCGCGGTGTCTACCGCGAGGCGCACCCCGGCCTCGCGCTGCTCGACCCGGTCTCCCGCCCCTGTATCCGCACCGCGTTCGTCCTCTACGGCGGCATCCTCGATGCCGTGCGCGACGACGGATACGCCGTGCTGCACCGCCGCGCGGTGGTCTCCCGCCGACGCCGCGCGGCCACCGCCCTCGGCGGTCTGGCCCGACTCGCCGCCACCCGCCTGACCGCCCGGCCGCCCGTGGTGCGGCCCGGCCGGGTGCCGCACTACGCGCAGGAGGAAACCCCATGACCCAGGAGGCCCGCCGGGCCCCGCGCCTCCCGCTCCGGCTGCGCCGCCGGCCCGAGCTGTGGGAACAGCAGCACCCCACCTGGCGCGACGCGAAACCCGCGCGCATCGCCGACGCCGTCAAGGCCGCCCTCGCCCGCCCGTCCGGCAACTGGTTCGTCCTCGGCGCGGCCCGCGCCATCGGCGCGCACCGTGCCTTCGGCCGCACCGTCGCCGGGGTCGAGGTGGTCGCCTGGCGGGACGCCGGCGGCCGCCTGATCGCCGGCCCCGGCGCCTGCCCGCACCTCGGCGCGCCCCTCGCGCAGGGGCCCGTACGCTGCGGCATCCTCCGCTGCCGGTGGCACGGACTCGCCCTGGACGGCGCCCCGTTCGCCGGCTGGGAGCCGTTCCCCGCCCATGACGACGGGCTGCTGGCCTGGGTACGGCTCGACGAGGCGGGCGGCGAACGCCCGCTGGCGCAGCCCGTGCCGCCCGACCGGCCGAGCCCGGCGGGCGCCGTCGCCGCCGTCTACACCGGCACCGGCCGCTGCGAACCCGAGGACGTGGTCGCCAACCGCCTCGACCCCTGGCACGGTGCCTGGTTCCACCCCTACTCCTTCGTCGACCTCTCCGTGCTCGACACTCCCGCGGAGCACGGCGCGGAACGGCCCGACGGCCTCACCGTCCAGGTCTCCTTCAAGGTCGCCGGACGTGCGGTGGTGCCGGTCACCGCGCTGTTCACCGCCCCCGGGCCCCGTACGGTGGTGATGCGCATCCTGGAGGGCGAAGGACAGGGATCCGTGGTGGAGACCCATGCCACGCCCCTGGGCCCGGACGACCTGGGACGCCCGCGCACCGCGGTCATCGAGGCGATCGTCGCCACCTCCCGGCGCCCCGGCTTCGCCCTGGCCCGCGCGGCCGCACCCGCGCTGCGTCCGCTGATGCGGGCCGCCGCGGGCCGGCTGTGGCGGGACGATCTGGCCTACGCCGAACGCCGCTGGCAGCTGCGCACCAGTGGCCGCCACCCGGGCTGACCTCGGCCGGCGGGGCGCCGCCCGGCGGGTCGCCAACCGGCCCCGCCGAGCCGCCCGCCCGCAGCCCCGCCGCCTGGCCCGCAATCCGCCCCGTCACCGCCCCGTCACCGCCCGGCCCGCCGGGCCGCCCACCGCAGGGCCGCCGACCGCCCCCGGTCCGGGACGGTCCACAGGGTCTGGCCGCGCAGGCCCCAGCGCGCCAACAGTGCGTTCGCCGCGAGGAATCCGGTCGTCGCGGCCCGCTCCATCAGCGCCACCGGGAACCCGGTCCGCACCGTGTCGCCCGCGACCACCACCCGGGGGTCGGGGGTGTGCACAGTGGGCCGGTCGTGGAAGCCGCCCACCGGGAACAGCGGGCAGTCAGCACGCCACTCATCACGGCGGTCGATGATCCGGGCGCCGCGGGTCTCCGGGTATACGGCGTGCAACTGCTCCACCAGACGACGCTGTGCACGTTCCCGGTCGGCTCCGGGGGCGACGGCGTAGGCGTGCAGTTCGAGCACCGAGCCGCCGGTACGGGCGGACCACCGGGCCGCCTCGCCTTCCCAGCGCTCCAGCACGCTGACATTGTCCAGGGACCCGAAACCGCTGGTGCCCAGGAACCCGGGCCGGTCGGCGGCCACCCGCCGCTCCAGCCACAGCCGCGACACCAGAAACGGCGGCGCGGTCCGCAGCCGCCCGATCCGCGCCCGCCAGGCGGCGTCCGCCACTTCCGGTGAGGCGGCGACGAGCCGGCGCAGCCCGCCCGGGTCCAGCGCCAGCACCACCGCGTCGAACCGGCGTTCCGCGTCCTCCCCGGTAGCGATCCGCACCCCACCGCCCGCCTTTGCCGGCGCGACCCGCGTCACCTCCGTGCCCGTACACAGCCGGACGCCGTGCCCGTCCAGATACCGGCCGAGGGGCTGCCACAGCGCCTGCGGAAACGGCTCACCGGGCACATCGAACAGCAGCCCCTCACTGGAGCCGAGGAAGTAGATGTGGAACATCAACACCAGCTCCGCGGCCGACAGTTCCCGCGGGTCCGCGAAGAAGCTCCGGGAGAACACCTCGAACGCCAGATGGCGTGCGGCCTCGGGAAACCGGATACGGGCGAGGAAGTCCGCGGCGCTGACCCGGTCCAGCCGCTGATAGACCTGCGGCACCCGTACGTCCAGCAGCGGCAGCGCGGCGCCGGGGCGCATCCGTACCAGGTCCCGCCAGGTGAAGCTGGGGCTGAGCGCCACAAAGCCCAGTGCGCTCCAGGGCGGTGTCCGGGGCACCCGGGCGAAGCTGTCCCGCAGGCCCGACCGGTGGTGCAGCGGATAGTCCGGCAGCCGTCTGAGCATCCCCAGCCCCGGGTCGACCCGGCGCAACAGCCCCCGCAGGTTGTAGTACTGGGGAAAGAACGCATGGAAGCCGCGGCTCATGGTCGCCGCGGAGCCGTCGGCGAGCCGCACCGGCCAGCCCGCCAGCCGTCCGCCGAGGACCCCGGCACGCTCGTACAGCGTCACCCGCACCCCGCGCTCGGCCAGCGCGGTCGCGGCGGCGAGGCCCGCGATCCCGCCGCCGATCACCGCCACCCCCGGACCGCCGTCCGCCGCCCGGTCCCGCCCCGGCGGCCCCGGCACCGTCCGGGCCCGCCGGTCCCGTCCGCGCCGCGCGGCCCCGCCGTCGTGCTGTCGAGGTGTCACGCCCCCTCCTCGCGGGCCCCGGCCGTGGCGGCGACGAAGGTGTGGGTGATGCCGGTCTGCCAGCCGGGCAGCGGCAGCGCCCGCACCTGCCGGAAGCCCGCCCGGCGCAGCCGCCCGGTGAACTCCGCGGCGGTGTCGAACGCGAGGACGCTGCGCCACAGATGGCGGTACAGACCGGCGTCCCCCGCGAGCCGCCCGGCCGGCCGCAGGATGCCGGCACACACCGCCGTCCACACGGCGCGGGGCACCGCTCCGCCGGTCAGCGTGTACTCATGAACGGCCAGCCGCCCGCCCGGCACCAGCGCCTCCCGTACCGCCCCGAGGACCGCGTCCGGGTCCGTGACATTGCGGAAGAGGTACGCGGCGAAGACGGCGTCGAAGCCACCGGCCACCCCGGCGTCGGCCAGGCCTTCCACCGGGGCGTGCACGAAGGAGACCCCGGGCGGCCAGGGCTTGCCGGCGGCCCGCGCCAGCATCCCGGCCGAGGCATCGACGGCGGTGATCTCGGCATACGGGGCGACGGCGAGCAGCGCCGCCGTCGAGGCACCGGTGCCGCACCCCAGATCCAGCACCCGCAGTCCCCGGCCCGCGTCGGGCAGCCCCAACCGCCGGGCGGATCGCCGTAGTTGGCCGTGGTAGCCGGGATTCGCCGCGACCAGCCGGTCATAGCTGCGGGACGCATGGTCGAAGGCGGCGGTCAGTTCGCCGTCGTGCAGCAGGGCCATGGATGTCTCTCCTCCGGTACGGGAGCAAGCGCGGGCGCCGACGCGCCGTTCGGCGGGCAGCGGGGTCACCGCACGGTGGTGCGGCGGGGCAGCAGCGGGAGTTCGGCGACGGTGCGGAGCATGGGCAGCACCGGGGTGCGCAGGCCGATGCTGACGTCCTCCCACAGCCGCGAGCGGCCGTCGAGAAACCGCAGCAGCCGCTCCATCGGCACCGTGCGGAACAGCTCGGTGAAGAACTCGGCGCCGTCCACCCGGCCGCTGTCCAGCGCCCGCAGCAGCACGGCGTCCATGGCCCGGTGCCAGGCGGTGTGCGGGGGAGGGGGCACCGGAGGCCGGCCGGCCAGCAGCGCGGCCGCGATCAGCGCCGTCTGCCGCTGCACGGAAGCGAAGGTGTAACCGGTCGACGGACGGGTGGCGCCGCCCGCCGTCCCGATCCGGAACACCGACCGGCCCACCCGGCGTGAAAAGCGGCCGTCGGTCATCGGGATCGCACCCTGCTCGACGGCCGTGACACGGAAGGCACCCAGCCGGAGCACCTGCCCGGTGTAGTGGCGCAGGGCCCGCTCGTAGTCGGCGGTGGCCAACGTCCGGCGGGAGAACTCCGTGTACTCCACCAGCGCCGCACAGTCGTTGAGCGGCAGGACATACCCGAAGGACAGACCGTGGCCGGGCTGTGGGGTACGGAAGTCCATCAGATCCGCGGTGGTGGGGTCGAACGCCGGACGCCGGGTGCGGACGAACCAGCCCCGGAAGTGCTGCTGGAGAGTGGTCCGCGCCGGCGGGAGCAGCCCGGCCGGCCGGGAGTCGAAGGCCCACCGGGCCCGGAGGGTCACCGGCCGCCCGGCCGCGTCGCGCCCCCGCACCTCGGCCCCGCCGGTGACGTCCCGTACGGACTCCACCGTCACCTCGGCCCGGACCACGGCCTCTTGCCCGGCGAGCCGGGCGGCCACCAGGGCCTCGAAGTCACGCGACCGCAGCATCTTGTACCGGAAGGGCTCGGGCCGCCCCGCCGTCGCCTCACCGCCGGGCCCGTGCACCCGCAGCCGTTCCCACGACGCGGTCAGGGCCTGGTCGAACGCGCCGCCCGGCGCCTCCCAGTAACACCAGGTGCGCTCCGGCGGGGTGAGCGGCCCCCCTGGGGCGTCGACCAGCACCACCCGCAGCGGCCGGCCGCCGGCCGCCGGTGCACACAGCCGGTGGGCGAGCGACAGCCCGGCCGCTCCCGCGCCCACGATGACGGCATCCGCGTCCTGCACGCCCGGTCCTCTCGCCGCCCGATGCCCCCGCGGCGATCTTTCCGCAGTCCCGGGCCGGGAGGCGGCATCCGACGCGCGGCAATCCGGGGGCGGGTGAGGGCCGCCGCCCCGGGTGCGCTTCCTTGGCAGTCGTCCGCAAGAATCCTCTCCCGACCAATCCGGGTGTCGCCCGGCGCCGAATCACTCGTGACCACGTCACGTCCGGAGGTGTCCATGCCCGTCGCAGCCCGCGGCGACCGATCCCCCGCACCGCATACCGGTGCCCTGGAATCCCTGCTCACCCGCGTCTCCCGCGGCGACCAGTACGCGTTCGAGCAGCTCTACACGGCGGTGGCCGGCTCCGTACTGGGCCTGGTGCGCCGGGTGGTGCGGGATCCGGCGCAGTCCGAGGAGGTCGCCCAGGAGGTGCTGATCGAGGTGTGGCGGTCCGCGGCCCGCTTCGACGCACGGCAGGGCAGCGCCATGGCCTGGATCATGACACTGGCGCACCGCCGCGCGGTGGACCGGGTGCGCTCCGTCCAGGCGGCGGCCGACCGCGACCACCGGGCCGGCATGGGCGCCTACACCGCCCCCTTCGACGAGGTCAGCGAGCAGGTCGAGCGGCGGCTGGAGCGGGAGCAGGTACGCCGCTGTCTCCAGCAACTCACCGACCTGCAAAGGGAGTCGGTGACACTCGCCTATTACCGCGGCTACACCTACCGGGAGACCGCCGATCTGCTGGGCGCCGCGCTGGGCACGGTCAAGACACGACTGCGGGACGGACTCATCCGGCTCCGCGACTGCCTGGGGGTGTCGGCATGAGCACCGTCGATCTGCACACACTGACCGGCGCCTACGCACTGGGCGCGCTGTCCGAGCAGGAATCCGCCGAGTTCACCCGCCATCTGGCGCAGTGCCCGGCCTGCACCCTGGAAGTGCGCGAACTCCAGGAAACCGCGGCCCGGCTCGCGCTGGCCGTGGCCGAGGTGCCCCCGGCCGGGCTGCGCACCCGGGTGATGGCCGCCCTGCCCGAGGTCAGGCAGCTGCCGCCGAGGGGGCGCCACGCGACCGTGGCCCCGCTGCGCCGCGGTATGCGGCACCGGCTGCCGTACCTCGCGGCCGCCGCCTGTCTGGTCGTCGCCGCGCTCGCCGGCGGGCTGGCCGTCAACTCCCGGAACGAAGCCGACGAGCAGCGGGCCCGCACTGCCCGCGCCGAGCAGCAGGCCGCCGCGGTCAGTGCCCTGATGACCGCCCCGGACGCCACCTTCCACACCACCGCGCTCAAGGGCGGCGGCAGCGGAACGGTCGTCGCCTCCCAGCGGAAGGGCCAGACCGCCTTCCTCTACCACGGCCTGCCGGCGCTGTCCGGTCAGCGGGTGTACGAACTCTGGTACAGCCGCAACGGCGCGATGGAGCCCGCCGGACTCGTGCGGACCGGCAGCTCCTCCGGCGCGATGCTGCTGACCGGCGGCCCCCAGGGCGCGGACGGCGTCGGCGTCACGGCGGAACCCCAGGGCGGCTCCAGCCGGCCCACCACCGCCCCGCTGGCCGTCCTCCGGCTGTGACCTCCGGCCCCCACCGGATCTGACCCCGGCTGCCGGCGCCACCACGGGCCGGCGGCCGGCTCGTCCTGCCCCGGAGCGGAGCCCACCGCACCGCCGCCCGCCGGGCATTGCGGTCCGGAACACATCCCCACCAATCCGCGCCGCCCCGGGCGCCGAATCCCTCGATGAGCGGCCCGCCGCACCCCGAACGACCCCGTCGGCACCCCACCCGGAGGACCCCGACCCATGACGACAGGACCGGCCCGGCCCACCGCCCCCGGCAGCGGCGCACGGGGCGTCCCGCACCGGCCGCTGGTGATCCACCGCGCCCCGGACACCCCGCGGGCGGCCGTGCTCCTGCTGCACGGAGGGCGGGCCGACGGCCTCGGCCCGCCGCCGCGGCTCAACCTCCCCGCGCTGCGCATGCGGCCCTTCCGCTCGGCGGTGTCCCGGGCCCCGAGCGGACGGGAGC
Organism: Streptomyces platensis; assembly: GCF_008704855.1. Taxonomy (NCBI): domain Bacteria; kingdom Bacillati; phylum Actinomycetota; class Actinomycetes; order Kitasatosporales; family Streptomycetaceae; genus Streptomyces; species Streptomyces platensis. The sequence continues at coordinate 8,215,578 of NZ_CP023691.1, forward strand.
TGCTTCTCGCGTCCGTGCGCTACCGCTGCCGGGGCTGGAACGGACCGCGGGCGGACGCCGCCCGGGACGCCCGGCAGGCCCTCGACGAGCTGGCCGCACACGCCGCGAACCTCCCGGTCGTGCTCGTCGGCCACTCCATGGGCGGCCGGGCCGCCCTGCTCACCGGCGGCCATCCGGCGGTCCGCGGCGTCGTCGCCCTCGCCCCGTGGTGCCCGCCCGGCGAACCCGTCGCCCATCTGCGGGACCGGACCGTGGTGCTGCTGCACGACGCGGACGACCGGGTCACCGACGCCGAGGGCTCCTGGCTCCTGGCCGACCGCGCCCGGCAGGCGGGGGCTCGGGCCCATACGGTCGCCATGCCACGCGGCGGACACACCATGCTGCGTGACGCGTCTCACTGGCACCGGATGACTGTGGACCTTGTCGCCGCCCTTCTGGACGGCGTCCCTGTGCCCCACGCGATCGGCGGGGTGCGCCCGGAGTAGCGCCCCGAACGGGTACACCGTTCTTTGACGGGCGGTCAGCCTCGCCCGCCCGGGCGGGGCCTGACGCTTTTTTGCGTCTCTTGCCTACTCGGTGACACATGACGGAGACAGTGCGTACGTGCTCGCCGCTTTTCAGTCAAGTGGAACGCTGGAAACGAGCAAATGAGGCAACTAACTGACCAGATTGTCGCGTCTTCCGTGCAGAGTCATAAGAAGGGGCTTTCCACCCCTGCCCCGCGCCAGGGGCTCGGAAACCGGTCTTTGAGGAGATGGAATGCGACCGTTTGCGTTGAGCTACGCCCGTCCGGCGGCGAAGTCATCGACCAGTACGCCGTACAGCTACGACGCCACGCGGCAACTCAACGTCCTCCCGGACGGACGCCCGGCCACCTGCAGCCGGGCGGTACTGCTGGCGACCGGCACCACCGCCTCCACCGCCGGTTCCAAGACCCACTTCGACGACTGAGCCCATGACCGTCCTGGTCCTGACCTGCGAGGAAGATTTGACGGCGGACATCGTGGTGGCGACGTTGCAGGACCTCGGTGTCCCGCTCGTCCGCCTCGACCCCGCCGACCTGCCCGGCAGGGTCGCCCTGTCGGCGGAGTACGCCGAGAACGACTTCCACGGATATCTCAAATCCGGCGAACGCATGGTGAGCCTGGGCAGCCTGCGTTCGGTATGGGTGCGCCGGCCCGGTACCCCCGGGGCCCGCACCGCGGAACAGTCCGCCTGGATCGCGGCCGAGGCCGAGCAGGCGCTCTACGGCATGCTGACCAGCACCCAGGCGCGCTGGATGAACCATCCCGTCGCGGCCGCACAGGCGCGCTACAAGCCCTGGCAGCTCCGGCTCGCCCACCGCAGCGGCTTCCTGGTGCCCGCCACGCTGCTCACCACGTTCCCGGCGATGGCCCGGCAGTTCGCCGCCGCCCACCAGGACCTGGTGGTGAAATCGGTGAGCGGAAAGCACCCCGGTGACCCTCCGATGGTGCTGCCCACCACCCGGATCACCCCGGACACGGACTTCTCCGGGGTGGCGGCCGGGCCGACCCTGCTCCAGCAGCACATCCCCAAGGAGGCGGATATCCGGCTGACGTGTGTCGGTGAGCATCTCTTCGCCGCCCGTAAGAAAGCCGATCCGGAGGAAGTCGACAGCCGCTTCACCCACCAGGGCACCTGGGAGCCCGTCGAGGTGCCCGACGCCGTCCATCAGGCCGTGAATTCCTATATGAGTGCCGCGCAACTTGCCTACGGTGCTTTTGATTTCGCCGAAGACCCGGACGGCGCCTGGTGGTTCCTGGAATGCAACCAGGGCGGCCAGTTCGGCTTCATCCAGCTGGAGACCGACCAGCCCATCGCCCAGGCCATCGCCACCTGGCTCGCCGTGGAGCCCTGAGGCCGGAGCGGCGGCGGGCCGGGGCAACACCCCGTATCCCTGCCGCTGTCCGGCTAATGGATCAACACGTTCGCGAGCACGATGAGCAGACCGATCAGCACATCCACCCCACCCACCCGAAGGGATGCCGCCCAGCGCCGGCCCGCCACCCGGGCCGCCCAGAACCCCCAGCCGAACAGTGCCACCGTATTGACGGTCAGCGCGACATCGATCGCGCCCTCCTCGCCCCACCAGCCCCAGTAGGAGCCGAGCAGCGCGGCGATGGTGGGCACCATCGCGGCCACCAGCGGCCATTCGGTCACCATCGAAGCCAGCGCGCTCGCGGTGACCTTCTTGCCGTCGCTCGTCCGGTGCGCGATGGAGTGCGCGTAGCCGTGTGCCGCCGCCGATGCCACGGCCGTCACCGCCACCCACAGCGTGTCGTGGCCGGGGTCCGCCGGCGTGCCTTCGTTACCCAGTGCGGCGGCCAGCGCGCTGGCCAGCACCGATCCGTACACCCCGCCGAACAGCATGCGCTGGAGCTGTTCCGCTCGTCTGTCGAGCCGCTGTACGGGTACGCTGCGGCTTTCTGACAAGGCGCCACCTCACAGGACCGACGGGCTTCCCCGCTACGGGATGAACATCCGAGATGTAGCAGCACCCGGCGCCGATCCGTCCGAAGCTGCGCCGACGGAACGGGCGATTCCCTCCGCGCGGCGCGCCGCGGTCAGCCGTGCAGGGTCAGCGGCGGATGCGTCCCGTTCAGATAGTGGTCACCAATGTCGCGGAGCCGGGTGGTGGGGGAGGCCTGCGCCGTCAGGACGCGGGCGTTGCGCCAGAACCTGTCGAAACCCAGGGGGTCGGCAGCGGAGCCGGCGCCCTGGGTGAGTTCCAGGACGCGGGTGGTCAGACGCATCGCGGAGCGGCTGGTGACGGCCTCGGCGGCGGCGACCAGCACCGCGATATCGGCCCGCTGGTCGACCCCGAGATCCGGGCCCGCGAGGAGCCCCCGCGCCAAAGCCTCCGACGCCGACTCGACCACGGCTGCGGCGGTGTGGGTGTCGGTCACCAATTCCCCGTAGGCGAGCAGGAGATAGGGGTCCGCGCCCGGCCGCTCCGGGTACCCGCCCTCATCCCGCCCGTCGGCCGGCCGGCCGCGCGCTCCGGCTCGGGTGATGTCCCGTGCCTCCGCCAGCGCTCCTTCGGCGATGCCCAGACCGACCTGGACGAGGGCGAGCCGGAGCGCCAGCGGGGCGAGCGTGGCGAACGGCGCGAGGGCGTGCTCATCGCGTGGGACGGCGCCGAGTACCTGGTCCGCGGCGACCGGGACGCCGTCGAAGCTGATCCGGCCGGCCGCGGTGAGCCGCTGGCCGAGGCGGTCGTGCTCGGGGGCGGCCGCCACGCCGGGGTGGGCCGGGTCGACGCAGACCACGAGGGACTCGTCCGTATCGGTGCGCACCGCGCCGAGCACCAGCCGGTCGGCGACGGTCACGCCCGCGGCGAACGACCGGCATCCGTGGAGGAGGTATCCGCCCTCGGCCGGGGTGAGGGTGAGCCCGTGCCCGGTCACCGGCTCGGTGTCCGGGAGGTCGATGCCGCCGCCCCAGAGCCACTGCTCGGCGCTCGCCCGGAGTTCGAGCTCTTCGGCCCGTTCCGGCGTGCCGAAGAACCGTGCGCTCCACGACAACACATAGTGGCGGCCCAGCAGTTCGCCGATGGAACCGTCCGCCGCCGCGATCTCCCGGATGACCGCGCAGGCGGTGCGCCAGCCGGTGCCCCGCCCGGCGGGGCCGGGGGGTGTCAGAAGCGCCGGCAGACCCGCCTCGCGCAGCCGGGCGAGCTCGTCGAACGGGGGCTTGCCGGCCCGGTCGCGGACCAGGGCGTCGACCGCGAGGTCATCGGCGACCTCCCGGGTGACACGCAGCCAGATCTCGTCGTCGGTACAGGACGTGACCTGCGGGGAAGCGGGGCGTGCGGGGGACTTCTCCGGCATGGTGACCTGTCCCGTCCGGCCGGTCGCGTCCGGTGCGGGCGGGCTGATCAGGCCACCGGCCGACGGGACGGAACGCATCGGTGCGCGCACGCCCACCTCCTGGCTTCCCTAGTTTTCCCACTGGATTGGTAGGGAAGAGGATCGCTTCCGGGCCGGGGACGGATCAAGGGGCGTTCAAGGGGTGGACAAGTCCGTCTTGGTATCCGGGGCATGGCCCGGGAGGCGCTCCGGACGCGCCTCGCTCCGATATGCCTCGCTCCGGACTGCCGACCCTAAGGATTCGTCCAGGACTCGGGATTCTCGGTCAGCTCCGCCACCTGCGGCGGCAGCTCGGCGGTGGCGACATCGGCGAGGGTCACGCCGTCGAGGATCTCGCGGACGTTCGCCCGCAGTGCGATCCACAGCGGCAGCAGGGACCGGGCGGGACCGGTGTAGGACAGCTCCGGCGGGCGGACGCCGCGGACCGACACCAGCGGTCCGTCCACGACCCGGATGATATCCGCGATACTGATCGCCTCCGCGGGCCTGGCCAGCCGGTAGCCGCCGTTGCCACCGCGCCGGCTCTGCACCAGCCCGCCCCGGCGCATATCGTTCAGGATGCCTTCGAGGAACTTGTGCGGAATGTCCTGGGCCTGAGCGATGGCCTCCGCCTTGAGCGGCCCCGCGTCCCGGGCGTCAGCGAGTTGCAGCGCGGCACGCACGGCATAGTCCGCTCTGGCTGAGATCCGCATGCTCCGCATTATCCCGCAGGGGACGCGGCATCCCGCAGCGGGCCCGGCGCGTGCATGGGCGCCCGCCGCCCGGAACACCTCCTGGCACCCCTCCGCCGTCCGGTTGCGAGCCCGGACGACCGGACGGACGCTCGACGTACGGCATGGACTCACGGCATCGACTCCGAGGTGAGTGTCGTGGCAGACAAAGGCGCGCCGATACCCGTCACCCAGCCCGCCCTTCTGGAGACGCGCGGGCCGGGCAGCGTGAAGGTGGCCCTCGACGTCAATGGCGTCTCCCGGATCGTGCATCTGGAACCACGGGTGAGCCTGCTGGACGCGCTGCGCGAGCAGATGGCCCTCACCGGCACCAAGAAGGGCTGTGACCAGGGAACCTGCGGGGCGTGCACGGTCTGGGTCGACGGGCGCCGGGTGCTGTCCTGTCTGACGCTGGCCATCAGCTGCGAAGGCCGGGAGGTGACCACCATCGAGGGCCTCGCTGAGGGCGATGAGCTGCACCCGATGCAACGCGCCTTCCTCGAACACGACGCCTTCCAGTGCGGCTACTGCACGCCGGGACAGATCATGTCGGCCGTCGCGCTGCTGAACGAAGGACATGCCGGGACCGACGGGGAGATCGCCGAGTGGATGAGCGGCAACATCTGCCGCTGCGCGGCCTATCCCCTCATCCGCTCCGCCATCCGCGAGGTGCGGGACCGGAAGACAGGACAGTGATGTGCGTGCCATCAGCTACACCCGCGCGACGGACGTGCACAGCGCCGTCGAGGCGGTGACGAGTGACCCCGGCAGTTCCTTCCTCGCGGGCGGCACCACGGAAGTCGATCTGCTGCGGCTGGATGTGCTGCGGCCGCACCGCCTGGTGGACATCAACCGGCTGCCGCTGACCGGCGTCGAGGAGCGTGCTGACGGGGGACTGCTCATCGGCGCGCTGGCCCGGATGAGCGAGGTCGCCGAGGACCCGGCGGTCGTGGAGCGCTACCCGATGCTGTCCCAGGCACTGCTGCTCGGGGCCTCCGCCCAGTTGCGGCACATGGCCTCCATGGGCGGGAACCTGATGCAGCGGGTGCGGTGCGCCTATTACCGCGACCCCGAATCGGCCTGCAACAAACGCGTTCCGGGGAGCGGCTGTTCCGCGCTGGAGGGCGTCCACCGCGGTCATGCGATCCTCGGCACCAGCGAGCACTGCATCGCCACCCACCCCTCCGACCTGGCCGTCGCCCTCGTCGCCCTGGACGCCGTGGTGCACGTGGAAGGCATGGACGGCGCCCGCACCATCCCCGTCGACGACTTCTTCCTGCTCCCCGGCGATACGCCCGAGCGCGAACATCCGCTCACGCCCGGCGAACTCATCACCGCGATCGAGGTGCCCGCGCTCTCCATGGCACGCAGATCGCTGTATCTGAAGGTGCGGGACCGCGAGTCCTACGAATTCGCCCTCGCCTCGGCAGCGGCCGCGCTGGCCCTGGAGGACGGAGTGGTCCGCGAGGTCCGGCTCGCCCTCGGCGGGGTGGCCACCAAGCCGTGGCGCGCCCGCCGGGCCGAGGACGTCCTCATGGGCGAGCGCGCCGACGACGCCGCGTTCACCCGGGCCGCGACCGCCGAACTGGCCCCCGCCACCACCCGGCCGATGAACGCGTTCAAAGCGGAACTCGCCCGGCGGACCCTCGTCCGCGCCCTGCGCACCGTTGCGACGACCGGAGGCGGGACGGCATGACCACCGGCGCCACCCTCGAAGCCATCGGCCGGCCCGTCGATCGCGTCGACGGTCCCGCCAAAGTCACCGGCCACGGCCGCTACTCGGCGGAGATCACCCTGCCCAATACCGCGTACGCCGCCCTGGTCGGCGCCCGTACGGCCAGCGGACGGATCACCGGCATCCGCACGGAGGCCGCGGAGCGCGCCGACGGTGTGCTCGCCGTGCTGACCCACCAGAACCTGCCGAAGATCGCCGGCCGCCCCCATCTGCTGCCGTCCCTGGCCGGCCATGCCGCCCCGGGGGAGAGCTTCTTCCCCCTTCAGGACGACCTCGTCCACTACTTCGGCCAGCCCGTTGCCGTGGTGATCGCGGACTCGCTCGAACGTGCCCACTTCGCGGCCCGGCAGCTCCATGTCGACTACGACCGGCGTCCGTCCGTCACCACCCTGGACGAGGGCCGGGACCAGGCCTATGAACCCGAGGCGATCTTCGCCGGGTTCGTTCCCGCACGCACTGTGCGCGGCGATGTCGAGGCCGGTTTCAAGGCCGCGGCCCAACGCCTCGATGCCACTTTCCATTTCGCGGCCAACCACCACAACCCCATCGAGCCGTCGGCCACCACAGCCGTCTGGGACGGCGACCGGCTCACCCTCTACGACGCCACCCAGGGCATCGTGGCGACCCAGAACACCGTGGCCGCACTGCTGGGCATCCCGCCGTCCAAGGTGCGGGTCCGGGCGTCGTTCGTCGGCGGGGGATTCGGCTGCAAGGCCATGATCTGGCCGCATGTCACCCTGGCGGCGCTGGCCGCGCGGGAGGTGGGCCGGCCCGTCAAACTGGCGCTCACCCGGGAGCAGATGTTCACCTCCTGCGGCCACCGCGAGGAGCAGGAACAGCGCATCGAACTCGGGGCGACCGACGACGGCCGGCTCACCGCCCTGCGCCACCACAAACTCTCGCTGACCTCGCCCTTCGACGAATGGGCCGAACCCTCGCTCGGCATGGCGGGACAGGCCTACGCCTGCCCCCACTACGAGGGCGTCTACCGGCTGATCCGCAGCAACACCATGACCCCCACCTTCACCCGCGGACCCGGCGAGACCACGGGCATGTACGCGATGGAATGCGTGATGGACGAGCTCGCCCACCGCATCGGCGTCGACCCGGTGCAGCTGCGGCTGCGCAACCACGCCGAGGCCGACCCGCACACCGGCCACCCCTGGTCGAGCGACGGTGCGCAGGAGTGCTACCGGCGCGGCGCGGCCCGCTTCGACTGGCAGTCGCGCAACCCCGAACCCCGCTCCGAACGGGACGGCAACCGGCTCATCGGCAAAGGCATGGCCACCGCCGGCTATCCCGTGCTCTTCCCCATGCAGCCGCAGCGGGCCCGGGCCCGCCTCTACGCCGACGGCACCGCGGTGGTGCAGGCCGGCACCCAGGAGTTCGGCACCGGAGCGGGCACCGCCATGACCCAGGTCGCCGCTGACGGCCTGGGCATCGCGCTGCGGAACGTCCGGTTCGAGTACGGCGACACCGACCTGCCCAACGTCGCGGCCGCGGTCGGCTCGGCCGGCGCCGGAATGATCAGCGCCGCGGTGTACACGGCCGCCACCACGCTCCGCGACCAGATGATCGAGCAGGCGATCGCCGACCCCGACTCCCCGCTGCACCGAGCGGACCCCGCCACCGTCGTCGTCCGCGAGGGCCGGATGCAGCTCCGGGACCGGCCCGACACCGGCGAGAGCTACCGCGCCCTGATGGAGCGTCACTTCATGACCGACCTGGAGGCACTCGGCAGCTGGAGCCCGCCACCGCAGGATCTCCCGTACGGGCTGGCCACCTTCGGCGCACAGTTCGCCGAGGTCGCCGTCGACCCGGACCTCGGCACGGTCCGGGTGCGCCGTATGGTCGGTGCCTTCGCCCCCGGCCGGGTCCTCAATGCCAAGACGGCCCACAGTCAGGTCGTCGGCGGCATGCTCTGGGGCCTTGGCCAGGCGCTGCTCGAAGGCAGCATGGTCGACCCCCGCGACGGCCGCTGGGCGAACGCGAGCCTCGGCGAGTACCTGGTGCCGGTCAATGCCGACGCCCCCGACGTCGCCGTCGAGTTCGTGGAAGTGCCGGACACCGTCGTCAACCCGCTCGGCGTCAAGGGCCTCGGCGAAGTCGGCATGGTCGGCGCCGCGGCGGCCATCGCCAACGCCGTCTTCCACGCCACCGGATACCGGGCACGGGAACTGCCGATCAGGATCGAGCACCTGCTGTAGCGGAGACCGGCCCGCCGGCGACGGAAGGACGTCATCATGCCCACGGACGCACACCCCGGCCCGCTGCGCGTACTCGTGCTCGGCGCCTCGATGCGCACCGGATCGAGCAATGCCCGCCTGGCCGCCCTCGTGGCCCGGATGCTGACCGCGGCCGGCGCCACCGTGGATCTCGCCAGGATGCGGGAATTCGATATGCCGCTGTACGACGGCGATGTGGAGGAGACCCACGGGCTGCCGGACGGCGCACTGGCGCTCCGCGACCGGCTGGAGCGGTGCGACGCCTTTGTGCTCTCCTCGCCCGAGTACAACGCCTCCGTGCCGGGAGTGGTGAAGAACGCGATCGACTGGGTCTCCCGGGTCCGTCCGCAGCCCTTCAAGACCAAGCACGCGCTGCTCGTCTCCGCCTCCCCGTCCCTGGTCGGCGGCAACCGGGGACTGTGGGCGCTACGGGTTCCGCTGGAACATCTCGGTACCCGCGTCTACCCGGACATGTTCAGCCTGGCCTCGGCCCACCAGGGCTTCACCGAGGACGGTCAGCTGGCCGATCCCGCACTGCAAACGCGCCTGGAGGAGACCGTCACCGCCTTCCTCCGGCTCGTCGAGGCCGATGCGCGCTACGTCTGTCTCCAGCGCCGGTGGTACGAGTTCCCGGGGGACCGCACCGGGGCCCCCGTCACCCAGCGGGCGGAGGGCTGAGCGGGCTTACGGCTCCTTGCCGGTGCCGTGACAAAGGGGCGGCAGCGGACCTCGTGCCGCTGCCGCCCCCTGACACGTACGGGGACGCTGTACCGGTGCGGCACCCGTTGGCACGAGTGCCCCCACGGCCTCCCTAGGCCGAGGCAAGCCGAGCCCGGTGCCGAGCGGCCCGGCGCCGCATGGCGCGCCGCTCGTCCTCGCTCATACCGCCCCAGACACCCGTGTCCTGCCGGGACTCGAGCGCCCACTGAAGGCACTGCCCCATCACCGGGCAGCGCCGGCAGACGGCCTTGGCCTCCTCGATCTGGAGCAGCGCGGGACCGGTGTTGCCGACGGGAAAGAACAGTTCCGGGTCCGCTTCGCGGCACACCGCGTGGTGACGCCAGTCCATGAGTAACCTCCGTTCTCCGCGGCGGGGCGCGGTTGATGGGCAGTGCGCACGGCTTCACCGGGTCGGCCGGCTGCTTCGGCAGCCTCCTTACCCGGACGCCTGCTGTCCTCGCGTGCCCGATCCCGCGCCCACAATGCACCTCCGTCCTCAACGAACACATTTCTCCCTGAATCGATCACATTCCGGCCCGCACGGCCACGGCGACGGACCGCACCCGGCACGCCCCCCGAACGGCCTGGGGCAGGGAGGGCATGTGGTCAAGATGCCCTGCGACCAGGCCTCTTGACTCCCGTGAACAACCGTGAACTGATGTGGAGGGGTGCGACGGGGAGGGGCGACATGCTGGACGGGCTGAGCGAGTTCTGTGCCGAGGCGCTGGCGGAGCACGGGTGTCCGTCGGTCTCCCTCGCGGTGGCCGAACGCGGCGAGGTGGTGCACGCCGCCGCCTACGGGACGGCCGATCTCGCCACCGGCCGCCCGGCCACGCCGGACACGGTGTATGGGCTGGCGTCCATCACCAAACCGATCACCGCAACCGCCGTCTGCCACGCGGCCGACGAAGGACTCCTGGACCTGGACGCCCCCGTTCCGCTCCCGGGCGCCGACGGCGGGCCGGCTCCCACCGCACGCCAACTGCTCCAGCACCGCGGCGGATTGGGCGCGTACTACGACTGGGACTACGGCGACAACGAGCGGATACCCGACCCGGACCGCTACGCCGTGCCCTACCGCGCGCCGGGCACCGGCTTCGGCTATGCCAACCTCGGCTACCGCCTCCTCGGCCGGCTGCTGGAACAGGCCACCGGCCAGGAACTGGGCGCCTGCGTCCGCGAACGGGTCTTCGCGCCGCTCGGGCTCACCGCCTGCGACCTCGCGCGGGTGTACCCGGGCCCGGCACCGTCGGCGCAGAGGTACACGCCCGACGGCCGTGCCTACCCCGACTACGGTTGCAGCCACCCGGGCGCCACCCTCGGCTGGGCCCCGGCCGGTGAGCTGGCGCTGTTCGCCCAGTCGTACGACCGGCTGCTGAAGCCGGAGACCGCGGCGGCCGTACGGCACGCACTGCCGGTCAACGAGCATCTGGGGTACGGGCTCGGCTGGTGCCTGTCCTCGGGCGACGGGCCGCTGGTGCAGAGCCACGGCGGTGGCGGGCCCGGCGTGGCCGCGATGGCCGTCGCCGTACCCGAGCGGCAGCTCTCCGTCGTGGTGCTCACCAACTCCACCAACAAGGCGGCCCGCGACGCGATCCTCCGGTACGTGCTGGATGAACTGGCCCCGGACTGCACCCCCGAGTCGATCACACCCCTGATCGCCGATCCGGCACGCCCGATGACGCTGCCGGAGGGCGACTGGACGGGCCGGATCAGCGCACCCGAACGGGACGTGCCGCTCACCCTCCGCGTGCTGCCGGACCGTCAGGTCACCCTCCGGCTGGACGGCGTGCGCGCCACCGCCCCGGCGACCGCCACGGAGGCCTGGGACCTGCGCGCCTCCTTCCCGTTGCAGCTACCGACCACCGACGCCCGGATCAGCAGCCCGGAGCTGGGACTGGCCCTCCGGCTCGCCGACGGCGCGCTGACCGGTGAGGCCCACGCCTACAAGAACGGCGACACCGAGGGCCGGCTCGGCAACTTCCTGAGCCACCCCTGCACCCTGGCCCCGGCCTGAACGGCCGCCCCCGCAGGGCGCCTCAGCGGTTACAGCTGTAGTGCCCCCTGTGCCACTGCTTCTCCCAGTGGCCGGGGTGCCAGTGCTTGCTCCAGTGGCCCTTGTGCCAGTGGTGGTGGCCGTCGTACCAGCCCGAGTGCCACCGGTACTCCCAGTGCCCCTGGTGCCAGTGCTTGGTCCAGTGGCCGGGGTGCCAGCTGCACTTGGCATGAATCTGCTGTCCGGCCGCGGTGGCCGTGTCCGGTGCGGCGGGCGTCGCCGCCGCCGACATGCCCGCGGTCCCGACGGCGGCTCCACCGGCCAGCAGCGCGCCGGCCAGGGCCGCCGCGAAGGAGCGCCTCACCTGCTGTGCCCGCATGGGGTCCACATCTCCTCTCCGAGCTCCGCGGCTCGTGAAGGGGCGCTCCCCGACGGCGCCGTGACGAGCGCGCAGTGGATACAGATAAAAGCGGCATAAATAAAATTTACCTCAGGTCACGGCAAATCGGCCCGGTTGCTTTGGGTGGCGGGCGGTGACTCACCGGTGTCGCGCGGTGTGGGCCGCTAGGTTGGCGTCATGGTCACCGTCCTCGTCAACGGCCTGCCCGGAGCCGGAAAGACGACGCTTGCGCGGGCACTGGCGGACGCCCTGACGCTCCCGCTCTTCAGCAAGGACGCGGTCAAGGAGACCCTGGCGGACACCCTCGCAGCGGTACGTCCCCACGCGTGCACCCCTCGTGAGTGGAGCCGGATCCTGGGCGCCGCAGCGGGCGAGAGCCTGTGGACGCTCCTCGCCGACGCCCGGGGCGCGGCCGTCCTGGAGTCTCCGTGGCCGGCGCCGCTGCGTCCCGTCGTCCGGGCCGGTCTGCGGCGGGCGGGGGTGACGGCGGTGACCGAGGTGTGGTGCGACGTACCGCTGGAGGTGGCCCGTGCCCGCTTCGCCGCAAGGGCCGCCGGCCGGCACCCGGTGCACCGCGAAAGCTCCGGCGCCCACGACGGCGACTGGGACGTATGGGCCGTCGGAGCCGAACCGCTCGGCCTGGGCACGGTCCACCGCGTGGACACCACCCGGCCCGTCGATGTCCCGGCCCTCGCGGCCCTGCTGGGGGGCACTCCCTGAGGGAGTTGGTCGCTGGGGGAGAGGTAGAGTGGTTCCACGCCACGGAACCGGGTCAGCACCCGGGGCGCCTGCGCGCAGACGGGAGCGCGCGAAGGGACTACGGTCGGTTCCTCGGCCCGGCGGAGTCGGTCGGGCAGCTCTGATCAGGAGGTGGAGCCGGATGCTGGTACTGGGGCGTTCGCAGGTCGAGGCGCTGCTCGAAATGGACGCGCTGATCGACGCGCTGGCGTCGGCGATGACGGATCTCAGTGCGGGCCGTGCTTCTGCCCCGGACCGTGTCGCCGTGACGGTACCCGAGCGGGACGCCTTCCTGGCGGCCATGCCCGGCCATGTTCCGTCGGCCGGAGTGCTGATGAGCAAGCTGGTCTCCGTCTTCCCGCAGAACGGCGGGACCCCCGTGCCGACCCACCAGGCGCTGATCGTCGCCTTCGATCCGCACACCGGAGAACCCACGGCGCTGCTGGACGGTACGGCGATCACCGCGGCCCGGACCGCCGCCGGTTCGGCGCTCTCGGCGCGCCTGCTGGCTCGTGAGGACGCCTCGGTGCTGGCCGTTCTGGGCACCGGCGCACAGGCCCGGTCGCACGCCGAGGCGATGTGCCGGGTCCGCCCGATCCGGCAGATCCGGGTGGCCGGCCGCGACCGGACGAAGGCGGCCGCGCTGGCCGACGAACTGTCCGCCGCACTCCAGATCCCCGTCGAGGCGGCGGCCACCTGGGCCGAGGCGCTCGACGGTGCCGACATCGCCGCCGCGACCACCCACTCCGTCGAACCCGTCATCCGCCGTTCCTGGCTGACACCCGGAGTGCATGTGACCTCGGTGGGCTTCAACCCCGACGGCCGGGAGATCGACGATGCCACGGTCGCCGAAGCGCTGGTGTGCGTCGAGTCGCGGCAGGCGGCGCTGGCCCCCTTCCCCGCGGGCAGCAACGATCTGCTGGGCCCGCTCCGCGACGGCGTCATCACCGAAGGGCATGTGCACGCCGAGCTGGGCGAACTCCTCGCCGGAAACAAGCCGGGCCGCTCCTCGGACCAGCAGATCACCCTCTACAAATCCGTCGGGGTGGCGGTGCAGGACGCCGCGGCCGCGGCCCTGGTCGTCGCGGCCGCCCGGGAGCGGTCGGTCGGGGCGGAGATCGGGCTGGAGTGAATTCTCACCCGCCCAATGAAGCGTAGCCAATTCCCATCCGGCTGTCCCCGCCGGGTGTGTTGCCGAGTTGCATGGGGGATATTACGTGACGGAATAGCACCTGGTCATTCCGAAGTAGCTCTAGTCGCCACTGAGTTGGGGGTGATCCGCAGGGTGGGAATAAGAGAAAGCAGAGAGTGCTGACCGCTGCCGGCGTCCCTTGTTCAGGAGGATTTGCAGAATTTGGTGATCCAGTTGTTGGGCTGTCCTTCACCGGGTGCGGGGGCGCGCCATACATACCAGTCGCGCCGAGGACTTCCAGGACGTCCACCATGTCACCGAAGAGGGGCCCCTGGGGTGATACCGGATGGCGCATCCAAAATTCTCCATGAGGGCCCGCGTCCCGCCACCAGGACCGCTTGCGCGGGGCGCCGCGCCCCGCCCGCTCACCTTCAGAAGGATCCGGTTTCGCAGCGCCGGACCCAGTCGGTCGCGGCGATCGCGTATGTCGGATCGGGGCTCAGCCGGTCCTCCCGGCGGCAGGCCTCCACGTACTTGATGGCGTGTGGGTCCTCGGTTGCCAGGGCGCGTTCGGCGAGCGTGGCGTAGTCCTGGGCCGGCTCCTCGGGGTGGTGCTCGCGTTGTCCTGTGCCGTAGGCGCTGCGGATGGCGGCTGAGAAGCGGACCGCGGCGGTGACGCTGGGCCAGTGGAGTTCGGTGGGCAGGCTCGGGAGCACGAGGCGTACGGCGGCGGGGGTGGTGAGGGCGTGTACGAAGGCCATCGGGGTTTTGTGGTCGTCGGTGAGGTAGCTTGCGGCGGCGGCCCTGGTGAGCCGGCTGAGTGCGCGGTCGGCGTCGTCGTCGAGGCGCAGGGAATCCACGGCCGGCGCGAAGTCCGGTTCGAGCCAGACCGTTTCGAGCCGGATCCGGAAGATCATGCCCATGCCCTGGTCGCTGCGCAGCTTGGGGACCGCCTCCCATGCCTGCGCCAGATCCCGTTTGCGCGGGGTGGACGGTTCCTCGGGGAGCTCCTGGTAGCGGGCGGCCCAGTAGCCGAGCCCACGGGCGAGCTCCTCGATGCGCCAGGGGCCGGTGGATTCCTTGAGCATCCGCACCGCGTGCCCGGTGCGGATGACGCCATGGCCGCCCCCCGCGGCGAAGCCCGGCAGCAGCCGGGGCCACCAGCGGGCGAGTACATCGGTCCAGGCGGCGCCGTCCAGTTCCCGCCGGAAGAATTCGGTCCAGTCCCCAAGGAGCCGCATATTGCCCAGGGCCGGGCGCCAGTTGTCGTGGGTGATCTCTTGGAATCGTCCATAGGTGTCCTCGTAGAGCACCTTCCGGTACGAGCTCACCCAGGCCCCGATCGCCGCGGTGTGCCCGAGCTGTCCCAGGGCTTCCGCCGCCATGGGGCCGTGATTGCTCACTCCGGGGCCGAACTCGGGGCCGGAGTTGCTGAGGTACTTCAGTGCGCCGTCCAGGTCGTTCACTGTGCCCCCTAGATCGATTCCTCTTCATGGAAGAACGCGGCGGGCAGTTCAGCAATATGGCCCGCCGTATTGGCCGGATTCCGGAGTGGGTGGGAGGTGTGTCGTCCGGGATTGTGCGGCGCGGGTGAGCGGATTTCGGCAGGGGCGCACAACGTGGTGCGGGCGAGCCGGTGCGGGATCGTACAGGCGGGGGCGGTGCGGGCGGCGGGCCCGGCTATTAGATCTTGGCGTGATTCAGGGGCTGCTTTTCGTCGGCGCAAGCCAGTGAAATCAAGACAGTTGGCCAATCGCCGTTGACGTGGGTATGTGACAAAAACTAGTGTCCTGCTTCGGCCCGGAATGGGCCTCATTTATTCGCTGGTCGATTCTGATTTCTTTTTCGTTGGCGTGAGTCTCGCCGGCTGGTCATTCGGCGTTATCGCCCACCATCCGCTGTGGTGCCCTATCACCGCACGGGCGCACCGGCATGCCCCATTGCGGGTCGGATACGTAACGACGAGGAGAATGCATGATCAAGCACACTTCGCCGATCAGTGGAATCGACGCACATGGCGATCTGGTGGTGACCGCCGGCTATGACAACCGGGTAATTCTCTGGAATGCGGTGACTCACACCGCCATCACCGAGGCGCGCCACGACCACCTCGCCAACCAGTGCCGGTTCTCCGCGTCCGGCCGGATCGTGGTGACGTCGAGCAGCGACTATTCCGCCCGCTTATGGTCCGTGCCCGATCTGCGTCTCATCACGGTGCTCACGGACCAGAAGGACGACGTGGAGATGACCGTGATCTCCCCCGACGAAACCCGGGTGGCGACGGCCTCCCGCGATCACGTCGCCCGCATCTACGACCTGGACGGGCGGCTGATCCACCGGCTGGAAGGGCATGAGGCGGACGTGCTGTCCGTCGAATGGGTGCGGAACGGCACCGAGTTGGTGACCACCAGCGACGACGGAACGGTCCGCCGATGGGACAGCGCCGACGGCACCCTGTTGCGCACCATCGACCTCGGGGACGTCGAAACGGACACCGTCGCGGTGCTGGGTGTGGACAGCTTCGCGCTCGGTAACGACGAGGGCGAGCTGATCCTGATCGACCCGTCCGGGACCCGGCGCCACCGGGTGCACGACGCCGGCATCAAACGGCTCGCGTACGACGCCGAGGCCGGCATCCTCCTCAGCTCCAGCTACGACCGCACCGTACGGCTGTGGCGCCTGGACCAGGGCGGGGACCCGGCGCATCTGCTGTCGAGTGAGGTGCCGGCCGACGTCTGGCTGCGCTCCTGCGCCAAACTGAGCGCCACCCGCTGGGTCTTCGGCACCTTCGGGTCGAGTTACGCGGTCTTCGACCGGGACGGCGGGACCTGGGACCTGACCGCCGTCGAGCCCACACCGGGACTGAACGCGGTCGCGAGCACCCCCACGGGACGGTTCACGGTGGGCGACAGTGGCACGGTCCGGCGGGACGGCGAGGTGGTCGCCGAACTCGGCAGCTGCTGCAACTTCGTCACCGCCGTCGCGGGCACCGTCGTGAGCGGCGGCCAGCTCGGCGCCCTCTACGACGCGACCACCGGCGCCCTGCTGTACCGGCACCGCTCCCCGCTCAACTGCGCCGCCGTCCACACCACTTCGGACGGCGAGACGCTGATCGTCGGCACCTACACCGGTGAGGCCCTGGTCCTGCGGGATGCGGACGGCACCGGACTGAAGCTGGTCGATGTGCAGCGCATCCAGGACAACGCCGTCAAGGGGATCGCCGTCCAGGGAGAGGTGCTCTTCAGCGTGTGTGCCACCGGCGCCGCGAGATGGCACGCCCTGCCGGACCTGAAGCTCCTGGCCGCGAACGAAGCGGCACACGCCCGTATAGCCAACGCCGCGGACGCCTTGCCCGACGGCCGCTTCGTCAGCGTGGGCCGCGATCTGACGCTCCGGATCTGGACCGCCGCCGGTGAGGAACAGGCCGTGGTGACGACCCCGCACCGCAACAGCATCAAGTGCGTCGCGGTCGACCCGCACACCGGACTGATCGCGACGGGCGGCTACCACGGACGGGTCGCCGTCCACGACCCCGCGGCCGGCACCTGGGTGTGCGACGAACGGCCCACGACCGCCGGGATCTCGGCACTGGCCCCGGCCGGCTCACCAGGCCGGTTCCTGGCCTCCTCCTACGACGGCCGGGTCTACTGCGTCGAGGCGGCCACCGCCGTGCCGTCCGCCCGGAACCGGTAGGGGCCGCCCGATGACGACATCCGATGAGGCGGTGGTGGTCCGCCTCGCGAGCGCCCCGGTCCCGGTCGGCGCCACCCTGATGCAGCTGACCGTCTTCGGGCAGGTCGGCGCGGACGGCCGGGAGACGGAAGAAGTGGTCACCCTGCGGACCCTCGCACCACGCAGCGAATCCGCAGCCCCGCCGATCGTGCGCATCCACAGTGCCTGCTTCACCGGCGATGTACTCGGCTCCGAGAAGTGCGACTGCGGGCCCCAGCTCTCCGCCGCGCTGGCCGCCATCGTCCGGTCGTACAACGGGGTGCTCGTCTATATGCTCCGGCAGGAAGGGCGCGGCATCGGGCTGGCGAACAAGATCCGTGCCTATGCGCTCCAGTCGGTGGGGCACGACACCATCAGCGCCAACCTCGCCCTCGGCTTCCCCGCGGAGAGCCGGGACTTCCGGATGGCCGCCGACTGCCTGCGGCACCTGGGCATCACCCGGGTACGCCTGATGACGAACAACCCGGAGAAGGTCGCCCAGCTCGCCGCACAGGGAACGGTGGTCGAGGACCGGGTGCCGCTCGGCGGTTTCCGCACCCCGTTCAACGAGGCCTATCTGGAAGTCAAGGACCGGCTGATGGGCCATCTCGACGCGCTGGGCACGGCACAGCAGGTCACCGACCTCCGGGCGGCTCTGCCGGGGCAGGTGCCGCAGTGACCCCGGACGGTTCCGAGGCCGGCCGGGCCTTCTCCGACAGCGAGCGGGCCGCGATGCGCCGCGCCGTGACGCTGGCCCGGCGCGGGCTCGGCACGGTGGCACCGAACCCGGCCGTCGGGGCGGTGATCCTCGACCCCAACGGCCGGACGGCGGGGGAGGGGTGGCACCGGAAGGCCGGGGGCCCGCACGCCGAGGTCCACGCACTGCGCGCCGCGGGCGCCCGCGCCGAGGGCGGCACCGCCCTGGTCACCCTCGAACCGTGCAGCCGGCAGGGCCGTACCGGCCCCTGCACCCAGGCACTGCTCCAGGCCGGAATCCGCCGGGTGATCTACGCCGTACCCGACCCCACCCTCTCCGGCGAGGGCGTCACGGCACTGCGCCGCTCCGGAGTCGAGGTGCGCTCCGGGCTGCTCGCGGAGCAGGCCGCGGAAGCCAATCACGCCTGGCTGACCGCCGTGGTCACCCGGCGGCCGCATATCACCCTCAAACTCGCCACCACCCTCGACGGGCGGATCGCCGCACGCGACGGATCCAGCCGCTGGATCACCGGCCCGCACGCCCGCCGCGACACCCACCGGCTGCGGGCCCGGGTCGACGCGATCGCCGTCGGCAGCAGCACCGTCCTGGCCGACGACCCCGCCCTCACCGCACGCACCGTCGCCGGCCGCCCGGGCGCCCGGCAGTCGGTCCGGGTGGTCTTCGACCGCCGGCTGCGCACCCCCGCCCGTTCCCGGCTCGCCTCCGACGGAGCGGCCCCCACCTGGATCCTCACCACCCGCCCCGCGGCGGACCACGCACTCGGGTCGGCCGAGCCGGTCACCATCGGCCCCGGACCGCGCTATCTCACCGAGGCCCTGCACGCGCTGTACGACCGGGGCATCCGGTCGCTGCTCGTCGAGGGCGGGGCCACGCTGGCCGGTGCCCTGCTCGGCGAGGGGCTGGTGGACCGGGTGATCTGGTACAGCGCCCCCCGGCTGCTCGGCCAGGACGGCGCCCCCGCGGTCCGCGGCCTCGACGTCCCTTCCTGCGCCGGGGCCCCGGGCTTCCGCGTCCTCGGCGTGCGCCGGGTCGGCGAGGACGTACGCACCGTACTGGAGCCGGATTCCGTCCGCAGGAGGTAGGAGCGACATGTCCCACATCGTGCACAGGAACCTGGTCGACGCCGATATCAACGCCCTGACCGACCGAGCGGCCATGGGGCTGCCGGAAGGCTATGTGGAACCGAGGGCCGAGCGCCTGGCGGACTTCCCGCGGCTGGCCGGCCGCCCGGCCGAGCAACTCGCCGCCCTGGTCGAGGATCCGTCCCTCACCCTCGAAGCGCGCCTGGCCGCGGGCACCGCACTGGCTCTCACGGGCGACCCGCGGACCCGCTGGGACGCCCCGGACATGCTGCCCGTCCCCGCGGGCCGGGCGCTCATCGGCACACCCGAGAGCGCGGTCGACGCCCTGCATGCCGACTCCGCCCGGTTCGGTGTGCAGCGGTCCTGGGTGGCGAAGGAATGCCCACGGCACACGGTGGAGATCGCGGCCTTCCACCTCGCCAAGTACCCCGTCACCAACGAGGAGTTCGCGGTCTTCCTCAAGGACACCGGCCACGCCGGGCTGCCGAGCAACTGGAACTACGGACGCTACGACCCCGCCGCCGCCAACCACCCCGTCTACACGGTCACCGCGGAGGCCGCCGACTGGTACGCGGACTGGCTGAGCCGGCGGACCGGCCGCCGCTTCCGGCTGCCCACCGAGCAGGAATGGGAGTACGCCGCGGGCGGGCCGGACGGGCTGCGGCACCCCTGGGGGGACACCTGGGACGCCGCCGCGGCCAACACACTGGAGACGGGCCTGCTGATGAGCAGCCCGGTCGGGGCCTTCCCCGGCGGCCGGTCGTGGTGCGGTGCCCTGGACCTGGCCGGCAATGTCGAGGAGTACACCAGCAGCACCTACGAGCCCTACCCGGGAGGGGAGGTGGTGCGGGACGACCTGTATCTGCGGCTCGGTGCCTACCGCATCGCCCGGGGCGGGGCCTTCAACCGGTTCCGGGATCTTGCCCGGTGCCAGCGCCGGCACGGCCCCTACCCGCGCTCGCTGTACGCGATGGGGTTCCGGCTGGCCGAGGACGTCCCGATGACCGAGGAGGGCTGACGCGCGGTGCGCATCGTCCATGTCCACTGGACCGGACTACCGGTCACCGGCGGCGTAGAGACCCATCTGCGGGCGGTCGTCGGCCAGCTCGGCGCCCTGCCGTGCGACGTCCGGGCCGTCGTCGGCACCCCGCGGTCACCGGACTGCGACTATGACCCGGCCCTCGACATCGAGGTCCCGTTCGACCCGGCCGGTATCGCCGCGCTCGCCGAGCGGTGCCTGAGCGCCGACGTCGTGCACTGGCACAACCCGCAGTGGCACAAGCCCGACGTCGTGACCGCCCTCGTGGCGCGGCTGCGGGAATGCCGCTGGCCCGGCCGCTTCGTCTTCGATCTGCACAACATCGACGAACAGCCGGAGCGGTGGGCGTTCCTCGCCGGGCTCCCCGGCCCGCTCGTCGTGCACTCCGCGTTCGTGGCCGGCGAGGTCCGGCGCAGACTGCCCGCGGCCGAGGTCACCACCCTGCCCCTGGCGCTGTCGCTGATCGAAGCCCCCTTCCGGCTCCCCGGCGGAGCGGGCGGCACCACCGTGCTGCAACCCAGCCGGATGACCCGGTGGAAGGGCTCCCACCTGAGCCTGGAGGCGTCCCTGACGCTGCTGGACGAAGGCGCCGATCTGCACTTCGTGCACGCGGGAACCCAGCACCTCATCTGGCCGCCCGGCATCCCCGACGCCCTCCTGGAACGGGCCGCGGTCTGGCAGGAGAAGGGGCGGGTGCACTTCACCCACTACCGGCCCGAGCAGAGCTGGGCCGCGATCCGCGCCAGCGACCTCGTCATCCACCCGACCATCGACCGCGGCGCCCACGGCGAGCCGTTCTCGCTGTCCGTCGCCCAGGCCGTCATCTGCGGCCGCCGCATCATCGCCAGTGACTCGGGCAACCTGCCGCTGCTGCTGGGCGATTACTCGGCCGCCACCCTCGTCCCGGCGGGCGATGTCCGGGCGCTGACCGAGGCGCTCCGGGAAGCGGTGGACCGGCCGGCCGTCGCACCGACCACCGCGGACCGCGCCCTGGCCCAGCACCTCCGGGACGGCTTCGCCACCGCCGGCCGGCACCACCTGGCCTACTACCGGGCCCTCGCCGGTCCCGCGTGACGGACCGGGCGCCCGCACCCCGCCCGGCACCATGCCCCGTCGACCCGTCGACCCGCCGCACGTTTCCCGACCCACCCACCAGGGAGCCCCGCATGCCCACCCCCATCATCCTGGACTGCGACCCCGGCCACGACGACGCGATGGCCATCCTGCTCGCCGTCGGCGACCCCCGCGTGGAGCTGAAGGCCGTCACCACCAGCGCGGGCAACCAGACCGTGGCGAAGACCGCGCTCAACGCGCGGCGGATGTGCGCCCTCGCCAAGGCATTCGACGTCCCCGTCGCCGCCGGATATCCCAAGCCGCTCACCGGCATGCTGCTGATCGGCGACGATGTGCACGGCGAAACCGGCCTGGACGGCTGGGACTTCCCCGAACCGGAGGTGCCGCTGCACTCCGCGCACGCCGTGGACCTGATCCACGGCATCCTGGCCGACAGTCCCGAACCCGTCACCCTGGTGGTCACCGGACCGCAGACGAATATCGCCGGACTCCTCGCCCTGCACCCGGAGGACAAGGCGAAGATCAAGGAGATCGTCTGCATGGGAGGGGCCACCCACCGCGGCAACACCCTGCCCTACTCCGAGTACAACATCCTGGTCGACCCCGAGGCCGCCCACGAAGTACTCGCCACCGGAGTCCCCCTCACCTACTGCGGCCTCAACGTCACCCACCAGGCCCCGGTCACCCGCGAGGTGCTGGACCGCATCCTCGATGTCGGCACCCACATCAGCGAGGTGTCCGCGGCCCTCCTCGCCTTCCGTTCCCGTACCTACGACCAGATCTGGGATCTGCCCGACGCGCCCCTGCACGACCCCGTGGCCATCGCCCGGGTGCTCGACCCGAGCCTGGTGGACTGCGTCGAGGCCCCCGTCTCGATCGAATTGCGTGGCGAGTTCACCCGTGGCGCGACCGTCATCGACCTCTACGGTGTGACGGGGAGAGCCCCCAATGCCCTGGTGGCGACGCATCTGGACACCGAACGGTTCTGGGATGTGTTCCTGAAGGCGCTCGCCGCGCTGGGCTGACCTGTTGACCTACGGAGGCTGACCGACCGTGCCCGCTTCTCCCGTACCGACTCCGGGTGCCCGCTTACTCACGGCACTGGCCGGGGCACAGCTGCTGGTGGCGCTCGACTTCTCCATCATCTACGTCGCGCTCCCCGACATCGGCGGAAGCCTGCACTTCTCCGCGGTCGCGCTTCAGTGGATCGTCAGCGCCTACGCCATCTTCTTCGCCGGATTCCTGCTGCTGGGCGGACAGTTGGCCGATGTCTTCGGGCCCGGCCGGGTCTTCCTCACCGCCCAGCTGCTGTTCGCCGCGTCCTCGGTCGGCGCCGCGCTCTCGTCGTCCGCCGCCCCCCTCATCGCGGCGCGCGTCGGGCAGGGGGTGGCGGCCGCCCTGCTGGTGCCGGCGACGCTGGGGCTGCTCAGTTCCGCCTACCCGTCGGGGCCGGAACGGGACCGGGCGGTGAGCGTGTGGGGGACCACGGGCGCGGTCGGACTCGCCCTCGGTGTCACGGCCGGGGGCGGCATCCTCGAAGTGGCCTCCTGGCAGTGGATCTTCTGGATCAACCTCCCCATCGTGACGGTCTGTCTGCTCGCCGCCGGACGAGCGGTCCGCTCCACCACACATACGGAACGGGCCCCGCTCGCCACCGCGGCCACCCTCTCCGCCTGCGCCGCGGTCGTCGCCGTCGTCCTGGCCTGCACCGAACTCTCCCGCGCCCACCCCTCCCTGCCCGTCGTCGCCACCGCGCTGGTGGTGGCATCGCTCGCCGGCGGCGTCCTCATCCGCAGCCGGCGCCGGCCGCTGGTGCCCCGCGCCCTGCTCGGCGTACGGGCCCTCCAAGTGGCCTGCCTGGTCGCGGCGTTGTACATGGCGAGCTTCGGCGCCGAGTTCTACCTCGTCACCCTCTACCTCCAGGACGTCCGGGACTACAGCGCGCTCGCCGCGGGCATGGCCTTCCTGCCGCTGGCCGGGACCATCGTGGTGGGCAACACGGTCGCCGGCCGGCTGGCGGGCCGACTGCCGCTGGGGCGGCTGCTGTCCCTCGCCTACCTCACCGGAGCGGCCGGACTGGTGGTGCTCGCGCTGGCCGTCGGCACCCGGGGCGGCTACCCGGCGGGCATCCTGCCGGGGCTGCTGCTCAGCGGCTTCGGCCAGGGCATGGCGTTCACCGGCATGTTCATCACGGGCACCCGCGACCTCCCGCCGGAGAGCAACGGCACCGGGAGCGCCCTGGTCACCACGGCGCAGTACCTCGGCGGCTCCCTCGGCCTGGCACTGCTGGTCCTCCTCCACGGGGAGCATCCGATGGCCGGGGACTTCGTGTGGACCTTCTGCGCCACCGCGGTCATCGCCGCGGCCGCCGCGCCCGTGGCGCTCCTCCGCCTGCCGCGTACCGGGCCCACGCCCGCCCCCGTCTCCCCGCACGACCCCTCTTTCGAGCCACGGACCGGAGGTCATCGATGAACACCGCTCGCTTGCTCGACAGGCCCGGACTCCCGCCGGACGCCCGGCGCACGGTGGACGACTTCGAGAAGGAACACGACACCTACTTCAGCCACTTGGTCCACTTCGGTCCGGAGCTGCTGGACGCGCTGCACACCCCGGGGCCGCTGCCGGAGAACGTCAAAGTCGCCTCCGCTGCCCGCCCCGACGTGACCGAGCGGATGGCCACCGTCACGACCGTCGCCAACCTCCCCCGCCAGCAGGACGCCGACCGCACCCGCTACCTCCAGGCGCTGCTCGACATCTACGGCATGCTGCCCGTCCCGCCCGCCCACCGCGCCTCCGCATGGGGAACGACCGTCATAGCGCCGGAACGCGAAGGCCGCATACTCGCCGAACGACTCGGTGTCATGCCCCAGCGCCAGGGCTGGACGCCCCAGGCCAAGCGGATGCCGGTGGGCGGCGGACTGCTCGTCGGGGTGGACGAATGGCTGCCCTCGCAGGCCGACCGGCTGGTGATCATCGACGGTGTGGTGGCCAGCGGGGTGACCCTCATGGCCCTCATGCAGCTGACCGTCCGGCCCGGTGCCGACGTCGAGATCTTCACCTGCCACTCCACCCAGCAGGGCGCACTCGCCCTGGCGCGCTACGCCGAGCTGCTCCAGGTGTCGCTGACCCTTCACGTCGGCCATGTGTCGGGCGCGCTGAACGGAAAGTTCTACGCCGTGCGGCCGGACGCCCCCGAAGAGCTCGTGCTGGGCGATGTCGGCGACACCATCAGCCCGGTGGCGCCCGCCTCACCGCCCCGGGGGACCCCGGCGTGACCACGCCGGAAAGCCCGGGGCGCGACCCGGAACTGCTCCGGCGCCACGCCACGGCCGGGCCCGGAGCCGTCGACCGCTACTTCTCCCTGAGCGCGCGCGGCTCGACCTGGCGCCGTGAGATCGTCGCCGGGATATCGACGTTCCTGGCGCTCTCCTACATCGTGGTCGTCAACCCCGCCGTCCTCGCCCAGGGAGGCATCCCGCACTCCGCCGCCTTCGTCGCGACGGCGGCGGTCGGCGGCCTCGCCACCCTGGCCATGGGGCTGTGGGCCCGGCTCCCGTTCGCGGTGGCACCGGGCATGGAGATGAACGCGATGGTCGCCTTCTCCGTGGTCGGCACCCTCGCCTACACCTGGCCCCAGGCGCTGGGCATGGTGTTCTGGTCCGGAGTGGCGATGCTGGCGGTGTCGCTGCTGCGGCTGCGCGCGGCGGTGATCAACGCCATCCCGCCGGAGCTGCGGTCGGCCCTCGCCGCCGCGGTCGGCGCGTTCATCGGCCTGGTGGGGCTACAGATCGCGCACCTCGTCCGCACCTCCGACGGGCGGCTGTCCGGCCTGGGCGACTGGACGGGACCACCCGCCGTGGCGCTGTACCTCGGCCTCGCGGTCGCCCTGGTCCTGGACCGGCTCGGCGCGCGGGCCGCGGCCGTCCTGGGCGGTATCGCGGCCGCCGCGCTGTACTGCGCCGTCGCGGGCGTCCGCGCCGACGCGGTTCATGACGGCATCCACGGAAGCGGCGCGGCGCTCTTCCGCTTCGACCTCACCGTCCTCGCCGATCCCCGGGCATGGAGCGTCATCCTCGTCCTGTTCGCCCTCGACTTCTTCGGCAGCATCGCGAAAGTGGTGGGCCTCTCGGCGCATACCCCGTTGCAGGATGACCAGGGCCGGGTTCCCGGGATGCGCGAGGCGCTGCTGGTCGACGCCGGGGCCACCGTTGCCGGGTCCGCCGTGGGATCGTCCAGCTTCGTGGCGTTCGTGGAGAGCGCGGTCGGAATCCGCGCCGGTGCCCGGACCGGGATCGCGGCGGTGGTCACCGGACTGCTTCTGTTCTCCTGCCTGTTCCTCGGCCCGGTCCTGGTCCATGTCCCGGTGGAGGCCACCACGGGCGCCTTGGTCTTCGTGGCGGTCAAGATGCTGACCACCCGCCCGCCGGGGGGCACCGACCGCCTGGGCGTGACCGTCACGGTGACCGCCGTGGCCGTCACCGTCGCCACCCTCGCGATCGACCAGGCGATGGCCGCGGCCTTCGTGGTGAGCGTGGCCGCGAGCATCATCGGCCGCCGGCGGCCGCATCCCGCGCTCTGGGTGACGACGTTCTTGCTGATGGCCGGCGTCGTACTGCAATACCTCCACCGCTGACCGCCGCGTCCCGCACGCCTCCAAGGAGCCCGCCATGCCGCACGACGATGACCAGGACATCCCCCTGCTCGCCCAGTCCGTCCGGCAGCCCGACGGCACCCCCGAACGGCTGCGCCGCCAGATCGAGTTCATCATCGAGGCCGACCGGCTCAAGAACGTCTTCCGGCGCAGTCCGCTGCTGAGCGCGGACCGCAGGGAGAACGACGCCGAGCACTCGTGGCACCTCGCGCTGATGACCCTGGTGCTCACGGAGTACGCGGACGAACCCGTCGACACCAGCAAGGTGCTCGCCCTGGTCGTCGGGCACGACCTGGTGGAGATCTACGCCGGAGACACCTTCCTGTACGACACCGCGGCCGCCGCTGACCAGGAGGAACGGGAACAGCAGGCGGCGGACCAGCTCTTCGCGCTGCTGCCCGACGACCAGCGGGAGCATTTCCGGGCCCTGTGGGACGAGTTCGAGGCCCGGGTCACCCCCGAGGCACGTTTCGCCAAGGCCATGGACCGGCTCCAGCCGCTGCTGCTCAACTACGGCAACCGCGGCGGGACCTGGCGCACCCCCGGCGTCACGGAGGACGACGTACTCGCCCGCAAGTCCGTGATCAAAGACGCCTCCGCGGACCTCTGGCGCTACGCCCAGGACCTGATCCACACCGGCGCCGACAACGGCTGGGTACCCCGCGCCGACTCCCGCTCCTGACGCTCACCGGCCGGCACGGCGGGACCGATCCGGCGGCCGCACCGCCTCCTCGGTGTCCGTACCGACCCGGCGTCCGTACCGCTCAGCGTCCCTGCCGCCTCAGCGTCCGTACGTCCGATGACACAGCCGCAGCAGATCCCCCCGGACCCGGCCGGCCGCCATCCGGCACACCACACCGGGATCGATGGTCGAGCGGGGCCGCGGCGGCCGCCGGTGCGCACGCGGCGGCGTCGCCACATGATGCCGCTGCCCCGGCGCCGTGCGCGCCGGCACCGGACGCGGCCTCGACGCCACCGAATGCGTCGGCTGCGGCACCGGCCGTCCCACGGGCCGCCGTTCCGCCCGCTGCCCCGGCGCGGCGTGTCGCCGGGCGGCGTGCCCCTTCCGTGACGCCGCGGGCCGCTTCGCCTTCCGCCGTGCGGACGCCACATCCACCAGCCGCTCCCGCGCCGACCCCTGGCTGGGCAGCACCAGCGGCGAGGGCCGGGCCGGGGCGACCGTGCGTCCGCCCGACGCGGGGCCGGGGTCGGGCGGGGAGCCGTCGGCGGGAAGGGACACACAGCCGCCGACCGCGAGGAGAACGGCCGTCGCTGTGACGAGGCGAAGGAGGAGAGGGCGCACGCCTTCACGGTGTCGGAGGCCCGTGAGCTGTCCAAACGACGCGCCGGGCGGCCACGCGGACGAAGGACACATACGAACTCCCGTGGCACTCCCGAGCCGACGACGCCGTCGGCCGCACGGGGGCCGGCCCCCGTCGCTCACATGGGCAGTGACCGCAGCCGCACCGGTCCCACCGGCCACTGCGCCCCCTCGCGGAGCGGGATCCACATGGTCCGCAGCGGCATGATCGCGGTGGTTTCCTCGGGCTGCTCGACCTCCACGTCCTCATGGAGCTGCTGCCAGCCGAACCGCTCGTACAGGGGGAGGAGATGCGGCATACAGAAGAGGAGGCCGTATTCGTGTCCCATCGTGCGGGCGTGCTCCAGGGCGGCGGTCATGACGATCCGCGAGAGTCCTTCTCCTCGCAGGCCGGGCGCGACGATCACCCCGCCGACGCCGACCGCCCGGGTCTCCACGGAGCCGATCGACAGCGGAACCGTCACCAGGCCCGTGTGTGCCACGAGACGGCCGTCCCGTTTGATGCCGAAGTGCTCTTCCTTGGCCCGCCAGGTCAGCCCGGTCCAGGCGACCCCGAAGGCGTCCTCGCCGTCCCCGACGATGTCGCTCAGTTCCGTCCGTGTGAACCGCGTCAGCCGGACCACGGCCGGCGACGCGGAAGGCAGGTTCGCTGTCATTCCTCGATCTTGCTGCCCGCACCGACCGTTGGCAATGCTGCTCCGTACGTATGGCCGTGAGCGACCCCATGAGCACCGACCCCATGCCCTGGGGTGTGGCACCTACAGCCCGAGGTCCGGGCCGAAGACCTCGTAGTGGATCGCCGTGGACGGTACACCGGAGTCCAGCAGTTGAGCCCGTACCGCCTTCATGAACGGCACAGGGCCGCACAGATACACGGTGGTCCCGGCCGGAATGGCGAGCCGTGTCAGATCCATCAGCCCGGAGCGCACGGTCACTGTGTCCACCGCGTCAGCCATGCCGCCCGTCTCCCGCCCCGCGCCCTCCTCCTCGACCCCGGCCCCCTCCTCGTACCAGAGTTCCGCCGTCGCGTCGGCGAGCTTGCCGGTGAGTCGGCGCAGATCCGTACGGAACGGGTGCGTGGCGGGGGAGCGGTCGGCGTGCGCGGTGATGATCCGGCGCCGGGAGCCGGTGGCGGCGAGGTGCGCGAGCATGCCGACCATCGGGGTGCAGCCGATGCCCGCCGACGCGAGGAGCAGGGGCCCGTCGCCGTCGTCGGGCAGCACCACATCGCCGAACGGCGGGCTCACGTACAGGGTTTCCCCGCCGTGCACCTGTGTGTGCAGATACCCCGACACCTCGCCCGCAGGGGCGCCGGACGGGCCGCCCGCCGCCACCCGCTTCACGGAGATCTGCAGCCCGCCGTCCGGCTGCCCGGACAGGCTGTACTGACGTATCTGCCGTGCCCCGTCCGGGAGTTGGACCTGTACGGAGACGTACTGGCCGGGCCGGGACGCCGGTACGGGAGCGCCGTCGGCGGGCCGCAGGAGGAAGGTGGCCACCTCGTCGGTCTCCTGCACCCGGCCGGCCACCCGATAGGGACGCCACACCGCACCGTCGCGCACGCCCGCCTCCCGCCCGAGCCGCTTCTCGGCAGCGATCAGGGCATGGGCCATCAGCCAGTACACCTCGTCCCAGGCCCGGACCACGTCGTCGGTCACCGCCTCACCCAGCACCTCGGCGATGGCCGCGAAGAGGTGCTCCCGCACGACCGGGTACTGGTCCTCGCGCACTCCGAGGGAGGCGTGCTTGTGCGCGATCCGCACGAGCATGGCGTCCGGGCGGCTGTCCGGGTGGTCGAGGAGATGGCGCGCGAAGGTGGCGATGGATCCGGCGAGGGCCTGCCGCTGACTGCCGTTGGCCTGGTTGCCGCGGTTGAAGAGGTCGCGCAGCAGCTCGGGGTGGGCGGCGAAGAGCTTCTCGTAGAAGAGCGTCGTGATCTCGTCGAGGGCTCCGCTCACGGCGGGGAGGGTGGCACGTACGGTCTCGGCGGACTTCGGCGACAGCATCGGTAACTCCGGACTCTCGAAGGGTGGGGGAGGCGTAAACATGCATCTGAGATGCGTATTTTTGGCCATGGGAAATCGGGGGTGTGGGGGGCAGGTTGGCCCGAGGGGGCTGCCCCGGACCGTGCTCGGTCGGGTCGCGCGCTCAGTCCGTGGGAGGAGCGGACGTCAGGCTGAGTAGCAGCGGCCCGGTCGGCGTCTCGACCAAGTCGGCGACGGAGAGCGGATCGAGGGAGGCGTAGAACGCTTCCTGTGCCGCCCGCAGCGCACCGCGCAGCCGGCAGCCGCCACGCAGTGGACACGGCGGATCGTCCTCGCACCCCACGACGTCATCGGCCCCCTCCAGCTCACGCACCAGCCGCCCGAGCGACCCCGTGCGCCCCGCCGTCGTCAGCGCCAGCCCGCCACCGCGCCCGCGCCGCGCTTCGACGGCACCGAGATGCTGGAGCTTGCTGACCACCTTGGCGGCATGGGTGTACGGAACCTGGACCGCGCTCGCCACCTCCCGGGTGGTGGGCGCGTCGCCTGTGTCGCCGAGCACTGCCAGGCGCATGGCGATGCGGAGGGCGATGTCGGTGCTCTTGGTGAGTCGCACAGCAGCACTCTATAGAAGTGGTATTCAAGATGCCAATTAAAGGCTGGGGGAGGCGATCCGGGGCCCACGGGGGAGGTAGAGGGCGGTGAACGCGGCGGGACCGGGTCAGGCCGCGAGGCGGTGTGCGAGCGCGAGAAGCTGGGGCGGGTCCAGCACACGGTCACCGAAGCCCGGCAGCGGAATGTGCAAGCGCGCGGTCCAGCGGGCGGGGATGGCGTCCAGTCCGTAGTAGGCGCCCGCGAGGCCACCGGTGACCGCGGCGACGGTGTCCGTGTCACCACCGAGGTCGACCGCCGCCCGGAGCGCCTCCTCGAAGCCGGCGGTGGTGCGCAGGGCCCACACGGCGGAGCCCAGGCACGGCCACACGGCCCCGTTGAACTCGGTGGCCCGGTCGGGATGCCAGTCGGGCGCGAGGACCGTGGCATACCGCGCGCGGTGATCGGGGTGGACGAGCGTCACTGCCCGCCGGCGGCCTGTTGCTGGAGGTAGGCGGCGACGTCGGCCACATCGTTGGCGATGGTCAGGACGCCGGTGATGTCGGCGGTGGGGGTGGCGGCGCCGTTCACCCCGGCGAAGAAGACATCGAAGTGGCCCTTGCGGGTCTCCAGATAGCCGGCCGTGGTTTCGGCGCCCACGGCCAGCCGGTCATTGAGAAGGTCGCCGCCGGCCGCGGTGCCGGTCTTGGCGAAGACCTTGCCCCGTGAGGGACAGCTGCGGCAGGAATCCGCCAGGGTCCCGTCGACGCCCAGGATCGGCAGCGAGGTGCGGAAGCGCCGTGCCTCGGGGGTGCGCTGCCAGTACGTCAGGATCTGCGCCATGGCACGCGGGGTGGCCCGGTCGGCCGGGTTGCCGCCGCGGCCGTCGGCGAGTTGTACGGCCTTGCGGTCGACCTGGGCATGCTCCAGGAACTTGGCCAGGACGGGGAAACCGTCGTTGCAGTTGGTGCTTCCGGTGCTGGTGGCCATCAGGCAGATCCCCAGGTTCGCCCCGAGGTTGTGGCTCACCTTGAGGATGAGCTCGGCGTACTGGGCGTACGCGGGGGAGGTGTAGCGGGCCACGGTGGGGGCGCCCTGATAGGTGCGCGGCAACTGGCGGACGGGGTTGCGTCCGACGGCCTTCGCGCGGACCTCGACGCCGGCCCGCTGTAGTGCCTCGATCAGCGCGGTGCGGCCGAAGGCGTTCGGGTCCTTGACGGCGGACACCCGGAGGACGGGCGCCGAGTCGGCGGCGATGGTGCCGGACAGCTGGATGCGGGTGCCGTCGGGGGAGCTGCTCACGTTGATGTCCGAGGGTTTGCCTGCCGCGACCGTGCGGACGGAGGACGTGACGTGGTACGGCGCGACCTTCGGGCGCCACTCCAGCCCGGCGGGGGTGCCTGCCTCGGCGCCGGGGGTGGTGAGCAGATCGATGACGTTGTCATTGATGATCAGCGGGGTGGGGACCGGATCGAGTCCGGGATCCGGCTGGAACAGCCGCGCGTCGACCACCACATCACCATCGACCCGGCGGATCCCCGACTGCCGTACCTGCCGGGCCAGCTGGTCGATACCGGCCAGCGGGTTCTCCGGGGTGAGGGTGGCTCCCGGGACGTCGTTGGCGTAGGTGTGGTCGATGGTGGTGAACGCGACGGTGCCGTCCTTGCGGGTTCTGCCGCCGAGGGTCAGATCGCCCTGCGCCACCAGGTCCAGATCGCCCTTGAGCGTCGCGTTCCGGCGCTGTCCGACGGCGTGGACCGGCGTGACGAAGCGGTGGTCGCTGCCGAGGGTGTGCCAGGTCCCGCTGACGCTGAAGAGCTTGGCCGCCGAACCGGGGATGAAGAACTGGTCGGCGTAGCGGGACTCGGTCACCTTGCCGGTCCGCGGGTCCTGTCGGAACAGGCCCCACTGGGCATGCCGGTAGTCCGGCTTCCGCATGACCGCGGCGATCCGTGGATCGATCGCCCGGGGCGTGGCGGACGGCGCCGCCTGGACCAGGCCGGTGATGACGACGCCGACGGCCAGCAGCACGCACAGGGTGCCGGCGGCACGCCGCCGGGCGGACCGCGAGGGGACGGAGGGGGACATACAGACTCCACCAATGGTGTTGTTCTGTCGCATATCTGCCGATATGCCCGCCCTGACAGTACTGCCCACGACCGCCGCACGGCCGCAGGACGTCGGCCGGGGTCCCCCGGACGCCCCAGCGCCCGGGCCCGGAGGGCGGACGGGGGAGGCGGTCGGCGCCGCGCCCCACGGCTTACGACGACCGAGACGGCGGCGGCGCGCACACGGCGAGTGCTGCCGTGCGGGGAGAGCTGTGGTGGTGCTGGTGCCACCCCGTGAACGGGCGCCAGTGTGATCGACCGCGGACCGGCGGGACGCCGAGGATTCTTGCCGTGGCCGCGCACTCCGCGCGCCGACGGGAGGATCGATGTCCGCGTTCAGAACACCACGGTGGCCGAGAGCCGCGCTGTCGGGAATGGCCGCTGCCGCATTGCTGACGGCGGCGCTGCCCACCGCGCCGCCGGCCCGCGCGGCGGACCGGTCCGGGTCGCCGGTACCGGCCCGCTACAGCCACCAGCAGCTCAACTGGCAGCCCTGCGCGGGGAAGCCGTCCCTGGAGTGCGCGCGCATGACCGTGCCGCGGGACTGGCATCACCCGGACACCGGGGCGGACCTCACCCTCGCGGTGTCCCGGCACCGGGCGACCGGCCCCGACCGGCGGCGCGGGGTCCTGATGATGGCGGCGGGCGGCCCGGGAGCCTCGGGGCTGACCCGGCCCGCGGATTTCGCCGCCCGCTCGCCCGCCGTGGGCGCCGCGTACGACGTGGTCGGCTTCGACCAGCGCGGCGTCGGCAGCAGCACACCCGCGCGCTGTCAGACCGACGCCGAGTTCCAGGACTTCTACGCCCACGACTTCCGTGACCGCTCGCCCGCGGCGCTGCGCGGCGTCCTCGGCCGCTCCCGGCAGCTCGCCGCCGGCTGTCTGCGGCGCAGCGGTGATCTGGTGCCCTGGCTGACGACCGAGCAGGCGGTGCGCGACATGGACCTGTTCCGTGCCCTGCTCGGCGTACGCAAGATCTCCTATTACGGGCCCTCCTACGCGACCTGGCTCGGCGCCTACTACGCGACGGAGTTCCCGCAGCGTGTCGAGCGCGCCGTCCTGGACAGCAACCTGGACTTCAGCGGCACCTGGCAGAACGCCGAAGCAGGCCAGCCGAGAAGCTTCCAGCGCCGCTTCGAGCAGGACTTCCTGCCCTGGATCGCCCGGTACGACGCCACGTACCACTACGGGCGCACCGCGGCCGAGGCGAAAGCACGCTGGGAGGCGCGCCGCCGCAGCCTGCGGGACCATCCGCTGACCGTCGGATCCCTGACGATCGGCCCCAACCAGCTCGACAACGCCACGATCCAGAACATCTACAACGCACAGCGGCAGTTCCCACAACTGGCGTCCGCGCTCAGCGCCCTCGACCACTGGCCGACCGCCACACCGGCCGAGCGCACCCTCGTCGGCAAGCTCTTCGGGAGCTATCTGTCCCCGGGGTTCGCCGCCACCTTCTTCTCGGTCACCTGCAACGACACCCCGTGGCGCGGCGATCTCGGCTACTGGATACGGCGCAGCGGCGAGGACACCGCGGCCCATCCGCTCGCCGGGGCGCGCGAACTCGCCTACGCGGCGACCTGCGCGGCCTGGCCGGTCCCCGCCGCACCCCGCGTACGGGTCACCGGCAAGGGCCTGCCGACCACGCTGATGCTCAACTCGGAGCACGATCCCGCCACGTACTACGAGGGCGCGCTCGCGGCACACCGTGCCCTGCGCGGTTCGCGGCTGGTCACCGTGACCGGCGGCGGCGATCACGGCCAGTATCAGAACGGCAGTGCCTGTGTGGACGGTCTCGTGAACGCCTATCTCCTCGACGGGGCCGCTCCGGAGCACGATATGACCTGCGCGGCCGGTCCGCTGCCGGTGCCGTCGGGACGCGGATAGCGGATAGCGGAAAGCCGGTACAGCGGCCCGGGAGGCGGGGGCGACCCACCGGTGGTTCAGTGGAAGGAGAGGCAAAGCCCATCCATGTGTGTTCCGAAGGTGAGAGCGATGTCTGAGTTCAACCTCGGTGATCCGCTGGACAAGAACTCGGAAGAGTTCGTCACGACACCACCCCCCGTCGTCCTCCGGGTCCAGCCGAGCGGCTTTGTGCGGCTGAAGACCCCCGAGCAACTCCGCGCATGGGAAAAGGCGGTGCGGCAGACCACCGGCCTGGAGATCGTCGCCGACAATCTCGCGGGTGTGGCCGCCGAATCGGGCTGTGAATTCGGTGAGGCAAGCCATAGCGACGCGTGCGACATGGCATGATCCTGGCCGTCTCCTTCCATGACGATCTGCATGCCGTCGCGGTCCAGCACGCGGTGCGCAGCCGCGGTCACGCTTTTCATATCGTGGAATGCGACACCATCAGCGGGCGGCAGAGCCTCTCTTGGCGCTCCCACCGCGAGGAAGCGGCCGATGGCGCCGGTGCCGCGACCGTCCTGACGTCCGAGGGCGTGCCGGTGTCTCCGGAGGAGGCGTCGTTGCTGTGGTGGCGGCGGGCCAGGGCCGACCAGGACCTCACCGGGGCGGCGGGCAGCGTCCATGAGTGGAGTCTGGTCAACAACGACTGCCGTGGCGCGCTGGGCGGAATTCTCGCGGCCACCTTTCACGGCGACTGGATTTCGCCTCCCGCCGCGACCGACCTGGCCGCCGACAAGCTGTATCAACTGGCCGTGGCGCACGCGTCCGGATTCCGGGTGCCGCGAACCCTGATTTCGCAGTCACGGGACGAGGTCATCGCCTTCACCCGGCAGGTCGGACGGACCATCGTCAAGCCCGTGGTCGGTGCCCGCGGGCCCTCCCTCTACACACGCCGGCTCGACGCCCCGGAATTGATCCCGGCGCCGTCGTTCGAGATCTGCCCCGCGACGTATCAGGAGTACATCGAGGGAAGCCGCCATATCAGGCTCAATTGCTTCGGTGACCGGATGTATGCCGCGCTGATCGAGACGACCGCGCTCGACTGGCGCCCCGACCTCAATGTGCCCATCTCCCCGTGGCCCGTTCCCGACGGCATACGGCGGCGCGTCGGCACGGTACTGCGCCAACTCGGCCTGCGCATGGGCATCGTGGACCTGAAACTGACGCCGGAAGGGGAACCGGTATGGCTTGAGGTGAATCCGCAGGGGCAATTCCTGTTCCTGGAACCGCTCACGGGGGAACCGCTGACCGAGCACTTCGCCGACTTCCTGCTCTCCGCGGCCTGAGCGGGCCCGGCCCGGACCGGCGACGGGCGGGACCCGGTGGATCCCCCGGCTGACGTGACCCGGCCCGGGATCAGGCCCGTCGCACGAGGAGTTCGGTATTGCGGTCCGCCGCGGTGCCCGCCAGCCCTTCGTGGACCGCGCCGGTCATCCCGGCGAGACCGGGTGCGTTGTAGGACAGCTCGCGGTAGAGGGACGCGAGACCGACGGCCGACAGGTCGTCGAAGTCCGTGTGGTGCGGCGCGGCGGACTCGATGAGGGTGGTGAACAGGGACAGCGTCCCGTCGTGGTTGTCGACGAGTTCGATGACCCGGGCATGCTGCGGATAGTCCACATGGGAGGCGGTGTTGACCTCCCAGAAGGAACGGGCGGCCGTCGGGTGGGCGTGCGGCGTGATGCGGTTGATGTGGCTGTGGCCGTTGATCCACGCGACCACGTTCGGGAAGCGGCTCAGCAGGGCGATGACCTCCTCGCCGTCATGCCGCCGCTCGTCCGCGCGCGCCGCGTCGGGCCGCCGGGTCATGCTCGGGCTGTGATGGTGGCTGAACACCAGGATGTGCGCGTCATCGGCACCGGCATTGCGCACCAGCCGCCCGTCCGCGTCGTAATGGCGGGAGCTGTGCGCGGCCAGCGTCCGCTCCAGCCACTGGAGTTGCTCGGTGCCCAGTGAACCCTCGTAGTGGCCGCTGCGGTAGGTGGTGTCGATGCTGATGCCGACGACCCCCTCCGCCACGGGGAAGGAGTAGTACATCCGGTCGCCGTCGAGGTGGTTGTCGGTGTAACCGTGTCCGACAGGTCCCGCGCCCGCGAAGGCCGGGTTCAGGTGCGCCCGCAGATACTCGTGCGGGGTGGCCATGCGCCGGCGCTCGTCGGGGGTCACGGTCCGGGCCCGGCCGGCGTTGCGGGCGAGGATGTCCTTGAGCACCGTGCTCTTGGGGTCGTCGCCGGAATCCAGCACCTTCTTGAACGCGGCGACATCGGTGTCCGGTACGGAGAACAGCTTGCGCGCCCCGGTGATGTACTCCGTCAGCGTCGGGTCCTGCGGGGTCAGACAGCCGCCCGGCAGGTCGTCGTGGTTGCCGGGCGTCGAGAACCACGGCATCCGCAGACCGGGGCTGGTGACCGGACGCATCGCGGCTTCGAGGTAGCCGGGTATCTGCGGCAGACCCCGTTTCTTGTCCTGGTCGCGCAGGCCGTCGTCCGGATGCCAGTACAGGGGGAGACCGGAGTTCTGCACGCCTTCGAAGGACGCCGGGTCTCCGGTGTTGGGCGTGATGCGGCCGCCGCTCATGAGGGTGAGGAACCACTCCAGTTCCACCATGGAGTGGTTGTCGATGTTGTCGCCCGTGGACATCACGAACGCCGGCGGACGGCCCGTGTGCGGTCCGCCGCCGAGCGCGTTGGCCTGCTCCACCAGCGAGACCGAACCGGCCACCGACAGCGCCTCCTGCGCCCGCCACGACCCCGGCGACCCGGCGCGCAGGAACTCGCTGCGCAACGGACTCTGGACGTCGACCACATGGAGGTCGGTGAACTGGACGAAGCACGCCAGGGGGGTGCGCCGGTCCTGGCGTCCGGTCGACGCGGCGGCGAGTTCACCCCGGACGACCAGCGGCCAGCCCGGGCCGGAGGTGAGGCGGCGGTAGCCGCTGCTGCCGACGAGGCGCGCCGCGGTGTCCAGCGTGGTGACGCCGTGCGGTGCCGCGCGGCGCACGGCGGGGCGGGCGGGCGCGGTGCGGGGGAGCGTCCGTGCGTGTCCGGCGCCCGGCGCCGCGCTGCTGCTGCGCCGGCCCGGCAGCGCCAGGGCGGCGCCGGTTCCGGCGACGGCGGCACCGGAAGTGAGGAGGAAGTGACGACGGTTGGTGGGGATCTGGGTCATACCGGCCATGCGGCCCTCCGTGCCGTGGCGGGAGGCCCGACCACAGCGGTGTCACCAATCGGAATGTCTCATTCCAGAGCGTGAGCGGTGAGCGTGACCGGTAGCTGAACGAACCCGGAACGCGGTACACCCATTGCCTGTCGGTTACCGGCCGCCGTTCGCCCGGCCGTGCCGACCGGGACGCCCCGCTCCGAATCCGCCGCATGGCGACGCGATGTCCGGTACATCTGTCGAAGGCAAACCGCAGGGAAACCTGCCGCCCGCCGACGGCGACGGCGACGCGGGCTCAGGTCTCCGCCCCGTACCGTCCCCCAGTTCCCCACGGCAGGAGAGCCCATGGCCAGCAGCCCCGCCCCGATCCGTATCACGTCCTACGGTGCCCGCTGGGGCGCCCCGCCCCGGCATGACACCGGCGCCCTCGTACTGGACGTCCGGGACCGGATGTGGGACCCGGCCGACACCGCGATCACCGAGCCGCTGGTCGTGCTGACGGGGCTGGACCCCGAGGTCCGTGACTATGTGCTGTCCGCCCCGGACGCCCGGCAGACCGTCGAGCGCACCGGCCGTCAGCTGCTCGCGCTCCACCGGGCCGCCACCGACGAGGCGGTGCACCTCTACGTCGCCTGCTGGTACGGCCGCCACCGGGCGCCGGCCGTCGCCCGTGCCGTCGCCGACTGGCTCGCCGAGCGCGGAACCGCCGCCGATGTCGAACACCGTGACATCGCCCGCCCCTTGATCCACCGCGAACCCGCGAGGCAACTGGAGGTCTGCGCCTTCTGCCGGATGGCCGCCGGCACGGACCCCGTCCCCCTCGTCCGTGACTGGCCGGACGCCTTCGCGATCGTGCCCCGCCGCCCGGTCACCCCCGGACACCTCCTGGTCATTCCCCGCCGCCATGTCCGGGACGCGACGACCGACCCCGCCGTGACCGCCGCGGTGATGCAGCGCGCCGCGGAGCTCGGCGGAGAACTCCCGGAGGACCTGAACCTCATCACCGCGGCCGGTCCGGCGGCGACCCAGACGGTCTTCCACGCCCATGTCCATCTGATCCCCCGACGCCACAGCGACGGCCTGCCACTGCCCTGGACCCCAGGGCGTCAGTGACTCCGCACCGCTAGAGTCGGACCGTGACCCCGTTACCGGAAAACCTGCCGCCACGGATCAGCGAAGACGACCGCGACACGGCCGTGCAGCGCCTACAGGACGCGTACACCCAAGGGCACCTCTCGCACGAGGAGATGGACGCACGCCTCCACCAGGCACTTACGGCCGAGACGCCCGGCGAGCTCGTGGTGGCGCTGTCCTCGCTCCCTGCGGAGGACGCGGGGACCACGGCCACGATCGGCGCCGCCAGCGGACGGATCCGGCGGCGCGGCGCATGGCGGGTACCTCGGATGCTCAAGGTCGAGTCCGCCTTCGGAAAGGTGCATCTGGACCTGTCCCGGGCGGTGATCGAGCATCCGGTGGTCGACATCGAGCTGCAACTCGGCTCCGGCGGAGCCAAGATCACCGTGCCTCGTGACGCGATGGTCGAGGTCGAGGCGCTGCGCACGGTGTGGAAGGACCCGCTCTACAAGACCGGGCAGCGCTCCGGCACCGGCGGACCGACGATCCGGATCTCCGGAACCATGGAGTTCGGACGATTGAAGATCCGCCACGCGCGACGCTGAGGTCCCGACCGGCACCAGGTCCCTCTCCGTCCGGCACGCAGCCGACGAGCCGACCCGCGGCGCCCGGATCACCACTCCCACGGCACCTCTCCGCCCGCGACCCCGGCCGAGCGGCGGCCCGCATCGGCCGAGGGCGGGCGATGGCCCAGGTTGAGGGCGGTGCCGAGATCGACGGACCGGTCGAGAGCGGCCTCGATACGGGCGTGGAGCAGCGGGCCGCCGCCGGAGAAGCCGGTGGTGCCGAGGGCCGCGTTGAGCTTTGCGGCGGCCGCCGCGGTGACCGTGATGCCGGTATCCATACGCAGCGCCGCGGCATGGGTGTCGATGGCGGAGGCGATGGCGGGGCGGGTGAAGGTGCCCACGGTCATTCTCGGGCCGCGGTTCAGCTGGGCGCGGAGGGTGCCCTGGCCGAGGTCCACGGTGAAGCCGGTGACCTTGACGACCTTCTTGGTCGTGCGGTTGACCAGCGCGATCCCGGCGTCGGCCAGCCGCAGCTCGCCGCCGACCTTGCCGCCGCTGTTGGTGACCGCACCGCCCTTGATGCGCAGGCTGATGCCACCGGAGTCGTGGTG
This sequence comes from Streptomyces platensis, assembly GCF_008704855.1. Taxonomy (NCBI): domain Bacteria; kingdom Bacillati; phylum Actinomycetota; class Actinomycetes; order Kitasatosporales; family Streptomycetaceae; genus Streptomyces; species Streptomyces platensis. Next base: position 8,254,712 of record NZ_CP023691.1, read on the forward strand.
CGGGGTGACGGTGCCCCGGGCGTCGACGTCCGCGAGCGCCACGCCGCGCGCCTTGAGCGCGGAAAGAAGGGCGGGTGGCGTGGCGAAGCGGGCCGAGCCGCCCTCGACGGGGACCTCGGTGTGACCGGCCGGGCGGGCCGGGACGGGCCGGTGGCCCGGCGGCGGGGTGGTGGCGGAGGGCTGTGCCGGGGCCGGGGTGGCGGCGAGAAGAGCGGTGGTGAGCGCCAGAGCGGAGGCTGTGGCGAGGTGGCGAGCGCGCATAGGTGTCCCTTTCTCCGTGTGACTTCTCCGTGCGACCGAGTGCCGGAATCGGATGCGGGGGAATCCCCGGCCGACGGCCGGCCGACGGGGCATCCGTACCGTGATCATCTGGTTACTTTAAGTGCGCATCTGCGAGGTCCCCGGCAGCCCGGCCCGGGACTGGGCCAGGTGCCGGAATCCGGTGCTTCGCAGAGCTGTGCGGGCCCGGGCGGCCACCCGCGGGCGAGGTGTCGAGGCTGGTGATCCGGGCGTCGCCGACGCCGGTAGCTGCCCTACCGTAGGGCGCCATGAAGGTTCTGATCATCGGTGGCAGCGGGTTCCTGGGGACGGCACTGGTGCGCCGGGCGACGGCTGCCGGCTGGGGGACGGCCGCGACGTACTGTTCCCGCCCCGGCAGCCTTTCCGCCGCCGCGTGGCATCGGCTCGACCTGCGCGCCCCCGGGCACCTCGACGAGGTACTGGCCGCGGCCGATCCCGATGTGGTCATCAACGCGACGAGCGGAGGGAGCGACTGGGCGGTCACCGCCGACGGCTCGATCCGGGTGGCGATGGCCGCGGCGCGACGTGGCTGCCGTCTGGTCCATGTCTCCAGCGACGCCGTGTTCTCCGGCTCCCCCACGCACTACGACGAGACCTCTCTGCCCGACCCGGTCACCCCGTACGGCGCGGCGAAAGCGGCCGCTGAGACCGCTGCGCGGCTCCTGGCGCCGGCGGCCGCGGTCGTACGCACCTCATTGATCATCGGGCACGGCGGTTCCGAGCACGAGCGCCTGGTCCATGCTCTGGCGGTCGGCACCCACGACGGGGTCCTGTTCACCGATGACATCCGCTGCCCGGTGCATGTCGACGACCTGGCCTCCGCTCTGTGGGAACTCGCGGTGTCCGACGGGGCCGGGGTCTTCCACCTCGCCGGAGCGGACGCCGTCAGCCGTCATGAACTCGGCGTTCTCATCGCCCGACGCGACGGACTCGACGCCGGCCGGCTGGCTGCCGGGCGCCGGGCCGACGCCCGTATGCCCGGCGCCCTCGACGTCCGCCTCGACAGCAGCGCCACGCAGGCGCGCGTCCGCACACGGCTGCGGGGAGCCCGGGAGTTCCTCCAAGTGCGGTGAGCGGAACCGTCGTTGCGCGTCGGCAGCCGCGGCTCGATCCGCCTCCCAGGGGTATGGCCACCTCAGCCACTCGTCGGTAACTTGTCCCTGGCCGTCGGCGCTGCCCCTGCCGAGCGGCCGCTTGTCGGACGAAGCCGGCGAGCACACCCGACGAAACAGGCGATGACGTGCAGCCGCTCTTACGTTCCGTGTGCCGTGCCCTGGCGATGTGCCTCGTCGTGACGGGGCTTGCCGTCCCCGGGGCGGCCGCGGCCCCGGCCCTGCCGGCTGCCTCCACGCCCGGACCGGCAGCCCCCGGGAAGGCCTCCGAGACGTGGACCGCTCCGCTCTCCACCCGAGGCCGCTATATCGTCGACGCCGACGGCCGGCGCTTCCGGCTGAAGTCCGCCAACTGGGACGGAGCACAGGGCTCCTGGAACGGTTCGGGCGACCTCAACGACCCGGCGGCCCACCACAGCGGCCAGAACTCCCACGGCATTCCGCTCGGCCTCGACCGGGTGGGGATCGCCGAGCTGCTGGCCGACTTCCGGGCGCTGGGCCTGAACAGCATCCGGCTGCCGTTCTCCAACGAGATGCTCCGTGCGACGGCCCCCGTGCCGGATGCCGCGGTCGCCGCCAACCCGCAACTGCGCGGCAAAACACCCCTGCGTGTCTTTGACGCCGTGGTCGAGGCGCTGACCGCGGGCGGCTTCGCGGTCATTCTCAACAACCACACCAACACCACCCGCTGGTGCTGCGGGCTCGACGGCAACGAGCGGTGGAACAGCCGCCAGTCCACCCGGCAATGGGCCGATGACTGGGTATTCATGGCCCGCCGCTACCAGCACAACAGCCGCGTGGTGGGGGCGGACCTCTACAACGAGGTGCGCCGTGACGTCCTGGACGACCCCAACTGGGGCCTGGGCGACGGCCACGACTGGCAGGCCGCCGCGCAGGAGGCGGCCGACCGGATCCTCACCGAGGCCAACCCCCGTCTGCTCATCGTCATCGAGGGCATCAACTGGACCGGCGTACCGGTGGACGGTCTGCCGCACGGCCGTCCCACCCTCGCCCCGGTCCGTACGCTCTCGCACACCCTGGTCACCTCCGGGAAGCTCGTCTACTCGGCCCACTTCTACGGCTACACGGGCCCGCACCACAGCGGCGCCACAGGGGTGGGGGAGACCAGCGACCCCCGCTACCAGGACCTGACCCGCGACCAGCTCCGTGCCGTACTGCACGACCAGGCGTTCTATGTCTCCGAGGAGAGCGGTCAGCATTTCACCGCACCCCTGTGGATCAGCGAATTCGGCGTCGGCTCCGAGGAATCGGGACAGGCCGCCCGCGCCTGGTTCGGCAACCTCACGGACTATCTCGCCGACACCGACACGGACTTCGCCTACTGGCCGCTCGTCGGCTGGAGCACCGACGGCCAGGGCCGGCCGGCCGGGGACAACTGGGCCATGCTGCGGTACGACGACGCCGGGCGCCGCAGCGGAATCCTGGACGGCGACGACTGGCGGGCGGCCGCATGGCACCGGCTCATGACCGCGCCGCAAAAGACGGGACCGGTGCCACCGACCCCCGCCTGGCACCTGCTCACCACCGACCACCGTGACTTCGTCCAGTCCCTGAGCGCCCGCTCCCTGGGCGACTGGGACAGCGGCGCCCGCAAAGCGGCCTGCCCCGACGGCGAACGGCTCATCGGCCTCAGTCACACCCGAGGCCGCGGGCTGTGCACCGACGCCCCCACGGCGCGCCCGCTGCACACAGCCGGCAGCGTCCCCACCGTGGTGCGGGACGAGCGCTATGTTCCCGCCGGCGGGGACTGGGCGCCCGGCTACAGCAAACTCCAGTGTCCCGACGGCCACTTCCTCACCGGCTACAGCCTGCGGGGCGAGAAGGTCTCCGCCGCGTTGTGCGCACCGGCCCGCACCGCTCTCGGCACGGGCGGCAGCACCCTCTGGTTCGACCGCGGCGACAACCGTCCGCCCGGTGACCCCGGTGGCGACTTCGCGCACGGCCACTACAAGGGTCAGTGCCCCTCCCGCTCCTATGTGGCAGGCATCGCCTACACCCACCGCATCGGCCACCTGGGCCGCCCCGACGCCCTGCTCTGCCGCCCCCTGACCGGAGAGAACTGATTCCTGGTCGTACGGCCCGCGCATCGCGGGGGCCGCCCACGACGTGGCGAAGGAGCACCGCCGGCTGCCATGGCTGGCCCCCTCGCTCCCGGTTGCCGTACCGGGGCCGCTGGGGGGAACCGGAGTGACCGATGCCCGGAATGATCGTTCTCAGGTGATGAAACGTACCCTCACCACCTCGTTGCTTGTCCTGTCCTGCCTGGTCCCGGCCGCTCCCGCGCAGGCCGACGGCCCCGAGCGGATGCCGCAGGTGGCAGGCCAGGGCCTGGTCGCCGCCTACCGGGCGCTGAACTTCGACACCTCCGTCCAGCTGCGGGACGGGCGCGGCGCGGGCCGCCATGTGCTGTGGCCGGCGAGCTGGAAGGTCTGCTCGCAGAGCCCGGAGGCAGACGCACCCCTCCAGGGCCGCCATGCCACGCTCACCGTCGTCAAGACCCATGAGGCGTGTCCGGTCTGACACACCGGCGCCCGCGGTGCCGCGGCGCTCAGTCGCGCGGGAGACGGCCCTTGCTCTGCATGGCGGCGCGGACCCGGTCCTCGGCGAGGCGGCGGCCGGCGGCATGCGGGGTGACGTCCTGCTGCCGGGCCTCGTCCAGGACCGTCACCGTGTTGGCCCGCAGCCTCGCCGAGACCGACTCGAAGATGCTCGCCGTGCCGGGCCGGAACCCGGAGTAGCGGGCATCCATCGCGAAGGCGGCCGCGACCACACCGCCGGCGTTGGCCACGAAGTCGGGCAGCACGGTGACACCGCGCTCGGCGAGAATGCTCCGGGCCTCGGCCGAGGTCGGCAGGTTCGCGCCCTCCACGATGAGCTTCGCCTTGATCTCGTGCGCGGTGCCGCGGTTGATCACGTCCTGGAGTGCGGCGGGCACCAAGATGTCGCAGTCCACGGTGAGTTCGGCGCCGGAGGGGAGCGCGGTACCGGCCGGATGACGGGTGACGAAGTGGTCGCCGTGCTCGTCGCGCGCCGCCAGCAGCGCCCCCACGTCGAGACCGCTGGGGTCGTACCGCACCCCGTGGGCCGTGGACACCGCCACGATCGTGGCCCCCAGCTCCGCGAACCGCGTGGCGGCCGCGCTGCCGACCGCACCGAAGCCCTGAAGGGCGACCCGGGAGCCGGCCAGCGGCAGCCCCTGGTGCTGCGCCGCGGCGTCGGCCGCCTCCGCCACCCCGTAGCCGGTGACGCCGAGCTTGTCGTAGGCCACCCCGCCGAGATGCTCGGGAGTGCCGACGGCGGCACCGCGGTCGCCCAGCTCGTCCTGGATGATGGCGGCATCGCTCTCGGTCAGGCCCATGTCGAGCCCCATCACATACTCGCGGGGCACCTCGTTGGACAGCGCACGGGCGAAGGCCCGCAGCACCGCCTCCTTGTCGCGGGACGCCGGGTCGGCGACGATGCCGGCCTTGGCGCCGCCGTAGAAGAGGTCGACAGCCGCCCACTTCCACGTCATGACACGGGCCAGCCGGGAGACCTCCTCCACGGTCACGCCGGGGCTCATCCGCGTGCCGCCCTTGCCGATACCGCGGGCGGTGTTGTCGATCACCAGGACGCCCTTCATGCCGGTGCGCCGGTGCGAGACGACGACGATTTTCTCCGGGCCCCACTCGTCGACGAGAGAGAGTGCATCAGTCACGGGAGTGTTCCTTGTCGGTAGGAAGCGAAGGGAGGCCGGCACGGGCCGAGGTGCCGGCCGGGCGCAGGGCCTGGGCGATCAGTTGCGCGAGGTGGGTGCCGCGGCGCGAGGTCTGCTGAGCGATCTGGGTGCGGCAGCTGAAGCCGTCGGCCAGGATCCGGGTGTCCGACGGGGCCGAGCGCACCGCGGGGAGCAGCACCTGTTCGCCCGCGGCGACGGAGACGTCGTAGTGGCCGCGTTCGAAGCCGAAGTTGCCGGCGAGGCCGCAGCAGCCGGAGTCGAGTGCGGTGTTGTCGATGCCCAGACGGTTCAGCAGCGCGCTGTCGGCGCTGAAGCCGGAGGTGGCGTGCTGGTGGCAGTGGGTCTGGCTGATCGAGCGGGCCTCGATCCGCGGGGGCTGCCAGTCGGGGGCGTGGTGGACGAGGAGTTCGGCGAGGGTGAGCGTGGCGCGGGAGAGGGCGCGGGCGTCCTCGTCGCCGTCGAGGAGTTCGGGCAGATCGGTCTTGAGGGCTGCCGTGCAGCTCGGCTCCAGTCCGACGACGGGGAGGCCGGCGGCGACGGCGGGGGCCAGTGCGGCGGTGGTGCGCCGGGCGATACGGCGGGCCGTGCCGAGCTGTCCGGTGGTGATCCAGGTGAGTCCGCAGCACTGTGTGCCGTCCGGGACCCGCACCCGGAACCCGGCGTCTTCCAGCACGGCCACCCCGGCCTGGAGGACCTCGGGGCTGAAGTGGTTGTTGAAGGAGTCGACCCACAGCACGACCGGGCCGCGCCGGCCGTCGCCCCGGGGCGTACGGCCGCGGAACCAGGTCAGGAAGGTCTGCCCGGCGAAGCGGGGGAGTTCCCGCTGGGCGGCGATCCCGCCGAGCCGTTTGAGGGCCGGGGCCAGCCGGGAGGAGGTGAGTGCGTTGACCAGCCCGGGGACCCGGGCGGCCAGCCGCGACAGCAGCGGCAGCCAGCCCATCGTGTAGTGCGAGGCGGGCCGGAGCCGGCCCTTGTAGTGGTGGTGCAGGAACTCCGACTTGTAGGTGGCCATGTCCACTCCGACGGGGCAGTCGGCGCTGCACCCCTTGCAGGACAGACACAGATCGAGGGCGTCGCGGACCTCGGTGGAACGCCAGCCGTCGGTGATCACTTCGCCCTGTGTCATCTCGTAGAGCAGGCGGGCGCGGCCGCGGGTGGAGTCCTTCTCGTCCCGGGTGACCCGGTAGCTGGGGCACATGACATCGCCGCGGTGGTCGGCGGAGCGGCATTTGCCGACGCCGACACAGCGGCGGGCGGCCTTGGCGAAGTCCCCGTCGTCGGCGTGGAAGGGGAAGACGGTGGCCAGCGGCAGCGGAGTGCGGTGCGGGCTGACGCGCAGATTCCCGTCGACCGGCAGCGGCTGGACGATCATGCCGGGGTTGAGGCCGTTGTCGGGGTCCCAGATGCTCTTGAACTCCTCGAACAGCGCGATGACGTCGGGGCCGTACATCAGCGGCAGCAGCTCGGAGCGGGCCTGCCCGTCGCCGTGCTCACCGGACAGCGAACCACCGTGGGCGGCGACCAGCCGGGCGGCCTCGGTGACGAAGGCACGGAAGACGGCGGTGCCCTGCTCGGTGTCGAAGTCGAAGTTGATCCGGACGTGCAGACAGCCTTCGCCGAAGTGCCCGTAGACGGCGCCCTGGAGTCGGTGGTGATCCAGCAGCTCGGTGAACTTGCGCAGATACGAGCCGAGTTGGCCGGGCGGGACGGCCGCGTCCTCCCAACCGGGCCAGGCTTCCGAGCCTCCCTCAGCCCTGGAGGGCTGGGAGGTGCCCCCAGGTAGCCGAGTCGCCAGCCCCGCACCGTCCTCCCGGATCCGCCACAGGGTGCGGGCGCGCCCGGGATCGGTGATGATCTCGCTGCCCGTGGATCCGGCGGCTCGGCGCGCGGTCTCGGCCAGCGCCTCGGCCTGCCGGGGCAACGCGTCCGCGGTGCCGCCGAGTTCGGCGAACAGCCAGGCCCGTGCGGCCGGCAGGGTGTCGATGGCGGCCCGGGTCGCGGGCCGGGTGACGATGTCGGTCAGCGCGTGGTCGAGCCCTTCCAGCGCCAGCGGTTGATGTGTCAGCAGTGCGGGGACCGCGTCGGCCGCGGCACAGGCGTCCGAGAACCCGAGGACGACCAGGGCCCGCGCGGGGGGCGGGGAGAGGAGACGGACGGTCGCCGAGAGGATGACGGCCAGTGTGCCCTCGCTGCCGACCAGCGCGCGGGCCAGGTTGAAGCGCCGCTCGGGCAGCAGCTGTTCCAGTGCGTAGCCCGACACCTGCCGTGGGAACTGCCCCAGTCCGGTGCGCAGCGTCGCCAGATTGCGCTGGGCGAGACGGTGCAGGGACGCGATCAGCTCGCTGCGGTCGTCGCCCGCGGCGATGGCCTCGTCGATCTCCTCCGCGGTCATCTCGCCGAGCCGGACCACCGTGCCGCGGTAGGTGATCACTTCGAGTTCCACGATGTTGTCCGCGGTGCGGCCCCAGGCCAGGGAGTGTGATCCGCACGCATTGTTGCCGATCATGCCGCCGAGCGTGCAGCGGCTGTGGGTGGACGGGTCGGCGCCGAACAGCAGGCCGTGCGGGGCGGCGGCCCGCTGGAGATCGTCCAGCACGATGCCGGGCTCGACGGTCGCGGTCCGGGCCTCGGGGTCCAGCGCGAGCAACCGGTGGAAGTACCGCGAGAAGTCGAGCACCACGCCCGGCCCGACGGCCTGCCCGGAGGTGCTGGTGCCCGCTCCGCGTGCGGTGACCGGTACGCCCAGCCGGCGGCAGACGGCAAGCGTGTTCCGGATGTGCCGCCGCTCGCCGGGGAAGACGACGGCCAGCGGGATCTGCCGGTAGTTCGAGGCATCGGACGCATACTGTGCCCGGCGGCCGGCGTCGCCGGCGACCTCGCCGCAGTCCCCCGCGCCGAGGGCCTCGGCCACGGCTGCCGCGTCGAGGCTGCCGGGGCCCTGCGCTGTTGTGGTCACCGTGTTTGCTCCTTTGTGCTCACCGGTCACGTTCGGCCTGGTGGGACCACGATGTGGGCCGGAGAGGGCCGGGACAAGGCCCAGCAGGGCGAAACTCTTGACGCTTGAGGGCAATGAATGCTTATGCTCGGCCCCCGCGTCCCCGGGAGCCCGCCTTGCTGAAGCCACTGCATCTGCTCACGCTGAAGGCCGTCGTCCGCAGCGAGTCGTTCGCACTCGCGGCCCGCGACCTCGGCTACACCGCCTCCGCCATCTCCCAGCAGATCTCCGCCCTGGAGAAGGAGACCGGGCTGGTGCTGTTCGAGCGGGAGGCGCACGGTATCCGCCCCACCGCCGCCGCCCACCGGCTGGTCGATCTCAGCAGCCATGTGCTGGCCGCCATGGACGATCTGGACCACCAGGTGCAGGAACTCGCCACCGGCGCCACCGGCCGGCTGCGGCTGGGCAGCTTTCCCACGGCCGATGTCCGGCTGGTGCCCTCGGCGCTGTCCGCCCTCGTCGAGACCCATCCGCGCGCCCGGATCCAGCTGGAGGAGGCCGAACCCGATGAGCTCCTCACCGCGCTCAGCCAGGGTGATCTGGACGTCGCGCTGGTCTACGAGTACGGACTCAGCCCCCGCCAGTGGCCCGCCGGCCTGACCCGCCATCATCTGCTGCGGGAGGACCTCATCCTGCTCAGGGCCCGGGGCAGCGGCCTGAGCGCGCAGCTGCCCCAGCTGTCCCGGGCCCGCTGGATCACCAGCCGGGAGGACACCGCCGGGGCCCGGTCCTTCGTCCGGCTGTGCGCGGCGGCGGGCTTCGAGGCCGCCGTCGCCTTCCGCAGCAACAACTACGCCGTGGTGCGGGAGCTGGTCTCGGCCGGCCTCGGCGTGGCGGTGGTCCCGGCACTCGGGCATCTGCCCAATGACGAGGTCGAGGCCACCCGGCTCACCCAGCGCTCCGCGCACCGTCAGGTGATGGCGCTGCACCGCAGCGAGAACAGCAATCCGCTGCTCCCCGCCGTGCTCAGCTGTCTGCGCCGCGCGGTGCCGTCCGGTGAGCCGTATCTGCATCAGGCGGAGGACGCATGACGGTCCGGGTGGAGGCGGGCTCCGTCCCTCCCGGGGAGGAGGGAGGGACGGAGCGCCGGCAGGGGCGGCCGACCGCCCGTCACGGGACGGGCGTGGGCTCGGCCTCGTCGGATTCGGACAGCTCGTCCAGGGTGTCGAGATCCACCGAGCCGCCCGGCATGACCTGGCGGGTGTGCCGGTAGCCGTAGGCGGCGTAGATGACCAGGCCGACGACCAGCCAGCAGCCGAGCCGCACCCAGGTCTCCCACTGGAGGAACGACATCAGCCAGACGGAGAAGATGATGCCGAGGACGGGCACCACCGGCATGCCCGGACAGCGGAAACCCCGCTTGAGGTGCGGCTTCTTGTAGCGCAGCAGCAACACGGAGGCGGACACCACCACGAACGCCAGCAGCACACCGATATTGGTGAGTTCGGCGACGGCGTTGATGGGCAGCACCCCCGCCAGCACGGCGGACACCCCACCGATCAGCCAGGTGGCGCGGTGCGGAACCTTGCGCTTGGGGTGGATGGCACCGAACCAGGCGGGCATCAGGCCGTCGCGGCTGAGGGCGTACCACAGCCGGGAGGCGCCCATCATGAACGAGAAGGTCACGGTGACGATGCCGATGACCGCGCCGACGGCGATCACATTGGCCAGCCCGTTCAGCCCGACGCTCTGGAACGCGCTGGAGATACCGCTCTTGGGATTGATCTCGCTGTAGTGCTGCATACCGGTGAGCACGACGCAGACCAGCACATACAGCACCATGGAGACCGCCAGCGACAGCATCATCGCCTTCGGCAGCTTGCGCCGGGCCTCCAGCGACTCCTCCGCGGCCGTACTCAGCGCGTCATAACCGAAGACCGCGAAGAAGACCGTCGCCGCCCCGGTGAACGCCCCGCCGAGACCGAACGGCGCGAACGGCTGGAGATTGCCGCTGTCGACCTTGGTGAAGCCCACCACGATCACCAGCAGTACGATCGCGATCTTGACGATGGTCAGCACCGTCTCCACCCGGGCCGAGGTGCGGGTGCCCCGCGTCAGCAGCCAGGCCACACCGAGGCAGATGGCCACCGCGAGCAGGTCGATCCGGTGCCCGGATCCGGTGCCGGGAGCACCCAGGGCCCAGGCCGGCAGATGGATACCGACGGCCTCCAGCAGAAAGCCCAGATAGCCCGACATCCCGATCGCCACGACGGCGACGATCGCGGTGTACTCCAGGAGCAGATCCCAGCCGACGATCCAGCCCACGATCTCCCCGAGCACCGCGGCGCAGTAGGTGTAGGACGATCCGGCCTTCGGCACCATGCCGGCGAACTCGGCGTAGGCGAACGCCGCGCAGAGCGAGGCGGCTCCGGCCACCAGGAACGAAATCAGGACGGCCGGACCGGCGACATCCCGTGCGACGGCCGCGGCCAGACTGAAGATGCCGGCCCCGATGATGGCGCCGATGCCGATCATCGTCAGCTGGGTCAGGCCCAGCGTGCGCACCATGCGCGCACCGGTGGGCTGTTCATGGGGGAGTGTTCGCCTGAATACCCCCTTGGGGCCTCTTCCCAGCAGCGGGGGGAGTGCGGATTTCGGGGTGTGATGAGGGGACATCGATCGCTCCCTGTCAGGCACCGGCAGCACGACGGGCCACCGTTGTGGCGTGGGTCACCACTGGCCTGAAACCATCACTCACGATGTCCGCCGGCAAAAGGCACCACAGGGCGACAACTTGCGGTGCTGAGCGCAAGGAGAACTGGCGCAGCTGCGTCACAGAGTGAGGGCATCGGGCTCTCGTGTAGGCGGCATCTTGTTCCCCGGTGCAGCTCAACTCGCCCTGGGATTAAGGGTGTTGCGCGATCAGCGTGGGTCAGCCGTGACACGCGGACGGGCCTGGTCGGAAGGCTCGCTGCGCTCCCCGGACACCGCCCGCAGGACATCGACCAGCGCCGTCACCGTGGGCCGGTGCTCGACGGAGGAACGGAACAGCACCACGATGTGCCGCTCGATCCGCTCCCGCAGCCGCACCACGTCCAGGCGGGACGCCCGCAGGCCGAGCATCAGATCCGTCACCGTGCTCACCCCGATCCCCGCCTCGACCAGTGCCAGTGTGGCCGCGGTATCGGTCACCTCGTGCCGGACCCGCGGTTCGACACCCGCCCGGCGGCAGGCGGTACGCACCGCCCGCCCGTAGTAGCTGTCCGCCGACGGCAGGATCCAGCCCAGCTCCTGGGTCTCCGCCAGGCCGATCACCTCGCGGCCCGCCATCGATCCGGCCGGTACCGCCAGCGCGAACCGCTCGCGGTACAGCCGCCGCACCCGCAGCGCGGGTTCACGCGGAATCGGCACATCCGGGTAGTCCAGACCGAGCGCCAGGTCCACCGCGCCGGAGGCCACGGCGTCATACACCTCGTCCACATCCATGTCGCGGCTCTGCACCGTCAGCGCGGGATGGGCCCGCCGGACCTCCTGGAGCGCCGGCGGCAGCAGCTCGGCGGCCGCCGTGGCGAACAGCCCCACCTGGAGGACGCCGGAGATCTCGTGCCGGGTGCGCTCCAGGGCCTCGACGGCTTCCGCCTCCGTGGACAGGATCCGTTCCGCGTGGCGGGACAGCGTCCGGCCGGCATCGGTCAGCTCCACCCGCCGCCCGACCCGCCGCAGCAGCTCCATGCCCGCGGCCCGCTCCAGCGCGGCGATCTGCTGGGAGACCCCGCCGGGCGTGTATCCAAGGGCCTGGGCCGCCGCGGTGATCGTGCCGCGCCTGGTCAACTCCACCAGGGACCGCAGCTGGGCACTCGTCCAGTCCATATAGAGATCGTAATAGATCAGACGCAGTAACTGTTCGTAGACGTCAACGGTTGGGGTGCTGCACGATGACGGGCAGCTAGCTGATCAGCACTCCTCGCCATGCATTGACAGCCCAGCCGACGTGCCGGACGGACGCCCACCGGCACCGGCCCGGGCCTCTGGAAGGGATCGGCCTCTTGTCCATGTCATCCTCCTCCCGCACCGTCCCGCCCACGGCCGACGTGGTGATCGTCGGCGGCGGTGTGATGGGCACCAGCATCGCGTTCCACCTGGCCGAGGCCGGGATCCACAACATCGTCGTCGTCGAACGCGGTGAGCTGGGCAGCGGCAGCTCGGGCAAGCCGATCGGCGGCGTACGGGCGCAGTTCTCCGACCCGCTCAACATCGCCCTGGGCAGCAGGAGTCTGCGCGCCTGGCAGGACTTCCCGCAGCGGCCCGGCGCCGACATCCGGCTGGACAGCGTCGGCTACCTCTTCCTGCTCACCAGCGAGCAGCAGGCCGCGGACTTCGAGACCGGCGTCCACCTCCAGAACAGCCTCGGCGTCCCCAGCCGCATGATCGGCCCCCGCGAGGCACAGCAGCTGTGCCCCTACCTCAGCACCGACGGACTGGTGGCCGCCGCCTACTCACCGACCGACGGCCATGCCCGGCCCGGACTCGCGGTCCAGGGCTATGCGCGCGCCGCCGCACGGGCGGGGGTGGTCTTCGCCCCGCACACCGCCGTCACCGGCCTCGACACCACCGGCGACCAGGTCACCGCCGTCCACACCGACCACGGCCGGATCTCCTGCTCCACGGTCATCTGTGCCGCGGGCGCCTGGTCCGCACGGATCGGTGCGATGGCGGGCGTCCACCTCCCGGTACGCCCGGTGCGCCGCCAGCTCGCCTTCACGGCGCCACTCGCACCGCCCGCCCCGCGCATCCCGTTCACCATCGACTTCGCCTCCACGGCCTACTTCCACAACAGCGACGACGGACTGCTCTTCGGCCTCGCCGACCCCGAGCAGGCCGACGGCTTCGACACCACCTGGACACCGGACTGGCTCCGGCTCTTCCGCGCCGCCGCACGGCGCCGGGCCCCCGCCCTCGCGGACATGGAGACCCACGACGGCTGGGCCGGACTGTACGAGGTCACCCCGGACCACAACGCGCTGATCGGACGCTCCGGCGCGCTGCCCAACTTCCTGTACGCCACCGGGTTCTCCGGGCATGGCTTCCTCCAGGCCCCCGCGGTCGGCGAGATCATGCGCGATCTCCACCTCGACCGCACACCGTTCGTGGACGTCACCCCGCTCAGCGCCGACCGGTTCACGACCGGTGCCGCAACCCGCCCCGAAGCACACGTGGTGTGAGTTCCCCCGACCGAAAGGCAGACCTGTCGATGTTCAGCCAGTGGCAACTGCGCGCCGCCTTCGCCCGGCGGCTCTCCGACATGTACGGGCGGGAGGTGCCCGCCTATACGACGCTGGTGGACGTCTCGCGCGAGGTGAATGAGGAGGTGCTGCGAGCCCGGGGCGCCGACGCCGAGCGCCTGGGGTCGATCGGCCGGGTGACCGCGGAACGGCACGGCGCCATCCGGGTCGGCACGCCTGAGGAACTCTCCCAGGTCGCCCGGGTCTTCGGCGCCCTGGGCATGCACCCCGTGGGCTTCTACGACTTGCGGGAGGCCGCCGCCAGCGCCGTGCCCGTCGTCTCGACCGCCTTCCGCCCCGTCGACGGCGAGGAACTGGCCCGGAATCCGTTCCGGGTTTTCACCTCCATGCTCACCCCGGCGGATCCCCGGTTCTTCGACCCCGAACTGCGTTCCCGTCTGGAGAATTTCCTCGCCGGCCGCGAGCTGTTCCCCCCGGAGCTGCTGGCTCTGGCCGACCGCGCGGAGGCCGCCGGAGAGCTGTCCGACACGGACGCCGAACGCTTCCTCCACCTCGCCGTCCAGGCCTTCGAACTGTCCCCGGAGCCCGTCGACAAGGCCTGGTACGAAACCCTGGAGAAGGTCTCCGCGGTCGCCGCGGACATCGGCGGCGTGCGCAGCACCCACATCAACCACCTCACCCCCCGCGTCCTCGATATCGATGCGCTCTACCGGCGGATGACCGAGCGCGGTATCGAGATGATCGACGCCATCCAGGGGCCGCCCCGGTGGCGGGGTCCCGATGTCCTGCTGCGGCAGACGTCCTTCCGTGCCCTCGCCGAGTCGCGGGCGATGCGCACCCCGGACGGTGAGGTGATCAGCGGGGCCCTGCGGGTGCGCTTCGGTGAGGTCGAAGCCCGCGGGATCGCCCTGACCCGCCAGGGCCGGGCCCGCTACGACGCGCTGCTCGCCCGCGTGGACGAGCTGGCCGCCCTTGACCCGCAGGCCGACCGGGTCGATGTCGCCCGCGCCCTGTGGACGGCCGAACTTCCCGACACAGAACACGGCCTGGCCGCCCAGGGCCTGGCGCACTTCACGTATCACGTCGTCCCCGGCCGGCCGACGGACGGCAGCCGCCCGCCCGCCGGCCTCGACGCACTGCTGGACCAGGGCTGGGTCCGGGCCGAACCGATCGTCTACGAGGACTTCCTGCCGCGCTCCGCAGCCGGCATCTTCCAGTCCAACCTCAGCGACGAAGGCTCCAGGAACAACGACCGCACCGGCATCGCCTACGACAGCGCCTGGCTCTCCGGCGCCATCGGCCGCGAGGTCCTGGACCCCTTCGACCTCTACGAGGAACAACAGAACCGCTCCCTCGCCCAGGTCACCCGAGAACTCGCCCTGGACGGTCTTCCCGGCTGACCCGGCCGATCCGTCACCCACCCTCCCCACCCAAGGAGCATCATGACCGCCACCGCCCTCCCCACCACCGAGGACCTGCGCACCCGCGCCCGCGCCGCCCTCGCCCGCGTCGGCGTCACCGTCGAGGAAGGCGGCGACTTCCAGGCCCGCAGCCCCATCACCGGTGAAGACCTCTTCGGCCTGCGCGCCGCCACCGCCGCCGACACCGAGGAGGCGCTCGCCGCCTCCCGTGAGGCGTTCCTCGCCTGGCGCACCACCCCGGCGCCCCGCCGCGGCGAACTCGTCCGCCGCCTGGGGGAGTTGCTGCGGGAGCACAAGAGCGACCTGGGCGACCTCATCACCATCGAAGCGGGCAAGATCCGCTCCGAGGCGCTCGGCGAGGTCCAGGAAATGATCGACATCTGTGACTTCGCCGTCGGTCTGTCCCGCCAGCTCTACGGCCGGACGATCGCCTCCGAGCGCCCCGGCCACCGGCTTGCCGAAACCTGGCACCCGCTCGGTGTGGTCGGTGTGATCTCGGCGTTCAACTTCCCTGCTGCCGTCTGGTCGTGGAACACCGCCGTCGCCCTGGCCTGCGGCGACACCGTGATCTGGAAGCCTTCCGAGCTCACGTCACTGATCTCGCTCGCCTGCACCCGGCTGCTGGACCGGGCCGCCGAGGAGGTCGGTGCGCCGCGTGACGTGCACCGCCTGCTGCTGGGTGACCGCACCGTCGGGGAGAAGCTCGTCGACGATCCCCGGGTCGCGCTGGTCAGCGCCACCGGTTCGACCCGTATGGGGCGCGAGGTCGGCCCCCGCGTGGCCGCCCGCTTCGGCCGTAGCCTGCTGGAACTCGGCGGGAACAACGCCGCCGTCGTCGCCCCCTCCGCCGACTTGGACCTCGCCGTTCAGGGCATCGTCTTCGCCGCGGCCGGCACCGCGGGGCAGCGCTGCACCACCCTGCGCCGTCTCATCGTCCACCAGGACATCGCCGACACCCTCATCGCTCGGCTGACCGCCGCCTATCAAAAGCTCCCCATCGGCGACCCCTTCGACGAGACCACCCTTGTCGGACCGCTCATCACCCCGCAGGCCCTGGACACCATGCAGGAGGCCCTCGTCCGCGCACAGGCGGAGGGCGGCAAGATCCTGGCCGGCGGTAACCGGCGTCTCACCGACGCCGCGCCCCGGGCCGGTTACGTCGAGCCGGTCATCGTCCGCGTCGACGCACAGACCGACGTGGTCCGCGAGGAGACCTTCGCCCCCATCCTGTACGTGCAGACCTACGAGACCCTGGAGGAGGCCATCGCGCTGCACAACGATGTCCCGCAGGGCCTCTCGTCCAGCATCTTCACCCGTGACCAGCAGGAGGCCGAGCTCTTCCTGTCGGCGGAGGGCTCCGACTGCGGTATCGCCAACGTCAACATCGGCACCTCCGGAGCCGAGATCGGCGGCGCCTTCGGCGGCGAGAAGGAGACCGGCGGCGGCCGCGAGTCCGGTTCCGACGCCTGGCGCGCCTACATGCGCTCCGCCACCAACACCATCAACTACTCCAGTCGGCTCGCCCTCGCCCAGAACGTCAGCTTCCTTTAGGCCACGACTGCTTGACGGCTCGTCATTCGCGTGAGCGGAACCTGTGCCCCCGCCCTGACTTCGCAGTCGGGGCGGGGGTTCGTCGTGTCGCGGAGGGCTCGGCGCCGGGTCCGACCGCCGCCACACGCACCGGTAAGTGCCCGGATATCGGGCGCCACCTGCCGTTTTTCGACAAACACCGCTCCACGCGGGGACATCCGTTGACGCCATGGGTGCCGCGGTGTGATGGTACGGCGGCTTGGGTCATGGACATGCCTTCTCCTGCCGCGTATGAGCCCCACCTCGTCGCAGCCGGCCGGACGGCAAGGCGCTGCCACGGCCCGGCGCTCCACCAGAACCTCCGTCGGTAGCACTCCCTACCCCCTCAAGGAGTCATGGTGTTTCGAAGATTCGCGGTGGCCGGGGTATCCCTCGCCGCCACCATCGGAGCGGCCGCACTGGCCGTCGCCCCCACGGCCGCGGCGACCCCCCGGACCCACCCGCCCCACTCCGCGATATCCACCGGCCAGACCGTAAGCGGCGCTCCCGCAACAGCGGTCAACGGCCCTTCCGTCCCCGGCACTTCGGCCGCCGATGCCCCGGACGTCGATGTGGCCAAGGTCCAGGCACACCTCACCGAGCTGAACGCCATCGCCACCCGCAACGGCGGCAACCGCAAGTCCAGCGGACAGGGCTACCGGGACTCCGTCGCCTACGTCAAGAACAAGCTCCAGGCGGCCGGCTACACCGTCACCGAACAGCCCTGCACCTCCGGCTGCGCCAGTGGAGCCGGACCCAACCTGATCGCCGAATGGCCGCAGGGCGACGCCACCAAGGTGTATATGTTCGGCTCCCACCTCGACAGCGTCGGCGCCGGTCCGGGCATCAACGACAACGGCTCCGGCTCGGCCGCGCTGCTGGAGACGGCACTCACTCTGGCGGAGCAGCACCCGGCCATGGCCGCCCGGGTCCGCTTCGGCTGGTGACCGACGAAGAACAGGGCCTCAACGGCTCCGACTTCTACGTCGGTTCGCTCTCCTCCGCCGAGCGGTCGAAGATCAAGGCGTACTACAACTTCGACATGATCGCCTCGACCAACGGCGGCTACTTCATCAACCACGTCAACTCCACCGCCGCCCAGCCGATGAAGGCGTACTGGGACTCCCTCAACCTCCAGCCCGAGGAGAACACCGAGGGCGCGGGCCGCTCCGACGACTACTCCTTCGAACAGGCCGGGATCCCGACCTCCGGATACGCCATGGGGGCCAGCGCCAGGAAGACCTCGGCGCAAGCGGCCAAGTGGGGCGGCACCGCCAGCCGTGCCTACGACCCCTGCTACCACCAGTCCTGCGACACCACCGGCAACATCAACGCCACGGGACTGAACCGCAGCGTCGACGGCATCGCCTACACCCTGTGGAAACTCGCCGTCACCAACTCCACCCCGGCGAACGACTTCTCCCTGGCCACCAGCCCGGCCACCGGCAGCGTCGAGCCGGGCGCCTCGGCCACCGGCACCGTCTCCACGGCCACCACCAGCGGATCCGCCCAGACCGTGCAGCTGTCGGCCACCGGCGCTCCGGTCGGGGTGACCGTCTCCTTCAACCCCGCCTCGGTGACCTCCGGCGGCAGCTCAGCCATGACCGTCGCCACGACCCCGGCCACCGCGCCCGGCACCTACCCCCTCACCATCACCGGTACCGGGTCCGTCACCCACACCACGACCTACACCCTGACCGTCCGGGGAACCGGCGGCTGCAC
The DNA here is from genome assembly GCF_008704855.1 of Streptomyces platensis. NCBI lineage: Bacteria > Bacillati > Actinomycetota > Actinomycetes > Kitasatosporales > Streptomycetaceae > Streptomyces > Streptomyces platensis. Next base: position 8,272,753 of record NZ_CP023691.1, read on the forward strand.
CGCCCAACAGCTCCTGACCAACGGCGGATTCGAGAGCGGCACCACTCCCTGGACGGGTGACACCGGGACGATCGGCGCCCACGCCGGCCAGTCCGCCCACGGCGGCAGCAGATTCGCCTGGCTCGGCGGCTACGGCTCCTCCGCCACCGACACCCTCAGCCAGTCGGTGACCGTGCCCGCCGGATGCGCCAAGGCCACCTTGACCTACTGGCTGCACATCGACACCGATGAGTCCGACCGCGTCGCCTACGACACCTTCCAGGTCAAGGTGGGCAGCACCACCCTGACGGCCCTCTCCAACACCGACGCCGCCAGTGGCTACACCCAGCGCACCCTGGACCTGAGCCGCTACGTCGGACAACGCATCACACTCACCTTCACCGCCACCGAAGACGCCAGTCTCCAGACCAGCTTCGTCATCGACGATGTGACGCTCCAGACCGGCTGATCCCGGCTGATCCCGGCCGATCCCGGCTGATCCGACGGCATCGGAGGGGCGAGGGCTGGTGTGCCTCGCCCCTCCGGTGCCGGAGGCGTCAGACCGTCGTCTCGCCCGTCGGGTAGCACGCCGCGCTGTAGTGGCCCCGGTCGCCGGTGGGTGTCCAGCCGCCGGTGCCGTGGTCAGGGTCGGCGAGGGTGAAGCCGTTCTCGTGCAGTTGCTCGCCGAGCGGGACGGCCGGGAAGCCGCTGCCGTCGGGGGTGTCCTCGACGGGCCACAGGGTGACGAGCAGGGCCTCGGTGTCGCCGGTATCGGGCTCGCGGTCGAGGCTGGCGATTTCGAGGTGCCAGCGACCGTTCCGGACGAAGGCCTCCGCCCGGAACACCGCCCGTACCGTCCGGGCGTTCTCATGGGTCTCGGTCATGCGAGAGGAACTCCTGTCGTGAGGCAGAGGAGTGGTCGGTGTGCTGTGCGGATTCCGGTGGGCTGCGTGGTGACGCCGGAGAGGCACCGCTCGCGCGGCGGGGCCTGGCGGGGCGTGGTCAGACGTTGCGCCACCGGGCCATGGTGAAGGAGAAGAGGCCGAACAGGGCCAGTCCCGCGGCGATCGCGGCGAGCAGCCAGGGACCGGCCGAGGTGTCCGCGAAGGAGCGGAGGGTGTCGTCCATGCCCTTGGCGCGGTCGGGGTCGTAGGTCACCGCGGCCTTGACGACGAACACCCCGGCGGCCGCGAACACCCCACCACGGGCGAGACCGCCGGATATGCCGAGCACATCGACCCCGCGCCGCAGCCGTGGCGACATGCCGCTCCGGTTGAGATGCCTGTGGAACTTGCGGAGTGCGGCGCGCACCGCGATCCAGAGCCCGGCGACGGCAATGCCCACACCCGCGGCGGCCACCAGCCAGGGGCCACCGGGCAGGCCCAGCGCCTGGGCCGTGGCATCCCGGGACCGCTGATCGCTCGCCCCGCTTCCGCTGCCCTTCTCACCTGCGGCGAAGGATATGACGGAGAGCGACACCACGGCGTAGAACACGAAGCGGGCGAACGACAGCAGCCGGGTGCCGGCCTTGTGTCCGTCGGGCCCGGCCGCGCCGAACCCCGCCTCGGACAGGCGCCACAGCGCCATCCCCGCCAGGCCCACGCCGAGTGCCCAGATCAGCACATGGCCGAACGGCCGGGCGGCCAGCTCCGCCAGCGCCCCGCCCCGGTCGGCCTGCTCACCGGAGTCACCGAACGCGATCCGCAGGGCCAGCACCCCCACGAGCAGGTAGATCACGCCCCGGGCCACGAAGCCACCACGTGCCGCGACGCGGACCGCGGAGCTGCGGGCCGCGCGCTGGGCGGTGCCTCGTCCGATGTGGGGTACCGCGGTGGGGTGCATATGTGGCCTCCAGGGGCTTGACCCAGCTGTCGGGTGACCTCCGTTTGCCCCTGGCCGCAGAACGGAAACCACCGGGCCCGCCGGCCGCAGCCGGTCCGCGTACGCCGTCATCGTCCCGCGCCGCCGCGACGGTACCCCCGGCGCGGACCGCGTCATGGGGCGTCCGTGTCGTGCGTCGTCCACGGGGTGGGCAGGGCGGTGGCGGGGGTGGTGTGCTCGGGGAGACCGGCGAGGGCCTCGACACGGGCGGGGCGGTACGGGGTGGGGCCACTCCACTCCAGCACCAGCACGGTGGCGTCGTCCTCGAGCCGCCCGTGGTGGTAGGCGAGATGACGCCGGATCAGCCGGCGCAGCGTCTCCGGTACGGGCAGTCCGTCGGCATGGTGCTGGATCAGGAAGTCGGTGAAGCTCTCCAGGCCGAATTCATGTCCCCTGTGATCACGGGCCTCGGTGATGCCGTCGGTATAGAGCAGCAGCCGGTCGCCGGGTTCCAGCTGGTCCCGGCAGAGTGTGGGCGGCACACCCAGGTCGGTGCCCATGGGAGGGGCGGGCGAGCAGGACAGGGTCACGGCCGTACGCCCGTTGCGGATGATGACCGGCGGTGGGTGCCCCAGGCTGGTCCAGGTCAGCGCTCCGGTGCCGGCGTCCAGCTCGGCGAGGATGCCGGTGGCGAAGCGGTCCGAGCTGAACTGCTCCACCAGGGCCCGTTCCACCGCCTCGGCGATCTCCAGGATGCCGCAGTCCTGCCGGCGGTGGTTACGGCTGGCGGCGAGCGCGAGGTTCGCGGTCAGTCCGGCGGCCGTGTCGTGGCCCATGGCGTCGAAGAGCGCCAGGTGGACGGTCTCCTCGGCGACGGCGTAGTCGAACACATCGCCGCTGACCTCATAGGCGGGTTCCATCACCGCACTGATCAGCACCCGGTCGGTGGCGAAGGTCCGCGGCGGCATGACGCGCCACTCCATCTCCGCGGCCACATTCATCCTCCGGCGCCGTACCAGCCGGGCGTAGGTGTCGCTCCCCCCTCGCTTGCTGACCGTCATCAGGGCGATCAGCCCGCCGAGGTTGCGCAGGTCCTGGGCCGCTTGGGCGTCCATCTCGGTGTCCGGGGCGGCGGTGGCGCGCAGCACCCCCAGCCGTTCGGTGCCGTCGAGCATCGGCACCCACCACTGGCCCGCCTCGGAGGTGCCGCCGGCGACGATGCCCCCTGTCTGGAACGCCCGGCCGGCGAGCGTGCCCTCCACCCGCACCGCGTCCGGCGCCGACTCCGACTCCCCTCCGGAACCGCATGCCTGCCCGCCGAGCCGGCACAGAATGACCTGCTGGAGATCGGCGAGGTAGATCTGCACATCAAGCCAGCCGACCTTGGCCGCGTGCTTGGCGACCAGGTCCGGGAACTGCTCCAGGGTGACCACATGGCTCGCGGCAATAAGGTCACCCAGCATCCGTCCCCGGGCGGCAGGACTGCTCATAGAGGCACCTTTCCTCGGGCGTCGGCCCCGGCGGGCCGTCCGGGGCTGTCCCTTCCGCGGCACCTCGGCTGTCCCTGCGGCCAGTGGCGATGCCTGTGCTGTCGATGGTGACACCCGGACGGAGCTCGCCGACAGCGACACCGCGGTACGGCACCGGAGCGACCCCTCCGGGTTGCGGCCGGTGGGCGTTGAGTGACCGGAAGCGATGCGTCGCTCACGCCGCGACCGGGTGCGGTGACAAGGTCACCAGTTCCTTGATACATCGCCCGCAGGCGGCTCTGCCGACGCCGCCGCAGGCAGCGGGCAGCAGGCAGAGGTGGACCCCTCGCTCCCTCCTAGAGCGCCAGCCTGGCAACCGCTCCGATCTCCAGCGCCACGTAGAGCGCACCGTCCGGCCCGAAGGCCAGTCCATGCGGTTCGGACGAGGCGATCGGCAGGTCGTACTCCTCGATGTGGCCGTCACCGGTGATGGACCCGACGCGATTGGCTCCCCATTCGGTGAACCAGCAGTCACCGGCCGGTCCGGCGACGATCGCGTGGGGCCGGGACGCGGGGTCCGGGAGGGGGAACTCGTCGATCCGGCCGTCGGTGGTGATCCGGCCTATCCGGCCGGCGCCTATCTCCACGAACCAGAGTGCGCCGTCCCCGCCGCAGGTGATCCCGACCGGCGCGGCGTTCTCGGTGGGGAGGGGGTGGAGGGTGATGTCCCCGTCGAAGCCGATGCGACCGATCGCATGCGCTTGATTGAGGGTGAACCACAGGGCGTCGTCGGGCCCGGTGGTGATGGCTGAGGGGAACGCGCCGCTGAGCGGCAGGGGATATTCCGTCACCCGGCCGTCCGTGGTGATCCGGCCGATGCGGTCGCCGTGCAGCTGGGTGAACCACAGCGCTCCATCGGGCGCGGACACCATGCCGAAGGGGCCACCGCCCGGAGTGGGGAGGGGGAACGAGCTCACCTCGCCGGTCACGGTGATCCGTCCGATCCGATGGTCCCGGCTTCGGGTGAACCACAAGGCGCCGTCGGGGCCTGAGGTGATGACGGACGGCCCGCAGGACGCGGAGTCGAGTGCGTAGCGGTCGAGTTGGCCGTCCGGGGTCAGGCGGGCGAGCTGCCCCGCGTGAACCAAGGTGCACCACAGGGCGCCATCCGGCCCGGTGGTGAGCGCATACGGGCCCGCGTCCGCGTCGGAGACGGGGATCTGCTGGAACGAGGCGGTACGTCGGGTCATCGGTGGGGCGGGTCCTTTCAACGGGGTGCCGGGCGCCGGTCGCGGGGCTGTGGTCGGGGGTAGGGGAGCGGGCGGGCGTACCTGCGGGAGCGGCGGTGTCGGAGCAGGGCCGGCCAGAGTCCAAGCCATTACTGCTACATCAGTTGCATTAAGAATGCTGTCACGGCGCCGCCGCAGAAGCAACAAGAATTTTTGGCGAGGTCTCCGCAGCGGGGGCGCCGGCGAGCGACTCAGCTGGTCGATCGCGTGCGTCCGCAGCTCTCAGTTGGAGGAGGGGCGGACTCCGGGGATCTCCAACGTCAGGCAAACCGCGGCCAGTTGGTTGCCCACCGATACTTCCCGCCGGGGGAACGGAGCCCGCCGCCTGAGCTCACCGGCCACACCGGTCGCCACCGCCCGCCCCGGGACAACGCACCGGAACGAGTGGACATGCATGTGTCAGCCACGGGTAGGGGAGCGTGCGACGGGGGCTCAGCAACAAGGCGGGAGCCAGAGCATGAGGACCAACAGCACCATGGCGGCCGGAATGGAGCCGGAGACCACGTCGAAGGTGGGTGCCGTTCCGGCTCCGGCGGTGCTGCCGCACATCGAGGCGCCGCAGCGCGTCGCCCCGGCCGACGCACGGGAGTTGTCCAAGCTCTTCCTCGCGCGGCTGGAGACGGTGGAGGAGGGCACGCCCGAGTACCAGTACGTGCGGAACACCCTCATCGAGATGAACCTCTCCCTGGTGCGCTATGTCGCCCGCCGTTTCTCCAGCCGCAGGGAATCCCTGGAGGACGTCCTCCAGGTCGGGACGATCGGTCTGATCAAGGCGATCGACCGCTACGAGCCTTCCCGTGAGGTGGAGTTCACCACGCTGGCCGTCCCGTACATCCAGGGCGAGATCAAGCGGTTCTTCCGCGACACCACGTGGTCGGTGCGGGTGCCGCGGCGCCTCCAGGAGCTCCGGATCGACCTCGCCCGGGCCCGCGAGGAGCTGGAGGGGGAGGGCAGCCACGAGCCGTCCGTCGCGGAGCTCGCCGACCACCTCGACATGCCCGAGAGCGAGGTGGAAGAGGGCTTGGTGGCTTGCAACGGCTATGACAGCGACTCCATCGACCGGCCCATCCAGGCCGGCGGTGGCGGCAAGCAGCAGACCGGTTTCGTCGCCGACCTCATCGGCGCCGAGGACCCCGCCCTCGGCCTCGCTGAGGACATCCAGGCCCTCAAGCCCCACCTGGCCAAGCTCAACGACCGCGACCGCACCCTCCTCCAACTGCGCTTCGGGGCCGAGATGACACAGGCCGAGATCGGCGAGGAGCTCGGCCTCTCCCAGATGCATGTCTCACGCCTGCTGACCCGCGCCTGCACCACTCTGCGCGAGGCACTGCTCGTCGAGGAATGAAGCGCCCGTCGTGACGGTGGCTCAGAGGCGGGACGAGGAAGTGGCCGGAGACCAGGGCAGGTGCCGCCAGGTCGCGCGTCCACGCCGCGCCGCGCCGGTCCCGCCCGTGGTCACCCGGCCTGGCTGCTGTCCTTCAAGCTGCCCCAGCCGTGCCAGCGGTCGATCTCGATCCAGGCGCTGACCCGACGGCGGTCCCGCTGCGGGTACGGCTTGCCGAGGTAGTGCTGCGCCAGTCGGTCGATATCGGTGAGCGCGTCGTCGGCGAGGATTTCGGCGACGTGGCCGATGAGGCTGAGGTGCGTGTACCAGTTGCCCTCGTCCAGCACGGTGAGCGTGACCCGGGGATCGTTGCGGAGGTGCGCCAGCCGTTTGCGGCCTTCATCCATGTTGACCAGCACCCGGCCGTTGTCCCAGAGGTACCAGGTGGCCGTCGAGACCGGCTGCCCGTCCGCGCGCAGCGTCGTGATGACCGCCGGATTCGCCTTCCCCACCATGCTGACTGCCGCATCGGGAAGCGGTGGTTTCGACATCTGAGGTGCCCTCCATTACGGCGCCGCCCGCCGGTCGCGACGCTCGACATGATCGACGTCAACGACTGTACTCAGCTCACCCCTCACCTTCCTGTTGACCGGGGCGACCAGGGCGACCAGGGCGACCGGGGTGACCGGGGCGGCCGCGGCCCGGCGTCCCTGGCCACGCCACCGCCGTCCTACCGACCAGACCCCTGGCCCTGAGAACGAGGCCCAAGGCCTGCCCTGCTCCCATCCCACGTCCTACTCGGAGGCCACTGGCCGGGAAGGGCACTGACCGACCGGCTCATCGACGGCATTCGACCCCACCGACCCCACCGACCCCGCCGACCCCGCCGACCCCACTGGTCCCACCGGGGCGACAGCCGGCTTCCGGAGCAGCAGCATCGCGGCGTCGTCATGGAGCTCTCCGCCCACATGCGTGAGCAGATCCTCATGGAGCGCGGCGAGCGTGCGGGACGGCTCCTCCGAGAGATGCACGGCCAGCCGCTCACTGAGCGGATAGAACTCCCGCTCGTGGTCGCGGGCCTCGGTCACGCCGTCGGTGTAGAAGAGCAGCTGGTTTCCGTCGGCCAGCGCTACTTCCTGGAGGATCGGGGACTCGTCGGCCAGGGCCCGCAGACCGAGCGGCGGGGTCGGCCGGGCAGGCTCCACGGGCAGCACGGCCGAGCCCTGGGCCAGCAGTGGAGCGGCATGCCCGCAGTTGACCAGCTCCATCCGGTCGGCGTCGGGGTAGCCGGCGATCACCGCGGTGACGAAGTCGTCCGGGCCGAGGTTGCGCGCCAGGCTCCGTTCGATGCGGTGGACGACATCGAGGAGATCCGGCTCGTCGTAGGCCGCCTCCCGGAAGACCCCCAGGACCAGGGCGGCGACGCCGACCGCCGGCAGCCCTTTGCCGCGTACGTCGCCGACGATGAGCCGGATGCCGTAGGGCGTGGGCACCAGTGCGTACAGGTCTCCGCCGATCCGCGCCTCGGCCGCGGCGGCGCTGTACCGTACCGCCGCCTGGAAGGGCCCCACGGTCGCGGGGACCGGCTTGAGGAAGGCGTGCTGCGCGGCCTCGGCGACCGAGCGGACCGCGGCCAGTACCTGCTCACGACGCCTGCGCAGGGTCGCGGCCAGACTGCTGGCCAGGGTCACGGCGGACAGTGCGGACAGCACGATCGCCAGCTCACGGTCCGACGTCCCGGCATGGATCGCGATGGCCGCGCCCAGTCCCACGGCCAGCGCACCGATCCGGAGCACCCCCCACGGACCGCTGGTCGCGGCCGCCAGCGCGGGGCCGACGGCGAGCAGCGGCAGCCAGCTCATCCCGGTACCGCCCGTCAGGGCGAGGAGCGCGACGGCCGCGATGATCAGAACCGGTACTACGGAGGCGAAGTGCCGGCGGACGCCCGCGCCGCCGGACGGTACCTCGCCCCGCGGCGGGGCAGCACGCCGGGCAGCCCTCCACAGCGCGGAGAACGGATGCGCAAGCTGCCACTGCGGCCGGCGGTCGTGGTGGTGGATTCGGGCTGGGCGCATCCTCGTCCGCGGCTCGCTTCCCTGCTCATGGCACTTACGTGCCTAAATGTCCGTTTCATCTAGGAAACGGGTGCAGAGGGGCGGCCGCAAGGACCGGGATTTCAGATAGTGAGCGACAGTCCCCTGGTCACGCGGCCCGCGGTCGGAATCAGCCGGTTCCGGATCTCGTTGATGCGGGCGATTCGGTCCGCCCGGAGGGAGACGCCGAGGGCGCCGAGCGTTTCACCGCTGTACACCGGTACCGCGACGCAGAATGTCCCGAGGGCGTACTCCTCCATGTCCGTCACCGCCGGTGTCAGGGGCGTCGTGCCGAGCCGTCGGAGGAGTTCGGCGCGGCCGGTGATGGTGCGCGGGGTGAGATCGGCGAGGGGATGCCGTGCGAGGTAGTCGTCGCGGGCCTCGTCGTCCAACTCGCTCAGCACGCATTTGCCCAGCGCCGTGGCGTGCCCGGCGTCCTCGAAGCCCACCCAGAGATCCACCCGCGGTGCCCGTGGGCCGTCGACGATCTCGGCGACCCGGATCTCGCCGTCCTCGTAGAAGGTCAGGTAAGCGGCGGCCGAGAGCTCGTCGCGCAGCGCCGCCAGCGCGGGACGGACCCGGCTCAGCAGGGCCTGGCCCCGTCCGCCGGCATGCAGCGTGGTCAGCTTCTCGCCCAGGACGAAACCGCCGTCGTTCAGCTTCCGGATGTATCCGTCGTGCGCCAGCGTGCGCAGCAGGTGGTACGTGGTGGCCAAGGGCAGCCCCGTCTCCCGTGCCAGCTGCTTCGCCGGCGCACCGCACTCGTGCGCGCCGACCGCCTCCATCAGCCGGAAGGCTCGCTGGACGGAGGTGATGAGGGTGGGGCCCTCTCCATTGCCCATACGTTCAGCCTGCTCCTGGCGCCCCACCCGGGCAAGGGCCGCCCGTCGATGAGTGCCCTGGCTTGCGGACGGTATGCGCCGGGGCACACACGGCAGGCAAGGTGATCGAGTCGGCGGACGAGGAGTCGGCCGCCTCGCTTCGGGACGTTGCGCGGCGGTGATCAGATCTCGTCCCACGGGGCGGCCCCGTACAGACTCCGCACCGTCCGCACCAGCTCCGTGTCTGCCGAATACCGAGTGTTGTCGATCGCCGAGACGGCGGCCACCCCTTGGGAGTTGCAGACGAACGCCCCGTCGAAGGAGGCCAGATCGACGGTGTGGACCGGCCGTTGTGCCCAGGAGATCCCGGCCCGGTCCAGTTCCCGCCGGAGCACCAGCATGGTGGTGCCCTGCAGGGCAGGCGCGTCGGGCCAGACCACCGTCGCGCCCTCGATGAAGCCGATGTTGGTGATCGCGCCCTCGGCCACCGCACCGTCCGGCGCCACCAGAAGCGCCTCGTCGTACCCCTCCTGCTGTACCCGGTCCCGGTGGTACCGCTGCCCGAAGCCGCCGAGATGCTTGAGATGGGCCGCGGGCCGCTGGTAGGCGACACTGCGCAGCCGCTGCGCGGCCTCGGGCTCGGGGACCGGGGGACGGACGGTGATCACCGTGACCGGTCCGTCGCCGGGCTCGGGACGGTAGACGTAGACGCGGACGGCTGCGTCGTGGCTCCGTTCCCGCAGGGCATGGCGGATCCTGCCGCGGACCACTTCGCCGTCCAGCTCCACACCGAAGAGCTCACGGGTGGCCGCGTCCAGCCGCCGCAGATGGAGATCCAGCCCGCGTACCCGGCCTCCCCTGACCTGCATGGCCGTGAAATGCCCCTGGCCGCTCAGCATCTCGAACAGCAGGGGATCGGCCTCGGTGGCACGGCCGTTGATCTCTATGTGAGGCGTGGGCGAATCGGTCATGATCGGCATCCTAGGGCCCGGGCCCGTCGGCAGGCGGGCGGTCACGCACCGGCCCTGCCGTGAGCGGCACCGGCCCTGGCCCCGATGCGGCGCCCCCTCGAAGCACTTATCCACCACACCAGAACATGTATTCGATTAAGGCGTACCCTTGCGGCATGGCCAGGCATCTTCAGGGCTCGCTCTTCGACCAGACCGACGAGGTCCGGCTCGGTCCGCTGCGCGGGATACGCCGGTCCGAGCTCGGCGACGGTGCCTGGATCGATCTGCTGCCCGGGTGGCTGAGCGGGGCGGACGCGCTGTTCGAGCAGCTCGCGACGGAGGTCCCTTGGCAGGCCGAGCGCCGGCGGATGTATGAGCAGGTGGTGGACGTACCGCGACTGCTCTCCTTCTACCGGGCCGACGATGCCCTGCCGCACCCCGTCCTGGACGAGGCGAGGGACGCCCTCTCCGCCCACTACGCCACCGAGCTCGGCGAACCGTTCACCACGGCCGGCCTCTGCTACTACCGGGACGGCCACGACAGCGTGGCCTGGCACGGCGACCGGATCGGCCGCGGCAAACGGGAGGACACGATGGTCGCGATCCTGTCCGTAGGTGCGCCGCGCGATCTGCTGCTGCGACCGCGGCGCGGCGGCGGCTCGATACGGCACCCGCTCGGGCACGGCGATCTGCTCGTGATGGGCGGCTCCTGCCAGCGGACTTGGGAACATGCGATCCCCAAGACCGCCCGAGCCGCCGGGCCGCGAATCAGCATCCAGTTCCGGCCGCACGGCGTGCACTGAACGCCGAACCGACATTCCGGCGTCACGGCAGAGGGCCCCCGAGCCGGTGATCGGCTCGGGGGCCTGGGAACTGCTGGGGGCGCCGCGATCAGTGTCTGTGGCACACCAGGTGGCCGCGGTGCCACGTCCGCGTCCAGTGGCCCGGGTGGCGGTGGCCGTGCCGGTCACGCCAGGCCGGGTGCCAGACCCGGACCCAGTGCCCGCGGACCATATGACACCGGTCCCGGTCGACATGCTTCGTGGCGGAGTGGTCGCCGTGGTGCGACGGCGTGGCCGAGGCGACCCCCACCGAGGAGAAGGCCGCGCCTCCGGCGAGGGCCACGGTGGCGGCGCCGAGAGCAAGGGCGCGCTTGAACCCGTCAATCATTGCGGATCATGCCTTTCTGCATAGCCGTGATGTGGGCTGCCCCGCCGTTGGCCGGGCAGGAATGACCATGCACCTCTGGCGCTCACTCCATCCCGCCAAAGCCCACGGTTTTACACAATGCAGGCACAAGCCGGAGAAAAGCAGAAATCCTATAGATGTGGTCGATGGGCGCGAAATCGCAGGATGGGGGACGGTCCCGAAAACATCGACCGGGGCGTGACAGGAATCGTGTGCGCCCCCGGGCCGGCCCGCCTCAATCCGGCGCGTTCTCCTCCAGCAGCGCCACAATGGCGGCGTGCCCCGTCTCCCGGTGGTACTCGGCCGCGTGCGTTCCGTCCGGCGCGTGGACAATGAGCTCGACCAATTCGGTGCCCTCGGGACGGGGGCTGCGCTGGACCTCGCACCGGCTGTCCGGGGGCGCGCCCGCCTTCCGGCGCAGCTCACTTTCGACGTCCTTGCCGCTCTCCGCGCGGGCCAGGTGCCACGCCGTCCGGCCCTGTGCGTCGGTGAGCTGCGGGCTGGCGCCGTGGCGCAACAGGGCCCGTGCGACCGCGATCGATCCCCGCTCGGCCGCCGCCATCAACGGGGTCCGGCCGCGGTGGCCGGCGTCCGGATCGGCCTGTCCTTCCAGCAGGAGCCGAGCGGTCCGGTGGTGGCCGTTCTCGGCCGCCCACATCAAGGGGGTGTAGGAAGTGCCGTCGTCTTCCCTGAGGTTGGGATCGGCGCCGTGGGCGAGCAGAGCGCGCACCACCTCCTCATGGCCCCAGCAGGCCGCCGCACACAGCGGCAGCCCCTCGCTTCCCGGCTCCCCCCTGCTCTCCGTATCGGGGGTGGCTCCGGCTTCGAGCAGCAGTCGCACCAGTTCCGCCTGCCCCGAGACGGCAGCCAGGTACAACGGCGTCTTTCCGTCGGCGTCCGGCACGGACGGGGAGGCACCCTGTCGCAGGAGCGCCGCCACCGTGCCCGCCCGGTCCTCGTAGATGGCGGTGATGAGTGGTGAGGTCAACGCCTCGGTCATACAGGGTCCTTCCTCGTGGGAGCCGGCTCCGGCGCAGCCTACGAGGCTCCGCCGCAGACCGCCGCGGCCGTGGCGCACCTGGCGACGGCGGGGCGGGCTGCGGTGTGCCGTGGGCTCAGCTCCCGTTCGGGAAGAGTCGGTCCAGGTGATGGCGGAGGATCGCCGTGGCGGCCTCCGGGGGGCGTTGGCCGACCAGGACGCTGGTGCCGAGGCCCGCCGACAGGGCGAGCAGGCTGATCGCCTCGGTACGGACGTCCAGGCCGGGTGGGGTGAGTCCGGCCTCGCGCGCCCGTTCCAGCTGGTCGGCGAGCACGTCCTCGGCGGCATCGGGGCCGTCGATGAACGGCTGCGCGGCCAGTGCCTCGTCCGTCACCGCCAGCACGGCGTAGGCGGTGTGGACGAGGTGAAAGGCCCGGCTCTCCTCGTCGGTGGGCAGCGATTCGAGGAGCACGGCCTCGATCACCGCGCGCGGCCCCGGCGCTTCCCCGGCGGCCCGGACCCGGTCGGCGATTCGGCTGCTGAGTCCGGTGGTCAGCCACTGGAGGCCATGGAGCAGCAGCTTTTCCTTGGTCTCGAAGTAGTACTGCACCAGCCGCAGGGACACCCCCGCCTCGGCGGCCACATCGCGCATCCCGACGGCGTGCAGTCCTTGCCGCGCCGCCACCCGGACCAGCGCCTCGGTGATCTGCGCACGCCGCTCCTCGTGGTCCACCCGCTTCGGCATCAGCCCTTGCCCTCCGCTCAGTTCGTTGCGTCCGGCCGGTCGGACCGTTTCATGATACCGCTGTATCATCTTGGTGGTACGGTGGTACCACTAAACCTGATGTCCGGAGGGGGCCTGCCGTGCCTGAAACCAAGACGCGCGACCGTGATCCAGCGGTCGGCCGCTATGTGAACGAGGCCCTGCGCGACCGGTACTTCGCCGCATGTGACGCGGTCTATGCGCTGGGACCGGCCCCACAGGGGGAGTTGGCGGTGGCGACCCGCTTCGGGACCACACACGTCTACCGGTACGGGCCGGCCGGCCCCGATGCCGCCGCCCGGACCCCCGTGGTGCTGGTGCACGGTGCCGGGGGCAACTCATCGCAGTGGTATCCGAACATCGCCGCACTCAGCGCCGAGCGCCCGGTCTATGCGGTGGACACCGTCGGCGATCCGGGCCGCAGCGTGCAGCACGAGCCCATCCATCAGCCCGAACGCGCCGCCCAGTGGCTGGACGAGACGCTCGACGGCCTCGGGCTCGACCGGGTCCACCTCGTCGGGGCCTCCTACGGCGGGTGGCTCGCGCTGAACCAGGCGCTGCACCGCCCCGGCCGACTGGCCTCGGTGACCCTGCTGGACCCGGGCGGCCTGGAGAAGGTGGGGGTCCGGTTCTTCGGCTGGGTGTTCCTCAGCCTGCTGGCCACCTTCGCGCCGAAGGCGCTGCGTCCACGCCTCGCCGCCTGGCTCGAACAGCCGGTCCTGGTGGTGCCGGAACTACGGACCATGGTGCGGCTGGGCGTTCGCGCCTACCGCATCCGCCGCCCTGCTCCGCTCCCGCTCACCGAGCCCGAACTGCGCAGTATCCGTACCCCGCTGTATGTGCTGCTGGGAAAGCGGAGCCTGCTGGTGCACCCGGAACGGCAGCGGGAACGCGTCCCGCGTCTGGTGCCCGGCGCCCGCGTCGAGATCATCGCCGACACCGGCCACGGACCGCAGATCGACCACGCCACCCAGGTCAACAGCCGCATGCTGAGCTTTATGAACGACATCAACTGAGGGGAATCCTGGGCCGGTTGCCGGTTGCCGGTTGCCGGTTGCCTGTGACGTGGGGTCGGGGCGGAGCGCCTGGCCGCCCCGGCCATCCTCTGTCACCGCCCCGCCAGTTGCTCGACGGCTGTCAGGACCCGGCCCGCCCCGTCCTCGGTGGCGATCAACGCCGAGACCTGCCGGGCGCGATGACGGTACCGGGGGTCGTGCACGGCCTTCCGCAGCGCCTCCGCCAGGTTTTCCGTGGAGAGTTGCCGGAACGGCACCTTTCCAGGGCTGACCCTGAGTGCTGTGAGTCGTGACGCCCAGAACGGCTGGTCCAGCATCATCGGCACCGGGACCGCCGGGACGCCCGCGCGCAGACCGGCCGCCGTGGTGCCGGCACCCGCGTGATGGACCACGGCCGCCATCTTCGGGAACAGCCAGGAGTGCGGCACCTCGCCCACGGTCAGTACATCGTCCCCGTCCACGGACAAGCCGGCCCAGCTGGCCTGGACGACACCGCGTACTCCGGCGAGTTTCAGGGCCCGGGCCACGAGCCGACCCAGCCGCTCCGGATCACTGGGCTGCATACTGCCGAACCCCACATACACCGGTGGCGGTCCGGAGGACAGGAAGTCCGCGAGCCGGGGTTCCGGTGTCCAGTCGGGGCTCTCCGACGGCCACCAGTAGCCCGCCACCTCCATTCCCCGTCGCCAGTCGGCGGGCCGGGGGACGACCACCGGGCTGAACCCGTGCTGGACGGGCCAGGTGGCCCGCCGCCGTTCGAGGGCGGCCGGAGACACGCCCAGCCGGCGCTCCAGGTGGCGCACGCCCGTGGCGAAGGCCCGGGTCAGCAGGGACTCGGCGCACCGTGCGGCGGTCCGGTTGGCGAAGGGGCCCATCGACGGCATGTCGAAGATGACCGGCGGAAACTCCCGGGTGGGCGCGAGGGGTTGCAGGAAGACACCCAGGCTGGGCAGTCCCAGACCCTCCGCCGCCACGAGTCCCAGGGGCGCCAAACCGCTGGACAGCAAGACGACTTCGGCTCCCGCCGCACAGGCCTCCGTCACCGCGTCGGCCATCTCCGGCGCCAACTCCCGTGCCAGCTTTATCTGTTCGACCTTGGTGAGACCGGCCCCCGAGCCGCGCTTACCCGGCCCGGTTCCCTCCCGGGAATCCGTGCCGGAGGCGGCGTACCGGTCGAGCGGAAGCGGGCGGAATCCGAGGCCGCTTCGGCGGACCGCTTCGGCCGAGCGGGCATGGGTGGCCATTACCACCCGGTGCCCGGCTTGCCGCAGCCGGGCACCGAGGCCGGTGTAGGGAGCCACGTCGCCGTGCGACCCCGCGGTAGCGATGAGGATGTGCATAGTCGGCAGTGTTCCGTTCCCTGAGTTCCGGCGATTCCGACCACGTACTGCTTCACCCGGGTGGGCTATCCGCCGCAGTCCCGTGGAGCCGAAAGCGCTTGTCTTCCTGCACGGTTGTGCAGGGCGGCCGCGTCAGTCCCGGCGGGCGATCACCCGGTAGGCGTTGGAGAGACGGGTGCGCCGGGTGAGCGGCGCGAGCAGGATGTCCATTCCGAAGAGGACGAGCAGGGCGGGTGCGGCGGCCAGCAGGGCCAGCCTGCGGACCCAGCGGCTGACCGGGCCGGGTTTTCTGGGCAGCCACGGCAGATCCTCGCCCGGCAGCACGCAGTTGAGCACGTTCACGGCCGCGGAGGTCAGATCCGTCGGGATGTGCGGCTCCCGCCGGTCGATGGCCACCACGGTGAAGCCCTGCTCGGTCAGCGCGCCGCAGAGGTTGTCCAGGGGGATGAGGTGCAGATGCTGTGGCTGGAGCCAGGGGCCCCACCAGCGGCCGAGTAACCGGGCGGCGGCGGACTGGGGGTCGGGTACCTCGATCAGGAGGTGCCCGCCGCGCCGCAGCGCCGTATGCGCGGCGGCCAGCTCCTGCCGTGGCGCCAGCGTGTGTTCCAGGTAGTGGTACATGCTCACCACGTCGTACTGAGAGGTGAGTTGGCCCGCCAGACCGGCGAAGGAACCCCGGTAGGCACGGGCGATCCGGCCGTTGCGTACGCCGATCTCGACGCCTTCGCCCCAGTCGAGCCCGTGGAATTCGGTACGCGGGTGGATTCTCCGGGCCTCGGCGCAGAAGTGGCCGTGGCCGGTACCCACGTCCAGCCAGCGTGCGGGGCGGCCGAACGGGAGCAGTGCCCGCGCGCGGGCCCGGTAGAGCTTGACCGCGAGGGGCGAGGCGGCCATCCGCGCCATCGTTGCCTCTCCCAGGCCGTCGTAGCAGTCGCGGTAGTAGAAATCCAGCCCGTCCGCGCTCAGCCGGGGGTTCTGGAATACGTGCCCGCAGTTGCGGCACTGGTCGAGTACGAAGTTCCCCGGTTTGCGCTGGGGATGGTTGGTGGTGCGCAGACGGCGGCGCAGGCGGGCGGAGGTGCACCAGGGGCAGGTGGCGCGCTCCGGATCGAAGAACCGGTCCAGCCCGTGTGCCAGCTCGTCCTGGTAGCGGGGTCTGTGGGCGGCGATCTGCTCGCTTCGCTTGTTCGTCACGGGGAGCCCCTTTCAGCTGTAGTCCTGGTGGCGTGGGCGTGGCTGTCGGTATGGACGGTGGACGCGATACGCGAGGTTGGAATCCCTCGGCCGTACGGCCGGCAGACCGAGCCGGACCGTCGGGTCGGGACGGGCGGCCGGCTGCCGGTGCGCCGCTCCGAGCGCGCACCGCGAGGGGAGGGCCGGGCGGGGCAGCCGCGGTCGCGGCCGGCCGGGGCACCGTCCGGCGTTCACGAGGCCGCTGCCGTACGGGTGCGGTTGCGCGCACGGGCACGTGGTGTGGAGAACCGGCGCACGCAGGGGCGCTCCACCCCCGCGTACAGCAGCCATGAGGCCAGCAGGACGACGGGGAGGCCGACCAGCACCACACCGAGATTGCTCCAGCCGTGCCCGCGCAGCCCCAGGTAGAGCAGCCCCAGCACCAGGAAGTGCACGAGGTACATGGCGTAGGAGAGTTCACCGAGGAACACGCAGGGCCGGGTGCGCAGCAGCGAGCGCCGGTCGCGCAGATCCAGCTCCGCGGTCGCGTACACGAGTATGACGAGCGGTGCCACGGTCGAGGCCGCGTACAGGAAGCGCTGCGGCAGAATCGCGGGGTTCATGATGACCGCGCTGATGACACCGAGCGCGGCCGGCAGCACACCCATCCGCGGGATCCGCAGGCCCGACGAGGCGATCCGCGCCGCCATCATCCCGAGCACGAACTCGGGCAGCCGGACGATCGGCAGCATGTACAGAAACCAGTACTCGGGAAAGGAGGAACCATCAGGGTTGACCACGAGCGCACAGAACAACGGCAACGACCAGACGACCGCGATCGCCGTTGCCGCGCCGATCAGCAGTCCACGGGGCGACAGCCGCTCGACCCTGGGCAGCAGTACGGGGAAGAGGAAGTAGAAGAACATCTCGGCGGCGAGAGACCAGGAAACCGGGTTGCCCGCGGAGACGAAAAGGTGGCTGGGGACCCAGGTGTGCACCAGGAAGAGGCTGGCCAGATCGGCTGCTATCCCGGAGCCCGTCCTGACGGCCGCCGTACCGCCACAGGCCAGCGCGGCGACCACCACACACCAGGTGAGGACGTGATTGGGAAAGATCTTCGCGGCCCGTCTACGCCAGAAGGCGCGTGCGGTGTCGCCCGGGCGGGCCGAGTGCGTCAGCACATAGCCGCTGAGAATGAAGAACAGCGAAACCGCGCTTCCGCCCAGCCACACTTCGGGCCCGAGGGTCTCGGCGAGATGCGGATCGATCATCAGCCTGCTGTGCGTATAGAGGACCCCGACCGCGGCGGCGAAGCGCAGACCGGTCAGCGAAGGCAACCGTTTGGGGACGCCGGACGCGCTGTCCGCGGCCGGCGGTGGGGCCTCCCCGTGCTCGGCAAGGGGGCGTCCTGCCATGGCGGTTGACTCGGACGACGGACCGGGATGAGGGTGCACGAGGGGCCTCCTGCGGGGGGGGAACTCCCGGGCCCGAGGCACCACTCATTGACGTATGGCTGCGCCGGTGGGTCGCCCGGGATCGGATGGAAGGACTGGTCCTTGCCCCGTGCGGAGGAATGGGCGGCCCGTCGCGCGGATAGCACGATTGACCCACCGCGGCACGCTCCGTGCATAGGGAGGGTGCCCCGATTTCACTCGTACGGTCCAGCGTTTGGTGGCGCCGCCGTACAGGTGATTCCTGCGGTCCTGCGGCCGGGCGGGTGTGGGGCGCGGCGGGGCCAGGAAGAGATACGTCCGCGCCGCGATGTCATGCCCCCGGGCCGCAGAACGGTGCCGACAGCCCTGAGAGGCTGGGTCAGGAACGACGCGACCGCATCCGGGCCCGACCCCCTTGCCCGGTCCAACCGCCACCAGAGGTTCCGAGTTGAAGCACACCCGCGTATCGACGCCCCGCACCGTCCTCACCGGTGCCGCTCTGGTGGTGGCCCTGACCGCCGCCACGCTCACCCTGAAGACCGCTGAGGCCGCCCCCGCCAAGGCCCCTGATCCGCCGACGGCCGCCGTCGCCGGACAGCGCGCCAAGGGCATCAGCTCCACCCTCGGTGCCGACGGCGCGGGCGCCTACTACGACGCCAAGCACCGCAAGCTCATCGTCAATGTCACCACCGAGGCCGCCGCGGCCAAGGCGCGAGCCGCCGGTGCCGAAGTCAGGGTGGTCAAACACTCGCTCGCCTCGCTGGACGCCGCACGCGCGACCCTCAAGAGGCAGGCCACCATCCCCGGCACCTCCTGGGGGATGGACCCCAGGAGCAACAAGGTGGTCATCACCGCCGACCGCACGGTCCGGGGCGACAAGCTGGCGCAGCTCAAGCGGGTCGCCGCCGCGCTCGGTGACCGGGCCGTCCTCAGACAGTCCACGGGCACCCTCCGGCCGCTGATCGCCGGCGGCGACGCCATCTGGGGGACCCGGGCGCGCTGCTCGCTCGGCTTCAACGTCACCAGGGGCGGACAGCCGTACTTCCTGACCGCGGGGCACTGCACCAACGCCGTACGGAGCTGGTCCGCGACACAGGGCGGCGAGGAGATCGCGGTGACGGAGGCCGGCACCTTCCCCGGTGACGACTACGGGATCGTGAAGTACGCCGCCGCCGGCATCGTGCACCCCGGCCAGGTGGATCTCCACAACGGCAGCATGCAGTCCATCACCCGGGCAGGCGATCCGATCGTGGGCCAGAAGGTGCAGCGCAGCGGCGGCTCCACGCATGTGCACGACGGTGACGTCATCGCACTCGAAGTGACCGCCAACTACCAGGAGGGCGCGGTCGACGGTCTGATCCAGGCGACCATCTGCGCGGAGGCCGGGGACAGCGGCGGCTCGCTCTTCGAGGGCGATACCGCGCTCGGAATCACCTCGGGCGGCCGGGGCGACTGCTCCGCGGGCGGGGTGACCTACTACCAGCCCGTCCGCGAGGCCCTCGAAAAGACCGGGGCGCAGCTCGGCTGACCCGGCCGGACCGCACGACATAGGCCGGGGACCGCTCGCCACGCGGTCCCCGGAGAACCACGGGCCTGTCCGGCGATCAGGGTCGGACAGGCCCCGGCACCGCCGTGATCAGGCCACCTGTCGGGACGTCAGCCGGCAGGTGAAAGAGTGTCCCCTTGAGCGACGACGGAGCCCGCTGGCGGGCCGGGGGCGGACGAGGTGGGGCACGCATGAATGCGCAGGGGCGGGAGAACGACGGCCGGGGGCAAGGGGGCCACGTCCTGCCGGATGACACGGTCCCGCTGCGGTCGGGCCTGGGGGACCAGCACGCGACCACGTCCCGAGAGGCGTACGACGGCGGGGCAGGAAACCCGGCGGGTGAGCAGCGCGCTCCTATCCCGACCCCGGCCGGTGAGCCGATACCCGAGCCGAAGCGGTCGGGGAGTGGCGCCTCGGGTCTGCTGAAGTCCAGCGCCGTCATGGCGGCGGGCACCTTCGTCTCCCGCATCACCGGTTTTCTCCGGACGCTCGTGATGGCCGCGGCGATCGGCGTCGGCACCCTCAACGACTCCTACCAGGTCGCCAATGTCCTGCCCACGATGATCTACATCCTGGTCGGCGGCGGTGCGCTGAACGCCGTCTTCGTGCCGCAACTCGTGCGTGCCATGAAGCAGGACGACGACGGCGGCGACGCGTACGCCAACCGTCTGATCACCCTGGTCATGGTGGTGCTGGGGAGCGTCACGGTCCTCTGTGTGCTGGCGGCGCCGCTGCTGGTGCACATGATGTCGCCGGATATCGCCGCTGACCCGCGCCGGATGGCGGTCACGGTGGCCTTCGCCCGGTACTGCCTGCCCACCATGTTCTTCATGGGCGCACATGTGGTGCTCGGCCAGATCCTCAACGCCCGGGGCCGCTTCGGCGCGATGATGTGGACCCCGGTGCTCAACAACATCCTGATCATCGCCACCTTCGGCGGCTTCATCTGGGCCTTCGGCAGCTTCACCGACTCCCGCGTCAGTCCCGCCACCATCACCCCCGAAGGGGTCCGGCTCCTGGGCCTCGGCACTCTCCTGGGCCTCGCCGTACAAGCACTGGCGATGCTGCCATATCTGCGCGACGCCCGGTTCCGGCTCCGCCCGCGCTTCGACTTCCACGGTCATGGCCTGGGCAGGGCCATGGGCCTGGCCAAATGGACGCTGCTCTTCGTCCTCGTCAACCAGGCCGGCCTGATCGTCGTCACACAACTCGCCACCAAGGCCGGCTCCCTCGCCGAACGGGCCGGGCACAGCGGCTCCGGCATCACCGCCTACAACTACGCCCTGCTGCTGTGGCAGATGCCGCAGGCCATCATCACCGTGTCGGTGATGACCGCGGTGCTGCCTCGGATGTCGCGTGCGGTGCAGGACGAGAACGTGGCCGCGATCCGCGACGACATCTCCTATGGACTGCGGACCTCCGCCGTCGCCATCGTGCCGTGCGCGTTCGCCTTCCTGGCGCTGGGTGTGCCGATGGCCACGCTGCTCTACGCCGGCTCCGACGCCGAGGGCGCCCGGGGCATCGGCTACGTCCTCATGGCCTTCGGCCCGGGGCTCATTCCCTACTCGGTGCAGTACGTCGTCCTGCGCGGCTTCTACGCCTACGAGGACACCAAAACCCCCTTCTACAACACCGTCATCGTCGCCGCGGTGAACGCCGCCGCGTCCGGGGCGTGCTTCGTCCTCCTCCCGGCCCGCTGGGCCGTCGCGGGCATGGCCGCCTCCTACGGTCTGGCCTACGCGGTCGGGGTCGGCACCGCCTGGCGCCGACTGCGCAAGCGGCTGGGCGGCGATCTGGACGGCGCGCGTGTGCTGCGCACCTATGCCCGGCTGAGCGCCGCGGCGATTCCCGCGGCGCTCGCCGGCGGCGGTGTGGCCTACGGGCTCACCCGGGCCGTCGGCAGTGGCGCCCTGGGCTCGCTTGTGACGCTGCTGGCCGGCGGGTGCGTCCTGCTCGGTGTCTTCGTACTCCTCGCGCACTGGATGCGGGTGGCCGAGCTCAGCGCCATGGTCGGCATGGTTCGGGGACGCCTCGGCCGCTGAACCGGGGCCGGAGCGGCCGAAGGACTCGCGACCGTCAGTCGGCGAAGCGGCGGACGTAACGCTTCTGCCAGGGGGTTTCCACGGCCCGGGGATCGTAGTTCCGGCGTACGAAGTCCACCGCCTCGCCGGCCGGAACGCCGTCCAGAACAGCGAGACAGGCGAGCGCCGTGCCGGTCCGGCCACGGCCCCCGGCGCAGGCGACCTCGACACGTGCGGTGTCGGCACGCGCCCAGGCCGCACGGAGCACCGCTCGCGCCTCGGCGTGACTGCTGGGCAGCCGGAAGTCGGGCCAGCGCAGCCACCGGGATTCCCAGGGGACCTCGGGTGGCTGCTTGCCGAGGAGATGGACGGCGAAGTCCGGCGTCGGGCCCTCCGGCAGTGGCCGGCTGAGTCCCCGGCCTCGGATCAGACGACCGGAAGGAAGCCTCAGGACTCCGGCGTCGGCAGCGTTCCAGGTAGCGGTCATCCGCACACCGTAGCGGTGAAAGCGATCAAGAACGGGTCATTCAGCGGTAGTTGGTGCCGCTCACCCCTGAGGACAGCCGGCGGCCGGTGCGCGCTCGGCGTATCAGGGTCGGAGCGAGCCGAGCGGCAGCGCCGGTGTTTTGCGGCGCCTCCGATGCGCGCTCTGCCATTCGAGTGAGGGGGCGTCAAGGCGCTTGCAGCTGTGCTCACCCCAATGGATAACTGGTCCCATTCCAATCCGGTGGGCTGCCCATTCCTCTCGGGGGAGTGGCAACGTGCCTGCCCTTGTGCCCGATTGAGAGTGCAGGCGGCGATGCGGCCCTGGCATCCGCGGCAGGCGCCCTCCCACGCTTGAGGAAGTGCCTGCACCACTCGGTGCCCCTTCGCGGGAACCGGCTGGTGCGGTAGCTCACGCCACCTCTTTCTGGGGGCGTCATGCGAACTGTCCGCACGTTGCGATCCCTCCTCGCGATCTGCGCGCTGACCCTGGGACTGACCGTGGCGATGGCTGCGGCTCCGACCAAGGCACACGCTCAGGTCCCGGTCCTGTGCAGCGAGACCTCACTGGTGAACGCGATCAACTCGGCCAATGCGGCCGGCGGGGACACCCTGGCACTGTTTCCGTTCTGCACCTACCAGCTCACCAGCGCTCACGGGACCTCACCTCACGGGGCGGTGGGACTGCCGCCGATCACCACCCCGATCACCCTGCTGGGTCTGGGAGTCACCATCACCCGCGCCTCCGGCGCGCCGGCCTTCCGGATTCTCCAGGTGGAGGGCGCCGCGAACGTGCCGGGAACCAAGGGACAGTTGAGTGCGGTGGGTCTCACCATCCGCGGCGGCAGCGCGGTGTCTCCGTACCCGGGAGGCGGGCTCTCGAACCTGGGCGGCACGGTCTCGATGCTCTCCAGCTCCGTCACCGGCAACACCGCCGTCGCCGGGGGCGGCATCTACAACGACAACGGCAGCATCACGCTGGCCGCCAGCTCCGTCACCGGTAACCAGGCCACCTCCAGCGGGGGCGGCATCTACGTCAACTCGGGTGGTGTGACGTTGCTGGGCACGGTGGTGCGCGACAACACCCCGGACAACTGTGCTCCGTCAGGCAGCGTCGTGAGCTGCACCTGACGGTCGGCCGAGGTCTCGGCCACCTGCTCCACCAGGCAACACCCTCCCCGCAACCGTCGACGGCGAAGGCCGCCGTCCGGTTTCGGTTGAGCACTTCCTCTCACACACCTCACCGAAGGAGCACCATCATGCCCATCTCTCCCAACCAGGGATCGACCGGCGGCGGGACCACGGTCGTCATCACCGGTACCAACCTCGGCGGCGCCACCGCCGTGAAGTTCGGCACGAAGAACGCCACCATCACCGCCAACACCCCCACCTCGGTCACCGTGACCTCGCCGTCCGGCACCGGCACCGTACCGGTGACGGTGACCACCCCGGGCGGGACCAGTAACCCGCTTCAGTTCTTCTACGTCGGCGCACCGTTCAAGTCCTCCCTGGCGCCGGTGAGCGGCGTCACCGCGGGCGGCGATACCGTCACCATCAACGGCAGCGGCCTGAGCACCGCCACCGCGGTCAACTTCGGTGCCACCGCCGCCACCCCGACCGTGGTCAACGACGGCCAGCTGACCGTCACCGTGCCGGCGGGTGCGGCACCCGGACCGGTGAGTGTCTCGGTCACCACCGCCGGCGGCACCAACAACGGCCTGACGTACACCTACATCGACGCGCCCACGATCGTCAGTCTGAACCCCACCTCCGGTCCGGCGAGCGGCGGCACAGTCGTGACACTCACCGGCACCAACCTCAGCACCACCCAGTCGGTCGACTTCGGCGGCACCCTCGCGCCGTTCTCCGTCCTCAGCGACACCAGCCTCTCGGTCGTCACCCCGCCCGGAACCGCCGGTGCCGTGGATGTCACCGTGACCACCAGCGGTGGCAGCGCCACTGCCGTCGGCGGCTTCACCTACATCGCCGGACCCGGCATCTGACCGGACCCTGAGCCGCCGATGGCCTGGTCCTGCGACCAGGCGGGGGCGGACAACCTGCCCGGACAGGGAGCACCGTCCCTGTCCGGGCGCTCTCTCCCTTCCCATGACGAGCCTCGGTCCGGTACCTCTCCGCAGGGGCCGGCCGGGGCTCACGCCCACGAAGGACCATGGCCGTGAATCGCTCCGCACACCTGCCCATCTCCTCCGCAGCGCCGTCCCTGGCGGCCACGCCCACCGTCACATCTGTCTCTCCCACGTCCGGTTCGACCGCGGGTGGCACGGCGGTGACGGTGACCGGCAGCGGCTTCACCGGCGCCACCGCCGTCCGCTTCGGCGCCACGTACGCGACGTCCTTCGTCGTCAACTCCGACACCCAGATCACCGCCACCAGCCCGGTCGGCAGCGGAACGGTGCAGGTCACCGTGACCACCCCCTGCGGCACCAGCAACGAGTTCGTCACCTACACCTATGTCACCGCCCCCGTGCCGAGCCTCACTTCGGTGAGTCCGGCTTCGGGTCCGGCGTCGGGTGGGACGGTGGTGACGTTGTCGGGTTCGGGGTTTTCGGGTGCGACGGCGGTGCGGTTCGGTGGGGTGTCGGCTGCGTTTACGGTGAATTCGAGTGCGCAGATCACGGCGACGGCGCCGCCGGGTTCGGGGACGGTTGCGGTGACGGTGTCGACGCCCGGGGGGACGAGCAATGGTGTGTCGTTCACCTACGTCTCCACGCCTGCGCCGGTCCTGACCTCGGTGAGTCCGACTTCGGGTCCGGCGTCGGGTGGGACGGTGGCGACGTTGTCGGGTTCGGGGTTTTCGGGTGCGACGGCGGTGCGGTTCGGTGGGGTGTCGGCTGCGTTTACGGTGAATTCGAGTGCGCAGATCACGGCGACGGCGCCGCCGGGTTCGGGGACGGTTGCGGTGACGGTGACGGCGCCCGGGGGGACGAGCAATGGTGTGTCGTTCACCTACGTCTCCGCGTCCGTGCCGGTCCTGACCTCGGTCAGCCCCAACTCCGGCCCGGCCGCGGGCGGCACGACGGTCACGCTCACCGGCACCGGCCTGGCCTCCACCACCGCGGTGCGCTTCGGCGTCACACCGGCAACCTCCTTCACCGTCGTCTCCGACACCCACGTCACTGCCGTCGCCCCTCCCGGCACCGGCACCGTACAGATCACCGCCACGACGCCGGGGGGCACCAGCAACGGCCTCTCCTACACCTACTCCGGCGGCCCCACGCTGAGCGGCATCAGCCCCAACCAGGGGAGCACCTCGGGCGGGAACACCGTCACGCTCACCGGCACCAACCTCACCGGCGCCACCTCGGTCACCTTCGGCGGGACCCCGGCGACCTCCGTGACGGTGCTCTCCGCGACCCAGATCACCGCCGTGGTCCCGGCGGCCACCGCCGGGCCGGTCGATGTCACCGTCACCACCCCCGGCGGCATCAGCACCCTCCCGAAGTCCTACTTCTACGTCAGCCCCCCGGTGCTCGCCGGCGTCGCCCCGCCCTCGGGCCCGCTCTCGGGCGGCAACACCGTCACCCTCACCGGCACCCACCTCATCGAGGCCACCGCGGTGCGCTTCGGGGCCACACCGGCAACGTCCTTCACCGTCGTCTCCGACACCCAGATCACCGCCGTGGTCCCGGCGGGAGCCGCCGGTCTGTCGAGCGTCACCGTCACCACGGTGGGCGGGACCAGTAACTCGGTTTCCTACACCTACCTGGCGGCGCCCAGCATCACGACGCTGGTGCCGAACCACGGGTCCGCCTCCGGCGGCAGCACCGCCACCCTCACCGGCAGCAACTTCGCCCAGACGACCACGGTGCTCGTCGGCGGCGCGCCCACCGGCTTCACCGTCGTCTCCGACACCCATCTCGTCGCCGACATCCCCGCCGGCGCCGCCGGCCCGGTCGATGTCACCGTCACCAGCCCCGGCGGCACCAGCACACCGGTGGTATACACCCGCGTCGCGTCCCCCAACATCTGACAGGCCGACCCGCCTGGCAGCCCGTCTCCCGCGGGCTGTCGGACACGGAGGAGCAGCGGTGCGTCCTCTCCCCGCTCGCGGGACCCGACGACGCACCACAAAGCAGATGCCGCGCCACCACCCGGTGGAGTAATGTGCACTCCCGGGAGATGGCGCTTACATCGGGAGGGCTTGATGATTCCGGAACTGGTCAGGACCTGGGCATCCGGCTGGGCCATATCGCGACACACGCCGACGCCGGTGGCCAAACCCTGGGGGCTCTATATCGAGGTGGGCCGACCGGACCAGGTAGGGCGCCATGTCCTCCCCGATGCCCATGAGTTGACGGTGCGCGAGGCCGCCACCTCGGTCACCGTGCCGCACACCTGGCTCAAGGTGCCCAGGGAGCCGGCGGAGGTCGCACACTGGCTCCCCGACGGCTGGGTGGTGGACGCGGACGAGACGGGCCACCTGATGGCCACGGACCTCCGGACGACGGCGCCGACGGCACCCGAGGGCCACACCGTGTCGATGGAGACCCGCGACGGCGTCACGTACATCCAACTGCACGATGTGGAAGGGGAGTTGGCCGCACAGGGCCAGATGGCGGTCCTCGGGGAGGCCACGGTCATCGACCGCGTCATCACCGAGCAGGCCCATCGCCGCCGCGGACTGGGCGCCTTCGTGATGCGCACCCTCGCCGATCGCGCGGTGGCCGACGGCGCGACCCTCGGCGTACTGGGCGCGACCGACGAAGGGCGTGCGCTGTACGAGAGGCTGGACTGGAAGGCGTATGCGCCGTTGGCGGCGTGTATCTATCGGCCTGAGAACTCGTCACGCGATCTCGTGGAGACGTCCCGTTCGAGCCGAAGCGTGATCGAACGGGGGTAGGCACCAGGAGGACCCGGGGGCCTCCGCCAGTGCATCGAAGTGCGGAACAGGTGAGGCTGAAATGGCTTTCACCGAGCCGCACTTGGAGGAACTCGTGGTCATCCCCGCCGCACTCTCGTCGCGCAGCAGAACCCGGTATCGCGGCGTTCTCCGGACGCATGTGGCAGCCGTCTGCTGTGGCCTGCTGCTGAGCGGGGCGGCCGTCGCCACCGCTGCGGCTGCGCTCGCTGATCAGGCCCAGGCGCAGGTCGAGGAGCGAGGCCGGGGCACCCTGGTCTCCGCAGAGAAGCTGTACACGCTCGCCACCCCGCGGGCCGTGGCCGCCGAGCTGGGCGCGGCCGGGTTCGAGGATGACACCGTCCACTACGGCGTGGTGGCGTACCGGCTGGTCTACCGGACCGTCGATCCCCACGGACGGCCCACTACGGCCAGCGGGCTCTTGGCGCTGCCCCTCAACAGAGAGGGACGGTTACCCGCGGTCTCCTTCGCGCACGGCACCGGCAGTCACAAAAACGACTCGCCGTCCATGCGGCGCGGCGCGTTCGTGTCCGCACCGGTGATCGCGCACGCGGCGGCCGGCGCTGTAGGGGTCGCGCCCGACTATCTGGGGATGGGCAAGGGACCCGGTTCGCACCCCTGGATGGACATCGGCTCCGAGACCACGGCGTCCCTGGACATGCTGCGGGCGGCCCGCGCCTTCGCGCCCCGCACCGGACATGTGCTGGAGCGCGAGGTCATGGTCACCGGCTTCTCGCAGGGCGCCTCGGCGGCGCTGGGGCTCGGCCGGGCTCTGGAGGCGGGTGCGGACCACTGGTTCAGGCTGGGTGCGCTGGCACCGGTCAGCGGCGCGTACGACTTCGGCGGCACGTGGCTGTCCGCGCTACTCGACGGCCGGCTGGAGCCCAAGTCCAGTGTGCTGTACGCCGCGTACACCCTGGTGGCGTTCAACCGCCTCCACCACGTCTACGACAGCCCTGGCGAGGTCTTCCGAGCCCCCTATGACAGCACCGTCGAGGCACTCTTCGACGGGGCCCACACGGGGGAGCAGCTGATGCGGGGCACCCCGGGAACCCTCGACGAGCTGTTGACCGAGCACGGCCGCGAGCTGCTCGCGCATCCGACGGGGCCGCTGGCGGCGGCGCTGCGCACCACCGGCGCCGTATGCACCGACTGGGCCCCCGGTGCGCCGGTTCGGCTGTACATGGCGACCGGGGACGAGCAGGCTGTCACCGCCAACACCGAGCACTGCCGGCAGGCTCTGCACAACAAGGGCGTGGACGCCCCGGCCGTCGATCTCGGCGCTGTCGACTACCAGGGATCCCGTCACTTGGGGTCCAATGTCGCGGCCACGTCGGCGATCGTGCGCTGGTTCGGCGAGTTGCGCCGACGGTGACCGGAACGAGGGCGCCGCAGGCCGGTGGCAACTGCGGAACGATCAGGCGTCCTCAAAAAACAAGGGCAAGGAGGTAAACCACTCCTTGCCACTCTTAATGTATAGCGCATGGGGGGCCTTGCGGCAAGGCCCCCGTGGTGCGTCAGAATCTGCGCTCGAAGCCAGAACCTGCGGAAATCCGGGATTCACGAAGTGCGTGTGCTTTGTGCTCCCGGATGGCGTGGAGCGGCTGGCCGGAATTCCTTCTCGGTGAACGGGCGTTTTTGATGATTGACGTGATCGTGGTCGGCGGCGGACCGACCGGCTTGATGCTGGCCGGCGAGTTGCGGCTGCACGGGGTGCGGGTGGTCGTGCTGGAGAAGTTGGCCGCGCCGACCGAGCAGTCCCGCGGGCGCGGCCTGCATGCGCGCAGCGTCGAGATGATGGACCAGCGCGGCCTGCTGGACCGGTTCCTCGCGGCGAGTGAGAAGTTCCAGGTCGGCGGGCTCTTCGGCGGCATCATGAAGCCGTGGCCGGACCGGCTGGACACGGCGCACCCGTACGGCCTGGCCACCCCGCAGCCGGTCACCGAGCGGCTGCTCAACGAGCGTGCCCTCGAAGTCGGGGCCGAGATCCGGCGCGGCTGCGAAGTCGTGGGGCTGAGCCAGGACGAGGACGGGGTGACCGTCGAGCTGGCGGACGGTACGCGGCTGCGTGCGCGGTATCTCGTCGGGTGTGACGGCGGCCGCAGTGCGGTGCGCAAGCTGCTCGGCGTCGATTTCCCCGGCGAGCCCGCCAAGGTCGAGACGATGCTGGGCGATATGGAGGTGACCGGGGATCCGGCGACGATTGCGGCCGTCGTCGAGGAAGTCCGCAAGACCCAGCTTCGGTTCGGTGCCGTTCCCGACGTCGACGGGAAGAAGGGGGTGTACCGCATCATCGTGCCCGCCGACGGTGTGGCCGAGGACCGTACGGCCCAGCCGACCCTGGAGGAGTTCAAGCAGCAGTTGCGGGCCGTCGCGGGCACTGACTTCGGGGTGCACTCGCCGCGCTGGCTGTCCCGGTTCGGTGACGCCACCCGGCAGGCCGAGCGCTACCGGGTCGGCCGGGCGCTGCTGGCCGGCGATGCGGCGCACATCCACCCGCCGACCGGTGGGCAGGGGCTCAACCTCGGCGTGCAGGACGCGTTCAACCTCGGCTGGAAGCTGGCCGCCGCGGTCAACGGCTGGGCGCCGGAAGGGCTGTTGGACAGCTATCACGCCGAACGGCACCCGGTGGGCGCCGCCGTGCTGGACAATACCCGTGCGCAGATCACGCTGCTGGGGACCGACCCGGGGGCGACCGCGCTGCGGGAGCTCTTCGCGAAGCTGATGGACTTCGAGGAGGTGAACCGGTACGTGACCGAGATGATCACCGCGGTCGGAGTCCGCTACGACTTCGGCGAGGGCCACGACCTGCTCGGCCGGCGGATGCGGGACGTGACGCTGAAGCGGGGGCGTCTCTACGAGCTGATGCACGGCGGCCGCGGACTGCTGCTCGACCAGACCGGCCGGCTCTCGGTGACGGGCTGGGCGGATCGCGTCGACCACGTCGTCGACATCAGCGAGGAACTGGACGTGCCCGCAGTGCTGCTGCGGCCGGACGGGCATGTGGCATGGGCCGGTGAGGATCAGCAGGAGCTGCTGAGCCGGCTGCCCAAGTGGTTCGGCGCGCCCGTCAGCTGAGCGGGCAGTCGGGATCGGCCGGCCTGCCGTCCCGGCGGAATTCCCTCACCCGTAGTCCATCGCCGCTGATATCGCGGAAAGCGCAGCAGGCGGACGGCGGATTCTCTCCCATGAGCGTTTGCTGCGGGGTCGCAAAGGCGGCTCCGCAGCGGGCGACGCTTAACGCTCTTTCTTGCACGGATCATCCATCATTCGCAGAACGGCCGGTCTTCTACTCGGCTGTTCAGGATCGTTTCCCCCATACTCGGGCCACGACAGCCGGGGCCAGCACGGAGAGGCGGGGGAACGATGCTGGTGCACAACTTCAGCACCGAGATGGTGGCTGCGCAGGACCGGTTCGAGCTGTGGGAGGAATTCGCTGTCCACTCGCATATGCGCAACTGGATCCGCAGCGACCACGAAGACGACTTCCGTGCGACGATGCGGGTGCTGGACATGGGGGACACACAGATATCCACGATGACCTTCCCGAGTCTGGAGGTCGTGCGGACTCCGAAGCTCATACGGCAGCAAGGTGATCGGGAGTTTTATCAAGTCAATTGTGTCCTCAGTGGTGCCGGTGATGTTTCCCAGGGGGCGCAAAATACGTCCATCCGGCAGGGGCAGCTGGTGCTCGTGGACAGCGGACTTCCGTTTCGTGGGCGGTTGCGCGGCGGGTCGGAGAACTATGCCGCGATGATCATTCAGCTGCCCCGGGAACTGCTGCCACTGCCGTGGAAGACCGTTCAGCGGGTGACTGCTCGCCCGATATGCGGTTATCAGGGAATGAGCGGGGTGCTCTGGCGCTGGCTCACCGAAGTACACGCCCGCGCGGATGAGTTCACTCCCGCCGATATCCACACCCTGCGGTCGGTCACCGCGGATCTCCTCGCCGCGGCAGTCGGCGGCTGCCTGGACGCCGAGGACACGATGACCCCGGAATCCCGGCGACGTGCCTTACAGGTACAGATCCGCGACTTCATTCGCCGGAACCTCGGCGACCCCTCCCTCTCCCCGGCCACCATCGCCGCGGCCCACCGGATATCGGTCCGCTACGTCCACCAGTTGTTCGCCGAGGAAGACACCACGGCCGCGGCCTGGATACGTGGCCGCCGCCTGGAACGCTGCCGCCGTGACCTCGCCAACCCCCACCTCCAGCTCCGCCCCATTCATGCCATCGCGGCCCAGTGGGGCTTCATCGATGCCGCGCACTTCAGCCGCGCCTTCCGCGCGGCGTACGGCATGCCGCCCCGCGACTACCGGCAGCACGCCCTCCGCGGCGCCGTGCGCGAGTCGGCAAGCGCTCTGCACGGATAGTCAACGCGGTCCACCGCTCTCCCCGGCATCGTCGTGTCCGGGCACCGACGAGGCACTCCGAGTCCGTCAGGCGGGCGTACCGAAGCCGGTCCCGCACACCCTTCCTGCACCACGGCGCGGAGTCGTGGGCCGAGCAGAACTTGGAGCAGTCATGTTCGCAAGGATGGAGACACTGGGGAGCAGACTCCTCGAACGGATCGTGCCGAAGGTGGCAGCCGAGGCATCGAGCACCTCGTGCGACTACCAGTACCTGTGTGTACGAGGCACCAGCGGATGCAACGCGACCCGCCACACGTGGTGGAAGTACCGGCTGGCGTGCTCGGACGGCTCCACCGGCGACTGGATCTACGGCTACTGCGACAACTGCACCCCCGGCGACTGGAACTGACCGACCACGCGCCGTGTTCCTGGGGCCGGCCACCGGGCCCGCCCCGGGAACGCTCGCTCCCGGAGGGACGCCATGGTCTACCTGATGACCGGTCTGAAGTGTCTGGTCGGCGTGGTCTTCCTGCTCGCACTGTGCGGGAAGACGGTGGTCCGCGGTGGGTTCGGCGGCTTCGAGCGGTCCCTGCGCGAGCTGCGGGTCGTGCCCCGGGCGTACCTACGGCCGGTGGCCGTGCTCGTCGTGGCCGGTGAAGCAGGCGTGGTGTTGGCCCTGGCGGTGCCCGGCCGGGCGACGGCGGTGGTGGGCTTCGGGCTGGCCACCGCCCTACTGCTGGTCTTCACCACCGGTATCGCGCGCGGGCTGCGACGCGGTTCCCGGACCCCCTGCCGCTGCTTCGGCGCCTCCACGACGCCGCTGGGGCCACACCATCTCCTCCGCAACCTGCTGCTCGCCGTGCTCGCCGTCCTGGGCGCGACCACCACAGTCGTCGCCGCGCCGGACGGGCACCCGGCAGGGGCACTGGTGGCGGCAGCGGCCGGCCTCGTCCTCGGTGCGCTGGCCGCCACCCTCGACGAACTGCTCGCCCTGTTCCAGCCGATGACGCCGCAACGACGATGAAACCGGAGCCGCTATGCCCTTCCTGACCGCCGCGGTCGTACTCGTCGGAGCGCTCGGTGCGCTCAATCTGGTCCTCGTCCTGGGGGTGGTCAAACGCCTGCGGGAACACAGCGCGTTGCTGGCCGTCCGCCGGGGCGCCCCGTCCGCGGACCTCGAAGTCGGCACGCGGATAGGCGAGTTCGAGACTGTCACCGAGGCTGCTGAGCCCCTGACCCGGGCGTCACTGACCGAGGCGGGGGACCTGCTGGTGGCGTTTCTCTCGCCCGGGTGCGCCCCCTGCGTCGAAAAGCTGCCGGGGTTCGTGGCCCATGCGCGATCCCTGCCCGGCGGGCGCCGCCGTGTCCTGGCCGTCGTGGTCGGCGAGCCGGGGGAGGCCGCCGCTTTCGCCGCACCGCTCGGCCCGGTCGCCCAGGTGGTGGTCGAGGAGCCCAACGGTGCGCTGAGCAGAGCCTTCGGCGTGCATTCCTACCCCACGCTGCTGCGGATCGGCCCCGACGCCGAGGGCCGGCCGGTGGTCACCTCCAACGCCGTGGACCTGACGCGCCCGACGGCGATGGCCGTATGAAGTCCGTACCGAAGCCCGCGGCGCCCGGTCCCGTACCGCACACACCCCCGCAGTCCGCACCGGACGAGGCCGCTCCGCTCCGTCTGGCCCGGTCGGCCTGCTCCCTGGTCGCGGCAGCGGCGCCCGTCCTGCTCACCGGCTACGCCCTCCTCACCCTGGCGGCCGGTGTGCTGCCCGTGGCGACGGCGTGGCTGACCAAGCTCGTCCTGGACGCGTTGGCCGACGGCGCGCCCCTCTCGCAGGTCGTCCGGCCCGCGGCGGGACTCGCGACGGCCGGGGTTGCCCTGGTGCTGACGGGTGAGGTCGCCCAGTACCTGAGGGCGCAGCTGGGCCGGGAAGTCGCCGTCACCGCGCAGGAACGCCTCTACCGGGCGGTGGACGGCTTCGTCGGTCTGCGCCGTCTCGAAGACCCCGCGTTCCTGGACCGGCTGCGGCTCGCCCAGCAGTCCGGCGGTGCCTCACCGGGCCAGGTGCTCGACGCGGTCCTCACCGTCGCCGGCTCCGTCTTCACCGTCGCCGGCTTCCTCGGTTCGCTGTTCGTCCTCAGCCCGCTGATGACCCTCCTGGTCGCGGCCGCGTCGGTGCCGGTGCTGGCCGCCGAGCTGTGGCTGTCGCGGCTGCGGGCACGCCTGGCGTGGGACCTGGGCCCCGTGGAGCGCCGCGAGTTCTTCTACAGCACGCTGCTGTCGCGGATGGAAGCGGCGAAAGAGGTACGGCTGTTCGGTACCGGCGCCTTCCTGCGCGGACGTATGGTCGCCGACCGACGGGCCGTGAACGCGGCACGCCGCGGCCTCGATCTGCGGGAGGCACGGGTGCAGACCGCACTGGGACTGCTCGCGGCCCTGGTCTCGGGGGGCGGCCTGCTGGGGGCGGTGGCGGCGGCCAGGGCCGGCCGGCTCTCCGTCGGCGACGTCACGATCTTCGTCGCCGCCATCGTCGGGGTGCAGGGGGCGCTCGCCTCGCTCGCCACCGCGTTCGCCCGGACCCATCAGGCACTGCTGCTGTTCGGCCACTACACCGCCGTGGTCGAGGCCGGCCCGGACCTGCCCGTACCCCGGGAACCCCGGACGCTCCCCGCCCTACGGCACGGCATCGAGCTCAAGGACGTGTGGTTCCGCTACTCGGACGACCACCCCTGGGTGCTGCGCGGCATCGACCTGTTCCTCCCGTACGGCACCTCGCTCGCGCTCGTCGGCCTCAACGGCGCCGGAAAATCGACCCTGATCAAGCTCCTGTGCCGCTTCTACGACCCGACGCGGGGAGCCGTGCTGTGGGACGGCGTCGACCTCCGCGACACCGAGCCGGCCGAACTCCGCAGCCGCCTCGGCGCGGTCTTCCAGGACTACATGAACTACGACATGACCGCGACCGAGAACATCGCGCTCGGCGACATCTCCGCGCGGCCCGACCATGCGCGGATCACCGCGGCGGCGGCCCGGGCGGGGATCGCCCCCCAACTGGCCGCCCTGCCACACGGATACGACACCCTGCTGTCCCGGATCTTCTTCGCCGGAACGGACCGGGACGACCCCGAAACGGGCGTCGTCCTCTCCGGAGGCCAGTGGCAGCGGCTCGCCCTGGCCCGCGCCTTCCTGCGGGACCGCCGGGACCTGATGATCCTGGACGAACCGTCGTCGGGCCTGGACGCCGAGGCCGAGACCGAGATCCACTCCTCGTTGAAGCGCCACCGCAGCGGACGCACAAGCCTGTTGATCTCGCACCGGCTGGGCGCGGTGCGGGAAGCGGACGCGATCGCCGTGCTGCGCGAGGGCCGCATCGCGGAGCTCGGCAGCCATGACGCGCTGATGGCAGCAGGGGGAGAGTACGCCCGGCTGTTCGCGCTCCAGGCCGCCGGCTACCGCGACACCGCCCCGGCCCATGACGGACGGCAGCCATGAGGCCCGCGACCGCCGCCACCCTGCTCGGCCTCGCCGGCCTGGTGCCCGCGACCGCCGTCCTGCTGGGCCGCGGCCTCGTGGTCGTGACCGTACGGGGCGTGAGCATGGCCCCCGCCTACCGCGACGGCGACCGGGTGCTCGTCCGGCGCACCACCCGCCCCACTCGCGGTCAGGTACTCGTCGTGGAACGGCCCGCCGTCCGCACCCGGTGGCCGAGCAGGCCGCTGCCCGCCACCGCCGGAGCCAGGACCGTGGGCCGGCGCCAGTGGCTGATCAAGCGGGTGGCGGCACTCCCCGGTGACCCGGTGCCGGAGGCCGTGCTGTCCACGTCGTTCCTCGCTCTCCCCAGGCCGCCCCGGGTGCCGGACGGCAGTCTGGTGCTGCTCGGTGACAACCCTCAACACAGCGTGGATTCACGGCACTTCGGGTTCTATCCCGTCGAGCGTGTGCTGGGGACGGTGGTCCGGCGGCTGCGGCCGGCAGGGGCCCGGCACCGGCTCCCCCACCCGGGGGAGAGGGCGGCCGCCATCCGCTGACCGTCGCAGCCCTTCGCCGCTGGCTACGCTCATGCAGGACCTCATCCGAACGATGCTGAAGTGAAGGCGCGAACGAAGCAGCAGCCCCGGCCGCCGACTCCCGCCCCTCACTCCTCGGCCGCGCACCGCCAGAAGTCCCGCATCAGGGCGGGCGCCGTGGGACCGGCCAGTTCCAGTTGGCTGAGCAGGATGGTGACGGTGCCGGTGGACGCGGTGAGATGTGCTGCCGTTCCGGTGCCGCCGATCCAGCCGTAGCGTCCCGGCACGTTCCAGGGGTCGGTCACCTCGATGTCCACCGAGCCGCCGAAGCCCCAGCCCTGGCCCTCCAGGAACACCCGGCCGGCCTCACGCTGGGCGGGAGTCAGCTGGTCGGTGGTCATCTGCCGCACCGAGGCGGGCGACAACAACGGGCGGCCGTCGACGCTCCCGTCGGCGAGCAGCATCCGGGCGAAGGCGTACCAGTCGTCGGCGGTCGAGACCAGGCCTCCGGCGCCCGACGGGAACGCCGGCCGGCGGCTCCACTGCCCGTCGGGGGCGTCGACCAGCTCCAGGCCGCCCGCCGGATCGGCCCGGTAGTAGCTGGTGAACCGGTCGAGCTTGCCGGGCGGCACCTCGAAGCCGGTGTCCGCCATGCCGAGCGGCTCGAACAGCCGCTCCGCCAGGAACTCGGGCAGCGGACTGCCGGAGACCCTGGCGATCAGCACTCCCTGAATGTCGGACGAGGTGTTGTACAGCCAGCCCTCGCCCGGCTGGTGCAGCAGCGGAATACGGGACAGCGTCGCCATCCAGGCGTCCGGCGCCGCGACGTGCTGCGGTTGCGGCGGGCCCTGTTTCTCCTTGCCGGCTGTCGGACCGCTGCTCAGCGATCAGCGGCCGAGCCCGCCCCGAGCGGCCGACAGCTGTCCGGGATCTCCAGTCCGTCGCGGTCAGGCATCGGTTCGGCAGTGTGGCGGCTCCTCGCACCCCGCCCACTTCGAGGGCAGCGTCCGGAACCACCCTCGCCGGAGAATCCGAGGATTGACACGCCTCCGGGCCGCCTCGAAGATCGGCGCAGGGCCCAAGGGCGGCAACCGTTGCCGCTCTCCGCACCGGACGGAACCGCCCGCCGGGAAGCGGGGAGCACCGGACAGGTGTCGACCCGTCACGTCCGAAAGGAGCCCGATTTCATGTCCGTACCGCTTTCCGCCGAACCCCAAGTCCGAGCGCTGCTACGCGAGTTGGGTGCCGAGGCCATCGTGCACCCCGGGGGCACTCTTCTCGCTCACCTTCGCCGCGTACAAGAACAGCTCGCCGCTTGGGGCGCCCGCCCCGCCTTGCAACTGGCGGGCCTGTGCCACGCGTTCTACGGCACCGACGGTTTTCCCACGTCCCTCCTGCCGCTCGACCGGCGCACGGAGCTGGCGGCGGTGATCGGCGCCGAGGCCGAGGCGCTCGTGTACTTCTACGCCGCGTGCGACCGACGTTCCTCCTACCCCACCCTCGCGGACCCCGACGCCGCCTACCGGGACCGTTTCACCGGCCGCACCTTCACACCAGACCTCGGGCTGCGACGGGACTTCGCCGAGCTGTCGGCCGCGAACGAACTCGATATCGCCCGTATCGACCCCGCCTTCCGGGAAGCCTCCGGCGCCGATCTGCTCACCCTGTTCACCCGCCTCCGACCGCTCTTGAGCCGGTTGGCGTGGACGGACTGCCACACGGAGCTCACCACCGCGCCGCTCCCCGGCGGAGCCGTACCCCGACCGTGGACCGTGGCGGTGCTGGGCCCGGGCGGGGTCGGCGGTCTCCTCGCCGCCCTGCTGTCACGGGCGGGGCACCGAGTGATCTGTGTGGCCGGGGACGCTACGATCCGGGCCCTGCGCGAGGACGGTATCCGGGTGCGCAGCGGCCAGTTCGGCGACTTCACCGCGACGGTCGAGGCGGACACCGAACTGCGGGAGCCCGCCGATCTGTGCCTGATCGCCGTCAAGCACACCGCCCTGGGGCCGGCGCTGGAGCGGCTCCCGCCCGGCGTTCTCGGGGAGGGCGTGGTGGTACCGCTGCTCAACGGCATCGAACATCCGGCCGTGCTGCGCGACCGCTACGGCGCGGAGCGCGTCGCGCCGGGCATCATCCGGGTCGAGTCGACCCGCACCGCACCCGGCACCATCGAGCACGGCAGCCCGTTCACGGAGATCGAGCTGTCCGGAGCGCACGAGCGCCTCGCCCCGCTGGCCGCGCTGCTGGAGGACGCCGGGGTCCGTACGCGGGTGGTCGAGGACGAGACCGCCGCGCTCTGGGCCAAGCTGGCCTTCCTCGCTCCTTTCGCCCTGCTCACCACCCGGTACGACCGCACCATCGGTGAGGTGCGAACCGAGCGGCGCGAGGAACTGGTGGCCCTCGTCGAGGAAGCCGCCGCCGTGAGCAGCGCCTGCGGCGCGCCGGCCGATGCGGCGAAGGCCCTGGCGCTGTACGACGCGTTCCCGGCCGGCAGCAAGTCATCCATGCAGCGCGATGCGGAGGCCGGACGGCCGCTGGAGCTCGATGCGATCGGCGGGGCCTTGCTGCGCGCGGCCGAGCGGCACGGCGTACCCGTGCCGGTGGCCGCCCGGCTGATGACCGCGCTGAGTGCCGACTGAGCGCTCTTTCGAAAGGGCAGGCCGGGGGCCGACGGACGCACCGGTGTGGGACGATTTCGGCCGCGGTGCACGAGCGGCGGAGAGCCGGCGCCGCTCGTGCCGGGTCCGCGCAGGAGGAGAGCCGGTGCGGAGGAGCCGTGTCGAACGGGGGAACTGGGTGTTTGCGATATCGCTGGGTGATGAGGGTGCCGAGCTGCGGCCGCTGGAGCCGTGGCACGCCGGGGAGTACCTCGCGCATATGGACCGTGGCCGCGAGTACATCGGCCGGTATATCTCACTACCGGACCGCACCACCGACCTCGCGTCCACGACGGCCTTCTTGCAGATGTATGCGGACAAGGCGGCTGCCGACACGGGTCGTCTCTACGGCATCTGGAGTGATGGGGTACTCGTCGGCGGTGTCCTGTTCGTGACGTTCGACGTCACCTCCGGCACCTGCGAGGTCGGCTGCTGGCTGGAGGAGTCGGCGGTCGGGCGCGGTCTGATCACCCGCGCGATCCGGGTACTCATCGACTGGGCCGTCGAGCAGCGCGGGATCCACCGCGTGGAGTGGCTCGCGTCCTCGGCCAACACCCCGAGCCTCAATGTCGCCAAGCGGCTCGGCATGGTGCGCGAAGGAGTGCGGCGGGAGAGCTATCCGCACCGCGGAGTACGCCACGACATGGAGGTCTGGTCGGTCCTGGCTCCCGAATGGCGCCGCCGGCGGGAGAGCACCGGCTGACTTCGGCCGGAGCCGGAGCCGGAGCCGGGGCCGGGGCCGGGGCCGGGGCCGGGGCCGGGGCCGGTCCCATGGGTTCGCCCGCGATTTGAGGGTTGTCCGCCCTTCGGCCCGGCACCATAGGGCGGTTCCAACCCGAAGCCTCCGGGCTCGCTTCAATGGAACGCTGGAAGTCATGAATGCCGACAACAGCGAACTCCCAGGCAAGCGGCCTGACTTGGAGCCCCACAACAGCATCGGGAAAGCCGGCCGCCGTCGAAACCCCCCACACGATGATCACGCTGACGGAGACGATCGCGTAACTCCCGATCCGGCCCAGGCCCCGCCCCGCTGGCGGGAGCTGCTCGGCCCGGAGCATCGGGGCGCCGCGGTCGTGTTGGCCGCCGGCGTGCTCGTCGGCGCGGTCAATATCTATCTGGCGTCGAGCATGCTGCCCGCCGCGGTGGCCGAGATCGGGGGCGAGGGTTTCTACGCGTGGAACATGACGCTCTACCTCGTCGCCATGGTGATCGCGACGATGCTCGTCAGCCGGTCCCTCGCACGCTGGGGCAACGCCGGCGCTTATGTCATCGGATTCGCCCTGTTCATGGTGGGCTCACTGGCTTGTGCGGCGAGCCCGACGATGCCGGTGCTGCTGGTGGGCCGGTGCCTTCAGGGCCTCGGCGCCGGGTTGTTGTCCGGACTCGGGTTCGCGGTCATCCGCTCGGCCCTGCCGCGGCGGCTCTGGACCCGTGGCAATGCGCTGATGTCGGCGATGTACGGCGTCGGTAACTTCGCCGGTCCCGCGCTCGGCGGCCTGTTCGCCCAATTCGGCTCGTGGCGCCTGGCGTTCGTCCTGATGGCGGGGGCCGCGGCGGTGTGCGGCGCGGCCGTGCCCCGTGCGCTGCCCCGAGGGGAACGCGGCAATACGGCGGCTCCCGTTCCGGTCGTGTCGCTGGCGCTGGTCATGTCCGCCACGGCGGCCGTCAGCGTGGCCGGAATCCTGCACGACACCATGGCGAGGGCAGCGGGTATCGCGCTGGCGCTGCTGCTCGTCGTCGGATTCGTCGCCCATGAGCGGCACAGCGCGCGAAGGGTCTTCCCCGGCGCGACATACCGGGCGGGTTCGGCGCTGAAGTGGGTCTATCTGACGCTCGGGCTGCTGTCCTTCGGCGTCGCTGTCGAGTCGTTCGTCCCGCTGTTCGGCCAACGTCTGGCCGGGCTGCCCCCACTCGCGGCCGGCTTCTGCGGGGCGGCGGTCTCCCTCGGCTGGTCACTGACCCAGATCGCCGGCTCCTCGGCGGTCCGGGGGCGCACCGTGCGCCGACTGCGCACCACCGGCCCGGTGTTGCTCGCCCTCGGCTTCCTCGTCCAGGGGCTGCTCCAGCGCGAGCACGCGTCGATCTGGTGGGTGGCCATCTGGGTGCCGGTGTGGTGCGTCGCCGGATCGGGCATCGGGCTCGCCTACCCGCACCTGTCCGTGGCCGCGATGTCGGCCGCCACTGACCCGGAGGAGGGACGGCAGGCGGCCGCCGCGATCGCCACTGTGACGACGATGTCCACCGCGTTCGGCACGGCGGTCGCGGGTGTCCTGGTCAGCCTGGGCGGCCCGTCGATGCTTGGCTCGGCGCGATGGCTGCTCTTCGGCTTCGCCGTCCTCTGCGCCGTCGGAATCTTCACCGCGCGCGCCGCGGATCGGATGAGCCGCCCCGGGCGGTCAGCGCCGGTCGAAGACAGCCCGGTGGTCACCCAGGAACCCTGATGTGGCCACCAGGACTCATGGGACTCGTGGGACTCGTGGGACTCGCGATGAAGGGGCGAGTCGGTCGGGTCCCGGGACCACAACAACGTCCGCTCGTGCGGCGGGGGAGGAGAGTGACGGGGGCGGCCGGCGCCGTGCGCAACCGCCCTCCGTCCTCCTCAGCCGGCGATCCGCACCGCAATGCCGTCAAGAAGGTAGTCGAGGCCGGTCTCGAAGCTGGTGTCCGCGTCGGGATGGGCCGCCTCCGGGACGACCTTGGACAGCATCGGATAACGGCCGGTGGCCAGCAGCCGGGCGATATAAGGACCGGAGGCCTGCTGCCACTGCTCCTCGTTCATACCGGTGACCCGTTCGGCATGCAGAACAGACATCTCCTTCCTGATCGCCCCGACCAGGTAAGCGTTCACCGCTTCGAGTGCGGACATCACCGTGTCGATGTCGTCGAAGCCGGGGGCGCCGTGGAGTGCGGCGAGTGAGGCTTCGAGGTGGGCCAGGGCGTTCGGGCCGAGGTGCGGCCGCCCGGCGAGCAGATCGGAGAACCACTCGTGCCGGAGCGCGGCCCGCCTGGTGTGGCGCGCGACGGACCGCAGTGTGCCGCGCCAGTCCCCGTCGGCCGGCTCGGGCGCGGGAATCTCGCCGTAGACCGCGTCCACCATGAGGTCCAGCAACTCCTCCTTGGTGGACAGATAGCGGTACAGCCTCATCGGTCCGGCGTCGAGCGCGGTGGCGACCTTGCGCAGCGACACCGCCTCCAGCCCGTCCGTGTCGGCGAGTTCGATCGCGGCCCGCACGATCCGATCCCTGCTCAGCGGGCTCGGCGTCGGCCGGCTCGGCGGCTCGGGCCGTTCCCAGATGAGTGCGGGCTCGCCGCCGTCGGCCTCTCGTCGTGCTGCCATCACGCCTCGTCTTCCGCAGATCTCCGGATGTGGAAATAACGATACGCCGCCCCGATCGATACGGTGTATCGTCATGATGCGCTGTATCGACCGGGGTGGCGGACGGGGGTGTCTTGTGCCTCCCGATCTCGATCCCGGTCCGGATCCCGGTCCGGATCCCGGTCCGGATCCCGATCCCGATCCCGATCCCGATCCCGATCCCGAAGCGCTTCCCACAGCGCTTCCCACCAACCCCAACCACGGAGAAAGCAGAGGTCACGAGACTCATGAGCAGCACCCCGCGCCCCCCGCGCATCGCCATCATCGGAGCCGGTATAGGCGGCCTGACCCTCGCCCGCACCCTGCACGTACACGGCATCGACGCCGTCGTCCACGAAGGCGAGGCATCCCGCGACGCGCGCACCCAGGGCGGCATGCTCGACCTGCACCCGGAAAGTGGTCAACGGGCCATGCATGAGGCAGGTTTGACGGACCGGTTCCACGCCATCGCCCGCCGCGAAGGGCAGGACCTGTGTCTGCTCGACCACACCGGCACCGTCCTGCTCCGGCAGGACACCCCCGACGACGCCCCACTGGACCGCCCCGAGGTCGACCGCTCCGACCTGCGGAACGTCCTGCTCGACTCCCTCCCCGAACAGACCGTCGTATGGGGGCACGCCTTCCGGTACGCCACCGCGCTGCCCGAGGGTGGACACCGGCTGCACTTCGCCGACGGCACCAGCGCCGACTGTGATCTGCTCATCGGCGCTGACGGGGCCCACTCCCGGGTCCGCCCGCTGCTGACCGACGCCGAGCCGCGCCATACCGGTGTCAACGCGATCGAGGGCGGCATCCCTGACATCGACCGCACCCACCCCGATCTCGCCGCCATGGTCGGGCGTGGCAACTACTGGGCCATCGGCCCCAACCAGGTCCTGGCGGCCCAGCGCAACGGCAATGGCCACGTCCGCATCTACCTCAGCTTCCGCACCCCCGAGGACTGGCTCACCACCTGCGGTATCCCGTTCGCGGAGCCCGCCCGGGCCCGCGCGGCCCTGACGGAACTCTTCGCCGGCTGGGCCCCGCAGTTGACCGCCCTGATCCAGGCCTGCGGCGACACCTTCGTGCCCCGCCCGGTCACCGTGCTGCCCATCGGCCTGACCTGGCCCGGTGTCCCCGGCGTCACGCTCCTCGGCGATGCCGCCCATCTGATGCCGCCGACCGGGCTGGGCGCCAACATGGCCATGCTCGACGCCACCGAGCTCGCCCTCGCACTCGCGGCCGACCCCGGCGGCATGAACGCCGCCCTCAGCGGCTACGAGGCCGCGATGTTCGCACGCGGCGCCGCCGCCGCGCAGGAGTCCGCGCACATCATGGACGTCCTGATCTCTCCCACCGGCGCGCAGGACATGCTGAAGATCTTCCAGCAGTGAGGGGTGCCGTTTCCCGTGAAGTGCGGCGTTCCCGCCGAGCGGCGCCGGCGGCGGCAGATGTGCGATATGCCTGCGCCCGTCGCCCTGATGCGTAATTATGTGGCCAGCGCGCGCCGGACCTCGGATCGGCCAACGAGAGGTGACGGCGCATCAGCAATGTGCCTCAACAGGCGCTACACAGGGGGAAATTCATGAGGACCGTACAGCGAACGCTGCTTTTCGGCGCACTGACCGGCGTGCTGGCACTGACCATGGGGGCGGGGACCGCCGGTGCCTCGACGCCGGCCGGGCCGGGGCCGGACACCGCCACCGGCGCCACCACCGTACGCACGATGGACGCCCGCAGCGGTGACGTGATCACCTGCAAGCTCACCACGCATCTCCCGCACTACTCCCACCACGCCCACGCCGACAACCGGCACATGGTGAACGTCACCGCCGACATCAAGTGCACCAAGTCCGTGGCACAGTTGGCCCTCCGCGTCAGCCTGTACAAGAACGGATCGCTGTACAAGCAGAGCGGTTCCAAGGTCAACCGCGGCCGGAACAAGGTGAGCCAGAACGCCGCGCGGCGCTGCATCAAGCGGCAGAAGTACACCGGCTACTCCGTCGGCGTGGTCACCTTCCCGCCCGGCTACACCCCGCACACCCAGCAGGTGAAGCACACCAGCGCGACGGTCCGCATCGACGCCTGCAAGAAGCGCTGACCCCGCCGGCCGGGCAGGCTTCCGGCCAGGCAGGA
Organism: Streptomyces platensis; assembly: GCF_008704855.1. Lineage (NCBI taxonomy): Bacteria > Bacillati > Actinomycetota > Actinomycetes > Kitasatosporales > Streptomycetaceae > Streptomyces > Streptomyces platensis. The sequence continues at coordinate 8,315,823 of NZ_CP023691.1, forward strand.
GAGGTGTTCGACGACCGGCTCAACCGAGCCGGTCGTCCAGCGCTGCCGGAACCACCTCGATGTCAGGTTCGCCCGCCAGCCGCTCGGCCAGGCGGGCGGACCCGCCGATGTAGGTGGAGTCGAGATCCACATCCGTGGCGACGCACCAGGCCCGGTCCCGTGGCCACCACAGATTCGGCGACTGCGGAAAGAAGACCCCCGCACTCCGGTCCCCGGTGGCCAGCGCGGCCTCGATCGGCCCCTCGTACAGCGTGTAGGCACGTCCGCTCAACTGGACCATCGGCCCGCCGGCATCGGACCAGCCCCACCCTTCCCAGAGCCCGAAGAGGCACTGCCGCGGGGTGCCGGTTTCCGCTGCCAGCACCGGGCACAGCGCTGCCAGCACAGGCGCGGGCAGCGAACCCTGCCACGGCGGTTCGTCACCCGGGCCGGCCACGTCCTCGAAGCGCGCCAGGGGATGCAGGTCGCGCCCCGACCGCTGCGCCACCTCCGCCCATCGCTCGAACCGGCCGTCCGACGGCTCGCTGGGATGCAGCAGCCGGACGTACGCCTCGAACCCGGCCGGCAGCAGGGCATGCACACCACTGTCGAACCCGCCGACGTTCTCCTCGATCCAGGCGGCGGACGACACGTCCTCGACCCGGTGCGGCGGTTCCACCTCGTCCGGCGACCACGTCATGGCTTCGGTCCCCCTCGTCTGCGGTCCGGCTCCCAGTATGAACCGCGCACGCGCTCAGTGGCGGCCGGCCGCCAGAAGCCGCCCGGAACGGAAGCGCACGTGCCGACGTCGCCGACCGATGAGCGGTCGGCGAGGTCGGACGGATGGAGCGTCAGGCGGCCTGTTGCAGCTGCTGAAGTGAGGCCACCAGCTTGTCCACCTCCTCGGATGTGTTGTAGAGCGCGAGCGAGGCACGGGCCGCACTCGCCAGGCCGTAGTGGGCCAGGGCCGGCTGGGCGCAGTGGTGTCCGGCCCGGATGGCGATGCCGTCCCGGTCCAGCCAGGCGGCGATCTCCGACGGGTCGTGGCCGGCCAGGGTGAAGGTCAGTACGGCGATACGGTCGGGCGCTGAGCCCAGCAACTCAAGTCCCGGGACCGTCGCCAGGGCTTGTTGTGCGTACGCCATCAGTGAGGTCTCGTAGGCGGCGATGGCGTCGCGGTCGAAGGAGGTCAGCCAGTTCAGCGCGGCCAGCAGCCCGACCACGCCGGAGATGTGACCGGTGCCGGCCTCCAGCAGATGAGGGACGGGGGCATAGGTGGTACGGGTGAAGTCGACCGACTCGATCATGTTGCCGCCGCCCTGCCACGGCGCCATGTCCCGCATGATCTCGGGCTTCACGTACAGCGCGCCGATGCCCGTGGGGGCGTACAGCTTGTGGCCGGAGAACACATAGAAGTCGGCGTCCAGGTCCTGCACATCGACAGGGAAGTGCGCCACCGCCTGGGCCCCGTCCACCAGGACCTTGGCCCCGTAACGGTGGGCGAGAGCGGTCATCTCGCGCACGGGCGGGACGGTGCCGAGCACATTCGATGCCTGGCTCAGCGCGACGAGCTGGGTGCGCATGGAGAGCAGATCGTCGTATGCGGTGAGGTCGATCTGCCCGTCCGGTTGCAGGGGTACGGGTACCACCCGGGCCCGGGTCTGCTGGGCGATCAACTGCCAGGGGACGATATTGGAATGGTGCTCCAGCACCGGCACCAGGATGTCGTCCCCGGGGCCGAGGTTGGCCCGCCCCCAGGTCTGGGCGACCAGGTTGATGGCCTCGGTGGTGCCGCGTACGAAGACGATGTCGTCCGGTGACGGCGCCCCCAGGAACTGGGCGACCGCCGACCGGCCCGCCTCGTACGCCTCGGTGGCCTCGCGGGCCATGGTGTGCGCACCGCGGTGGATATTGGAGTTGGCGGATCCGTAGAAGCCGGCCAGTGCCTCGATCACCTGGCGTGGCTTCTGTGTGGTGGCCCCGTTGTCCAGCCAGACCAGCGGGTGCCCGTTCACCGTCCGGTGCAGGATCGGGACATCGCGGCGCGCCAACTCCGGTGAGAAAGCTGCCGTTTGGCCGGGGAGGCCGGTGAACTGTGCGGGGTGGGCGTCCGGGACGGCCGGATCCGCGACCGGGGCGGAGGCAGAGGCCGGGGTCGGGACCGTGGCCGGGGCAGAGGCCGGGACCGTGGCTGGATCGGGCGACAACAGACCGTCGCCGAGGAGATTCGGAGTCGGCGCCCCGGGCCACAGGCCCCGGAGGACGTCAGGAGTAGTCATAGTAGTTGGAGACCTCGACGTTCTGGAGCACCGCGACGGCGTCCTCCACGAGCACCGCCGTATTGAAGTACGCCGTCATCAGGTATGACGTGACGCCCTTCTGGTCGACGCCCATGTTCCGCATCGACAGACCGGGCTCCACCTCGTCCTCGACCTTCGCGGGACGCAGACCCACCACGCCCTGCTCGGCCTCGCCCACCCGCATCAGCAGGATCTCGGTGGTACCGATGCCCGCATTACCGGAGAACCGCACCTTGTCGGAGGGGAGCAGCGGGACACCGCGCCAGCTCAGCAGTGGACTGCCGAACCGGTTGTCGATGACCGGGGGCACACCCCGACGCGTACACTCCCGGCCGAACGCGGCGATCGCCCTGGGGTGCGCGAGGAAGAAACCGGGCTGCTTCCAGACCCGGGTCAGCAGCTCGTCCAGATCATCGGGGGTCGGGGAACCGGTGCGCGCCTGGACCCGCTGCCCAGGGGCCACATTGTTGAAGAGACCGAACTCCGGGTGGTTGAGCAGCGAGGCCTCCTGCCGCTCACGCAGCGCGTGCGCGGTGAGGTTCGACTGGGCTCGGATCTGGTCGATGGGGCCGTTGTAGAGGTCGGAAACCCTGGTGTGCACGCGCAACACGGTCTGGGCGAGGCTCATGTGGTACTCGCGGGGCGTGTCTTCGTAGTCGACGAAGGTCGCGGGAAGGTCGGGCTCGCCGATGTGCCCGGAACTGAGATCGACCGGTACCTCGGCACCCGGCGGCATGCCGTCCGCCGAGAGGTAGGCATCCATCGCTCCGCGCACGGCCGTGTTCCGTTCACACAGCCCGTCCAGCACGCTGCGCTCGACACACAGCGCGACACCGGGGGTGAGCGCCCGGACGCGATAGGGCAGCGGCTCGGAACGGGTCCAGGCGTCGAGGTCGAAGAACTGGCCGTCGCCGATCACTTCGAGCACGGCGTCCTCGCCGTAGCGGCCGCTCACCCGCTTCTCGGCACGGCCCTGGGCGATCACCCACAGCTTGTCGTGCGCATCGCCGTCCTGCGCCAGCATCTGTCCGGCCTCGAAGCTGACTTCCGTGAAGGAGCCCGCGAGTTCGGAGAGCAGGGCGTCGTCGGCATCCCGCAGATACGGCAACTCCCGCAGGTCGCCCGGGATGACGCGGGGCGAACCGCCGTCGTGGTGGATGCTGATGCGATCGTCACCGAGGACGTAGGTCCGGCGGCGGTTGACGCGGAAGACACCGGCTTCCACATCCACCCATGGCAGGGCCCGCAGAAGATAGCGCGGGGTGATACCGCGCATCTGCGGGCTGGTCTTGGTCGTGGTCGCGAGTTGCCGTGCCGCATCCGGGCTGAGACTCGTCTGGTCGTTCATCAGGACCTCCTCGCCTACGGGCATGCCGTTCGGCCGGCACTCGGCCGACCGGCACGCGGGAGTCTGAATCGTCTGGTCGAAGCGCACCGCTCGCAACCGGTTGTCCGCCGGCGCGCGGCCGGAAATGCTCGCTGCACTGACGACGCAACCCCGAATACCTGCGCGATTACCAGCCGTTTCGGTGCCACTACCTTGCGTAGTAATCTCGCGGAGGCGCGTCCCGGGGCACCCGGACCTCTCGCGCGACATCGCCTGAAGCCCGATTTACGACGTGATTTACCCTCATAACGGTGCTTTGTATTTCCTAAAGGCAGGCTTATGACGCTGTCCCATGACGCGCGGCTGCCCCAACTCCGTTAGTGGGAAAGGCTGTTGCGCACGGTGGGGGAGGGGCGGCCGGACGGGCGGCGCACCGTCCTCACACCAGCCCGGTCTGCGACTTGCTGAACATCACGCCCTTGGAATAGAAGAACACCGCGCTGCTGCCGTCGGCGCCGTAGCACGTCCAGGTGGTCGGGTAGTCCTCGGCGCGCTCGGACTCGCTGTTCTGCTTGCACGTATTGGTGTAGGTGAACAGGGCCTTCTCGCTGCTGCCGGCCTTGATCTTCTTGTATTCGGCGAGACTCAGCGGGTCGCTGGTGTCGGCGCCGCCCTGGTAGGCGCAGGCGATCACGAAGAGGCCGAGAAGGCAGCCGCCGGCTATCGCACTCTTTTTCACGGGTGGGTCGTCCTTCGGTGATGGGTGGGGCGGGTGGAACCGGCGTGGTGTGAGGTCAAGAGGTGTTCTTCGAGGGGCGGTTGGTGGTGGTCGCGGCTTCGGTGGGCGGCGTCTGCACGCGGGAAGTCACCTCACCGTGCTGCCGCCGACGCGTTGGCTTCCCGTGGAGGTGCCCCTCCGGTCCGGCGCTCTTGTGACGCGCCGCGCAGGAACCGCTCCAAGATGAGGAGCAGAGTGGGCAGTTGCCCGGCCGGGTCGAAGGACGGCTCGGTGGCCGCGCTGGTGTACATCGAGGCGATGAGGGCCATGACCCACGAGGCGGCGTGGCCCGGATCGAGGTCGGGGTCGATCTGACCGGCCGCGGCGGCCTTGGTGAGCAGCTCCGTGATCACGGTGTGCTCGTCGGTGTTGTCCTGGCTCAGCAGTTCCGCGAGCTCGGGGTCGCGGTGGGCCTGAAGCATGGCCTCCATCACCAGGGGCGGTGCCAGAGGTTCCGCGGCGGGTGCGGCCAGGAACCGTACGACGTCCAGGAGGGCGGCCCATGGGTCGGCGCCGGCCGTCGCCGCGGCCAGCCGCTCCGTCTTCTCGCTCTTGTCGTCCTGGAGGAGGGCGATGAAGATCGCGCGCTTGTTGGGGAAGTAGTGGAATACATTCCCCGAACTCATCCCGGCGGCCTTGCAGATCTGCGCCGTCGTGGTGCGCTCGAAACCCTGCGTGGCGAACAGGTCGCACGCCGCGTTCACGATGTGCTGACGCCGCGCTGCATGTTTCGCCGGATCGATCGTCCTCATGGCATCACCCTATGACTGGCCGCTTCCTCTGACGGACGGCTCCTTCGCCGTTGCGCCAATAATAGACCGCGCACTCGGTTTATGATGGGCGTCCACTCCTGCACCGCACCGCGCCGGCTTCCGTCGGCCGTGGCGACGCAGACTGCCTGAAGGGGGACACCGCCCATGGATGACCTGCTCGCCCACCGCCACCGGACGGACAAGACCACGGTGCTGGCTCAACCGGCCTGGATGGTGGCGCTTGTGTACGTCGCCCTCGCGCTGCTGGGAGCCGGAGCCGGCTGGCTGGTCAAGGTCCTGGCGGAGTGGCTGGTGGGGTTGCCCTGGGCGCCGATGCAAGGGCCGGCCAAACTCCTGGCCTCGGTACCGGAGCCCTGGCTCACTGTCGGCCTGCTCTCCGCCGGAACGCTCCTGGGGCTGATCGTGGGCTTCATCGCCCAGTACGAGGAGCTCTCCGCCGTCGTATCAGCCGAGCGGATCACCCTTACCCGGCAGGGCAAGGAGCAGGAGTTCGCGCGCGACCGCATCGTCCAGGCGTTCCTGGACGGCAAACAACTCGTCCTGCTCGGCGACGGCGAGGGGGAACTCGCCCGGGAGGCCTGCGATCTGGACGGCCGGCGTGTCGCCGACGCCTTCAGGGCACACGGCTATGCCTGGGTGGACGAGGATCCCTACAAGGTCGACTTCCGACGCTGGGTGCCGGACGCGCCAGGCCTGCCGCAAGGAGCCGACGCGCTGCTCAAGGCCCGTGCACGGCTCCTCGAAAAGAAGAGTTCCACCGAGGAACTCCGGGAGCTGCGCGAGGAGCTGGCCGGACTGGGGGTTGTCGTGCGGGACGAAAAGCGGCGGCAGTACTGGCGGTTGAGCCGGCGGCGGGGGTGAGGTGGCGGGGGTGAGGTGGCGGGGCTGAGGTGGCCTGGGCCCCCTACTGGTTGGCCACCTCTCCCACCAGTGCTTCTTCCTCCGCCGCGCGCTCCCTCGCCGACGCCGACGCCGACGCCGCGTTCGCCGACGTTCCGGCGCTCATGGCAGGGGCGGCGTCGGCATAGGTGTGTTGTTCGGGAAATGAGCGTGCAGCGAAGGATGCTGCTCAGGAGGGGGGATTCGGCTGATCTGCTGCCTGCGGCGGCGGCAGCTCGCTACGGTGACGGGCATGGATTCCAGCGACGTGCCTGGTGCCGATGAGTGGCCGCTGCCTCCCTCCTGGATGTGGAGCTGCCAAGAGTGCACTGAGCTGTACAAGGCGATGAAACACGCCCCCGAGGTGGTGAACGCCGCACGGGAGGAGGGGGAGCCCGGGGTGGATTACGACCCCCTCGACACGGTGGTGTCCACCCAGATCCGGCTCGCCCGGCACATCGCCACCCACCATGCTTCGGACGTCCCCGCCATCGACCCGTCCTGCGAGAGGTGCACGTCCGACGAGAGTCGGCAGATGCCGGCCGTGCTCGTCCTGGAGCACCGCGCCCGGCACGTATTCGCCCCGCCGAGCATCGCCGGTCTGCTGTAACGCTCGCAGTACCTGACCAGGACGTGGTCGTCGGCGACGCCTGAAGATCGCGTCTGAGGGTGCGCTGAGCGGACCGGCTCGTGCGCCCGCCCGAGCGGGCGGGGCGCCGGTGCTGCGGCTCACCGAGAGTTACAGCGCCACGGTCACGGCGTAAGCGATGAAGAATGCCGCACAGAGCACGACGAGGATGCCCAGGGCAATGGCCGGACCTTTGGCCCAGCCGCGGGTCTGCTTGTCGCGGGGACCGGTTTCGGCCCCTGTGCTGCCCTCGCCCTGTGGTGTTTCCTCGGGCGGCACCCCGTCACCGGGCCCGAGGCCTGGTGCGTGGTGTGGATCCGGTTCCGGATATTGAGTACCCATACTGAAAGCTTGCCCGATATCGACCGAATTCACCGGTGGGGGCGGCGGGGCTTGGGTCAAGCGGATGCGGGCCACTGCTCTCCTGCGGATGCGTGGCTCACGTGCTGGAGGGGTGGGACGGGCCTTCCGCGCACGCGCCCGCCTTGTACGGGGGAACGTCGCGGAAGGGTGCTCGGCGGAAGGGTGTGGGTGCCCAGGGGCCCGCGCCCCGGCGCCCAGGGCGGGCGGCAGGGCCCCAGCGAAGCGTCAGGGAACGGTGCTCACCGGAGGGGAACCGTGGCGGTGATCCGGAAGCCGCCGGATTCCAGTGGGCCGGCCTCGAAGGTGCCGCCGAGGACGGTGACCCGCTCGCCCAGGCCCACCAGGCCGTGGCCTCCGCTCGGGAGCAGGGTGAGTACCGGGCCGTCCGGGGCCTCGTTCTCCACGATCACCCGCACCGCGTCCTTCCCGTACCGCACCTCCACCCGCGCCGCTACCTTGCCCGCATGCTTGTGGGCATTGGTCAGCCCTTCCTGGATCACCCGATACAGGGTGGGCTGGACCGTGGAGTCCACAGCCGGCGGTTCGCCGATGACGTCGAAGGCGATCTGCATCCCGGCGGCCCGTGACTCCTCCACGAGGGTCGCGATGTCGTCCGGCGTCGGCTGCGGGGAGAGCGGAACCTGTTGGTCCCCGTCGTCCAGGCGCAGCACCCCGAGCACCTGCCGCAGCTCGTTCAGTGCCTGCCGGCCCATGTCCCCGATCAGCTTGCCGGTGTCGGAGGCCACCCCGGTGCCGCCGGCCCCCGCCTCCAGCGCCCCGGCGTGGACCACCATCAGGCTCACCCGGTGGGAGACCACATCGTGCATTTCCCGGGCGATGCGGGTGCGCTCTTCCATCCGGGCCTGCGATGCCAGGAGATGCTGCTCTCGCTCCAGCCGGTCCGCCCGGTCCTGGAGGGTCACCATCAGGCTCCGCTTGGCCCCCCGGTACATACCGAACAGCACCGGCACCACCACGGAGGGCACCACGAGGAAGATCGAGTAGGGCACGAACGCCTCGGCATTGAAGCCCGTGGTGACCATGGTCCACACGACGAGGATCGCGGCCGCCGCGCCGGAGCCGAGGAGGAGATTGCGCCGCGACGCCCCGTACTTCGCCAGCGCGTAGAGACTGACGGGGAGGATGCTGAAGGACGGCAGGACGAGCGGGATGAGGAGCACCGAGACAGCGGCGAGCGCGTCCGGATACCGCCGCCGCCAGAGCAGCGCCACCCCCTGCACCATCACGACCATGACGACCACCGGAGCCGGCAGCAGCAGGGGATCCCGCTGCGCGCCGTTCAGGCCGCTGACCAGCGCGATCGGGTTCGCCAGCGGGAAGAGCAGCACGAGCAGGATGTCGAACAGCATCGCGCTCCGGTGCTCCCACCACCAAGGCTGCCGCGGAGTGCGCGGGTAGAGGCCGGCGAGGACGGGCAGCACCACCGCGATCAGACCGGCGAACACGATGAGCACCGTCGTCTCGGCGAAGACCGTCCCGTGAAGCGGGGCGTACCGCCGCAGATGCAACGCGGCCATGCCCAGAATGAGCAACAAGCCCGTCGGCGCGGCGATGAACACCGTTCGCAGCCGCGGGGTGTGCCGGGCCAGCGAGTAGTACGCCACGATGGTGGCCAGGACGGAGCCGGTGCCCAGGAGGAGGCCGCCGGTGATGACCGCGGCGACCGCCACGGGGAAGCGGCGCCGCAGCACCAGCAGCAGAGCGGCCACGACCGTGCACCACATCGCCCAGCCCTGGGGCAGCAGGCTCCGTATGTCCCCCTCGGGGAAGGCCGTGCGGAAGCGTGCGTCGAACGGCGCACAGGCCACGGCTATCAGCACGTCCAGGGCGATCGCGCCCCACGGCCGCCACCACCGGGGAAGCGCAGGAAGCCAGAACAGTGAGCCCGGAGCGGGCGGCGCCCGGTCCGGCAGGGGAGCGGGCGCGGCGGCGGGGCCGGCAACCTTGGCGGACATATCGGCGACCAAACGGACGTGCGGACAATTGCCGGTATGTTACGTCGGCCCCGCCCGGTCCGGACCCTCCGGCGACGGGCTTGGTGCAGGCCCAGGAACAGCTCGGCACGCCGAACTGCTCGGACACGGGGCACACTGGGCGGCGGGGAGCGGACCTCCAACCGGCGCGGAGGGAGACCTGTCAACCGGCTCGGAGGGAGACCTGTCGCCGAAACCCGCCGCGCTGTAGTGGCGTACGAGGCAGAACTGACGCGCTTCGCCGAGCTGCGCGTTCTGCACGGTCCCGGCATCCCCGACGGCGCCGAGTTCGCCGGGCCGGCACTCACCCGGCGACTCGACGCGGCGCGCACCGGACGCCGTCCCACCTGGGCCTGGCCCCTGCCCGGTGGCACGGCGGAATGGGCCCGCATCGCCCACGAGCACACCGCCGGGCGCTGGGAACACGACGAGCCGTCGTGACCTGCCGCCCCCGACGGGCCGGGGGCGGGGGAGCGGGGGCCTCCGGTCGGCGTCCCGGCCCCCTGCTCAGTACGCTCCCGTGCAACAGGGGCTCGTAGCACACGCGTTGGGGCCACCCCGCGGCCGGTGCCGGTTGCTCCTCCTTCTGGCCTACTGCGGCTTGAAGGAACGGATTTGGTAGTTGCCCTGCAAGTTGCCGCCGGCGTGGGAGGGCGTGGAGCCGACGCGTGCGTGGTAGTTGGTCTGCGTGTAGTACTGCACACGGTGTCCGGTGTTGTTCCATACGGAGCGCACATTCTGTCCCCGCTGGATGAAGGAACAGTCGTCGGCCGTGTTCGCCTTGCTGGCTTGCGACCACTGGCAGCGGGTTCCGCCACCGTTCCAGTCGCTGTAGATGCAGAAGTACCCGGAGGAGCAGCTGAAGGCGGCCAGGCCGGTAGGTGCGGCGGCGGTCGCGTGGGCGAGCGGTGCGCCGGCGAAGGCGGTGGCCAGGGCGGCTGCGGCGATGGCGAGCGAGTGAAGACGACGCATGGCAAAGGTCCTTTTCGTGGTGAGGGTGGGAACGTCACGCCGCTGTGGACCGGCTGAGGAGGATCGCGTCGGGGCGGGAGAGCCACGGCTGGTGGGTGGCGTGGGAGGGTCGGCCCGCGAAGGGGCGCCGGGCGGCCTGACGAAGCACCAGTATGGTCCGGGCCCACGGCCTTCCTCAGGGCATTTCTCGCCGGACCACCAGCTGTTGGAGCGCGGCAGCGTATGCACCGGGCGTACGCGGCGTGCTGCGCACCGACGCCTCGCGGCACAACGTCCGAACCCGCCTGCGCAACGGGACCCGCACGCGCAACCGGCAGCGGCCGGGCACCCGTTCCGGTTCTCCGGTCTTCGCAGCTGCCTGACGGTACGGACCGACGGCTGAGGCGATCGGTGACCTGACTGCCTGGATGTACCGCACCTCGCTGTGGGAATGACAGCGGTGTGCGCCATCGCGGCCGGTCCGCTCCCGGTAGGCGCCGTCGCGCAGGTCACCGACCTTCTCCGCCACGGTCTTCAGGGCTACGACGGGACTCCCGGGTGGCTCAACTTGTACGGGTCCTCGCCGGCGCTCCTCGCCCCGCTCGCGGCCGCGCTGCTGATCAGCGGCAAGCGTCGGGGGACCGACCTCGCCAGCGCCGTCATGACGACCGACCTCGCTGACAGGGCCTCCTACGGGTAGTGCGGATGATCTTCCGTTGAGTAGGGTGAACCCTCGGATACCGGGCAACCGTCCGCGCACTGCGCTCGAAACTCCGCGCTTGGCCGCGTGGCGCCTGCCACGCACGAAACGTCTCTGCGGCGCGGGCGGTGCGCAGGACGACGGCCCATTCCCCGGCCGCGAGGTGGCCTGTGGCGCCGGGAAGGGCGCGATGTGTGCGGGTGGACGCCTCGGCGGCAAGAAAGTGAGTGAGAACAAGATGCAACCGACCTTCGTACTGGTCCATGGAGCCTTCGCGAACTCCTTCTCCTTCGCGCCGCTCCAGGCCGAACTGGGCCTCCTCGGACACCGTTCGGTCGCCGTCGACCTGCCCGGCCACGGATTCGGGGCAACCTACTCGCGTGCCTATCAGGCGCCGCAGGATCCCGAAGGGCTCGCCACCACGCCCGGCTCGATCAAGGGCGTGACGCTCGCCGACAACGTCGCGCACCTGATCGGGATACTGGAACGGGCCAAGGGCAACGGGCCGGTGATCCTCGTCTCCCACAGCCGCGGCGGCATCACGGCGACCGCAGCGGCCAACGCCCGGCCGGACCTGATCGACCGCCTCGTCTATGTCTCTTCCTGGTGCCCGGTCGATCTCGACGTCAACGACTACTACGCCGAGCCGGAGATGGCCACGGTCGACGCCGCTTCCATGGCGATGGCGCTGGCCGGGAACCCGGCCGAACTCGGCCTGCTGCGCGTCAACTTCCGCACCGCGGACCCGGCCGCCCTCGCGGCACTCAAGGCGGCCCTCCTCGCCGACGGCACCGACGAGGAGTTCCTGACCTTCCTGAACACCTTCCAGCCCGACGAGAACCTGGACACCGGCACCTCCGCCGACCGGGCACAGGCCGCGAGCTGGGGCCGTATCCCGAAGACCTTCGTGCGTCTGGCCGATGACACGAGCCTGCCGCTCGCCCTACAGGACCGGCTGATCCGCGAGGGCGACGCGCTGACGCCGGACAATCCGTACGACGTCCACACCCTGGAGGGCAGCCACCTGAAGTGGCTGATCGACCCGGCACCGGCGGCCCGCGTCCTGGGCGAACTCGCCGAACCCTGGTGCGCCGGGGACGAGCGCCGGGCGTGACCCACGCGTCCCTCGGGTGGTAGCAGCTGATCCGGCCCGGAGCAGGTCGGCCCCGGGCCGGGTGCCCGCGGCCGACCTGCGAGGATGCACGGCGAGTCGGGTGACGACGCGGCACGGTGGCGGCTGGGTGGCGTTTGTTGCCGGGGGCGTGGTGCGGTTTGCGAGGCGGGTGTGGCGCGGGGCACCCTTGCGGCATGTCATACGTACGGCTTGAGGCCTGGATCGGTGGAGAGTGGCTGGAGGTCGACTCGGTGAGCGTCACCGTGATGGACTCCGCGCTGACCCTCTCCTTTGAGCATCAGCGGACCGAGTCCGGGTACCGGAGCCTGATCTGGGAGCCCCTGGAGAAATTCCTCAAGGAGTACGGTGACGAGCCGCTCGTCGTCGTACCGCTGGGCCGAAACCTGCCGGTGATGTTCGGCCCCGGCGCGGCGGGCCCGTTCCGGCTGGCGGAGATGCGAGACGCGTGACCTGGCCTTACGGCCCGTTACGGCACGGTGACGCCGAGGCCGCCACCAGTTCCCCCGCCAGGCCGTCGGAGGTCACCCGACGGTTGCCGTGCGGCCAGGGCCGTCAGTCCGCAGTGGTGACGGGCACGCGGCGACGGCTGGTAGCCCCAGAGGATCAGGAAGATCAGGCCGGCCGCGGCCCACAGGCCGACCGCACCGTGCCAGGACAGGGTCCGGCGGCGGCCGGTGGCGGTGCGGTCCGGCAGTGCGAGCGTCCGCAGCTTGCGGTTCCGGCGCTTACGGCCGATCCACAGCGCCACTCCGCCCCCGGCGACCACCCACAGCCAGCTGGCGGCCAGTTCGCTGTAGAGCCGGCCGGTCTCGCCGAGGTGCAGGTCGCGGTGGAGGGCGTCGAGCCAGGTGCGCAGGGGCAGCGCACCCGTGGAGCCGTACGTGTCCAGAGCCCCTCTGACGTTCCCGGTGTAGGGGTCGACGAAGACGAGTTCCCGCGGGTGATGTGAGCTGCCCCATACGGGAGGCTGCCGGGCCCGCACCCACTCTCCGGGATGTCGGCACCGGATGGCACGATGGCGGCCATGACAAACGGGCCGACCTTACCTGCTGACGTGCTGATGTCGCGCGTGCTGTGTGGGCTGCTGCGCCGGGTCCTTCCCTCCCGCACACACCGCCCGAAATCCCCGGATCCAGGCCGTGGCAGACGGAGTCTTCCGCCTGTCCCGCCCCCGTACTCCAGGTCCGAGCAGCACTGCCCACCCCCCACCGTTGGAGGCAGCCCGATGATGACGCACCCCGCAGACGCGCACGCTTCCCGGCGGAGCCGCAAGCGGAAGCCGACCGCCCTCGCGGCGGTGACGGCCGTGACGGCGGCCTCCCTGCTGGCCGGCTGCTCGTCCGAGGAACCGGCGAAGCCCAAGCGCCCGGACCCGGTAACACCTTCCCCACACTCCCCGCCGCCGAGCAGCGCCGCCCCCACGCCGAAGACCGGCGGGTTCTCGCCATATGTGGACACCTCGCTCAAGCCCTCCTTCGACCTGGTCAAGGGAGCCGAGGAGACCGGTGTGAAGGAGTACAACCTGGCGTTCGTCTCGCCGGGCGGCGGCTGTGTGCCCAAGTGGGGCGGCAGGCAGGCGCTCGCCGCCAACCCCGTGGCACGCCAGGCGGACGCACTGCGTGCACAGGGCGGCGATGTACGGATCTCCTTCGGCGGACAGAGCGGCAATGAACTGGCCAGGGTCTGCGGCTCGGTGGACAAGCTGGTGAACGCGTACCGCAAGGTCATCGACGCCTACCACCTGACCAAGGCCGACTTCGATATCGAGGGCCCGGCGCTGACCGACACCAAGGCCAACGACCTGCGCGCGCAGGCCATCGCCCGGCTTCAGCAAAACACGAAACTGGACGTCTCCGTCACCCTCCCGGTGCTCCCCTCCGGCCTCAACCGGCACGCCGTCGCGGTGCTGAAGAGCGCCAAGAAGAACGGTGCCCGGATCTCCACCGTGAACATCATGGCCATGGACTACGGCACGTACTACGACGGCGACATGGGCACCTACGCCACCGCTGCCGCCACCGCCACCCAGAAGCAGATCAAGGGGGCGCTGGGCATCCGGGACGAGGCCACGGCGTGGAAGAGCGTCGGGGTCACCCCGATGATCGGTGTGAACGACGTCAAGGGCGAGGTCTTCCGGCCCGACGACGCGGCCGAGCTCAAGAAGTTCGCCGACGAGAAGGGGCTCGGCCGGCTGTCGATGTGGTCGGTCACCCGCGACAAGCCCTGCCCGGGAGGCGCCAACCTCAAGGCGGTGGCGACCTGTTCGAGCCTGGGGAAGAAGACGAACGAGTTCGTGCGCGCCTTCACGGGCTGAGCCGCGAGAGGGGCCAGGGGCGGGCCGGGCACCGCGTACCGGGGGGACATGCCGGGGACGGCTCACCGCGGTGCACCGGTGACCGGGTTCCGCTCGCCCGATCGGGTGAGCTCGGTCCCGCTGTGTTGTCTGCGCCTCACCGGGATGGGTTACTGAATCCGTCCGATTCCGGTGGGCCGCCCATCCTTTCCGGGGGAGTGGAAGGCGCCCTGCCTGTTTCGGAGCACCGGTGTGACGACGGTGCCGTTCGAGCGCTCCTCCGTTGGGGATGTGCAGGACCGGCCATGTCGGCGCGCGTACGCGGGCGTCTCATGGTGCGGCGAGCCCGCAAGTTGGCCTGGAGCCGTCATGCCTGCTGCCCGCGCTGTGTGCCCCGCCCGCGTCATCGCCCTCCCCTGGGTGGCCCCACCGGGCCGGTATGTTCCCTCCCGCCAACTGCCCTATGAACAAAGCACCGTTGACCCGGACGCCGGGGACACGGAGACATTGGCGGTGACACCGTCATGCTGACTCCGGAACGCCCCTGCGGGCTCGCCCTGGTCACCGACCGCGACGGGAACTACCTCGCGGTCATCGACCCGCTGTCCCACCGGGTCGTCCCCACCCTCAGCGCGCCGGCCCCACACATGGCGCGGTGCGATGCCGGCGGCCCGGTCGTCTGTACCGTGGCCGACGGCACCGATCCGGCGGCGCCGAGGGACAGCGCCACCCTTCTGGGCGCCCTCTCCGCGCTGCACAACACATCGGTCCACGGGGCGAGTTGGGGGCGCTTCGCTGCCGCGGCCGACCCCGGCCTGATGGCAGCGCGCAACCAGTTCTCCGGTGTCTTCCCCGACCAGGGCTCCACCGGCGGCGGCACCCTGGTGACCATCATCGGGCGCAACTTCGCCCACGCCACGGCCGTGACCTTCGGATTGCGCCCGGCGGCGAGTTTCACCGTCCTCGACGACGAGACCATCGTCGCGGTGACTCCCTCGGGGCAGGGAGCGGTCCCCGTCACCGTCACCATCCCCGGCGGATCCGCCCGGGTCGGCTACTTCTTCTACCTCACCTGGCCCGGCCTGGGGGCCATCGTCCCCGCCTCGGGGCCGATCGGCGGGGGCAACACTGTCGTCCTCACCGGTGCCGGCCTGCGCACCGCGCTCCTGGTCCATTTCGGCGGCGCCGTCGCCTTCCCCACGGCGCTCTCCGACCGGCAGGTCGTTGTCACCGTTCCTCCGGCCGCGGGCCCCGGCACCGTCCCGGTGTACGTCACCACCCTCGGCGGGGTGAGCAATCGACTGCTCTACACCTACGCGGCGGTGGCGCATGTCACCGGTGTCTCCCCGGACACCGGGCCGATCGCGGGCAGCACCACCGTCGTGCTGACCGGCAGCGGCCTCGCCCGCGTCACCGGGGTCACCATCGGCGGCACCCCCGTACGGTCCTTCCGTGCGTACTCCGACAACGTGCTCGTCCTGGTGACACCCGAGGGCGTTCCCGGACCCGCCGACATCGTCGTCACCACGCCCGGGGGCAGGGTCACCTTCCCCGGCGCCTTCGACTACAAGGCGCCGTCGGCGATGACCGTCACCTCCACGCCGGATCCCTCCCTCGTCGGTCAGGCGGTGGCCTTCACTGCTGAAGTGGAGGGCGTCCCGTCCACGACGGGGACACCGTCCGGCACCGTCACCTTCGACTTCGGTGACGGCACGGCGCAGGTGACGGCGCCCCTGACGGGCGGCACGGCCACGGTTGAGCACGCCTACACCTTTCCGTCTGTCACCCCCTACGCCGTCACCGTCAACTACAGCGGCGACCTCTCCTTCCTGCCCGTCACCGGGACGGACACCCAGGCCGTCGAGGCGGCGTCGACCACCACCACGGTGACGTCCGGGCCCGACCCCTCCCTGGCGGGCCAGCCGGTCACCTTCGTCGCACGGGTCGCTCCCACGCCCCCGGGAGCCGGGGCGCCGACGGGCACGGTGACCTTCGACTTCGGTGACGGCACCGCACCCGTCACCGTGCCGATGGACGGCGGCTCCGCGACCGCGCTCCACTCCTACACGGACGCCGCCGAACTGCCCTACCCGGTCACCGCCACCTACAGCGGCGACAACAACTTCACGTCCTCCACGGGCACGGACAGCCAGACCGTGCAGCAGGCGGCCACGACCACCGCGGTGGACCTGACGCCCGACCCGTCCGTGGCCGGGCAGCCGGTGACCGTATCCGCCACGGTCACCGCCGTCCCGCCCGGAGCCGCCGTCCCGACCGGCACGGTCACCTTCGACTTCGGCGACGGCACCCCGACGGTCGACGTACCGCTCACCGCCGGCACCGCCGCGACCAGCCATGCCTTCGCCGGTACGGCGGGCAGCCCCTACCCGGTCACCGCGACCTACCAGGGCGACGGGAACCTCGAACCCTCCACGGGGACCGGTACCCAGTCGGTGGGAGCGAGCGCGTCCTCCACGGCGGTGGTCTCGGCGCCGGATCCGTCGACGGTGGGGGAGCCGGTGACGTTCAGTGCGACGGTCACCGCGTTCGCGCCCGGCGCCGGCACTCCGACCGGGACGGTCACCTTCGACTTCGGTGACGGCAGCACGCCGGTCAGCACACCGCTCACGGCCGGCACCGCCACCACCGGCCACGTCTACACCGCCGCGGCGGCCAACCCCTATACGGTCACCGCCACCTACGACGGGGACGCGGATTTCACGACGTCGGTCGGGACCGACACCCAGAGCGTCCAGCCGGCCGGCACCGCCCTCGCCGTGGTGTCCGCGCCGGACCCGTCGACGGTCGGGGAGTTGGTGACGTTCAGTGCGACGGTCACCGCGCTCGCGCCCGGCGCCGGCACTCCGACCGGGACGGTCACCTTCGACTTCGGCGACGGCACCCCGCCCGGCACCGCGTTCCTCACCGCCGGCACCGCCGAGATCACCCACGCCTACGCCGACGCGGCCGACCTGCCGTACCCGGTCACCGCCACCTACAACGGTGACGCGGACTTCACCACCTCCCTCGGCACCGACACCCAGACCGTCCAGCCGGCCGACACCACCACCGCTGTGGCCTCCGTCCCCGACCCGTCCACGGTGGGGCAGTTGACGACCTTCGTCGCGCAGATCTCCCCCGAGGCCCCGGCGGCCGGCGCGCCCACGGGAACCGTGACCTTCGAGTTCGGCGACGGCAGCCCGCCCGTCACGGCACCCGTCGAGGGCGGCACGGCGACGGTCACCCACGCCAATCCGGAGGTGGCGCAGAGCCCGTACACGGTCGCCGCGACCTACAGCGGTGACGACAACTTCAACCCCTCCGCGGGGGCGGACAGTCAGGCGGTCGCCAAAGCGGTGCCCACGACGACGGTGACGACCTCGCCGGAGCCGTCGGTCACCGGCCAGCCGGTCACTTTCACCGCGACCGTCGCGGCCGCCCCGCCGGCCGCGGGCACTCCGACCGGGACGGTCACCTTCGACTTCGGCGACGGCAGCGCACCCGTCACCGCACCCCTCACGGACGGCACTGCCGCCCTCACCCACGCCTACACCACCGCGCCCCTCAACCCGTTCACGGTCACCGTCACCTACAGCGGGGACACCAACTTCACCGATTCCGTCGGGATCAATACGCACAGCGTCGAGCAGGCCTCGACCACCACCACGGTCACCGCCGAACCCGACCCGTCCGTGACGGGGGAGTCGGTGACCGTCACCGTGACGCCCACCGCGCCCGCCTCGGGCACCCCGACCGGGCCGGTCACTTTCGACTTCGGCGACGGGACCCCGGTCCTCACCGCCCAGTTGGTGGACGGCACGGTGACCGTCACCCACCCGTACACCAGCGTGTCCGGCAGCCCGTACACGATCACCGCGGTCTACCTCGGGGATGCCAACTACGCCGCGTCCGAGGACACCATCGTCCATGCCGTCGACCCGGCCGAGACCGTCACCACGGTGACCTCCTCGCGGGTTCCCTCGGCGGTCGGCGAGAGCGTGTCGCTGATCGCGCGGGTGATTCCGGTGCCGCCGGGCGCCGGTGCACCGACCGGCACGGTCACCTTCGACTTCGGTGACGGCACCACGCCCGCCACCGCGACGGTCTCCCACGGCGTGGCCATGGTGTCGCACACCTACACCAGCACCGCCGGCAGTCCCTACACCGTCACCGCGACCTACAGCGGGGACGCCGACTTCGCCACCTCCACCGGGACGATCGCCCAGGGCGTCGAGACCAGTGTCTCGGGCACCTCGACGACGGTGAACTCCACGCCGGACCCGTCCGTCGTCGGCCAGGCGGTGACCGTCACCGCGACCGTCGCGGCCGTGCCGCCCGCCTCGGGCACCCCGACCGGCACGGTGACCTTCGACTTCGGCGACGGCGCCCCGACCGTGACGGTCCCGCTCACCGGCGATACGGCGACGGCCACCCACACCTTCACCGCGGCCGCCGATCCCAGCACGATCACCGCGGTCTACGGCGGTGACGGGAATTTCGCGGGCTCGGCCGGCTTCGACACCCAGACCGTCGTCCAGGCCACCACGTCGACGACCGTGGTGTCCGCCCCCGACCCGTCCGTGACCGGCCAGGACGTCACCTTCACCGCGACCGTCACCTCGACGGACGCGGGCGCCGGCACCCCGACCGGGACGGTGACCTTCGACTTCGGTGACGGCACCCCGACCGTCCGGGCACCCCTCACCGACGGCACGGCGACCGCCGTACACGCCTACCCCCACACCTCCGGCAGCCCGTATCAGGTCACCGCCACCTACAGCGGTGCGGCGAGCTTCACCCCGTCCACGGACAGCGACACCCAGACCGTGAACCCGGGGACGGTGTCCGTCGCCGTCTTCTCGTCGGAGGACCCCTCCGCGGTCGGCCAGCCGGTGACCCTCACCGCGAAACTCACGGCGGACGCCCCGGCGGTGGGCACGCCGACCGGGACGGTGACCTTCGACTTCGGCGACGGCACCCCGACCGTCACCGCCACCGCCGTGGGCGGCACGGTGACGGTCACTCATGCGTACACCACCACGGCCGGCAGCCCGTACACGGTCTCGGCCACCTACAGCGGGGATGCGGACTTCAGCGCTGCCACGGGACCGGTTCCCAGTCGCTGTACCCGGCCGCGACCACCATGGAGGTGAGCGCCGGTCCGGAACCCGCGGTCGTGGGGCAGCCGGTGACCCTCACCGCGACGGTCGCCCCGGTCCCGCCGGGTGCCGGCACGCCGACCGGTACGGTCACTGTCGACTTCGGTGACGCCACCCCGCCCGCCACGGCCGCCCTGGTCGGCGGAGCCGTCACGCTCATGCACACCTACACCAGCAGCCTCAGCAGCCCGTACACGATCACCGCCACCTACAACAGCAGCAGCGACTTCACCGGCTCGGTGGCCACGGACACCCAGACGGTCCTGCCGGACGCGACGACCACCACGGTGACCTCCGCACCGGCCCCGTCCGTCGTCGGCCGGCCGGTCACCTTCACCGCGACCATCACTCCGGTGGAACCGGGCGCGGGCGCGCCGACCGGAACAGTGATCTTCGACTTCGGTGACGGCACGGACGCGTCCGTACAGCCGGTGGTCGCCGGGGTGGCGACGGCCGTACACGCCTACCCCAGCCCGGCCGGCAGCCCGTACACCGTCACCGCCACCTACGGCGGGGACACCGATTTCACCGCTTCCAGCGGCGCCACCACCCAGTCCGTCGGCCGGGGCGCGTCCATGACAGTGGTCACCTCGCTGCCAGAACCGGCGGTGACCGGCCAGCCGGTGACCGTCACCGCGACCCTCTCGGCCGCCGCGCCCGGGGGCGGGACCCCGACCGGCACGGTCACCTTCGACTTCGGTGACGGTACGTCACCCAGCACGGTGCCGGTCACCTCCGGGGTTGCCACGACGACACACACCTGGGCCGGTACCTCCGGCAGCCCGTACACCGTCACGGCCGACTACAGCGGGGACGCCGACTTCACCCCGTCCACCGGTACCGGTACGCAGACCATTGCCCCGGCCGCGACCACGACCACCGTCAGCGCAGTGCCGGTGCCCTCGGTGACCGGCCGGCCGGTGGACCTCACCGCGACGGTCTCCGCCGTCGCACCGGGAGCCGGCACCCCGACCGGCACCGTCACCTTCGACTTCGGTGACGGCACCACACCCACCACCGCACCCCTGACGGACGGCACCGCCACCCTCACCCACGCCTGGGACGATACGTCCGGCAGCCCCTACACCGTCACGGTCAACTACAGCGGGGACGCCGACTTCAGCCCCTCCACCGGTACCGGCACGCAGACCGTCGGCCCGGCCGCGACCACGACCACCGTCAGCGGACTGCCGGAGCCCTCGGTCACCGGCCAGCCGGTGACGTTCCTCGCGAGGGTGCTGTCCGACAGCATGGGGGGCGCGGCGCCCACGGGGATGGTCACCTTCGACTTCGGTGATGGCACCACACCGGTCACCGTCGCCGCAGCGGGTGGCGTGGCGAGCGCCGCGCACACGTACACGAGCGCCACGGGCAGCTCCTACACGGTCCGCGCCACCTACAACGGCGACGACCGGTTCACCGCCTCCGTGGGGACCGAAACCCACATCGTGCAGCCGTCGTTGTCGGCGACGGTGGTCAGCTCGTCGCCGGATCCCGCAGTGGTGGGCCAGTCGGTGGACATCACCGCGACGGTCTCCGCGGCCGCGCCGGGGGCCGGTACGCCCACCGGTACGGTCACCTTCGACTTCGGTGACGGCACGCCGTCCGTCACCGCACCCGTGACGGACGGCACCGCCACCGTCACCCACGCCTGGGCGAGCACCTCCGGCAGCCCCTACGCCCTCACGGCCGGCTACAGCGGCGACGCCGACTTCAGCCCCTCCACGGCAACCGGCGTGCAGACCGTCGCCCAGGCCGCGACCACCACCGCCGTGGCTTCCTCGCCCGATCCCTCGGTGACGGGCCGGCCGGTGGACATCACCGCGACGGTCTCCGCGGACGCGCCGGGGGCCGGAACCCCGACCGGCACGGTCACCTTCGACTTCGGCGACGGCACCCCCTCCGTCACCGCCACGGTCACCGCGGGCGTGGCCACCGTGCACCACACCTGGACCAGTACCTCCGGCAGCCCGTACACCGTCACGGCCGAATACAGCGGGGACATCGACTTCGGCCCCTCCACCGGCACCGACAGCCAGATCGTCGGCCAGGCCTCCGCCGCCCTGTCCCTGTTCTCCTCCCCGGATCCGTCGGTGGCCGGACAGGAGGTCACCTTCACCGCCCTGGTGTCCGTGGTTCCCCCGGGCGCGGGCACCCCCACCGGGACCGTCACCTTCGATTTCGGCGACGGCACGGCGCCCGTCACCGCACCGGTCAGCTCCGATGCGGCAACCGTGACGCACGGCTACGCGAATTCGACCGGCAGCCCCTACACGGTCACCGCCACCTACCACGGCGACGACGACTTCGCGCCCGTCACCACCACCGACGTCCACACGGTGGCAGTCAGCGCCGCCACCACGTTGACGACCGTGAGCTCCTCCCCGGACCCCTCGGTGACGGGCCGGCCGGTGACCTTCACCGCGACCGTGTCCCCGACCCCGCCCGGCGCCGGGGTGCCGACCGGAACGGTCACCTTCACCTTCGGCGACGGAACGGCGGCCGTCACGGCCTCGCTCTCCGGCGGGGTCGCCGGTGTCACCCATGCCTACACCACCGCGACCGGCAGTCCGTACACCGTGACCGCGCGCTACAGCGGGGACGCCAACTTCAGCTCCTCGTCCGGCACGGACAGTCAGACGGTCGATCCGGCGTCGACACTGACCACGGTGGTCACCGCGCCGGACCTGTCCGTGGTCGGCCAGCCGGTGACCCTTACCGCGACCGTCGCACCGGTCGCGCCGGGAGCCGGGGTGCCGACCGGCGCGGTCACCTTCGACTCCGGGGACGGCACTCCGCCCACCCTGACCTCGCTCTCCGACGGCGTCGCCCGGATCACCCACACCTATACGGCCGCGGGCGGCCCGTACACGGTGACCGCGCTCTACCAGGGGAACGACAGCTTCTCCTCGTCGAGCGGGAGCGATACCCAGACGGTGGGCAGGTCCGCGACGACGACGGCGGTGGTGTCGTCTCCTGATCCGACTGTGGTGGGTCAGTTGACCACGGTGACGGCTTCGGTGGCCTCGGTTGCGCCGGGGGCGGGGGCGCCGTCGGGTACGGTCACGTTCCATTTCGGTGATGGCAGTCCGACGTTGACGGCGCCGGTCAGTGATGGGCTGGCGGTGGTGACGCATGCGTATGGGAGTACGGCGGGCAGTCCGTTCGCGATTACCGCGATGTATGACGGGGATGCGAACTTCTCCTCGTCGAGCGGGAGTGACACGCAGACCGTTGGCAAGGCGGCCACCACCACGGCGGTGGTGTCGTCTCCTGATCCGACTGTGGTGGGTCAGTTGACCACGGTGACGGCTTCGGTGGCTTCGGTTGCGCCGGGGGCGGGGGCGCCGTCGGGTACGGTCACGTTCCATTTCGGTGATGGCAGTCCGACGTTGACGGCGCCGGTCAGTGATGGGCTGGCGGTGGTGACGCATGCGTATGGGAGTACGGCGGGCAGTCCGTTCGCGATTACCGCGATGTATGACGGGGATGCGAACTTCTCCTCGTCGAGCGGGAGTGACACGCAGACCGTTGGCAAGGCGGCCACCACCACGGCGGTGGTGTCCTCGCCCGATCCCACGGTCGTCGGACAGTCCACCACCCTCACGGCCTCCGTCGCCTCCGCGGTCCCCGGGGCCGCCGCCCCCACCGGTACGGTCGCCTTCAGTTTCGGCGACGGCACCCCCTCGACCACCACCACCCTCTCCGACGGCATCGCGACCGTCGCGCACACCTACACCACCACGAGCGGCAGCCCCTTCCCCCTCACGGCGACCTACAACGGGGACGCCGGCTTCACCTCGTCAAGTGCCGGTGACTCTCAGACGGTGGGGAGGGCGGCGACGACGACGGCGGTGGTTTCTTCGCCGGATCCGTCGGTGGCGGGGCAGGCGGTGACGCTTACCGCGACGGTGTCGGCGGTGGCGCCGGGGGCCGGTACGCCTACGGGTACGGTCACCTTCAGTTTCGGCGATGGCACCAGCGCCGGCACCGCGACTCTCTCCGGCGGCACCGCGACCGTGACGCATACGTTCACGGGGGCCGCCGGCAGCCCGTACAACGTCACGGCGACCTACAACGGGGACACCAACTTCACGTCATCGAGCGGCAGTGGCTCGCAGACGGTGGGGAGGGCGGCGACGACGACGGCGGTGGTTTCTTCGCCGGATCCGTCGGTGGCGGGGCAGGCGGTGACGCTTACCGCGACGGTGTCGGCGGTGGCGCCGGGGGCCGGTACGCCTACGGGTACGGTCACCTTCAGTTTCGGTGACGGCACCAGCGCCGGCACCGCGTCCCTCTCCGGCGGCACCGCGACCGTCACTCACACCTACGCCACCAGGTCCGGCAGCCCCTTCCCCATCACGGCCACTTACAACGGAGACGCCAACTTCACGGCCTCCACCGGCAATGACACCCAGACGCTCACCAAGAACGCGTCCACCACCACGGTGACCTCCACTCCCGACCCCTCGGTGTCCGGCGGGACGGTGACCGTCCGGGCGACGGTCTCCGCCGCGGCCGGTACGCCGACCGGCACGGTCACCTTCAGTTTCGGTGACGGCACCAGCACCGCCACCGCGCCCCTCTCCGGCGGAGTCGCCACCGTCACCCACCCCTACTCGACCACCACCGGGAGCCCGTTCACCCTCACGGCCACCTACGGCGGGGACGCCAGCTTCAACGGCTCCACCGGCACCGACACCCAGACCGTCACCCGGGCCACCACCTCCACCACCGTGATCTCCACGCCCAACCCCGCCACGACGGGTGACCGGGTCACGGTCACCGCGACCGTGGTTCCCGTCGCCCCCGCAACGGGCACGCCCACCGGAACCGTCACCCTCGCCATCACGGGGCGCAGCCCCCAGACCGTGCCTCTCGTCAACGGCACGGCCAGCGTGTCATTCAATCCCCTGTCGAGGGGGACCCACTTGGTCATCGGCAACTACAACGGCGACGTCAGCTTCGCGCCGTCCTCCGGGACCACTCTCCAGACGGTGAACTGACGGAGCGGTGCCCCCGGCTCCCGTGAGCGGAGCCGGGGCACCGCTGTGTTCCGGCCGCCTCGGGGAAGCGCCAGGCGGCCTCCCGCGGCTCTCCCGCCGCGATCCGCGGCAGCGGCGCCTCGGTCCGGTTGGCGCGTCCGTTACTTACCCGCGCCCGGGGAGTGGTGAAGAATCCGGACGCGACGACGGGCTTCGGCGCGGGGGAGTGGCGACCGGATCACGCGGCACCCTTGGCAGCGTCAGTGCAATGTGAAATATTACTGACGTGCTCTTGAGAAGAAGCCCGGATGTCATCGTCGTCGGAGCGGGCGTGGTCGGCGCGGCCTGTGCCTACTACGCGGCCCGCGCCGGCCTCTCCGTCACCGTGCTCGACCGCGGCCCCGTCGCGGGCGGCACCACGGGCGCCGGTGAGGGCAACCTCCTGGTCTCCGACAAGGAGCCCGGCCCCGAACTCGATCTCGCGCTGCTGTCCACCGGGTTGTGGCAGGAGCTGGCCGAACTGCTCCCGCCGCAGATCGAGTACGAGCCCAAGGGCGGCCTCGTGGTCGCCGCCGACGAGAGCGGGATGCGGGCCCTGCGCGACTTCGCGGCCGGACAGCGCACGGCCGGTGTGCGGGCGGACGAGATCCCCGCGGACCGGTTGCGGGAGCTGGAACCGCATCTGACTCCCGGCCTGGCAGGGGGCTTTCACTATCCGCAGGACGCTCAGGTGATGCCGGCCCTGGCCGCCGCCCATCTGCTGCGCGCGGGCGGTGAGCGGGTGTGCCTGCGGCTGGGTGAGGAAGTCACCGGCCTGCTGACCACGGCGGACGGAGCGGTGCGGGGGGTGCGTACGGCCGCCGGCGAGGTGTCCGCCCCGTACGTGGTCAATGCGGCCGGCACCTGGGGCGGCGAGTTCGCGCGGCTCGCGGGCGTCGCACTCCCGGTGCTGCCGCGCCGCGGCTTCGTGCTCGTCACGGAACCGCTGCCGCGGGTGGTGCGGCGCAAGGTGTACGCGGCCGACTATGTGGCCGACGTCGCCAGTGGCTCGGCGGCGCTCCAGACCTCGGCGGTGGTCGAGGGCACCGCGGCCGGGCCCGTCCTGATCGGCGCCAGCCGGGAACGGGTCGGCTTCGACCGGACGCTGTCGACCGAGGTGCTGCGCCGCCTGGCGGCCCAGGCCACCGCACTCTTCCCGGTCCTCGCCGGGGTCCGCGCGATGCGGACGTATGTGGGGTTCCGCCCGTACCTGCCCGACCATCTGCCGGCCATCGGCCCCGATCCGCGGGTGCCCGGTCTGCTGCACGCCTGCGGTCACGAAGGCGCGGGGATCGGCCTCGCCCCGGCCACCGGGCTGCTCATCGCGCGGTCCCTGAGCGGGGGCGAACCGCCCCTGGACCCAGGCCCGTTCCACCCCGCCCGTTTCGAAGCCGCTGTCTGACCCGTCCCTACGAGAGGAGGCCCGCAGTGGCCCGTACCCCCGCCGCACTGGCAGGGGCGAACCCCGGCGCGTCGTTCGAGATCACCATGGACGGCCGTCCGGTCCCCGCCCTGCCCGGCCAGTCCGTCGCCGCGGCCCTGTGGTCCGCCGGCATCCTCGCCTGGCGCACCACTCGCACCACCGGCCGCCCGCGGGGAGCCTTCTGCGGCATCGGGCAGTGCTACGACTGCCTCGCCACCATCAACGGGGAGCCCAACCGCCGGGCCTGTCTGGTGCCCGCAAGCCCCGGCGACGCGATCACCACCCAGGAGGGACACGGCCATGCCCGCATCGGCGTCTGAACCGTACGACCTCGCGGTGCTCGGCGCGGGCGCCGCCGGTCTCGCCGGTGCCGTCACGGCAGCCGAACTCGGCCTGTCCGTGGCCCTGTTGGATGCCGCACCGCAGCCCGGCGGGCAGTTCTACCGGCATCCGGCACCGGCCGCCGGCGCGGCCCGGCCCGAGGCACTGCACCATGACTGGGCGGCCTTCGCCGCGCTGCGCCGGCGCCTGGAGCGGAGCGACATCCGCCATCTGTCCGGGCACCACGTCTGGGCCGTCACGAAGGAGGACGGCGACCTGTGGGCGGTGCACGCCGTCACCGGGCCCGACGGCACCGGGGAGCAATCGGTCCGGGTGCGGGCCCGTACGATCCTGCTCGCGACCGGTGCCTACGAACGCCAACTCCCCTTTCCCGGCTGGACCGTACCGGGGGTCGTGGGCGCCGGGGGAGCACAGGCCATGCTCAAGTCCGGTCTGGTGCTGCCCGGTAAGCGGATCGTTGTGGCGGGCAGCGGCCCCCTGCTGCTCGCGGTCGCCTCGTCGCTGGCCGCCGCCGGTGCGCAGGTCCCCGCCGTGATCGAGGCGTCCGGCTATCTGGGGTACGCACGACACCCCGGTGCGCTCGCCGCCAATCCGCGCAAGCTCGCCGAGGCGGCGGTCCACGGGGCCGCCCTGCTGCGGCACCGGGTCCGGCTGCGCACCCGCAGCGCGGTCACCGAGGTGCACGGCACCGACCGGGTGGCGGCCGTCACCGTCACCCGGCTCGACCGCGACTGGCGGCCCGTACGGGGGACGGGCCGGCGGATCGCCTGCGACGCCCTCGCAGTGGGACACGGCCTGGTCCCGCAGATCGAACTGGCCACCGCACTCGGCTGCGCCACCCGCCGCACCGCGGACGGGACCTCGGCCCTGGCCCTGGACGCCCTTCAGGAAACCTCCGTACGCGGGCTGTGGGCGGCGGGGGAGACCGGGGGAGTGGGCGGCGCCCCGCTCGCCCGCACGGAAGGGGAACTGGCCGGGCTCGCGGCAGCCGCCCGGCTCCACGGGCGCCCCGCCGACGAAGGGCGCGTACGGGCGCTGCGGCGTCGGCGGGACCGGATGCGTGCCTTCGCCGAGGCGATGGCCGCCAGCCACGCACCGGCGGCGGGCTGGACGGGCTGGCTGACCGACGACACGGAGGTCTGCCGCTGCGAGGAAGTGACCGCCGGAACGATCCGTGAGGCCGTCACCGGCCTCGGCGCCCGTGACGCCCGCACCGTCAAACTCCTCACCCGGGCCGGTATGGGCTGGTGCCAGGGGCGGATGTGCGGGACGGCAGCGGCGTGCCTCGCGGCAGGCGATGGGGAGGCGGAACCACCCGCCGAGCGCCGCCCGTTCGCGGTGCCCGTTCCGCTCTCCGCCCTCGCCTCGTCCGACGACTCCACCGGAAGCCGGCCGGACACCGTCCCGGCCGTCGACGACTGACCGCCGGCCGTCCCTTGTGGCGGCCACGGACGACTCAATAAAATGTCACACGCTATAGAAGGGTTCACCGGCATGACCGCCCTCACCTGGAACAGCACCCGCCCCTGGCGCGGAATCATGGTCGCCACGGCACTGCCGCTGCGCGACGATCTGTCCGTCGACCACGACGCCTATGCCCAGCACGTCCGTTGGCTGATCGAGCAGGGCTGCGACGGCGTCGTACCGAACGGCTCGCTCGGCGAATACCAGACCCTCACCGACGAGGAGCGGGCCCGTGTGGTGCGGACCGCGGTCGAAGCGGCGGGCGACGGCGCGCGGGTCATGCCCGGCGTCGCCGCTTACGGCAGCGCCGAGTCCCGGCGCTGGGCGGAGCAGGCGGGCGAGGCGGGCTGCGGCTCGGTCCTGCTGCTGCCCCCGAACGCCTACCGCGCCGACGAACGGGCCGTCCGCGCCCACTACGCCGAGGCCGCCAAGGCGGGGGTGCCGGTCGTCGCGTACAACAACCCCCTCGACACCAAGGTGGATCTGACACCCGGGCTGCTGGCCCGGCTGCACCAGGACGGCAGCATCGTCGCGGTCAAGGAATTCTCCGGCGATGTGCGCCGTGCCTACGAGATCGCCGAACTCGCCCCGGAACTCGACCTGTTGATCGGCGCGGACGATGTCCTGCTCGAACTCGCCGTGGCCGGTGCGGTCGGCTGGGTCGCGGGCTACCCCAACGCCTTCCCCGCCACCTGCGCCGCGCTCTACCACGCCGCAGTCGCCGGTGACCTGGACACCGCCCTGCCGCTCTACAAGTCCCTGCACCCGCTGCTGCGCTGGGACTCGAAGACGGAGTTCGTCCAGTGCATCAAGCTGTCCATGGACCTCGTCGGCCGCCACGGTGGCCCCGCCCGTCCGCCGCGCTCCCCGCTCACGGGGGAGATCGAGGCCGAAGTCCGGGCCGCCACCGAGAAGGCCGTGGCCACCGGACACCACTGACCGCATCCATCATCACTGACCGCATGCGTCACCACTGACCGCATCCGTGCCGCTTCGAAAGGACTCATGGTGCGTACGCGTCATGTCTTCCACGCCGTCGACTCGCACACCGAGGGCATGCCCACGCGGGTGATCACCGGTGGCGTCGGGGTGCTCCCCGGCGCCACCATGGCCGAGCGCAGACTCCACTTCATCGAGCACCTCGACCATCTCCGGACGCTCCTGATGTACGAGCCGCGCGGGCACTCCGCCATGAGCGGCGCCATCCTCCAGCCGCCCACCCGTGCCGACGCCGACTACGGCGTCCTCTACATCGAGGTCTCCGGCCTGCTGCCGATGTGCGGGCACGGCACCATCGGGGTCGCCACCGTCCTCGTCGAGTCGGGCATGGTGCCGGTGACCGAGCCGGTCACCCCGGTGCGGCTCGACACCCCGGCCGGTCTGGTCGCCGTCGACGTCCATGTGGCGGACGGGGTGGCGAAGTCGGTCACCCTCACCAATGTGCCCGCCTTCTGCGCCGGTCTGGACCGCACCGTGGAGGTCCCGGGATACGGGAGGGTCACCTACGACCTCGCCTTCGGCGGCAACTTCTACGCCTTCGTCGAACTCGACGCGCTGGGGCTGCCGTTCGACCGGGCCCGCAAGGACGATCTGCTGGCCGCCGGACTGGCCGTCATGACGGCGATCAACGCCTCGCCGGACCGGCCGGTCCACCCCGAGCAGCCGGAGATCGCCGGGGTCAAGCATGTCTACCTGGCCGCCCCCGGCTCGGACGCCCATCACTCGCGGCATGCGATGGCGATCCACCCGGGCTGGTTCGACCGCTCGCCCTGCGGCACCGGCACCTCGGCGCGGATGGCGCAGCTGCACGCCCGCGGCGAACTGCCCCTGGACCGGGACTTCGTCAACGAGTCCTTCATCGGCACCCGCTTCACCGGCCGCCTGGTCGCCGAAACCGAGGTCGGCGGACGGCCCGCCGTGGTGCCGACCGTCACCGGCCGCGCCTGGATCACCGGCACCGCCCAGTACTTCCTCGACCCGGACGACCCCTTCCCCGGAGGCTTCCTCCTGTGACCACCACCGTCTCCACCGTCACCTCCCGCAATCCGGCCGATCCATCCGATGTGCTGGTGTCGGTTCCGGCCCCCGGAGCCTTCGCCGCGGCGGATGCCGTCGAGCGGGCCCGCGCGGCCCAGCCCGGCTGGCTGGCCGGCGGTGCCGCCGCCCGCTCGGCCGCCCTGGGCGCGGTCGCCACCGCCCTGGAGGCCGCCGCGGACGAACTGGCCGCCCTCGCCGTACGCGAAGTCGGCAAATCGCTCACCGAGGCGCGCGCCGAGGTCGCCCGAAGCGTCGCGATCTGGCGCTACTACGCCCAGGCCCCCTACGAACCCCTCGGCGCCGTGCACGAAACCGCCGCCGGCCCGGGACTGCTGCTGACCCGCCGCCGTCCGTACGGGGTCGCCGGCCTCCTCACCCCCTGGAACTTCCCGTTCGCCATTCCGAGCTGGAAGGCGGCCCCGGCACTCGCCGCGGGCAACGCGGTGGTCCTCAAGCCCGCCCCCGAGGCGACGGCCTGCGCCCGGCGCCTCGCCTCCCTCATCGAGCAGGCCCTGCCGGCCGGGGTGTGCACGGTGCTGCCCGGCGGAGCGACCGAGGGCAACGCGCTCGTCTCCGTCGCCGATATCGTCTCGTTCACCGGCTCGACGACCGTCGGCCGGTCGGTCGTGCAGGCCGCCACGGCCCGGGGCGTCCCGGTCCAGGCCGAGATGGGCGGTCTGAACGCGGCCCTGGTCCTCCCGGACGCGGACATCGAGCAGGCCGCGCGCCATATCGCCGCCGCGATCGCCGGATACGCGGGCCAGAAGTGCACCGCCACCCGTCGCGTGATCGCGGTCGGACCGGCCCTCGGCCCCCTGCGGGAGGCGCTCGTGGAAGCCCTGCGTGCGCTGCCGGTC
Source organism: Streptomyces platensis (assembly GCF_008704855.1). NCBI lineage: Bacteria > Bacillati > Actinomycetota > Actinomycetes > Kitasatosporales > Streptomycetaceae > Streptomyces > Streptomyces platensis. The sequence goes on from NZ_CP023691.1 coordinate 8,346,229, forward strand.
GGTGACCCGGCCGACCCCGCCACCGTGTGCGGGCCGCTCATCAACGAGCAGGCCCGCGACCGGGTCACCCGCGCCCGGGACGGCCTCTCGGTCCTCGCGGGCGGAACCGCGCCCGGCCTCCCCGGCTGGTACGCGGCCCCCACGCTGGTCGAGCAGGTGCCCCCGGGCCACCAGCTGCTGCGCGAAGAGGTCTTCGGGCCGGTCGCGGCGCTGCTGCCCGCCGACGATCTGGCCCATGCGGTCCGGATCACCAACTCGGTCCCGTACGGCCTGGTCACCTCGGTCCACTCGGCCGGTCTGGACCCGGTCCTGCACGGGCTCGACCAGCTCGACACCGGAATGATCAGAGTCAACGCCCCGTCCACCGGGGTCGACTTCCATCTGCCGTTCGGCGGCGCCAAGGAATCCGGCCACGGACCCCGGGAACAGGGCCGCGCCGCCCTGGAGTTCTACACCTCCAGCCGTACGTACACCCTCTCCACCGTGGGAACAATGTGAAATTGTATGCTGGTGATCCGCTCCGCCAGGAAGGGATCACCACCGCTATGGGGCACCTGAAGCACCGCGATCTCAACGCCACCCGGGAGCGGCTGCGCGACCAGGTCGCCCATGCCCTGCGAGCGGCCCTGATCTCCGGTGAACTGCGGCCGGGGGAGGTGTACTCGGCGCCGGTCCTGGCCGAGGACTTCGGCATCTCGGCCACCCCCGTGCGCGAGGCGATGCTCGACCTGGCGCGCGAAGGCCTGGTCGAGCCCGTCCGCAACAAGGGCTTCCGGGTCACCGAAGTCAATGAACGCGACCTCGACCAGTACACCGAGATCCGTGCCCTCATCGAGATTCCCATGATCGGCCGGATCACCCGATCTGCCGCCCGTGCGGACCTGGAGGCGCTGCGGCCGGTCGCCGAGGAGATCGTGCGCGCCGCGCGCGACCACGACCTCATCGGCTACCTGGAGGCCGACCGGCAGTTCCACCTCGACCTGCTCGGCCTCAGCGGCAATGACCGCCTCGTCGAGACCGTCGGTGACCTGCGCAAGCGCTCACGGCTCTACGGGCTCACCGCCCTGGACGAGCGAGGCGAGCTGATCCCGTCGGCCGAGGAACACCTCGAACTCCTCGACCTGATGCTGGCGGGCGAGGCGAAGGCCGCCGAGAAGTGCATGGCCAAGCACCTGGGCCATGTCCGCTCGCTCTGGGCCAGAAGCGGGACCGCGGCGAAATCCGGCACGTAGCCGGCCGGCGGCAGCGGGCGCTGTCCCACTGCGGATAGCGATGCCGCCCGCCCTGCCGCCGGTCCACGCAGTGCCACACTTCATGATGCCCCCCGGGCCGTGGAAGGGACCCATGAACCCCGCCTACACCACCGTCGACCACGTCTTCACCGTCCCCCTGGACCACTCCGCCCCCAACGGGGAACACATACAGGTCTTCGCCCGCGAGGTCGTCGACCCGGCCCGCGCGGACGAGCGGCTGCCCTGGCTGCTGTTTCTGCAAGGCGGTCCGGGCGGCAAATCCCCCCGCCCGTCGGCCGGCTCACCCGGCTGGCTGGACCACGCACTCCAGACCCACCGGGTGCTCCTGCTCGACCAGCGTGGAACCGGCCGTTCCACCCCGGTCACCGCCCGAGCCGCCGCCCGCTTCACCTCGCCCGCCCAACTCGCGGCATATCTGGGCCACTTCCGCGCCGACTCGATCGTCGCCGACGCCGAACTGATCCGCCGCCAACTCTGCCGGGACGAACCCTGGGAGACCCTCGGTCAGAGCTACGGCGGCTTCCTCACCCTCACCTACCTCTCCCGCGCCCCCGAGGGCCTGCGGGCCTGCTACGTGACCGGCGGTCTGCCCGGTCTCACCGCCACCGCCGACGAGGTCTACGCCCGCACCTACCCACGGGTGCGGGACCGCGTCCTCGACTTCTACGCCCGCTACCCGGACGACGCCCGCCGCCTCCGCCAGATCTCCGATCTCCTCACGGCCACCGAGGTCCGGCTGCCCGACGGGGACCTCCTCACCACCCGCCGACTGCGCACCCTCGGCCTCGCCCTCGGCATGGGCGACGGTTTCGAACGACTCCACTGGCTGCTCGACGAATCCCTCGACACCGACGGCGAGTTGACCGACACCTTCCTCCACCAGGTGCGCAACCTGACCGGCTTCACCGACAATCCGCTGTACGCCGTGCTGCAGGAGACGCTCTACGGGCAGGGCGCCGGCCCGACGGGCTGGGCAGCCGCCCGGGCACTCGACGGCTTCGCCGAATTCACCGAGGAGGCAGACCCCCTCCTCCTCACCGGAGAAATGATCTACCCCTGGATGTTCCGGGAGATCACCGGCCTGCGGCCTTTCGCGGACGCCGCTGACCTGCTGGCCGCACGCCCCGAATGGCCGGAGCTGTACGACCCCCGGCGCCTCGCCGCCAACCAGGTCCCGCTCGCCGCGATCGTCTACCACGACGACATGTACGTCGACGCGGAACTTTCCCTGCGCACCGCCCGCGAGGTCGGCGCCACCCGCGTCTGGGTCACCAACGAGTGGGAGCACGACGGCGTCACCACCTCCGGCGGCCGGGTACTGGCCCGCCTGATGGACCTGGCCGCGGGCCGCGCGTAGCGCCTCCCCGCCGACCTGACGCGTCATGGCCGCCGGTCGGCTCGCTACGCGCCCGGCGGCGGTCCGGCCAAGGCGTGCAGGACCGTGTTGTACCGGTCGTCGAAGTCGATGCGGGTGATGTCGTCGTAGCGGAAGGACGACGGTGTGGCGGCCCAGCGGGCTCTCGGGTTGACCTCGAGCAGCTTGAGCCGTTTCTTTCCCGTGCGTACTGGTGCGCCGATGTACACCGCGCCGGGGTTCAGGTCCTCTTCGAAGACGGATATCAGGTGGTAGTGCCTGTTCACCGACTCCACCAGGGACCGGACGTCCGTCAGCGAGAGTTCACCACGCGGCTCCGGGGGCGGCCAGGGGCCGTGCCGCTGTAGCCAGCGCACCGTCAGATCGTGGGAGCCCCGGCGTCGGACCTGCACGATGTCGCGGGTTCGGAGCGCCACGAAACCGTCCAGGGCGAGGCGGCCGCACTCCGCGATCAGCGTCCATGCGGGGGTCACCTCGATCACGAAACCCTCGAGCTCGTCACTGTCCGGAAGGGCGCGCACGAGACGCGTGAACTGATGCTTCTCGGCGGCCTCTTGCAGCTGCCGTCGGATCTCCTTGGCCATGGCGCCCATGTTCCTCGCCGTAGGCGCCCGGCACCATTCGTTTTGTTCCCGAAGGTGCCGTGCACGACCCCAACAGAGCCTCCTGTAGACGCCGTTGGTGACCAGGGCGAAACCGGATGCTCAGATCTGGCTGAGACTTCCCCTGCACAGGGCCGGCGTTTCGTATGCTCGCGGTACCGGACCACTTCGAACGGAGGACCGATGAAAGCCACCCTCAATCGGCTGGCCTCCCGTGCCACGTCTTTCCTGTTGCACGGGCGCCGGCCGCGACTCGACCACCCCGACTCGCACCTGGCCGGCCGGGCCAACCAGCACGCGGGTGTGATCGACCACTACATTCCCTCCTTGCCCGGGGGCGGCGGAGGAATGCCCCGCTGACCGCGGCACCGTTTACCGGAAGGACGCCGCCTCGGGTGCCGCACGCAGGCCGCGCCTGCGGCGGGCCCCGGGCGCTTCGAGGCCGAACTGATCGAGCACCCCGTCCACCGTGTGGCCGACGAGATCGTCGACGGTCTCCGGACGCTGGGAGAAGGCCGGCATCGGCGGCTGGATGACCGCACCCCTCCGGGAGAGCGCCAGCATGTTCTCCAGGTGGACGTCGTTCAACGGCGTCTTCCGGGGCACGAGCACCAGCTTGCGGCGCTGCCTGAGCGTGATGTCGGCCGCGCGGGAGATCAGGCCATCCGTACAGCCGGCGCGGATCACGGCCAGCGTCGTCATGCTGCACGGGATGACCACCATGCCGTGCACGGGGAAGGCGTCGGAGGAGATGGCCGCGCCCAGGTCCTCCGGAGGGTGGATGACGTCCGCGAGCGCGGCAACATCCCGGGTGCTGAGAGAGGTCTCCCATTCCAGGGTGCTGCGGGCCCAGCGGCTCATGACCAGATGCACCTCGACCCCGCCGTGCTCCCGCAGCCGTTCCAGCAGCCGTACGCCCAGCAGGGTGCCGGTCGCGCCGGTGATGCCCACCACGAGGCGCAGTGGTGCGGACGGGGATGCCGTACCGGTCATGCGTCCCCTCCCGGGAGGCGGCGATCCTGGCACGTCGTCATAAGCGGGACGGGGTCGTCGGTCGGCACCGGCTGCCGGCCGCCGGACGGTTCGGCGTACCACCAGATCACCGCCGCCAGTTGCTCGTCGGCCACCGGCAAGTGCGGGAGGGGGCCGATGAGTTCCCGGGGCAGGGTGAGCGCTCCCTGCCCATCCGGCACCGGGCAAGGGGGTGGAGCGAGTGGGGCGTTGCCCTGTCCGTGCATGAGGTTTCCGCTCGGGTAGGGGTCATCGGCAGGAGGTCCCGCGGACCCATCCTGCGGTGTCGCCCTTGCGGCATCCTGTTCCGGCCGCTGACCTGCCCTTGCCGGGGGCTGTGTGCTCCTTGCCGGAACCTTGCCGGTGGCTGATTCCGACGTCTGGATAGAGTTCGCCGACTGTGCCAAGATCACATTTTCGGGACGACGCCGTCCCTTTCGGGCCGCGACCGTGGCCGGCACGTGTGAGAACGATTGAGGCTCCTGATGTCCGCAGCTCCCCTGCCCGGCCCGCACCAGCCAGCGGAAGCCTCCGGTCCTCTCCTTCGCGTCCTGGGGCCCATGACGGCGCGGTACGAGGGGCGGGAACTGCCGCTCGGGCCGCCCCGCCGCCGGGCCGTGCTCGCCCTGCTGCTCGTCCGGCTGGGCCGGGTCGTCCCCACCGAGGTGCTCGTCGAGGAACTCTGGCGGGACGAGCCGCCCCGCCGGCCGGTGGGCGCGCTCCAGAGCCATGTCTCCCACCTGCGCCGGGCGCTGGACGGTACGAAGGCTCCGGGCGAACCGTCCTTGGTGCGCCACCGCGCGCCCGGCTACGTGCTGGACCTGGCCCCGGAGCAGAGCGACGCCCATCGCTTCGAGCGCCTGGTGGCGGAGGGACGCCGGCTGCTGGGGCGGCGGGACGCGGTGGCGGCACGCGACCGGATCGCCGAGGCGCTCGCCCTGTGGCAGGGCGCCCCGTACACGGAGTTCTCCGCCCACCCGGTGCTCCTGGACGAGCGCGGCCGGCTCGAACAGTTACGGCTCACTGCCGTCGAGACCGGCGCCGAGGCCCGGCTGGCCCTCGGCGCGGCCGAGGAAGTGGCGGCCGAGCTGGCGCGGGAGGCGCGTCGCCATCCCGCCAGGGAACGGCTCATCGGTCATCTGATGACGGCCCTGTCGCAACTGGGCAGGCAGGCCGAGGCGCTGGAGCTGTACGAGCGGACCCGCAGCCATCTCGTGGAGGAGTTCGGCGTCGACGCCGCGGCCGAACTCCAGCGGATACGCACCGCCATCCTCCGGCAGGAACTCGACGACGGCCCGGTAGCCGAACCGGCCGTGCCCCCCGCCGTCCGGCCTGCCGTGGCGGTGTCCCCGCCCGCGCCCACCCCGGACGAAGCCGAGCGGCCGGCCCCGCCCGGTGCGGGCGGCGAAGCGGCGGAGCCCGCGGGGCCGTCCCTGTTCGCCGGCCGCGCCCGCGAACTGCGCCTGGTGACCCGGGCCGCCGCCGCGGCCCGCGACGGACATGGTCATGTCGCCTGCGTCCTCGGCCCCGCCGGTGTCGGCAAGACCCGCTTATTGACCGAGCTCGCCACGTCCCTGAACGCCTCCGGCGACGCTCCCGACGTGGTGTGGAGCCACTGCTTCCCGGGGGAGGGCGTACCCCCGTACTGGCTCTGGGCCCAGGTCCTGCGCGGGCTGTCGGCCACCCGGCCGGACGCCTTCCGTACCGCCTGCGCGCCGTTCGAAGCGTTAGTGGCGCCGGTGATGCCGCGCCATCCGGCCGGCACCGTGGAGCGAGCGGCGCCCGACGGCGACTGGGGCCATGCCCGCTTCCTCACCCACGACGCGGTCTGCGAAGTGCTGCTGGAACTGGCCGCCGCCCGCCCGCTGGTGCTGCTCCTGGAGGATCTGCACTGGGCCGACGCCGCCTCGCTCGATCTGCTCAGACTGCTCGTCACCCGGCGCCACGACCGTCCGCTGAGCATCGTGCTGACGACTCGCCAGCCCGAGATGGAGTCCGACGCGTGCCTGCGCCGGGCGCTCTCGGAGGTGCTGCGCGGGCCCCGCACCGAGACCGTGCGGCTGGGCGGCCTCTCCCGGCAGGCCGTTGCCTCCCTCGTCGAGGCCCAGGCCGGGCCGGGGGTCGGCGCCGATGTGGTCGATGTGCTGCACGAGCGCAGCGGCGGCAACCCGTACTTCGTCACACAGCTGCTGACCCTGCTCGGCGATGTGCGCCGGCTGCACGAGCCGGGGGCCATCGAGGTGCTCCTCGCGAGCGTGCCGGACGGGGTCCGGGACGCGCTGCGGCAGCGTTTCACGGCCCTGCCCGAACCGGTCCTCCGCGTGCTGCACCTGTGCGCCGTCATCGGCACCGAGGTCGACATCCACCTCCTGGCGCGCACGGCCGGCCCCGACGAGCCCGTCAGCGCCGCCCTGGAGTCGGCGATCGCGGCGGGACTGCTGGCCGAGGACCCGCACCACCCCGACCGCCTGCACTTCGCGCATGCGCTGGTGCGGGAGACCCTCACCGACGAACTGGACCGGCAGGGACGCCACCGGCTGCACGCCCGGGTCGCCGAGGCGCTGGGCACCCGGCGCCCCGGAGACGAGGCCGGGGGAGCGGAGGTCGAGCGCCTCGCCCACCACTCCTGGCACGGCCGGTCCGAGCTCCCGGCCGACCGGGTGCTGCCCCGCCTGCTGCGCGCGGCCGAGGACGCCGAACACCAACTCGCCTACGAGCAGGTGGAGATCTGGCTGCGGCGGGCCGTGCACCTGGTCGGCACCCTCCCGCCCGACGACCAGGAGACGCTGCGTCTGGAGCAGCGGCTGCACATCCAGCTCGGCCAGGTGCTGGCCACCACCCGCGGCTACGGCGACGCCGAGGCGGAGGCCGCGCTCAACCGGGGCCGGGCGCTCGGCACGGCGCTCGCCGCCCCCGAGGACCCCTCGGTGCTCTGGGCCCTGTGCGCGGCGCAGCTGGTCACCGGCCGGTACGACGGGTCCCTGCGGTACTCGGGGCTGCTGCGCGAGATCGGCGGACGAACGGGCGATCCGGTCGCCCTGCTCGGCGCCGCCTACGGCTCGGGCATCGTCCTGCACGTCCGGGGCCGGCTGCCCGAGGCGCTGGCGAAGCTGGAGGAGGGCGTGGCGACGGCGGACCGCTTCGCGCACCAGGCGCTCACGCTCGCCCGCACCTTCCAGCACGACCCCCGGGTCTCGTGCCGCTCCTACGACGCGTTCACCCACTGGCTCATCGGCGACCGCACCGCCGCCGCCGAGCGCCGCCGCGAGCTGCTGCTTTTGACGGAGTTCGACAGCCGGCCCTCCGACCGGGCCTTCGCCCTGTACGTGGACGCGGTCATCGCGGCATGGGAGGGCGACGTGGACACCGCCTGGCGGTCCGGCGCCGAGGGCACCGGCCTGGCCGAGGAACACGGGTTGCTCTACTGGAAGGCGATGCTCAGCCTGCCCGAGGGCTGGGCCCGGACGCACGCCGGCCATGCGGCGGACGGCCTCGCCCAGATGCGCTCGGCCCTCGGTGAACTGAGCCGCTCCCGGACCCACTTCCGCCTGCCGCTCCACCTGGGCCTGCTCGGCCAGGCCGAGTACCTGGCCGGCGACCCGGACGCCGCCGCGCGGACCTTCGGCAGACTCGCCGCCGCGGTCGAGCTGCGCCGCGAACACGTCTACCTCCACCCGGACCTGCCGGCCACCGGGCTGCTGCACGCGCTGTCGCCCCGGGGCGTCCCGGAAGGCATCTGACCGGCGGCGGCCCGGCCCCGAACAGGAAGTTTCCGCACGGCGGTTGACTCCCGAGCGGCCGGACGAAGCGCGCCCACGATACGAGGGCGATCGGTGCGGCCCCGGCGGACCGCCCACGACACGAGCGGGATCGATGGCGGCCTCGGCGGGCTGCCCACGACACGAGCGGGATCGATGGCGGCCTCGGCGGGCTGCCCACGACCGGCGGTGCCCGTGCACCGCCCACGACGGGCGCTGCACGGGACCGCCTGACCGGTGGTCCGGCCGCCGCACGCCGGGTCGTTACCGTCATCGTGAAATCCGGGGCTTGAAGTTGTCCCTGCGGCAGCTTCTACCGTCCTGACCAAGGCCGCAGAGAGCGGCCCGGTGACACACGTGTGAGGAGGCGGCGATGGCCTGGCCGATTGCGGAGGTCGCCCGGATGTCGGGTGTGACGGCCCGGACGCTGCGGCATTACGACGAGATCGGACTGCTGCCGCCGGCCCGGATCGGCACCAGCGGCCACCGCTACTACGACGAGCGCGAGCTGTTGCGGTTGCAGCAGATCCTCGTACTGCGGGCACTGGGCCTGGGGCTGACCGAGATCGGCCGGGTGCTGGCCGCGCAGATCGACGAGCTGGCGGCCCTGCGCGGCCACCACCGCCGGCTGCTCGCCGAGCGCGACCGGCTGGACGCCCTGGCCGGCACCGTCTCCCGCACGATCACCGAACTGGAGCAGTCCAGGAAGGACGGCAGCCCCATGACCGGCATCAACAGACCGGAGAACCTCTTCGAAGGGATCCAGCCAGCCCAGTACGAGGAGAGCCTGCGTGCCTTCCCGGAACTGGCGGCGGAGATCGAGCGGCGCACCTCGGCGATGAGCGAGGCGGAGATCGAGGCCGGGCACCGCAAGCGCACGGCGCAGATGATCCGGCTGGCCGAACTGCTGGCCGCCGGTATACCGGCCGACGCCGCCCCGGTGCAGGCAGAGATCGACGCCCAGTACCGGGCGCTGGCCGAACTCCGGCCCGCCTCTGCCGAGGAGTACCGGGCGATCGGCCGTTCCTGCGTGGACAACGAACAGTGGCACGCGGCATACGAGACGATCGCACCGGGCCTGGCCGCGTATCAGCGCGACGCCATCGAGGCGTACGCCACGACGCAGCTGAGCTGAGGGGGAGGAGGCCGCCGCCGGAGCGTGGTCCGTTCCGTGGCGGCGGTTCCGATCCCTGGAACTGCCTGCCGGTCCGTAAGGATCACGGTCCGGCGGGTGCGGGTGCGGGTGCGGGTGCGGGGGTGGGCATGGGCGCGGGCGCGGATACGACATCGGATGGGGTCTCGGATTCGGGTGTCTCGCCTCGGTGCCGGAGGACCGAAGCCAGCACGGGATAGTCGGTGTACCCCGTCTCTCCGCCGACGTACATCATGTGCGCGTCGCGTACCGGATTGAGCGGTGCGCCGATACGCAGCCGCTCCACCAGATCGGGGTTGGCAAGGAACGCGCGGCCCAGAGAGATCAGATCGGCCCCCGCGGCCAGCAGCCGCTCGCCCGCGAGCTTGCCACCGTCGGCGGGCAGGGGGCTGCCCCATCCCAACGCCGGGTTGGCGATCAGTGTGCCGGGCCAGGACCTGCGGATCTCATGGAAGAGTGCCTGGTCCGGGTCGGCGAACACGAGATGCAGATAGGCCAGGCCGGTGTCCGCCAGCGCCTCGATGAGCGCCGGGTAGAGGTCTTCGGTGTCGCCCTCGTCGATGCCGTTGACGGTGTTTCCGGGGGAGATGCGCAGGCCCACCCGCTCGGGGCCGATGGCCTCGGCGACCGCCTGTGCCACCTCGACAGCGAACCGGATACGACCGCCGACCGACCCGCCATAGCCGTCGGTGCGGTGATTGGTGCCCCGCGCCATGAACTGGTGCAGCAGGTGCCCGTTGGCGGCATGTACTTCGACCCCGGCAAAGCCGGCGTCGAGGGCGTTGCGGGCCGCGGCGGCAAAGTCAGCCACGGTGGACCGGATGTCGTCGAGGGTCATCTCCCGTGGCACCACGGCATCCTGGCGTCCGGTAGGAGTGTGGATCGTCTCCGGAAGCGGGACCGGCGAGGGCGCCACCGGTAGCAGCCCACTGTTGTCGGGATGACCGACCCGTCCGCCGTGCTGAAGTTGCAGGAACATCTGGCCACCCGCGGCCCGCACCGCCTCGGTGACGTGCCGCCACCCGGCCACGTGCCGCTGGTGGTGGATCGCGGGGATATTCGGATAGGTCTGCCCCACGGCGTTCGGCGTGGCAGCCTCCGCGATGATCAGCCCCGCCGAGGCGCGCTGTGCGTAGTACGTGGCCATCATCGGCTGCGGAACACCGTCGGCGTCCGCACGATTGCGGGTCAACGGCGCCATCACCAGGCGGTTCGGGAGCCGCAGATGGCCCAGGCGGGCAGGTTCGAAGAGGCGGGAGATCGCCGGTGTGTGCGTCATGCCGGTACGGTAGAAGTTGACATCAATGTCAGGTTCAAGTCTGACAGCGCCATGTGGGGGTGGGGAATGCGAATCGGCGAACTGGCCCGGCGCAGCGGGGTGAGCGAGCGTTCATTGCGCTACTACGAGACTCAGGGCCTGCTGAGGTCCGAGCGCACTCCGGGCGGCCAACGGCAGTACGGCGACTGGGCGGTCGACCGGGTCATCCGCATCCAGGCGCTCTACGCCGCAGGGCTGAACAGCAAGAAGATCGCGCAACTGCTGCCCTGCATGCGGGATACGGACGGCGGCCCGTCCGAGATCGCCACCCCACGGCTGGTCACCGAACTCACCGCGGAACGCCACCGCATCGACCGCCTGATCACCGACCTGATCCGCTCCCGCGAGGTCCTCGACGAAGCCATCACCACAGCCTCCGCCCTCCAGCCCACCGCCGCCTCCCACCCCGACACGACCGGGCCCGTTCGCGAATAGCGGTCCGGTCAGTCGAGGCCGGACGCGATCCCCGGGAGGGCGGCCGGGTTCCTTGCGAACGCGGCCACATTGCGCGGGCACCGCATGCGTACGCCGAAGTCCGCACCGTACGGCGCCTCGTCGTCCGGGTCCTCCGGGTCGGGCTCCCACTCGTCCGCTTCCTGGATTTCGTACATGAACGCCGTGAGATCGTCCGGGACGCCGAACGGCCCTCCATCCCACGGATGGGCGTCATGCGTACAGGCGCCCTCGCGTTCGCGAAGGACAGCAACCGCCCCCTCCAGTGCCTCCTCCGCCCGCCGCACGAGGTCCGGCCGCTCGTCACACCACTCCATCCACGGCCCGACCGCGGCGACTCCGAGGACCCAGTAGACCGTGGCATCACTGTCCACATCGGCCTCCAGCTGGCCCTTGCAGAGCTCAATCGTCGCCCACGGGTCCCCGGTGGGGTAGCCACCGAGGATGTTCTCGATCCGGCTGGTGAACTCGTCAATGTCATTCCAAGGTCCAAACACGTGGTGACTGACGAGTCGAGGAGGGAGAAGGTTCCCCGGGCCGGAAGGGGCGGTCCCGCTGGAGCTGTGCGGGATCCCGGGGTCGGAATCAACTACCGCTGCGGCAGTCGGTGTTGACCCTCTCATCCAGCACGGCTTCGGCCTCGGCGCAACCGTACGACGCCATGCGCCGCCTGGCCGCCTCGTGCCACCCCCTCGTACGCCGCAGCGTCGCCCGCGCCAAGCACCTCCCGCCGGACGTCATCGAACGCCTCGCCCGGGACGAGGACCGTGTCGTCCAGCTCTTCCTCGCCGAATCCTGCGACGACGCACCCCCTCACATGCTGCTCACGGTGTGGCGATGGTGGACCGGCAGCCTCAGCACCCCTGACCGCCCCCGCGGCCGCCCGAACTTCCCCCGCCGCGGCCTCCTGCGCTACACCGAGGACCCGAACCCACGCATGCGCCAACTCGCCCTCGATGACCCGGAATCGGCACCCGAAGTGGTGGAGCGATTCAGCCGGGACAGCGGCCCAGAGGTACGACCGCGGGCAGCAACCGACCCCCGCTTGACCACTGCCTCGGCCGTGCGGATGCTCGACGCCCCCCGCGAGCACATACGTCATGCCGCGGCCCGGCACCCCCACCTGCCGGCCCGAGTGCTGATCCAGCTGCTACGGGACACCGACACCGCACAGCCGGCGGCCCGTCACCCGACCCTCCCCGTCGCCGTCATGCGGCAGATGATGCAGTGCTTCGGGCCTTCAGCCGCTGTTACGTCGAGGTCCTGATTCGGTCATTCGCCCTAGGGTTTGCGAACGACCCCCCGGAGATTAGGGGGAGGTTACGGGTGTGATGGCGCTTGGGGGCCGGATAGCTTTCCCGTGCGGGGGCATTGGCCTCGACTCCTCGGTGGAAGGGGTGTGATGTCCGTGCGCGTGATGCCGCCTCGGGTCACTGACCGTTCGCCGAACTCGTTTCGAGGAATGCCATGTCACGTTCTCCTTCCCGCCGGGCCTTGCTGGGTACCGGGTTTGTCGGCGCTGCTGCCGCGCTGACCGGCACGCTGCCGGCCGGTGGTACGGCGGTTGCCCAGCCATGGGGTACGCGGTGGAAGGAGGACGAGGGGCAGAGATATGCCGTACCCGGGCTGAAGCGGCCGGTGCGGGTGACGGTCGATGTCTGGGGTGTGCCGCATATTTTTGCCGACAACGTCGGTGATCTCTTCCAGGCGCAGGGGTTCAATGTCGCGCGGGAGCGGCTTTTCCAGATCGACACCTGGCGGCGGCGTGGTCTGGGCCGTTGCAGCGAGGTGCTGGGTGCTTCCTACGTCGAACAGGACAGGGCCGCGCGGTTGTTTCTCTACCGCGGTGACATGGCGGCGGAGTGGACGAGTTACGGTCCCGAGGCGCGTGAGGCGGCAACGCGTTTCGTCGCCGGGATCAACGGCTACCTCGACTGGCTCGCTGACCACCCCAAGGCCTTACCCGCCGAATTCCAGAAGCTGGGTTACCGGCCCGCGCGCTGGAGCCCGGAGGACGTGGTGCGCATCCGTACCCACGGAATCGGGAACAACCTCCGTTCGCAGGTCGCCCGAGCCCGGCTGATGAGCGTCGGAGGGAACAAGGCGAGCGGCTACTTCCGCAAGTTGGAACCCGAGCACTCGGTAACGGTGCCGGAGGGGCTCGATCTGAGCCTCATTCCCGCCGATGTCCTGGAGGTCTACAGCCTGGCCACATCCCCCATGGTGTTCGCGAACGGCACCTTGCGCAGGATGTCGGACGAGCAGAACGTCCTGCGGGAGAGCGCGACCGGCAGCAATGCCTGGGCGGTGGCGCCGACGCGTACGGCGACCGGCCGGCCGATCCTCGCGGGCGATCCGCACCGGGAGGACTACACCCTGCCCGCCAACCGCTATATCGCCCATCTCAGCGCTCCCGGACTGAACATCATCGGTGCCGGAGAACCGTGGAATCCCGGCATCAGCACGGGGCACAACGGCAATGTCGCGTTCGGTCTCACCAATCTCCCCGCCGACCAGGCGGATCTCTACGTCTACGAGCTCGATCCGAACGACCACAGCAGATACCGCTACGGCGAGGGCTGGGAGAAGCTGACCACGGTCACGGAACACATACCGGTGGCCGGTGGTGAACCCCGCCGGGCTCAGCTCTCGTTCACCCGACACGGCCCGGTCGTCAAGATTGACGAAAAGAACCACAAGGCCTATGCGGTGCGCACTGTCTGGACGGAACCAGGCACCTCGCCGTATCTCGGCAGCCTCAATTACCAGCGTGCCGGGGACTCACGCGAGTTCGTCGAGGCCATCAGCACATGGAAGACTCCCGGCTCGAACCTGGTCTACGCCGACACCAAGGGCGACATCGGCTGGGTTCCCGGAGCGCTCATTCCCCGGCGCACGGGCAGTGGGTATGACGGACTGCTTCCGGTGCCCGGTGACGGGCGTTTCGAATGGGACGGTTTCTACAAGAACGCGCAGCTGCCCACCTCGCATAATCCGCGGGCGGGTTTCTTCGTGTCGGCCAATGAGCACAACTTCCCCGCGGGCTATCCGACGCCGACATATCAGTGGCAGTCGGCCTATCGGAAGGACCGGATCCACGAGGTCCTTTCCCAGCAGCGACGCACCTCCCTCGCTGACACCCTGGCACTTCAGAACGACGTGAAGTCGGGAGTGGCCCGGCAGTTCCTGCCGTATGTGAAGAATCTGCGGTCGACCGACCCTACGACGGCCAAGGCGCTGCGGCTGCTGTCCGGCTATGACGGTGTCGCCGATAAGGACTCGGCCGCAGCGGCCCTTTTCGAGACGTGGGTCATGCGGTTCCTGTATCCCGCGTGGGCCCAGCTCCTGCTGCCCGAGCCGGCGGCCGATCAGCTCGTGGGCATCAGTATCGATCTCGATCTGCGCCTCTTGAACGACTCATTCGTCCGCCCCGACGACTGGTTCGGGACCAACGGCGCGCGGAAGCGGGACGAACTGCTGCTCGGCACGCTCCCGAAGGCCTACACCGAGGTCGCCTCCAGACTCGGCGCCGACGAAAGCGCGTGGCGGTGGGGCGCGATGCACATCCACGTATTCATCCACCCGCTCGGCGGCCCGAATGTGGGACCCGCCGAGAGAGGCGGGACCTTCGACACGGTTTGCGCCTCGTACTTCCACTACCCCGAGTATCCGTACGCGGAAGTCGTCGGCGCGACCTTCAAGATGGCCATCGACGTCGGCGGATGGGACAACTCGCGCGTCATCAACGCCCCTGGCCAGTCCGGCGATCAGCGCAGCAAGCACTACAGCGACCTGCATGACAAGTGGAGCGCGGGGGAGTACTTCCCGCTGCTGTACAGCGAGCAGGCGATCGAGGGCAACGGCGGGACGAGGATTCTCCTTGAGCCGTAGCAGTGGCCGGAGCGGTAGTCGGTGCCCGGCGACAGCGACAGCGACAGCGACAGCGACGGTGTCGCAGTCGGTGAGTAGGCGAAGGTGCCCGGACCGTGGGTGGAAGCCCGGCCCGGGCCCTTTGCCCGCAGGCGGGTATGCCGCGTGACGAGAGTCAGGTTGCGGCCAGGAGGATGTCCTCGCCGCTTGAGGGGCGGAGTCCGTCGGTGCGATCAGCGAAGTAGCGGTGGGCAAGTGAAGCTCCCGACAGGTGTCGGGCGTCTTTGAAGCCGGCTTCGCTGGCCAGTGCCAGTATCTCGGGCGGGGGGTAGAAACTGATGAACGGCGTTCCGGATGCTTGCGCGCCTTCCTTGCTCGCTCGGAGGCCGGGGCGGTCGGCGTCGTCGAGGAGTTCGGTGGGCAGCAGGAAGGTCATGGCGAGTATCGAGCCGGGGGCGAGAGCGGCGATCTGGCGCAGGGTGGCCGCCGTGGCGTCTTTGGTGAGGTACATGGTGACGCCGGTGGAGACGATGACCGCGGGCCGGCCGGCATCGAAGCCGGCAGCGGCCAGCTGCTTCAGCCAGTCTTCGCTCGCCTCGAAGTCGACCGGCACCAGGTGCAGCCAGTCGGGGATGTCGTAACCGAGTTCGACCAGGCGATGGCGCTTCCATGCCTGAGGGCTGGGCTGGTCGACCTCGAAGACCTGTAGGCGGGAGGCGACCTCCGGCCTGCGCTGGGCAAAGGTGTCCAGGCCGGCTCCCAGGATGACGTACTGGGTGACGCCGCGGTCGGCCTGCTCAGCGATCAGGTCCTCGATGAAACGAGAGCGGGCCACGATGGCCGCCCGTAATGCGCTGGTGGCGAGCGGGTCCATGTCGGGGCGGCGGCGCCAGTTGCCGTCGGGGGCGGCCAGTTGTAGCCCGACCTCGTCGTCGAGTACATGCGGCGGTGGGTCGATTTGGACGTGGAGGGCGCGCCAGAGTGCGGTCCGCACCGCGGTGCTGTCCGGTGCCTCGGTCCGCTCGTCTGTCATGGCGTTCCCCTTTCGTGGTGGTCAGTTCTTGGCGGGAGCCTGGAGGCTCCATAGACGTCCGTCGGGGTCACGGACGGCCATCTCCCTGGTTCCGTAATGGGTGTCCTCGAACGGCGTGACGACCTCGACGGAGGGATCGGGACGGAACGCGTCTGCGTCCGGCACCTTCAGCACGATCTGCGTCTGGGGCGCCTGGTCCTCGGGGATCTCGGCGATGAAGACGTACGGCCCGTCGCCGTTGCGGAGCCGGCCGGAGTTGTGGTCGGTCGAGAACTCCAACTCGTAACCCAGTGTCTGGAAGAACTTCGCCGCCTTACCCCAGTTGTGGGTCGTAAGGAACACGGCCTCGATACCTTCGGTCGCCATGTCAGGTCTCCTTCTCAGTCGATCGCTGTTCGTGTCCATGGGCGTCGTCGAGGTAGGTGCGCAGCGCGTCAGCGACCAGAGCCGACAACGACATGCCCGACTCGATGGCGCGGTATTTGACCTGCTTGATCAGCTCGATCGGCAGGTACACGTTGAACTGTTTGACTTCCTTATCACCCACGAGCGCGATGCTAGCATACTAGCAAGCTAGGGATAGTCAGGCCGGTGCCGATGCGGCCGCTGTCGGCGATCGCCGCAGTGATCCCCACGGCCTCCTGCGCGCCGTACTCGCTCCAGCACGGCAGTCGTTGCGGTTGTCGGCAGCGGCTCGCCACCCACGACGATCCGTCGGGTGTCGGCGTCTTCCTCCAGAGCTGACCCCGCCCCGCGGGTCACTCGGCCGGCCCCCCACGCCGCCCGGCCGAGTCACCCACCGGGCGCCGCGGGCCCCGGCGAGCGAGGCTGCTCTGTGGAGGTAGGTCATGGAACAGGTGACAGCGGACGTGTGCGTCGTGGGCGCCGGATTCGCGGGGCTGGCGGCCGCGCGGCAGCTGGCCGCGGCCGGGCGTGAGGTCGTGGTGCTCGAGGCCAGGGACCGGGTGGGCGGACGGGTCTGGAACCGGGAGCTGCCCGACGGCACCGTGGTGTCCGCGGGCGGCACCTGGCTGGGCAAGGGCCAGGAACGGATGTTTCAGCTCTGCCGCGAGCTGGGGCTCGAGGTCTACCCGCAGCACGACGACGGCGATCACCTGATCTGCCTCGACGGGCGCAACCGCCGTCACCGCGGCATCCCCAAGACCGGCCCGGCGGCACTCGCCACCCTCGGGTGGGCGTTCCTGCGCCTGAACCTGATGGCGCGGCGGCTTCCGAAGGACGCTCCCTGGCAGGCCCGGCGCGCACGGGCCTGGGACGCCCGCACGCTCGGCCAGTGGCTCTCGCACCCGCTCAACGTGCCCTCGACCACCGCCCACACCCTCCTCCAGTCGACGATGAACCTGCTGTTCTGCACCGACCCGGCGGAAGTCTCACTGCTGGGCGCACTCGTCCTGGCACGCGGCGGCGGGGGCAGCGGCTTCGGCTACTACACCGACACCCGGAAGACCGAATCCCACCTCGTGGACGGCGGAGCCCCCGAACTCGCCCGGCGGATGGCCGCGCGCCTGGGCACGGCGGTCCATCTGTCCAGCCCGGTCCGTCGGATCGTCCAGAACACGACCGGCGTAGAGGTCGCCTCCGACGCGTTCGCCGTACGGGCACGGCGCGTCATCGTGGCCACTCCGCCCGTGCTCGCCGGCCGGATCCACTTCGATCCGCCGTTGCCCGCCGCCCACAGCCACCTGCGGCAACGCCTGGTGCCCGGGGCGGTCATCCGGGTGCACACGCAGTACGCCGAGCCGTTCTGGCGGGGCCAGAAACTGTCGGGCCAGACGCTCGCGCCCCGGTCGCCGGTACCGATCACCATCGACCAGACTCCCCGCTCGGGAGAGCCGGGCGTGCTGAGCAGCTACGCGTTCGGAGCGGGGGCCGTACGGCTGGGCCGTCTGGATCCCAAGGAGCGACGGGACATCTGGCTGGACGCGCTCGCCGAACGCTTCGGCCCGGAGGCACGCCGTCCCACCGCGTATCTGGAGACCGACTGGTCCGAGCAACCCTGGTCGCTGGGCGGCATGGTCGCCCACTTCCCGCCGGGCGCACTCACCAATTACGGCAGCGCGCTGCGCGAACCCGTGGGCCGGATCCACTGGGCGAGCACGGAATCGGCGACCTTGATGCACGGACTGATGGAAGGCGCGGTGCGCTCCGGCGAACGGGCGGCCCGCGAAGTCCTGACGGCGAACTGACTGCTAACCGACCGCGAGCTGACTTCTAACCGAGCGCTACCCGACCGCGAACCGGCCGCGCCCCCCCCGCAATACCAGAACGGTCATGTTCCCCCTATGCCTGCGGACAGTCCCGGGATCCTCTCAGAGCTGATGGCCCGTGGGGAACCGGCGGCGTTTCCGCCTGGCAAGCTCTCCGCATCTGTGCCCGCACTGCGCCATCTGGCTCCTGTGGCGTGCCGGGAGCGCGGCCCCATGAGGTGATGGGAGAGCCGCCTTCGCGCGGGAGCCGTCGAAGCCAGTCAACGAAGGAGTGCGTGATGGCTGTTTGTGAGGTCTGCGGAAACGACTATGAGATGGCCTTCGAGGTCCACGCGGCGGGTGCCGTTCACACCTTCGACAGTTTCGAGTGCGCCGCTCACAAGCTCGCGCCCATCTGTGACAACTGCGGCTGCCGCATGCTCGGCCACGGCCTCCAAGCCGGCGGCAAGTTCTTCTGCTGCGCTCATTGCGCACGCATCCAAGGTCACTCCGACCTCGCCGACAGCATCTGAACCGACTCCGCCGACAAGCCGGCAAAGGGAACAGCCACCTCGCCGGATACGCCGGCGACATCTGGTACCCACAACCCGCACCGCCCCACCACAGCCCTTCACCTTCCTCCTCCTTGCCTTTGCAGCGGAACGCCACGCAGCCACACCGGAGTTGCCTTACCGTCGTCTTCGTACGAGGGTGAGCCCGGTGGGCGACCATCCTCCGGACGCGGCATACGCCCGGACCGGGGGCGAACAGAGCGCGCCGCCGGCTCACGTGGCTGTCGGTTTGAGGAGTCTTTTCATGGCGGAGACGACCGTGACCATCGCTTCGCCGGGCGGCTTGCGGGTGCGCCCGGCGTCGCGGATCGTGCAGGAAGCAAAGGGCTACGTCTCGGACATCAGGTTCCTGGTCGACGGCAAGGAAGCCAGCGCGAAGAGCCTGTTCAGCCTACAGATGCTGGAGATGAGCCACGGCAAGGAAATCGTCATCGTCGCCAACGGGCACGATGAACAGACGGCCGTGGAGGCCATGGCGAAGCTCGTCGAGTCCGTCGTCGTGTAAGAAGCGTGCAGGTCCGATGGCGGTTGCCGGCCTCGAACGCTGATGCAAGGGCTGATGTCGCGCCCCGCGCCCCTTGGGCGTGCACCGCACCGGCGCAACCGTCCGCAGGCCCAAAACCGCTGGCTGCCCGGCACCCCTCAGCTCTACCATCCACGAGCATGATCACTCGCAGGGAAGACGGCTACGAGGTCGCCACCGACCCGGGCCGGCTCGACATCGACCTGGTGCACCACTGGCTTTCGACCGACGCGTTCTGGGCCATGGGCCGCAGCCGCGAAACGGTCGAACAGTCCATCCGCGGGTCTCTCAACTTCGGCCTCTACGACGCCGGCGGCGCCCAGGTCGCCTACGCACGTGTCGTCACGGACCTGGCGACGTTCGCCTGGCTCTGTGATGTCTACGTCGCTCCCACGCACCGCGGCAAAGGCCTCGGCACCTGGCTCGCTGCCGCGGTCCGTGACCACCTGGCTCCCTACCAGCTCAAGCGGACACTGCTGGCCACCCTCGATGCCCACGACGTCTACGCCAAGGTCGGCTTCGTCACGGTCCCTGACCCCGAGCACTTGATGATCATGAAGCCTGCGCACTGAGGCACCCTTCACGGCTGGGCCTCAGACGCCGCGGCGCCGTGCGGACGCGAGAGCCGCAAGGGCCGCGGTCAGCTGCCGACGTAGGCCGCGAGGTGCTCGCCGGTGAGGGTGGAGCGGGCGGCGACGAGGTCGGTGGGGGTGCCCTCGAAGACGATGTGGCCGCCGTCGTGGCCGGCGCCGGGGCCGAGGTCGATGATCCAGTCGGCGTGCGCCATGACCGCCTGGTGGTGCTCGATGACGAGGACCGACTTGCCGGAGTCGACGAGCCGGTCGAGCAGACCGAGCAGCTGCTCGACGTCGGCGAGATGCAGGCCGGCGGTCGGCTCATCGAGCACGTAGACGCCGCCCTTCTCGGCCATGTGGGTGGCCAGCTTGAGCCGCTGCCGCTCGCCGCCGGACAGCGTGGTGAGCGGCTGGCCAAGGTTGAGGTAGCCGAGCCCGACGTCGTCGAGCCGCTTCAGGATCCGGTGGGCCGCCGGTGTGCCCGCCTCGCCGGCACCGAAGAACTCCTCGGCCTCGGCCACCGACATCGCCAGCACCTCGCTGATGTCGCGGCCGCCCAGACGGTACTCCAGCACCGCTGCCTGATACCGCTTCCCCTCGCAGTCCTCGCAGGTGGTGGCGACACCGGCCATCATCGCCAGGTCGGTGTAGATGACGCCGGCGCCGTTGCAGGTGGGGCAGGCGCCCTCGGAGTTGGCGCTGAAACGTCCCGGCTTCACACCGTTGACCTTGGCGAACGCCTTGCGGATCGGGTCGAGGACCCCGGTGTACGTCGCCGGGTTGCTCCGCCGCGAGCCACGGATCGGAGCCTGGTCCACCGACACCACCCCTGCCGAGGACGGGAGGGAGCCGTGGAGCAGCGAGCTCTTGCCGGAGCCCGCCACACCGGTGACCACGCAGAGCACCCCGAGCGGGACGTCGACGTCGACATTGCGCAGATTGTGCGTCGTCGCGCCGCGGATCTCCAGCATGCCGGTGGGCGTCCGCACCGTCTCCTTGAGGCCCGCCCGGTCGTCGAGATGGCGGCCGGTGATGGTGCCGCCGGCCCGCAGCCCCTCGACGGTGCCCTCGAAGCAGACGGTGCCGCCCGCCGTACCGGCACCGGGGCCGAGGTCGACGACATGGTCCGCGATCGCGATCGTCTGCGGTTTGTGCTCCACGACGAGCACCGTGTTGCCCTTGTCCCGCAGTCGCAGCAGCAGGTCGTTCATCCGCTGGATGTCATGGGGGTGCAGGCCCGCGGTGGGCTCGTCGAAGACATAGGTGGTGTCGGTGAGCGAGGAGCCGAGGTGGCGGATCATCTTGACGCGCTGCGCCTCGCCGCCGGAGAGCGTGCCCGCCGCCCGGTCGAGCGAGAGATAGCCGAGGCCGATCTCGACGAACGACTCCAGGGTCTGGTGCAGCGATGTGAGCAGCGGTGCCACCGACGGCTCGGAAAGGCCGCCGACCCATGCGGCCAGGTCCCTGATCTCCATTGCGCAGGCGTCCGCGATGCTGATCCGCTTGATCTTCGACGACCGCGCCCCCTCGCTGAGCCGGGTGCCCTCGCACTCGGGGCAGGTGGCGAAGGTGACCGCCCGCTCCACGAACGCCCGGATGTGCGGCTGCATCGCCTCCTTGTCCTTGGACAGCATCGACTTCTGGATCTTGGGGATCAGTCCCTCGTAGGTGAGGTTCACCCCCTCGACCTTCACCTTGGTCGGCTCCCGGTAGAGGAAGTCCTGCATCTCCTTCTTGGTGAACTTGCGGATCGGCTTGTCCGGGTCGAGGAGACCCGACTCGGCGTAGACCCGCACGGTCCAGAAGCTGTCGGACTTCCAGCCGGGGATGGTGAACGCGCCCTCGGCGATCGACTTGGAGTCGTCGTAGAGCTGGGTCAGATCGATGTCGGAGACCGTGCCCCGGCCCTCGCACCGCACACACATGCCACCGGTGCGGGAGAAGGTCGCTTTCACCGTCTTCTTCGCGCCGCGCTCGACGGTGATCGCACCGCTCGCCCGGACCGAGGGGACGTTGAAGGCGTAGGCGCTGGGCGGGCCGATGTGCGGCTTTCCGAGCCGGCTGAAGAGGATGCGCAGCATGGCGTTGGCATCGGTGGCGGTGCCGACCGTGGAACGGGGGTCGGCCCCCATCCGCTGCTGGTCGACGATGATCGCCGTGGTCAGCCCTTCGAGGACGTCGACCTCCGGCCGCGCCAGCGTCGGCATGAAGCCCTGCACGAACGCGCTGTAGGTCTCGTTGATCAGCCGCTGCGACTCCGCGGCGATGGTGTGGAACACCAGCGAGCTCTTGCCCGAGCCGGAGACGCCGGTGAACACCGTCAGCCGGCGCTTCGGGATCTCGATGCTGACGTCCCTGAGGTTGTTCACCCGCGCGCCGTGCACGCGGATCAGATCGTGGCGGTCGGCGACGTGGGCCGCAGGCGACTGCGCGTCCGTCCTCGGGGCCATGCTCATCGTGTCTCCATCTGTTACGCGGGCCGCTTCGGCGGTGGTTGTCGGCGGGGGATTGGATTGCTGTGTACGGTCCGGCAGGGGTGGTGCGGGTTTTCCTGTGTTGCGGCTGGTGGGGGCTCGGCCGGGGGCGGGCTCGGCACCGAGGGGGACCCGGTGCCGCCGCCCGCGCCCACGGCTGCGTCGTCCGCGCCGGCACCGGCTCGCGGGGCGGTCAGCGCTTGCACGACTAGCCGGCGTCGGGCCGCTCCTGGATACGGATGAGGTTGCCCGCGGGGTCGCGGACGGCGCAGTCGCGGATGCCGTAGGGCTGCTGGGTGGGTTCCTGGACGATCTCGGTGTCGCCGGCTTGCAGTCGTGTGAAGGTGTCGTCGAGGTCGGGGGTGGCCAGAAGGATGGCGCCGTAGGTGCCCTTGGCCATCATCTCGGTGATCGTGCGGCGCTCCTCGTCGGTGACGCCGGGATCGGCGGCCGGCGGTGTCAGGACGATGGAGGTGCCGGGCTGGTCGGCGGGGCCGACGGTGATCCAGCGCATTCCCTGATAGCCGACATCGTTGCGGACCTCGAAGCCGAGGGTGTCGCGGTAGAAGGCGAGTGCGGCGTCCGGGTCGTTGTGCGGGAGGAAGCTTGCGTGAATGGTGATGTCCATGGCAGTCACGCTAGAGCCGGGGCGGGGCCGGCGCTTCTCGATTCCTGATCGGTCTGGTGATCTGCTTCGCCACACACGACGGCATGCCCGCGGTGGCCTGCGCGGCCTGGCGCCGGTAGACGCTGGGCGGCACGCCGACCAGTTCGGTGAAGCGGCTGCTGAAGGTGCCCAGCGATGAGCAGCCGACGGTGAAGCAGACATCGGTGACGCTCAGGTCGCCGCGTCGCAGCAGCGCCATCGCACGTTCGATGCGGCGCGTCATCAGGTAGCCGTAGGGCGACTCGCCGTAGGCGCGCTTGAACTGGCGGCTGAGGTGTCCGGCTGACATGTTCACACCGCGCGCAAGGGCCTCGACGTCGAGCGGCTGCGCGTACTCACGGTCGATCCGGTCCCGCACACGGCGCAGCCGCGCGAGATCGCGCAGATGCTGCGCCGGGTCGGCTTTGCTGGTCACTCAAGAGATCGTGCCACGCGGCACCGGGCTTGCCCAGTGCCGCTGATTGCGGGGTGGCGGGCGCCCGCGTGCCGGAGGTTGTTCCACGGGTGTGTCCGGGCCGGCCGGAGTGCTGCGGGCCGGCCGGCCCGGACATCACCTTCTGAACTTCAGACGAGGTCGAAGCGGTCCAGCTCCATCACCTTGCTCCATGCCGCGACGAAGTCGTGCACGAACTTCTCCCTGGCGTCATCGCTGCCGTAGACCTCGGCGAGGGCGCGGAGTTCGGAGTTGGAGCCGAAGACGAGGTCGGCGCGGGTGCCGGTCCACTTGACCGCGCCGGTGGCGGCGTCGCGGCCTTCGAAGGTGTGGGAGTCCTCGGAGGTCGCCTTCCACGTCGTGTTCAGATCGAGCAGGTTGACGAAGAAGTCGTTGGTCAGGGTCTCGGGGGTGGTGGTGAAGACGCCGAGCGAGGACTGCTGGTGGTTGGCGCCCAGGACGCGCAGACCGCCGACGAGAACGGTCATCTCGGGCGCGCTGAGGGTCAGCAGATTGGCCTTGTCGAGCAGGAGGTGTTCGGCGGGCAGGCGGTTGCCCTTGGCGACGTAGTTCCGGAAGCCGTCAGCGGCGGGCTCCAGAGCCGTGAAGGACTCCACATCGGTCTGGTCCTGGGAGGCGTCGGTGCGGCCCGGGGTGAAGGGGACCTCGATATCGAAACCGGCGCTCTTGGCGGCCTGCTCGACGGCCGCGCCGCCCGCGAGCACGATCAGGTCGGCGAGGGAAATCTGGGCGCCGCCCTGGTGGGAGCCGTTGAAGGACTGCTGGATGCCTTCCAGGGTGCGCAGGACCGCGGCCAGCTGATCGGGGTCGTTGACCTCCCACCCGTTCTGCGGCTGGAGACGGATGCGCGCACCGTTGGCGCCGCCGCGCTTGTCACTGCCGCGGAACGTCGAGGCCGACGCCCAGGCGGTGGACACCAGCTGGGACACCGACAGACCCGAGGCGAGGACCTGGCCCTTGAGGGCGGCGATGTCCTCGGCGCCGACGAGGGGGTGCGTCACGGCGGGCAGCGGGTCCTGCCACAGCAGTGTCTCGGCGGGGACCTCGGGACCGAGGTAACGGACGGCCGGGCCCATGTCGCGGTGGGTGAGCTTGTACCAGGCGCGGGCGAAGGCGTCGGCGAACTCATCCGGGTTCGCCAGGAAGCGGCGCGAGATCTGCTCGTAGGCCGGGTCGGTCCGCAGCGCGAGGTCGGTGGTCAGCATCGTGGGGGCGTGCTTCTTGGCGGAGTCGTGGGCGTCGGGGACGGTACCGGCTCCGCCGCCGTCCTTGGGCCGCCACTGGTGCGCGCCCGCCGGGCTCTTGAACAGTTCCCATTCGTAGCCGAAGAGGATCTCGAAGAAGCTGTTGTCCCAGGCTGTCGGGGTGTTCGTCCAGATGCCTTCGAGGCCGCTGGTGATGGCGTCGGCGCCCTTGCCGGTGCCGTAGGTGTTCGACCAGCCCAGGCCCTGCTCTTCGAGCGAGGCGGCCTCCGGGTCGGGACCGACGTGCTCGGCGGGGCCTGCGCCGTGCGTCTTGCCGAAGGTGTGGCCACCGGCGACGAGCGCGACGGTTTCCTCGTCATTCATCGCCATCCGGCGGAACGTCTCACGGATGTCGCGGGCCGCGGCGAGCGGGTCGGGGGTGCCGTTCGGGCCCTCCGGGTTGACGTAGATCAGACCCATCTGCACGGCACCCAGCGGGTTCTCCAGCTGCCGGTCACCGCTGTAGCGCTGGTCGTCGAGCCACGTGGTCTCGGGACCCCAGTAGACGTCCTCCTCCGGCTCCCAGACATCCTCCCGGCCGCCGCCGAAACCGAAGGTCTGGAAGCCCATCGTCTCCAGCGCGACGTTGCCGGCCAGGATCATCAGGTCGGCCCACGACAGGCTCTGGCCGTACTTCTTCTTGACCGGCCACAGCAGACGGCGGGCCTTGTCGAGGTTGGCGTTGTCCGGCCAGCTGTTGAGCGGGGCGAAGCGCTGCTGGCCGGCTCCGGCGCCGCCGCGGCCGTCGCTGATGCGGTAGGTGCCCGCGCTGTGCCAGGCCATCCGGATGATGAACGGGCCGTAGTGACCGAAGTCGGCCGGCCACCAGTCCTGGGAGGTGGTCAGCACCTCGGCGAGGTCCCGCTTCACGGCCGGCAGGTCAAGGCTCCGGAACGCCTCCGCGTAGTCGAACTCCTCGCCGAGCGGATTCGCCACGGCGGGGTTCTTGGCGAGGATCTTGAGATTGAGCCGCTCCGGCCACCACTGGCGGTTGCCACCGCCCTGGGTCGGGTGGAGCGCACGGCCATGGGCGACCGGGCAGCCGCCTGCCTCCTCGGGCTCGGGGTCGGTGACGATGGCGTCGTGGTTCTCAGACATGGGAATCCTTCCGGGCTGGGCGGATCACATTGCTCAGAAACTGCGTACGGTCAACGGCCGGGCACGGGGGCCCGATGGGGGCGGCCTTGTGGGGGCGGAGAGCGGTGGTGGCCGGGGGAGCGGTGCGGTGAGCGCTTGCACAGAGCCTCATGCGCGACCTACGCGGCCCGGCGGTGGGCGGCATACCTGGCGGCATTCACGGCCTGCGCGGCGCGAGGGCGGATCCGGCCGGTGCGGGTCTCCAGCGGGACCCGGCCCCGGAGCGAAGAGGTGCCACCGACGCCGACCTGCTCACTGTTCTGACTGTCCGCGACCAGGGCACCGGATGCGGTGGTGAGCGGACCCGTTTCCTGCATCACGGGCGTGTCCCTGCTGTTGTCCTGTCCCTTGGCTGTCGCCGGAGCCGATCTTACGATGGACCAAGTCCAAGTCAATACAACAGTCAGATCCGTACGGAACCGTTCATCCAACGACGCACAGTTAGGCTGGTGGGCATGAGTGACCTGCTGGACCGGCTCCGCGGACGCGGCTGGCGGATGACCGCCCAGCGCCGGGTGGTCGCCGAGGTACTCGACGGCGAGCACATCCACCTCACCGCGGACGAAGTGCTCGCACGCGCCACCGCACGACTGCCGGAAATCTCTCGCGCGACCGTCTACAACACCCTCGGCGAACTGGTCTCCCTCGGCGAAGTGGTCGAGGTCGCCACCGACGCCCGCGCCAAGCGCTACGACCCGAACGCCCACCGCCCCCACCAGCACCTGCTCTGCTCCACCTGCGGCACCATCCGGGACGTCCACCCCACCGACGACCCCCTCTCCGCCCTCCCTACCCACGAACGCTTCGGCTTCACCGTCCTGGCCGCCGAGGTGACTTACCGGGGGTTGTGCCCTGAGTGCGCCGCCGGGGCGTGAGCGGGCAAGGGACATGACGGAGCGACGCCCACCAGCGATTCCGGCCCAACTCCGCTGGTAGGCGTGGCGGTTGCGTCCGCAGGAAGAGTCTCGATGCCCGCCTGGGCAGTCCCCTCGACCGGATAGCGCAAGCCATTGGCGCAAGTCGCCACCGCCCGGACGCCCTGCTCTGGACAAGATGCCCTGCTCCGGACAAGGGAAAGAGCTCTCGTCCAGGGCCCGTTGTCCGCCAGGCCCGGGCCTGGCGCATCGAGCGGGATGCTTCGCGCAGCGCCCCGGCCCAAGGCATGTGCTGAGGAAACTGCCATGGTCGGCAGCGGCCTCGGCGTACAGCGGCCGAGTGGGCTCCAGCTTGAGTCGCATCCGCTGCAAGACCGGTACCAAGGCAGCCGGCTCAGCTTTGGGCCGGCTCACAGTTACGGCGCAGCCTTTGGGTTCGTCGGCACTGTCGCCTTCAGCTGGTGTGCGTGGCGGAGGAGTCGGGGAGGGCGACGGCAGGCCAGAGGGCGTCGGGGAATGCGGCGTCGTCGGTGTCGGAGTCGCTGTCGGGCATGAGGGTGGCGAGCATCTGCTGGGCGGTCTTCGCGTGGTCGAGGGCGCGGGGCAGCATGACGCTTTCGTAGGCGTCGAGGGCTTCGTCGGGGATGGGTTGCTCGATGACCGCTCGGGCGAGGTCGGCGCCGTCGAGCAGGGCGAGGTTGGCACCGACGCCGACGGGCGGCATCAGGTGGGCGGCGTCGCCGAGCAGGGTGATGCCGGGGACGCGCTGCCAGGAGTGGGGGACGGGCAGGACGAACATCGGCCGGTTGATGAAACCCCCTTCGCTGTCGCGCAGGACGTCCAGCAGGCTCTCGTGCCAGCCCTGGTACCGGGTGAGAAGGCGGGCGCGTACTGCTTCGGTGTCTGCGAGGTCGAGGCCGGCATGCCAGTCCTGGGGGCCGCGGAAGGTGACGTAAACGCGAAGATGTCCGTTGCTGTTGCGCTGCATCACCAAGCTCCGACCGCCTGCCTTAGCCGACATGGTGCCGCGGCCGACCAGGTGGGCGATGCCGGGGTGACGGTGGTCGACGTCGTCGAAGTGGGCTTCCACCATCGTGACACCGGCGTAGCAGGGTTGGCCGTGGGAGAGTGCCGGGCGCACCCGGGACCAGGCACCGTCGGCGCCGATGACCAGGTCGAAGTCCTCGGTGGTGTGGTCGTGGTGGTGCAGGCGTGCGGTGCCGTGGGGGAGCGGGGTCACGGCCCTTACGGAATGGTTCCAACGGTCTTCGACCTGGACGCGGACGTCGAGAGCGCCGTGGTCGCCGCCGTTCGCGACCGGGCCCCCGGCCAGTCCGTGCTGCATGCCCTGCGCGACCACATGGTGCACACCCGTACCGCAGTGCGGACCGACGACCCCACTTTCGTCCTCGTCGAATCCACCCCGGCGCTGCGGGATTACGCCCGGCGCATGTGGTTGCGCCACGAGGAGACGCTGGCCGCCACCCTCGCCGAAGCGGCCGGGCTCGCTCCGGACGCCTCCGCCGTCACCGGCCTGGCACGCTTCGCCCTGGAAGCCCCCAGCATCGCCCGAGCAAGCGAAGACCCGCCCCGGACCATGCGCGACTTGTTAGCCCTGCTGGAAGGTGGCTGGGCCACCACGCCCCTGGCGCGAGGGGGAGATCGCTCCGGTCAGGGCGGATGATCGCGACCAGATGCTGCATCACGGTGCCACCTCCAACTCGCTTGCTCCATACGCGTCGGTGTTCTTGCCCCTCACGTGAGGGCGAACTGCGATTGTGTGAGTGGTGGAGTGGGCGGCGGGCGGGTCTTTGCTGACGCGGCGTCAAGTTCCTGCGCCAGGTAAGCCAGTAGGCCGTGACCAGCCGTTACGCGACAGTTCCTGGTCGAATGTCGTATCGACGCAGATGCAGGAGGCGAGAGAAGCGCAGGACTGGCCGGCAAGGGAGCTCGCCCCCTGCCTTCTCGCTCTATGTCGAATGGTTCTCGCTGGCAGAAACGAGCCGCCCTGCCTGCTCTGCCGGCAGCGCGGCCTCCTAGACTGCCCTCGTCCCAAGTCTTGATCGGAGCACGACATGCGTCGCCTCACCCTCGCCCCCGTCCTCGTGGCAGTCGCCGCCCTCGCACTCACCGGGTGCGCGCAGGACTTCGGCCACGGCCCGGAAGGCCGGGTCACTGAAAAGACCAAGGACGGGAAGAAGTTCTACCTGGTCGTCGATCCCACGAAGCAGGGCAAGGAGAAGAAGTTCCGGGTCAGCAAGTACGACTACCACGACTGCAACCGGGGCTCGAAGTACCCCAAGTGCATTGACGATTAGCCCACGCGGGCCCTCCCTGCTCGGCCACCTCCTCCAGGAGTCCGAAACGGGCACAGCCGCCAGTGCAGCTGAGGGAGGTGTGCCACGTCCCCATTCCTCGGCGCAGAAGCCTTGATGGTCCCCTGTCGTGGCGTACTCGACGTCTCGCCACGCCCTGGTGGAGTGGGTGACGATGCTGGTCGTCACCCGCGGGGTGACCCGGTACTGCAGCTCCCCCCACCAGCGGGCCCTGCCCACACTCGTGTATCTCCGCAAGCCCGACACCCTCACCCAGCTCGCCGCAGGCTTCGCATCGGCAATGCGCCCCCGCGCATGGCCGATTGGGGCCTGCCTGCTCTGTTCGTGACCTGTATGTAATCAACACCCCGTAATCTCCCCCGCGCAGGGGATTCAGAGGATGCATGACAAAGACGGGGGAAAGTCGTGACATACAGGCGTGCGGTGATGCCGGCATTAGCTGGGGGGCTGCTGCTCACGGTCCTTCTGTGGTGGGCGGGGGCAAGCGCGCACGCACTGCACCTGCCAGGCGCCACCGGCATGCTCAACGGCCAGGTCGCCGCCGAGCTGGAACACTGGCTCACCCCCTGGTCGTACCACCCGCCGGCCTCGGCCACGTTCGGCACCGAGGTGTCTGGAGGGAGCGGGGGCGCAGCCGGGGCCGCCGGCACTAACTACCTTGCGTTGTACACCACCGCGATGCAGATCCGGTTCGGCGCGGTCTTCGCCTTCTTCGTACCTGGGGCGCTGCTCCTGGTCCGCAGGCTGCCGCCGGTGCACGGCCGGATGCCGGCGGCTCTGCTCGCGATATGGGCCTGGGGCGTGGTGGCCGGGACCCTGGCGGTGACGGTCTCCGCGCCGTGGCTGATCGCCTCGGGAGGGAACGGCAGTTTCCGCTTTCTGCCCCGGCTGGCGGGCGTCATCTCCTCCGGGCGGCAGGTCTTGGTGGTGACCGCGCTGGTCGCGGCAGCGTTGACCGTGTTCATAGCGCGGGTCGCCGCCAAGGGGACCGGTCCGCTGTCGCACGAAGCCGTCCCGGCACGCGCCGCCCGTCTGGCCGCCACCGTCGGAACCGCCGTGATCGCACTGTCCCTGGTGGTCCTCTCGTACCTTCCGGTCGCCGCAGCCCTCCAGCAAGTCTCCCCGAACATCGGGATGTTCGCCGAACCGGGCGACCTTCTGCGCCAGTGGCTGCTGCTCGGCGGTTGGTCGGGCCCGGGGGGCGGGCCGCTCGGTTCCTGGCTCCTGTATCGCGCCGGCGACGTGCTGCTGCTCGCCGTGGTGTGGTGGGTTCTGCGGCGGCTGCCCGGACTGCTCACCCGGGCCACTGTCCCCGCGATGGCGGCCGGCGCGGTCTGCGCGACCGTCCTCGGGCTGCTGGCGAGCCAGCTGCTGAGGGTGGCGGTGGACGGGGTGGGCTCCAGCCTCCGCTGGGACCTGCTGCACCTGTCCGCCGGCATCGGTGAGGGTGTCCCGGCCGCCCTGACCTGCGGCCTGGTGGCGGGAGCCGCGGCTGCCCTGACGCTGCGGGTCGCCGCGGGCCGCGCCGAGACCGCCGACACCACAACGCCCGTTGAGGACTCCGCCCGCCTTGGGTAGAACCACAGGGTTACGTGTGGAGAAGCCCTCCTCGGGAGCCGGCATCCTTCGGCCAATGTGAAGCATCGAGAATCGAACCCCAACCGGCGAACCGGACCTCAACGTCGACAGCCCTGGGGTAGTTCGCGCCCTTCTCAGGATTCGGTGGGTGAGTCACGGTGCATCTCACCCCGCTTGTCTCGTCGCAGTGATGCCACTGATTACCGGATGTTTCCTGTTCGGTGGGGGGGAGGCTGCTTGTGCCGCGTCTTGGGCTGCTGTGGCTGGGTGAGTTCCGGGGCCGGAGCGTTCCTCCCGGTTCCGTCTGGGGTGTGCGGGCTGTGTGCGTGTTTCAGTCTGGTCACTCCACGGTTTGGCGGTGGTCACTGTGGACTTCGTTTCCTGGGAGGAGGGTGTCGTGTTCCTGGTAGCCACCTGGCTGGACATTGGCAGGTGGGAGACTTTCAGTCGGTCAGGGGTAGCCGGTTTCTGCGTCGCGTTCGAGGTGTGCCGGGTGGGGAGTCAGCGGCGGGCGCTGTTGTCTCCGCGCCCGGGGGCCGATACGACTTCGTGATGGGCGCTTTGGGTGCTGTTTGGCCGGTGCGTGGTGGGAAGCACGGATGCGAGCACTCACCACCCGGCGGCTTTCGCTTGACTTCTGACGCTAGGAATGTGGGTCCGTATTCGCCGTCGTTCCGGTCCAGGTGACCTCGAAGTACTTGACGCGTTCGTCTTCTGCGGCCGGCCGCATGCCCGCTGCCGTCATGACGTGCTGGGAGGCGAGGTTGTCGTGGTCAGCGTCGCCTTTCACGCAGGTGACGCCGTGTGCCTGCGCGAACAGCAGCAGGGCGCGGAGGGCCTCGGAGGCGTATCCCTTGCCTCGCGCTGACTGGATGAGGCCGTAGCCGATCGTGACGCTGCCGTTCTCGTCCGCAGGTCCGTGGAAGCCCAGGCCACCGATGGCCTGGCCGTTGTCGCGGCGACGGATCTCATAGTTGCCGAACGGCTGGGGATTACCGGTGTTCGCGCAGGTGTCCAGGAAGCGCCTGGCGGCGGTCACGTCCCCATCGGTGGGATATCCGGGCACCCATCGGGCACTGCCGTCCAGCTCGCCCGCCACCACTTGCTCAGCTTCGCTGACGGTCATCGGATGAAGCACGAGCCGCGCTGTCACAAGATCGCCCATAGCAGGGAGGAGTACCACGGGGGACGACCGGACGGCACTTGGATTATCCGGCCGGGCAGTGCAGTTGGCACGTTGTCGTGGGCGATGGCCGCGGACTGCGCCGCACCGGGCGCCGGATGCTCGCGAGGCCGTGGTTCGAGGAACCGCAGGCTGGCACTTCATGAGTCGTCAAGTCAGTCGTTCACAGGTCTGGGCGACGCCCGGATCACCGCCTGGTTGGTGGGTTCGAGAGAGCGGTGGTAGTTCTCTGGGTGCGCAGGTTCCACTGTCGCAGGACCCGGTCGTCATCACCGTTGGCCAGTGGCTTTATCGATGACACAAGGTTCTGGCTCAGGTTCTGTGGTCGGTGTCAGGGAGTTATGGGCTTGGCCCACCTGTCCGATCACACCACCCTTGCCGCGGGCGGTTAGCGTGTCTGGATGCCGTCCGTGAACCTGCGTCATTCAGTCCGCGCGATCATCCTCGACGAGCACGACTGCATCCTTCTCTGCCGGTTCGCGATTCCAGAGCCAGCGGGAACAGTGGTGTGGGCAGCTCCCGGCGGAGGGATCGAGCCGGGCGAGACACCACTTGCCGCGCTGCGCCGTGAACTGCAGGAAGAGGTGGGCCTTGCCATCAGGACCGCTCCGCCGCACGTCTGGCACCAGGAAGTCGTGGCCCCTGGACACGCCGCGGGCTACGACGGCGTCATTAACGACTACTTCCTCGTGCGCACTGCCGGTTTCGATCCGCGCGGGGCTCTGTCCGACGACGAGCTCGCCGCGGAGAACATCAGCGGTCTGAAGTGGTGGCACCCGCGTGAAGTCGCCTGTTATGGCGGTCCCGACCTGTTCTCCCCCCGCGACCTTGCGACTCCTTTGACGGCATTGATCACCTCCGGTGTTCCAGCAGAGCCGGTGCGGCTCGGCCTCTGAGCGGACAGCCGGTGTCATGGCGCGAGCAGGGCTCGCTTTCGGAGGAGGGCGAAGCCGGACCGGCCGAACATCTGGCGTTTGAGCATCTTGATCCGGTTGACGTGACCTTCGACGACACCCGAGTTCCAGGGAAGCGTGAGGCCGGCGATGACGGCTTGACGGTCGCGGTCGATGCCTGCGGCGAGGGTGTGGAGACTGGGAAGGTCGTCTTGCCGGACGGCGTCGAGCCTCTGCGGGAGTCGTTCGCCCTGGCGCTCGGTGAGCATGGTCGCGAAGGATCGGACGTGTCCGGTGAGGGCCTCCAGTTCGGGGCACTGAGCAAGGACCATCTTGAGCCGCAACTGCTCGATTTCGGTGAGGGTTTCGGGGCGGCTGAGGATCCCTTGGAGACCGTTCGGGGCGACGGTGGCTTTGCCGTCACCGGTTGCGGTGACGTGCGCTTTTTCCTGATGTAGGCGTTGACAATCCCGTAGGTTCCCTTGTAGCCGAGCGGCACGATCTCTTCCCATAGCTTCCATGCGTTACTCCAGCCCTCCGGCCCTTGCGCGTTGCATACTCATCAACGCCGACCACCCGCGGGGCCGGTGGTTCCGGTACGGGAAGGGCAGAGACCATCCGAAGTACCGTGCTGCGGCTGACAGAGACCCCGAAGACACCGGCCATGCGGGCGCCGGATCGGCCTGCGAGCGCAAGGCCGACAGCGGCCAGCGTCGAACGCAACCCTCGGTCCACCGACCGAACCGCCGGGTCAGCCCGACACCTGCTCGACGAAGGCCCGCCGATCGCACGAGGGGTTCCCGCACGTGGATCGGCGGACCCTCAAACACAGCACCACCCGTCTTCCCGCGCTGGGTGAATCAGCGGGAAACCGCAGGTAGGAGCCGTGCACCCGGCTCGACCGGACGCCGCAGGCCGGGCATACGGCCCCGACAGCCGTGCAGCAGGCTTCAATACGTACCGTCTCGTTGTTCACGTCTACCGACACCACCGCGACATCCGCGATCGACGGGAACAACAGCTGCTCCAGCCGGAGCACCACATCTTCCACGAGCCGGAACTGTCATCCCCACCGAACCCGGGGCTGATCATTTTCGGGCAACTTCCGGGAGACTGCGGCGACTGCCACCTGTCACTCTCAGTGGCGGCTCCACAGTTGTTGAGCTAGACCCACTACTGCTCGATGAAGCCAGCGCTGCTCGTCCACGCGGCGCGCAGCGCCTTCTTGTCCACCTTGCCGACCTTGGTGGTCGGGAGCTGGTCAAGCAGCACCGTCTTCCGGGGCCTGTACAACTCGCCCAGCTCGGCGGTCACCGCTACGCCGACCGCCTCCGGGTCGATGTCAGCGCCCTCGGCCGCGGCCAGGAAGATCTGTACCGCTTCCCCGTACTCCTCGTCCGGCACACCCAGCGCCGCCGCATTGCGCACGCCGGGCAGCGTGAGCAGGAAATCCTCCAGGACCCTGGAGTAGACGTTGTCGCTGGTGTGGCCGGTGACGATGATGTCCTTGGCCCGGTCGACGAGGTAGAGGTACCCCTCGGCGTCGAGATATCCCATGTCCCCGGTGCGCAGCCAGCCGTCGTGCAGCGCCGCCGCGGTCCGCTCCGGGTCCTCGTAGTAGCCGAGCATCACCGTCTCGCCATGGACGCAGACCTCGCCGACCTGCCTGACGGGCAGTGCCTCCGCGCTGTCCTCACCGCGGATCTCGATCTGGACGCCGGGTATCGCGCGACCGCAGCTGCGCCAGAGTTCGGGGCGCCGGGGGCCCTCCGAGGCGAGCTCCTCCGCGGCGAACGCGGTGATACCGAGCGCCTCCGACTGCCCGTACGCCTGGCTGAGCACGGGCCCGAAGACCTCGACCGCCTGCTGCAGCCGGCTGGGCGAGGTGGCCGCGCCGCCGACGACGATCCGCCGCAGCGCGGGCAGGACGCCCGGCCTGCAGTCCGGGTGGTCGAGCACCGCGTACAGCATGGGCGGTACGAACATGGTGGCGGTGATCCGCTCCTCGCGCAGCACCGTCAGGGCCGCGCCCGCTTCGAACTCGGGCAGCACGACGAGGGTGGACCCCGTCACCAGGGCCTGGATCGAGGTGAGGTGGCCGCTGCCGTGCGTGAGCAGCGTGGCGGCGAGCACCCTGTCCGTGCTCGGGTCCATGGTCGGGAAGAACGTGGGGCCGGCGTCCTGCGCGGAGTCCGTCACCAGGTCGACCAGAGTGTCGTAGAGCCAGTGGGTGTGCGCGGCGAGCTTGGGGCGGCCCAGGGTTCCGCCGGTGTAGAAGACGGTGACGGCTTCGTCCGCTCCCGGGGCGGGCACGCCGTCGGGGCGCGCGTGCGGGCACTTGGCCGCCAGGGCCAGCAGGTCGGTGCACTGCTGCTCGCAGGGCCCGAGGCTGAGCAGTGCGGGGGCGTGGACGCTGCGGCCGGCCGCGTCGGCGGCCCGCCCGGCGAAGAGCGGGTCGGTGACCACGGCGCGCGCCCGGGACTGCTCGACGAGCGCGGCGAGTTCGCCGGGCCCCGGCTCGGGCGGCAGGAACACGACGCGGCAGCCGATGAGATGGACGGCGAGCTGTACGAGGACCGAGTCGACGCGGTTGGCCAGAAAAAGCCCCACTCCGTCGCCGGGCGCGAGCCCCTGCCCGCGCAGCGCATGCCCCAGCCTGAACAGCTCCCGCCGGGCCTCCCCTCTGGTCAGCCGCTGCGTCCCCTGGACGAGCGCCTCGGCGTCCTCGTCCGTGTTCCAGTGCTCCAGAATGCGGTCCACGTACGTCCGCGGCTCGGATATTTCCTGTGCGTTAACGATCACCCATACATGCAAACATGCCGCTCAGCGGCCGTGGCCTCACGGGGGCCACCTTCGGCCATCGGCCGGCGGACGACCCTGCCCCGTGAGGCGAATTCGGTATCCGCAGGTCGCTTGCGCGTCTGAGAGAGCGCACCGAACGCCGCCATCATGGCGGGATATCACTCCCCGTGGTGGGGTCCCCACAGGCCCTTGCACGCAGACCTTCGGACCGACAGCAAGGTCGGCCCGACGCGCCGCCTGAACCACAGGCCGCTCCCTGCGGGGTGTGAAGCTCGCCCATGACCAGCACTCCACAGACGGCTGCCTGGCCCTGCACGGCGCACAGGCAATGCTCACGCGCGCTTCACCAGCCGCATCTTCATCCACGTTTTCATCAGAGCCCGTCGGCCTACAACCGGGCGCGAGCCGGGCAGCCGGTACGTCGCCCCGGCCCGCGCCCGGGCCCGGGCTGCTGGTATGTCGCCCCGGCCGGCGCGAGCCGGGCTGCTGCTACGTCGCCCCGGCCGGCGCGAGCCCGCCCTCGCCCGCACGCACCGCCATCGACTGCGGAAACTCACCTTGCAGGTCATCCTGCGCTGGCTTGTCCTCACCCTTCAACTCCGCAGATCTCTGGAAGGTAGTCGACGAGGCGGCCGGTGACACCGACCGTGGCCGCACCGTCGGTGACCCCTGCGTGCCTTCTTTGCGACCACGCCACCCCGCAGGCTTCCACCAGACCTCGCGCAGTGAGCGCAGACAGTCCTTCAGCAAGGACTGGTGCGCCGGCAGTCTCCGTCCGGGACACCTGGCCCCGGTCGCACTGTCAGTGCTGCTCCGTAGGCTGTCAAGGACGGCTCGTTCTGGGAGACGACGGGAGTAAATGGTGCGCAGGCCGGTCGAGGGCGAGGTTCATGTTCACTACGGCCAGATCTATGTCGAGAGCGATCCGGACAGCTTCGGCCCGGACCTCGCGGAGGCGTTCGCCGGGCAGAGCGGGGGGCTGTGCGGGGCGGCGGTCCCCGGTGCGTTGTGGCTGACGACCGGACTGCACACAGGTGACGTCGGCTTCACCGTCGAAGTGCATGATCAGGCCCCGCCGCTGGATGCGGCCTGGGAGGACGTCGTGGAGGTGTCCTTCCGCCCCCGCTCAGGCAGCAGCGCGCTCGTGCGATGGGCGGGCGAGGACTCCTGGGAGCTGGATCTGGAAGAGACCGACTACCGGGTGCGCTACTGCGCCAAGGGCATGGACGAGGCAGACCAGCGGGACACCCGGCTGGACCATGAGCCTCAACTGGACTGCTATCTGCTGCAGTTCTGGCCCGCTCCGCCCGAACCGGACAGCGTCCTGCGCCAGACCTCGGCGATCGCCGCTTACTGGCACGACTACGCCCGCAAGCAGCCGCCCCCGCCCACACCCGCAGAACGCGCCGAAGCCGAACGCCTCGCCCGCCTCGCGCAGGAACAGGCAGACGAAGAACGCCGCCTCGCCTACGAAAGATGGGAATGGGGCGGGCACCTGCGCAAATGATCCTTTCAGCGTCTTTCAGGTCCTTGCCGGGTTATGCGCCTGATTCTCCCCACGCGCTCCCCAGCGGCTCAGATACTCCCCAGATTCTCCCCAGGGAGCGTCACGATCACGGGCGGCGGCGAGGCGGGAGCGGCGACTTGCCGCAGGCACGTTGAGTGACCGCCGTGTGCGGACGGCTTTGAGGCGCACGCTCCCCTCGTGGTCAGTCGTGTTGGAGGTGAGCAGACGGCCGGTGACCTGACGCAATGGAGAGCACGAGCAGGAGGACCGCTGGCCTCGGGGGCCAACCTGGCGCATGTGGTAGACCGCGTCTCGTGCGGTCCAGGTGGTCCACGTGGAGAGCGTTAGCGCAGGTCAGATATTCGTAGCCCAAGCGCATCGACGCTGTTGGTGAGACGCCCGTGAGACGAGAAGTCTTACCTCCGGTTCGAGGGCCGGGCGCTGGTCGACCGGGAGCTCTATCTGCCGAAGTCCTGGACGGGTGACACGGACCGGTGCCGGGCGGCGGGCGAACCCGAGAACCGGGGTTTCGCGACCAAGGGCGAGCTGGCCCGGGCGGTGATCCTGCGAGCCCTGGCCTCGCCCCTGCCCATTGCCTGGGTGACCGGCGACTGCGCCTACGGCCAGGAATGGCGCATGCGCCGCACTTTGGAAGAAGCCGGTGTCGGTTACGTCCTGGCGGTGCCGAAGTCCCAGCCGCTTCACGCCCCCTACGGACGGATCGACCACGCCATCGCCCAGGCACCACAGGAAGCCTGGGGACGATTGTCCTGCGGCGACGGCGCGAAGGGTCCACGACTCTACGACTGTGCTTCCGCCCGCCCGCCGGCCATCGATGTCTTCGACGGCGACGCACCGACGCACGATCGGTGGATGCTGGCCCGCCGCAACCTGGCCAGGCCGGAGGAGACCGCCTACTACATGGCTTACGCGCCCAACGGCACCACGGTCGGCGACTTGGTGCGGGTCGCCGGCTCACGATGGGCGATCGAGGAAGCCTTCCAGGCGGCAAAGGACGAATGCGGCCTGGACCAGTACGAAGTCCGCCGATATCCGGGCTGGTACCGGCACATCACCCTGGCCATGCCCGCCCACGCCTTCCTTTCCGCCCTCGCGGCCAGGACCACCGAAAAAGGGGCCGCAGAAACGACACCACCAGCACCAGCGCTCTCACCGTGGCAGAGGTCGGGCGACTCCTGGACGTTCTGCTTCCCCGCCCCGAGCCCCGCAACGGCCCCATCGCACACGCCTGAGCTGGTCTCACTGGCGCAGACGTCACCAAGCCACAGTCCGGCACTGCCACTACCGAAGAAGAACCAGCTCAGGCAACGATTTCTGACTGGAGTACTAGACGATGGCGGCAGTTGTGGGAGATCAGTGGCCCATGGAACTGAGCTTGTCTCGTAGTGACGTCGATTCCTTCGAGACAGTGACATCAGGGATAGCCATGAGGCGGTTCACCAGGGCAGCTGTCTCGTTCAAGCAGGCAGGGCGAGTGACGTTCTCGATGACCCAGGTGTCGTCCTTGGGGTAGAACTCTGCATCGCCTCCTGTGTCGACCACGACGATGGGGCCGACAGTGGTCTTGGTCCCGTCGTGCTCGAAGACGATGTCTGCCACCCCGTACCAGGGGTTCTCCCATCCATGGTTTTCAGGCCCCATGGTGAGCGTCAGGCGATCGATCTTGTTGTCCTCAACCGTGAAGCTGATGTCCTTCGTCTTCTCGTAGGGAGTCTTCGGCAGCTTGTCGGGCAGGGGGAAGTCGTAGTTCATGGAGATTGCCAGGTCCCCTCCGATCTAATGGCATCCCGGCAGGCTTCCGGCCTCACGCATTCGCAACGTGGCTTTGGGCGCCCTTGCCCAGACGACCGCACGCCGTCCGAAGGCGCCGGAGCCGAAGCCGCCCATCTCAGCCGTGACGTACTCAGCCCACCGGCGGAGGCTCGCGGCCGGAAGGAACTCGGCCATGCCGGCAAGTGCGTGCGACCGCTCGGTGGCGAAGGGAATCCCGGGCAACAGGGCGAACGCCGCAGCCTCCTCACCGAGTTCGGCGTACCTCACCGCCGCGGCCGCCAAGAGATGCCCGCGTGCGACGGGGGACAGCCGTATCGAGCAGACCGGGCAGGGCCAGGTGTCCGGCGATGAAGTCCAGCACCCACTCCGCGTGCCCGGCGGCCGCGATCGCGCGGAGCAACTCCCGCCGGTCGGCCCGCTCCGGCTCCTCGGACAGCCGTGCACCGAGGGGGTGGAGTTCGCGCCCTGGATCCCGGCCAGGTTGCGGGCCGCCTCAATGACCACGCACTGGAGGCCCAGGCACAGGCCGAGCAGCGGGAGCTTATTCTCCCGGGCGTAGGTGATCGCGCCGACCTTGCCGTCGACACCGCGGTCGCCGAAGCCGCCGGGGATGCAGACCGCGTCGCAGTCCCATCGAACGCACCATGTCCTGGCTGACCGGCTACCGCCGTCTCAACCACCGCTACTAGCGTAAACCCGGCAATTACCTGGCCCTTTTCGGACTGGCATCCGCTCTCTGTTGTGCAAACGGCTTCTCAAACTGAGCATGTTTGACACAGTCTCAGTTGTCATCCGTCAGTACGTGTTCGGTGGCTCCATCGACCGGCAGCAGGATCCCAAGCCGAGACAAGTGGAGACCCTCCCCTATCACCTCTGGCACACCAGGCATCCTCGAACCAGGACACAACAGGGCAACTTTCTGAGAATCCCTCAAGTTGGGCGAAATTGACCGCCGGCAATTGCCCCAGGGCCTCAGCCGGCGTGCCTTCGAAAAGGTGGACTCGGACGCCGTGTTCCTCAAGCAACAGCATGACTTGGCCCGCGGATTGGGCGTCGACCGCAGCTGACTCGCCTTGCCCCCTCACAAAACGCCGCACGGCAGAACGAGTTGCGTGGTCGATCGCTCCCGCAAGCTTAGTACCAAAGCTCGACGCCAACGCTTGCACGAACGGAGCTAGCGCCATGGTGACCATCACGGTTTGCCAGTCGATGGAACCAACGGGGAATCCGGCGGAGCCGACACCCGGGTCGTTCGGCGTCTGCGCACCCGGCACGATGCTGGGCGCCACCGGGCGCAGCAACTGGGCTACGCGCAGACACTCGCCGCGCATCATGGCGCTCGGAAGACGCTCGTTCGGGCTCTTCTCCAGCGCACGGGCGACCAACGCGTCCACGGCCGACGGCAGCGAACGGTTGATCGAGGATGGTGCAACAGGCTCCTCCTGCACATGCGCGTACGCGATTGCCAGCGGCGAGTCCTTGTCGAACGGCAGCCGCCCCGTGACCAGTTGGAACAGCATGACGCCGACCGAGTACACGTTGGACCGTGCATCCTCGCCCCGGCCCAGCACCTGCTCCGGGGCGAGGTACTGAGGCATGCCGACCACTATGCCGGTCTGGGTCATTGATGTGACGTCGGACTGCATGGCGCGGGCGATGCCGAAGTCCGTTACCTTGACGACGTTCCGTCTCGTCATCATCACATTGCCCGGCTTGATGCCCCGGTGGACCAGGCCCATCTCATGGCCAGTCTCCAGGGCCGCGAGCACATCCGCGGTGATCTTAAGGGCCTTGTCGGCCGGCATCGCGCCGTGTTGCGCGACCTCCGCCTCGAGCACTGAGCCGAGCGGCTTGCCCTCGACATACTCCATCACGATATACGGCGTCGTCACGCCGCCGAGATCGTCCTCGCCTATGCCGAAGACCGAGACGATGTTCGTGTGCCTGAGTTTCGCCATGGCCTTGGCCTCGCGCCGAAACCGCTCACGGAAGACCTGATCCCGCCCGAGCTCGGTATGCAGCAACTTGATCGCCACCTGCCGGTCGAGTACCGAATCGTAGGCGAGATGGACCGAAGCCATGCAGCCCTGGCCGAGCAGATCACGCAGCTGGTAACGCCCGGCGGCGACCGAACGTCCCGCGTACCCGCCCGGTGTGTCGTCCTGGTTCATGTTCTGCGTCCCCCATCGGTGCAGCTGGCATAAGCCGGGCGGCTCCCGCGATCCACTGCCGCATTCTCGGCCAAGTCTGCCGAAGGGCACTGACACGTCAAGCGCGAGAGAACCACACCAACTAGAGCGGTTCACCTCCGCCTGCGCGGAGAGCACACCGCCGAACAGATCCTCGCCAACGCCGCCCTCGGTTCACGTCCGCCTGCGCGGAGAGCACTGGCG
Source organism: Streptomyces platensis (assembly GCF_008704855.1). Taxonomy (NCBI): domain Bacteria; kingdom Bacillati; phylum Actinomycetota; class Actinomycetes; order Kitasatosporales; family Streptomycetaceae; genus Streptomyces; species Streptomyces platensis. Next base: position 8,387,269 of record NZ_CP023691.1, read on the forward strand.
CTGGAGGTGGGGATGGCCGCGGAGATCCGGCCCACCTCCGCCTGCGCGGAGAGCACAGCCGGGGTCGCCGCATCCTCACGTGACTTTCCGGCCCACCTTTTAGTGCTGGCTCCTTACCGCGGCAGCGGTGATATGGCAAACGCGCAGGTGAGGGCGGTGTGCATCTGGGGTGGATCTTGAGGGGTGCTGGCTCGGTGCTGACCTGGAGGCACCCCTCAGCACCTGTCATCACCTGTCCCGTGCTGGTCTGGTGCTGGCTACGGGGTATCAAGGGCTGCCATTGAGCATTCTGCTGGCCGATTCGGCTTATCCCTTGGCTGCTCGGAAGTGGCAAGGCGTGCACGGTCGTTGCCGTCGTGGCGCAGATAGTCGCCATGGTGTGACGGTGGCGCTCAAGCCAGTGCCTGAATGGAAGTAGCTCGAACATTGAGATCCCATTCGGCGTGCTCCGTGCTTGTGGTGACTGACTTGTTGGACGGTCTCGACACATCTTGAGTCCCGCAGCGGAGCGCAGGAGGGATTGTCTGGGAAGGCTACGGACGCCCCTGTGCCCCTTCGTCGGAACGCGGACGGGCCCGCGACACCGTGTCGGTCGGCATCATTGTGGTGGTGCTCGGAGTGCGAGTGGTGAAAGCGCGGACGCAATTGCCCTGACCTGTTCCCGATGACGCATCATGTGGAGTGCGTTGTGGTGCTGGAGAAGGCGACTAAGGGTGTCTGACCTGCGGTTTTGTTGATGTGCATCATGTGCGGTGTGGGCGTTACGGGTGATATCTTGGCGCTGAAATGACGCTCATTCTGACGGGGCATCAGTCGCTATGCATTGCTGGTCAGATGGTCTGCCGGCGACGCAGGTGTGGCAGGTTTCCGGGAATTTCGTGGTGCCAAGCGAGCTTGCTCGGCCACATGCGTGGAGAGCCCAGCAGGTTCTTCGTCTGCTGGTGGTACAGCGCAAGCGGCTCGCTGACCTGCGAATATGGCAGCCGTGGGGATCTTGCCGGGCCTGCTGGCCCCGTTGTTCCACGTCCTGTCCCACCGCCCGCACGACGGCGGCGGTCCGGTCCAAGCGCTCCAACTCAGCCTGTTCTCGCTGGGTGTCCCCTCGGCTGAAAAGTCGCGCAACTCGCTGACTAAAACCCGCCCACAGGTCCGTGTCAGCGGCTTGGACCACGGCGCCGCCGCCCGCCGCAGCTAGCGCCATCAGTGCCTCAGTTAACATCTTCCCCCGCTCTCTCCGGGCCAGACAGACATAGCGGACGTCGAACCCTCTCAGCGTATTCCCGTAACCACGTTGCGCAACGCATCTCGGTTCCGCCTTGCGCCACGGACGCCGCCCTGCGAGAACCGGAGGACCCGTTCCGCTGGTTGCTCCCGAACCCTGGTCGCCCGAGATGCGGTGATGCGGGACAACAGACCGGAAAGTATTGACGACTCGCGATGCACTTCAGCTGGCCGGCGTTCCTCCATTCCGGATTCCGAACGTGGCGGCCGCCGGCGCAACGCGTTGTGCTCCCTCAAGTCAGCAATGGGCTGGTGGCGTGCGAGCAGGCGATGGCAAGGATTGGTCTTGGCCACGCGCCATGGACGTGACGAGGACGCGCAGGGGTCAATGAATTCGGGGTGGTCGCCGCGGAAGGCGGCCTGGAGCAGGTCTGCTGCGACGACCAGGAGCGCGTGGTGGCCGGCAGGGCTGTCCAGGATCGGAATTCGGCACGGGCGGAGAGGACACCCGGCCCCGCGGGCCGGCGGGGCCGGCAACGGAGTCGAGCTCGGCGGGGCAGCCGTCGCTGGTACGCACGTGTCATGCCCAGGGGGCGGTGCGGCAGGGGCTTTCGGACCGCCGTCGGCCAGGTGCTGGCAGGGGCCTACTCGGTGCCGGCCAGCGCAACCCCCTGGACGCGTAGGTCAGAAGCCTCCGGGGTGCATGAAGCGAGGTCTCGTGGGTTCGTTGGGACAACGAACCGCGAGGCCGCCTCGCGGCTTTCGTGGGGCGCAGAGCCCGTCCGGCCGCCAACTCCAGTGACGGAGATCACCCATGGAGTGGGGAGTGTGTGTCGCGGTGTTCTCCTCTTTTCCCATGAATCAGCAGACCGCATGGTTTGCCGGTAAAGGCAGGAGGAGGTGCCTGTGGAGACCTTACGGTGATGGCTCGTCACATACGGTATATGGCGACCTTGATGATGCGATCAGCGACCGTGTAGTTCCCTTGGTGGGCGACAGCAGAGTGCCTCACGGACGTCGCGTCAGGGCTCCGCCTCTCATTCCGCTGCCCCACCGCCCCGCGTAGAACGAGAGCTGACACACATGCTGATATGCGGTCTGAAATTGACGCACGACGGAGGCCTGGCCCTTATCGAGGACGGCCGGCTCCTGACCTCGGTGGAGATGGAGAAGCTGCACAACAACAAGCGGTTCCAGCCCCTCGATCGCCTGGAGATGGCGGAAGAGGTCCTGTCCCGGGAAGGAGCCCGGACGGATGACATCGATCGTTTCGTGATCGACGGCTGGTTCCCCCGCCTGCACCAGGACCCGCAGCACCCCACTCTTCGCGTGACCCACCACGGCCGCGCTGTCGAACTGCCCGTCGCCCCCTACCTCGAAGAGCCTGTTGCCGAGGTCCTGGCGCGTCACACCTTCACCGGTCTGCCGTGGGCCGACGCCCAGGGGCAGGAATACGCCGGCTACCACCACAGTGCTCAGCATCTGATGGGCGCCTACGCCACCAGCCCGTTCCCTCGGCAGGGCCAGGACGCCCTGGTTCTGGTGTGGGACGGCGGCATGACACCCGTCCTGTACCACGTGCGGCCCGAGCCGCTCCAAGTGACGCGGGTGGGCGAACTGTTCCCGCTCTACGGCAGCATCTTTGCGGACTTCTGCGCCGCGCTGGCGCCGTTCCGGGCCGCAGCCGCGAAGGCCGGGCCGATGCGGCAGGCCATGCCGCGCAACCTGGACGTGGCCGGAAAGGCCATGGCGTACGCGGCGCTCGGCGAGGACCGCCCCGAACTCGACTCCGTCATCACCGAGTTGCTGGGCGGTAGGCAGCTGTCCTACACCATGGGCGACTACCTCGCGCGTGCGCTGACGGACCACGTCACCCGTCAAGGGGCCGGGCTCGACGATGCCGACCTGATCGCCGCCTTCCAGGGCTATCTCGGCCGCCGTCTCCTTGCCGCCCTGACCGCGCTGATGGCGGACCGCGGCCTGCCGCCCCGGCTGTGTGTGGGTGGCGGTTGTGCGCTGAACATCAAGTGGAACAGCCGCATTCGCTCCTCGGAGCTCTTCGAGGAGGTGTGGGTGCCCCCCTTTCCCAATGATTCCGGGGCCGCCCTGGGTGCCGCCGTTCTGGAATGGACCCGGAGCAGCGGACAGCCCGTTCTCGACTGGGACGTCTACCAGGGCCCGCGCCTGCTGCCGGCCGAGAGCGACCCGCCAGGCTGGACCTCCCGGCCCTGCGATGTGGACGGTCTCGCGCGGGTGCTGCACGAGAGCGGTCAGCCCGTCGTGGTGCTCACCGGGCGGGCTGAGCTGGGACCACGGGCGCTGGGCCACCGCAGCATCTTCGCGCCGGCCGTCGACCCCCGGATGAAGGAACACCTCAACCGCATCAAGGACCGGGAGCACTACCGGCCCGTTGCCCCCGTGTGCCTCGAACACCGGGCGGGTGAGCTGTTCTCGCCGGGCACCCCCGACCCGCACATGCTGTTCGACCACGACACCCGGCCAGGCTGGGCGGACAAGGTCCCGGCGGTCGTGCATCTGGACGGTACCGCGCGTCTACAGACCGTCAACGCCGGGGAATCGCCGTTCGTCCACCGACTGCTGACCGCCTACGAGGCACTGTCCGGCATTCCGCTGCTGTGCAACACCAGCGCCAACCACAAGGGCCATGGGTTCTTTCCCGACGTGGCCTCGGCCGCCGCGTGGGGAGGAGTGGCCGCCATCTGGTCCGAAGGCCGTCTCTACCAGACGGCATGACACGCCTGGGGCTGTGACCGCGTGGTTGGCCAAGGGGGCGGCGGGCCGCGGGACCGCGGCCGTCGTGACCGGGTTTCCGGTGCACGCATGCGGTCACAGCGCGGCATCGTGCGTCGGGATCTCGAAAAGCGCGGTCGCAGGAGATGAATCCGTGTGGCGGAAAGAAGCGGCGACGGAAAGGAGTGGCGACTCGCCGGTGAAGAAAGTCCGGCGAGGTACACACCCTTGCTCCGGTCAAGAATCTTCCCCCGCTCGTTGGCTTGATTCCCGCCGACGAGCGGGGGTGGGTCGTCGACCGTTCCCTGAACCGGAAAATTACTCGTGTCGTCCGGGTGCTGCGTTTCAGACGTGCATCTCGTGCCAGGCTTCGGAGAACATGCCGCGGGCCCGGTGCAAACGGGAACGGACGGTGCCGACGGGTACGGACAACGCGTTCGCCATCTCCTTCTCGTTAAGGCCGTAGACGGCGCGTAGGACAAGGATCTGGCGGTGCTGATCCGACAGTTGATCCAGCACGTCGGAGATATGAACGAAAGTCAACGGGTTGCTGTCCTGCGCTATTTCGGGAAGTTCATCTGCGGTTGCCTGGCTCAGCCGCTTCGAGGTGCGCACCGCTTCCCGTACGGTGACCGCACGGACCCAGCCGTAGAAGGCGGCGGGCTCGCGCAGTCCGCCGATGCCGCGGTAGATGGCGAGCAGCGCTTCCTGCGCGGCGTCGCAACTGTGCCGTCGGGCCACCGCCCTGCACAGCCGCCCGACGAAGGGCGTGATGTGGCGGAGAAGTTCGTTCATGGCCCCGCCGTCCCCGGCCTGGGCGCGGGGGAGAAGCGCCGTGACGGTCAGGGCAGACGGGTTGTTCACGGTAATCACGGGGGCGGAACTCCTGGAGTTGGCCGACTGGAACCCCTGTGCCCCCGAGGCTTCGGAATCGGATATCCGCACCGCTCGGATGCATCAGTGGTCAGCCGGAAAACCGTTGTTGTTGACGAATCGATGCATACGCAGCGGACGGCACACGCATCGGGGCCCAGTTATTGATTACGTACATTCAATATCGCCTGGTGCGTCGCCAGGACGCACCCCCGCAGGCGAAGTCAGCGTAACCCAGGAAGTGTTAGTGCCTTATAAGCGGGCGCGAACTCTATTGTCTAACTTGACTGGGCCAGTTGTCTTCCGGCAGGGTTAAGGACGGGGTTGGGTGCCTCATTGAAGTCGCCCGTTATGTCGTCCCCTGTAAGAGTGTTTCCCTCCTGCGCTTTGTGGTTCCCGACGTCTGCGTACCGCTGCACTTCGCCGGTCGAGCCGGGCCGCATTGCATCCGTCCGACGCCGCGTGCGGCAGCTCTCGAGGGCGGCTTTCAGTCTGAACTCGCATTACTACTGAGGGTTGGTGCCATGTCAGCTCACGACGACACCGTCCGCCCCCTGTCGGGCGCGCAGGAAGGCATCTGGTTCGCCCAGAGGCTCGACCCCGCGAACGCGGCCTACAACACCGGCGAGTACGTGGAGATTCATGGCTCCGTCGACGCCGAACTCTTCGAAACCGCGCTGCGGTGGACGATCGCCGAGGCCGAGACGTTCGGGCTGCGCTTCCTCGACACCGCCGAGGGCCCCCGCGCCCGCCACGCGGCCGTGGGGGACTGGCCCCTGCACCGTGTCGACGTCAGCAGCGAGCCGGATCCGCGCGCGGCCGCGGAGACATGGATGCGCGCCGACCTCGCGACGCCCGTCGACCTCACCGAAGGCCCACTCTTCACCGAGGCGCTGTTCACGGCCGCCCCCCACCGGTTCTTCTGGTATCAGAGGGCCCACCACATCCTCCTGGACGGCTACGGCTACTCCCTCGTCGTCCGTCGCGTGGCCGAGGTGTACACCGCGTTGGCCGGCGGGAGGCAACCGGAGCGCGGATTTGCGCCCTTGGCACGGCTGCTCGACGAGGAGCAGGGCTATCGCACCTCCGGGAACCTCGCGCGTGACCGGGACTTCTGGGCGGTGCGCTGCGCCGACACGCCCGAAGCCGTGAGCCTCAGCGACGGGACCGCCCTGCCCTCGCCCACGGTCCTGCGCCGCGCCACCGCGCTGACCGCCGACGCGGCCGAACGCCTTTCGGCGGCCGCCACCCGTCTGGGCGTCGCCCGCGGCGACCTGATCCTCGCGGCGGCCGCCGGTTACGTCCACCGGGTCACCGGCAGCACCGATGTCGTCCTGGGCCTTCCCGCCATGAACCGCTTCGGTTCCGCCGCCCTGCGCACCCCGGGCGTCGTCTCCAACATCCTGCCGCTGCACCTGACCATGGACGCCGACACCACCCTCGGCACCCTCGTGCGGACGACCGCGGCCGAGGTCCGCACCGTGCGCAGGTACGCGCGCTACCGAGGCGAGGACCTGCGCCGCGACCTCAAGCTCCTGGGCCGTGGCCGGCGGCTGTACGGGCCGGTCGTCAATCTGATGCCCTTCGACAACGAGCCGCGCTTCGCCGGCCATCCGGCCACCTTCCACCACCTGTCGGGCGGCCCCGTCGAGGATCTGTCCCTCACCGTGCGGCCCGCGTCCGGTGGCAGCGGGCTGCATCTCGCGTTCGCCGCCAACCCCGCGCTCTACACCGAGGAGCAACTCACCGACCACCACGCACGGTTCCTGCTGCTGCTGGACCTCTTCGCGGCAGCCGACACCGAGCTGACCCTCGCCGGTACGCGACTGCTGCGGCCCGGCGAGGAACCCTCGTACTCCTCGGCCGTCAGCGCCCCGCCCGCACCGGACGCCACCCTGCCGGCCCGCTTCGAGGCACAGGCCGCCCGCAGCCCCGGCGCCACAGCAGTCACCTTCGAGGACACCGCGCTGAGCTACGCGCAGCTCAATGCCCGCGCCAACCGGCTGGCCCGCCTCCTCGTCGAGCGCGGGGCCGGGCCGGGCGGCATCGTGGCCCTGGCCCTGCCCCGGTCCGCCGAACTGACCACCGCGCTGCTCGCCGTACTCAAGTCGGGCGCCGCCTACCTGCCGCTCGACCCCGGCTACCCGGCGGAGCGCCTCCGTACGATCGCCGACGACGCGGCGCCCACACTGCTGGTCACCGACACACCGACCGCACCCGGCCTGCCCGACACGGGCATTGCCACCGTGCTGCTCGGCGACCCCGCCCTGGAGTCGGCCCTGGCCGGCCTCCGGGCCGACGACCTCACCGACGCCGAGCGCACCGCGCCGCTCACCCCGGGCGACACCGCGTACATCATCCACACCTCGGGCTCCACGGGCCGCCCCAAGGGCGTGGTGGTCCCGCACTCCAACGTCGTCCGGCTCTTCGAGACCTCCGCCGCACACTTCGACTTCGGCCCCGAGGACGTGTGGACCCTCTTCCACTCCTACGCCTTCGACTTCTCCGTCTGGGAGATCTGGGGCGCCCTGCTGCACGGCGGCCGACTCGTCGTCGTCCCCGAGGACGTCACCCGCTCGCCGGCCGACTTCCTCCAGCTGCTGCGGGACGAGCGGGTCACGGTCCTCAACCAGACGCCCTCCGCCTTCCAGCAGCTGATCCGGGCGGACGGTGAGTGCCACCGGCGCGGAGCGACCCACCCGCCGCTCGGCCTGCGTCATGTGGTGTTCGGCGGCGAGGCGCTGGAGCCGGCGCAGCTGCGTGGCTGGGTCGAGCGGTACGGCGACCAGGCGCCGGCGCTGGTCAACATGTACGGCATCACCGAGACGACCGTGCACGTCACCCACCACCGCGTGACCCGTGCCCTCGTCGAGCAGGAGCGGCCGCCTAGCCTCATCGGCTCGGCGCTGCCCGACCTGCGGGTGTACGTCCTCGACCACTGCCGGCAGTCGGTACCGCCCGGCTGGGTGGGCGAGATGTACGTGGCGGGCCCCGGCGTGGCCCGGGGCTACCTCGGGCGGCCGGGGCTGACCGCGGAACGGTTCCTGGACGACCCGTTCGGCGCGCCCGGCGAGCAGATGTACCGCACCGGCGATCTGGCCCGTCGGCTGCCGGACGGCACGCTGGAGTACGCCGGCCGCGCCGACCAGCAGGTGAAGATCCGCGGCTTCCGCATCGAGCCCGGGGAGATCGAGGCGGTCCTGGTGGACCACCCCGGCGTGGCCCAGGCCGCCGTGGTGGCCCGCGAGGGCGACGACGGCGACCGTACCCTCGTCGCCTACGCCGTGCCCGAGACCGGCCGCGCTCCCGAACCGCCGGAGCTGCGCGGCCACCTGGCGGCCCGGCTCCCCGCACACATGGTGCCGAGCGCGTGTGTGCTGCTGCCGGCCCTGCCGCTGACGTACAACGGCAAGTTGGACGTCAAGGCGCTGCCCGCGCCCGACTTCGCCGCTGCCGCGAGCGGTCGGGGCGCCGCCACCGCGGCCGAGGAACGGCTCTGCCGGCTCTTCGAGGAGGTGCTGCGGCTGTCCGAGGGAACGGTCGGCGTCGACGACGACTTCTTCGACCTCGGTGGACATTCGCTGCTGGCCACCCGGCTGCTGACGCGGATGCGGGCGGACCTCGGCGTGGAGATCAGCATGACGGCGGTCTTCGACACGCCGCGCCCCGGCGCGCTCGCCGGGCTCATCGCCACACTGCCGGACGGCACAGGTGCCGGCGGCGGGGAGCGGCCGCCGCTGCTGCCGGCCGCGCGGCCGGAGCAGTTGCCGCTCTCGCCCGCTCAGGCCCGCATCTGGTTCCTCGACCGGCTGGAGGGAACCGGCCCGACCTACCACATCCCGTGCGTCCTCACCCTCGACACCGCTCTCGACGCGGGGGCGCTGCGCGCCGCCCTCGCCGATGTCTGCGCACGTCATGAGGCGCTGCGCACCCTCTTCCCGGATGCCGAGGGCGACCCCCGGCAGCTCGTGCTCGGCCCCGACGATCCGCGCACCCGGCCCGTACCCGAGGTTGTGGACGTGCCGTCCGGCGAGCTGGACTCCCGGGTGCGGACGGCGGCCATCGCCGGATTCGACCTCGGCACAGAACTGCCGCTGCGCTGCCACCTGTTCCGCGTCGACGACGGCCGCACCGTGCTGCTGCTGGTGCTGCACCACATCGCAGCCGACGGCTGGTCTCTGGTGCCGTTGGCCGAGGACCTGGCGGCGGCGTACACGGCGCGGGTGGCGGGCCACGCCCCCGGCTGGGCGCCGCTGCCCGTGCAGTACGCCGACTACACGCTCTGGCAGCGCGCGCTGCTCGGCGAGCCCGCCGACACCGACAGCCGGGCCGGCCGGCAACTCGCCTCCTGGGAACGGACCCTGGCGTCGCTGCCCGACCAGCTCGACCTGCCGTACGACCGGCTGCGGGGGCGCACCCACCAGTACGCGGGTGACGCGGTGCCGCTGGCCTTCGACGCCGAGGCGCACCGCGCGCTGAGCGACCTGGCCGCCGCGCACCGGGCCACGGTCTTCATGGTGCTGCACGCCGCGCTGGCCGCCACCCTCACGCTGTCCGGCACGGGCACCGACATCCCGCTGGGCACGGCCGTCGCCGGCCGGGACGACACCGCCCTGGACCACCTCGTCGGCTTCTTCAGCAACACCCTGGTACTGCGCACCGACACCTCCGGTGATCCGTCCTTCACCGCGCTGCTGGAGCGGGTGCGGGACGCCGACCTCGCCGCGCACGAACGGCAGGACGTGCCCTTCGACTGGCTCGTCGACCGGCTCAACCCACCCCGCGCGGTGGGCCGTCACCCCCTGTTCCAGGTCATGCTGGTACTACAGAACGCGGGGCAGGCACAGCTGGACATGGCGGGGGCCACGGCGCGGCTGGAGCCCATGGACGTGGGGGTCTCCCGGTTCGACCTCACGCTGTCGCTCACCGAGCGGTACGGCCCGGCGGGCGAGGCCGCCGGAATGACTGGCTCCGTGGAGTTCAGCACCGAGTTGTTCGCACGGGCCACGGTCGACGCCCTGGTCGAACGGCTGCGCAGTGTCCTGGTGAGCGCGGCTGCCGACCCCGCCCGCGCGCTGTCCCGGTTGCTGCCGGCCGGGGAAGCGGCGCGCGCCCTCGCCGGAAGCCCGGCCGCGTGCGAGCGGGCGCTGCTGGCCCAGGACGGCGTGCACGAATGTCTGGTCTCGGTGCGCACCTCACGCACCGGCATACCCGGGCCCGTCGCCCATGTGGTGCCGGACGCCCCCGTCGACCCCGCCCGGCTCGCCGTCGCCGGACGGGCCGCACTCCCGCCGGAATCCCCGCCGTTGCGCATCGTCCTCGTCTCGGCGCTGCCGCGTACCGCTGAGGGGGCGGTGGACGCCGAAGCGTTGTCCGCCCTACCCGTCCCGGACGGCCAGGTGGCCACCGCCTGGGAGAAGCGGCTGCGCGCGGAGCCCGGGGTGACCGGCACGGCGGTCGCCGTACGCCCCGTCGAACCTCCCGCACCCGGCCGCCTCCACCTCGGCGGCCTCGGCACCGCATCCGGCGCGCCGGACGAGAGCGCCGGCCGGCCGGAGGCGGGCGCGGGGCCGGAGGCGGCGGGGGAGTCCCGGCTCTCGCTGAGTGAGGGGCCGCCCCTGAAGGGTTCCGCCTTCGGCACGCTGGGGGAGGCGCTGCGGGCCGCCGCGGAGTCCAGTGGCGAGCTGGTGCACATCCGCCCCGACGGCGACGAGGAGCGGCAGTCCTACGCCGAGCTCGCCGAGGACGCCTCCCGAGTGCTGCACGGACTGCGCGCGGCCGGGGCCCGGCCCGGCGACGCCGTGCTCCTCCAGCTGCCGGACACCCGGCAGTTCGTGACCGGCTTCTGGGCCTGTGTGCTCGGTGGTTTGGCGGCTGTGCCGCTCGCCGCCCCGCCCGGTGGCTACGAGCGGGAGAGCACCCAGCTCACGCGCCTGACCGACGCCTGGACGGCGCTGGAGCAGCCGTGGGTGCTGGCGCCGGCCACCGCCCGGGACGGCCTCGCCGCCGCGCTCGGCCGGCACAGCGACGAGCGGCCCAGGGTTGCCGCGATCGACGCGCTCCTCGGCAGCCCGCAGGACCGCAACTGGCACCCGGCCACCCCCGACGACCTGGTGCTGCTGCTGCTCACCTCCGGCAGCACGGGACGGCCCAAGGCCGTTGAACAGCGCCACCGCAATGTGCTCACGCACACCGCCTCGGCCGTGCAGCAGCACGGGCTGACCGCCGCCGACCCGTCCTTCAACTGGATGCCGCTCGACCACGTCGGCGGTGTGGTGATGTTTCATCTGCGGGACGTGGTGCTCGGGGCCTGCCAGGTGCTCGCCCCCACCACCTGGGTGCTGGAGGACCCGCTGCGCTGGTTCGACGCCGTCGACCGGCACCGTGCCGCCAGCACCTGGGCACCCAACTTCGCCTACGGGCTGGTCGCCGACCGGCTCGCCGCCGAGCCGGAGCAGCACTGGGACCTTTCCTGCCTGCGGCTGGCCGTCAACGGTGGGGAGGCCGTCGTGGCCCGTACGGCCCGCCGCTTCCTGGCCGCGCTCCAGCCGTTCGGACTGCCGGACGACGCCATGCACGCGGTGTGGGGCATGTCCGAGACCAGTTCGGGCGAGACCGACGGCGTGCTGACGCTGGGCACCAGCCGCGACGACGACCCGCACGTCAGCTGTGGCCGCCCGCACCCCGGCTTCGCCGTCCGGGTGGTGGACGAGGACGGGAATCTGCTGCCCGAGGGCCGGGTGGGCCGTATGCAGGTGCGCGGCGCGGCCGTGACCGACGGCTACCACCGGGCTCCGCACCACAATGCCGAGGCGTTCCGTGCCGGCGGCTGGTTCGACACCGGCGACCTCGCCTTTCTGCGGCACGGCGCGGTCACCCTCACCGGCCGGGCGAAGGACGTCATCATCGTCAACGGCGTCAACCACTCCAGCCAGGAGATCGAGGCGACGGTCGAGGAAATCAGCGGTGTGGAGCGGTCGTTCACCGCAGCCGTCGCGGTACGGACCTCGGCCGCCGCCACCACCGATGAGCTCGCCGTGTTCTGTGTGCTGTCCCCCGAGGCGGACCCCCGGCGCGCCGTGACCGCGCTCACCGGCAGGGTGGCGCGTGAGTTCGGCGTCACCCCCGCGGTCGTCCTGCCGGTGACGGCGCGGGACCTCCCCAAGACGGAGATCGGCAAAATCCAGCGCACGTTGCTGCGCCGGCGGTTCGAAGACGGTGCGTATGCCGACGTGCTGCGCCGCACGGATCTACTGCTCGGCAACGAGCGCACCGTGCCGGACTGGTTCCACCGGCCGGTCTGGCGGCGCGCCGAGAGGTTCCACGCGGCCGACCCGCGCAGCACCACCGAGCACACCCTGATCCTCACGGGCCCGCGGCGCGCACCGGCCGACCGGCTGGCCGCGCGGATCGCCGCCGCCGGCGGGACGAGCAGTGTCGTCGTCCCGGAGCAGTCCGGGGCATGGACCGAGGCGGCGGCATGGAAGGGCCTGCTCGGCTCGGTGGGCGTGCCGGTCGCCCGCGTCGTCGACCTCACCGAGGCCGACCCGCGGCCGGTCTCGCTCGACCCGGCCGGGGCCGGCGCGGCGGCCCGCCGACTCGCCGCCCTGATCACCGCGCTCGCCGCGGACGAACGGCCCGTCACCCTCGACGTGGTCGCCACCGGCAGCTGTGCGGCCCTCCCGGACGAGACGGTGCTGCCGGAACGCGCCGCGGCGGTGGCCGTGCTCAAGAGCGCGGTGCAGGAACTGCCCTGGCTCACCGGCCGGTGGACCGATGTCGCCGACGCCGCCCTCCTCGACCACGGCCCGGACGAGACCGCGAAGGCGATCCACGCCGAGATTTCCGCCCCGGGCGGAGAGGTACTGGTCGCCCTGCGCGACGGCGCCCGCCTCGTCAGCCGCCTCGCCCCGCTGCCCGCACCGGAGGCAGGCACCGACGCCGCGCCCGTGTTCCGCGCGGGCGGTCACTATCTGCTGACGGGTGGCCTGGGCGGCGTCGGTACCGAGCTGGCCCGCACCCTGCTGACCCGCCACCGTGTCCGGCTCACCCTCACCGGCCGCACCCCGCTCGAGGATGCCCCGGACAAGGCTGCGGCCTTCGACGCGCTGGCGGCGCTCGGCGACGTGCGGTACCTGACCGCGGATGTCACCGACCCCGCGGTGGTACGCCGTCTCCTCGCCGCGGCGGAGTCCGACTACGGCCCGGTCGACGGGGTGCTGCACCTGGCCGCACACTTCGCCGAACGGCCGTTGGCCGAGGCCGACGCGGCGCACTGGGAGGCCGTCCTGGCCGCCAAGGCAGTCGGTGCGGCGGTCCTCACCGACGTCCTGCGCGACCGGCCGGGCACGCTGTTCGTCTCCTTCTCCTCCGTCAACGGCTTCTTCGGCGGCAGCATGGCCGCCGCCTACGCGGCCGCCAACGCCTACCTCGACGCGCTCACCGCACACCAACGCGCCCTTGGGCTGCGCGCCCACAGCGTCGCCTGGAGCATGTGGGACGAGCTCGGCGCCAGCGAAGGCTACGCCCTCAAGGAGCTGACCCGGGCCCGCGGATTCCGGCTGATCAGCCGGCCCGAGGGGGCGCGGTCGCTGGCCGTCGCCCTGCACACACCGGGGCATGTCCTGGTCGGCCTCGACCCGACGGCTCCCTGGGTCCGCAGCAGGACCGACGCGCCCGCCGTACCACTGCACGAACTTGTCGGCCACATCACGGGCAGTGCCCCGGAGTCCGCCGCGGAACTCACGGAGCCGGACGCCTTCGGCACCCCCGTGCCGTGCCGGGTGCAGCGGGTCGACGAGCTGCCGACCGCCGACGCCCCGGCGGCCCCGTCCGCCGGTTCCGGGGACGGCGAGCCGGCCACCCCCCTGGAGAAGGCACTCGCCGAGGTGTGGTGCGACGTCCTGGGGATCGACCGCGTCGGCCGGCACGACAACTTCTTCGCGCTCGGCGGGCATTCGCTGCTCGCCACCCGGCTGGTCGGCAGGATTCGTACGGCCGTGGGGCGGGAGTTCACCGTCGCCGAGCTGTTCGCCCGGCCCAGCATCGCCGAACTAGCCGAGGCCGGCGCCACGGAGCCGAGCCACCCTCCGCTGACCCGCCGGGCCCGTCCCGAGCCGCTGCCGCTCTCGCTCGCCCAGACCCGTCTGTGGTTCATCGACCGGCTGGAAGGCCCCGGCCCGACCTACAACATCCCGGTTGTCGCGCGCTTCCCGAACCGGCTCGACGGCCGGGTGCTGCGGCAGGCCCTGACCGATGTCGTGGCCCGCCACGAGGCGCTGCGCACCCTGTTCCCGGAACGCGGCAACACGCCCACCCAGCAGGTGCTGGATGCCGACGAGGCCGAGCCGGACCTGTTCGTGGCCGAGATACCTCAGCGGCTGCTCGACGAGCACCTCCGCTCGGCGGCCCGGCTGGGCTTCGCGCTGGAGACCGATCCACCGCTGCGCGCCCACCTGTTCCACCTGCCGGACGACACCAGCGTGCTGCTGCTGGTGCTGCATCACATCGCGGCCGACGGCGGGTCCCTGGGCCCACTGGCCACGGATCTGTCCACGGCCTACTCGGCCCGCGCCGAGGGGCGCTCCCCGGCGTGGGACGACCTGCCCGTCCAGTACGCCGACTACGCGCTGTGGCAGCGCGAGCTCCTTGGCGACGCGAACGATCCCGGTAGCCGGGCGGCCGAGCAACTCGCCTACTGGGAGCGGCGGCTCACCGGCCTGCCGGACGAACTGGCCCTGCCGTACGACCGGCCCCGCCCCATGACACCAAGCCGCCAGGGGCGGCTGATCCACCGCACCTGCGACGCGGAGCTGCACCGCCGGCTGGCCGAGCTGGCCCGGCAGCACCACGCCACGCTGTTCATGGTCGTCCAAGCCGCACTGGCAGCTGCGCTGACCCGCTCCGGGGCCGGTGAGGACGTACCGCTCGGCACGGTCATGGGCGGCCGGCCGGTTCCCGTGCTCGACCCCTTGGTCGGATTCTTCGTCAACACCCTCGTGCTGCGCACGGACACCTCCGGCGATCCGGCCTTCACCGACCTGCTGCACCGCGTGCGGGAGGCCACCGCGGCCGCCCACACCCACCAGGACCTGCCGTTCGAGCAACTCGTCGAGCGGATCAACCCGCCCCGGCACCTGGCCCGGCACCCGCTCTTCCAGGTGTCCCTGGGGCTGCACGACGCCGCGTCCAGCGTCGTCGAGCTGGGCGACGCGGTCTCCCAGTGGGAGCGGATGCATGTGGACGTGGCCAAGTTCGACCTCGCGTTCAACTTCTCCGAGCATCGGGCGGCGGACGGCTCCCCCGACGGCCTGGACCTTGCCGTGGAGTACAGCACCGACCTCTTCGACACCGAAACCGCCGAGCAGCTCGTCGCGCTGGTCCACCGGGTGCTGGACGGGGTGGCCCAGGACGCCTCACGTCGGCTGTCGGCGCTCGACGGCGGCCCCCACGGTCCGGCGGCCGAGAGCCACGACGCCTCTGATGTCACCGCCGTGCCCGCGGCCGTCCTCACCGTGCCGGGCGTGCGCGAGTGCGTCGTGACCCGGCGAGCGGACGCGGCGGGGCTGCCCAGTCTGGTCGTCCACGCGGTGCCCGAACGCCCCGTGGAGGCCGCCCGGGTGGCCGAGGCCGCGCAACGTGCCCTGCCCGACCGGAAGTTGCCGCTGCACGTGGTGCTGGTCTCCACGCTGCCGCGTACCGCGGACGGCGCGGTGGACACCGAGATGCTCAGCGCACTGCCCGTGCTCGACGAGGGAGTGCGGGCCGCCTGGCGCGACCGCCTGCTCGACGACCCGTCCCTCGGCACGGCCACGGTGACGGTCGCCCCGGCCCCGCAGCCCCCCGTGCCCTCCTGGTTCCACCGCCCGGCCTGGCAGCCCGCCCAGGCGCTGCCGGCCGCCGCGGACTGGTGCGGCGCGCGGGTGGTCCTGCTGGCGGCGGGCCAACGGGCACTGGCCGGCGCCCTGGCCCGGCTGGTCGACGCGCACGGTGGCCGCAGCACCGTCGTCGACGCGGAGCCCGCCCGGTCGCTCCCGTCCCTGGACACGCCCGCCCACGTCATCGACCTGACCGCGCTCGCCGCGTACGACCACGCCACCGGCAGCGAGCCCCCGGCGCCCGGACGGCCGATCGCCCTCGCCGGGCTGCTCGGCGTCCTGTCCACCCCGGGCAGCCGGTGCGCCTCCCTCACCGTTGTCGGCACCCCGGGGGCGGAGAGCGCCGCCGAGGCGGCGCTGCTGAAGAGCGCGCTCCAGGAGGCCCCGGGCCTCACCGGACGCTTCGTCGAGGTGCACGGCGACCCGGCCGGCGCCGTCGACGTCCTGGCCGAGCGGCTCCACACCGAGTTGCTCGGCCCCTCCGCCGAGCCGCATGTGGCCCTCACCGAGGAGGGACAGCGCCTGGTCCCACGGCTCACCGAGCTTCCCGCGGAGCCCGCTCCCGACGGGCCGGCGCCGGTCCCGGGCGGCCACCATCTGATCACCGGCGGCCTCGGTGGGATCGGCGTCGAGCTCGCCCGCCACCTCCTCACCCGGCACGGCGTCCGGCTCACGCTCGTGGGCCGCTCCCGGGCCGGGAACCACCCCCGGACCGAGGCCCTGCGCGCCCTTCAGTCCTTGGGCGACGTGCGGTACGTGGCGGCCGACATAGGCGACGCGGACGAGGTGCGCCGCCTGTTGTGGGAGTCCGGGGAGCCGGACGCGGTGTGGCACCTGGCCGGGGAGAGCACCGAGTTCCCCGCCGCCGAGGCCGCACCGGAGCGCTGGCGGAGCGTCTGGCATGCCAAGGTGACCGGCGCCCATCACCTGACGCACGCGCTGCGGCACCGGCAGGGCATGCCGTTCGTCTCCTTCTCCTCCGTCAACGGCTTCTTCGGCGGCGCCGCGACGGGCGCCTACGCGGCGGCCAACGCGGCTCTGGACGCACTGGCCGTACGGCAGCGCGCGCTGGGCCTGCGCGGCGTCAGCCTGGCGTGGAGCATGTGGCAGGAGACGGGCATGAGTCGCGGCTTCGCCCTGCGGGAGCTGACCGAGGCCCGCGGCTACCGCGTACTGCCGGCCGAGGACGCCCTCGCCTCCCTCGCCCCGGCACTCGGCCATGACCTGCCGTCCGTACTCATCGGGCTGAACCCCGCCGCCCCGTGGGTGCGTGCCCACACGACGGGGCCGGCGCTGCCCCTGGAACGGCTCACCGCCACGGTGACCGTCACCGGTCGCACGAAGGGTCCGGAAGCCGTACCGGCCGACACCACCCTGCCGGATGCCTTCGGCACACCGGTGCCGTGCGCGGTCGCCATCGCCTCACCGGAGGAGCACGCCACACCGGCCGCCCCCTCGGCGCCCGCCGGAGCACAGGCCCGGTTGACGAAGGAACTGACCGCGATCTGGTCCGAGGTGCTGGAGCGCGCGGACGTCGGCCCGGACGACAGCTTCTTCGACCTCGGCGGCCACTCGATCCTGCTGGTCACCGTCCGTTCCCTGGCCCACCGGCGGCTCGGGATCGATCTCCAGCTCGCGGACCTGTTCACCCACCCGACGCCCACCGCCATGGCCCGTCACCTCGGCAAGGGAGCCGGGCCGGCGCTCGACTCCGCCGCGGGTGCCGAGCGGGCCCGCCGCCAGCGGCAGGCACGCACACGCAGCCGAGCCGCCGCCCGAAAGGACCGACACCGCAATGGATGAGTACCGGGACGACAGCGACGGCCTCGGAATCGCCGTGGTCGGCATGACCGGGCGGTGGGCGGACGCTGCGGACATCGGGCAGTTCTGGCAGAACCTGCTGGACGGGCACGAGTCGGCCACGCCCATTCCCGGCCCGGCCCTGCTGGCCGCCGGCGGGACCGCCGCGGACCTCGACGATCCGAGCCTGGTCAAAATGGCCTCCACCATCGACGGCATCGACCGCTTCGACGGGGAATTCTTCGGCTACTCCCCGGCGGAGTCCCGGCTGCTCGATCCGCAGCAGCGGCACTTCCTGGAGGTCTGCCACCACGCCCTGGAACACGCGGGATACGACCCGGCGCGTTCAGGCGGCCAGTTCGGAGTTTACGCGGGCACGAGCCAGAGCGAGTACTACCTGAGCCACATCCACCCCCGGTACGCGGGCG
Organism: Streptomyces platensis; assembly: GCF_008704855.1. Lineage (NCBI taxonomy): Bacteria > Bacillati > Actinomycetota > Actinomycetes > Kitasatosporales > Streptomycetaceae > Streptomyces > Streptomyces platensis. The sequence continues at coordinate 8,405,219 of NZ_CP023691.1, forward strand.
AGCCGGGCTCGCTGCACCTGCTGGCCGCCAAGTCGGCCAACCTGCCGGACTCGTTCGCCACCCGCGTCTCGTACGAGCTGGATCTGACCGGGCCCAGCGTGTCGGTGCAGACGGCCTGCTCCAGTTCTCTGGTGGCCGTGCACCTTGCCTGCCAGGACCTGCTCAACTACCGCTGTGACACGGCACTGGCGGGCGGCTCGGCGCTCAATCCGTCGGCGGCCCGGGGCTACCGGTACGTGGAGCAGGGGGTGTTGTCGCCCGACGGCCGGACCCGGGCATTCGCCGCGGAGGCACGCGGCACCATCCGCGGTGACGGCGTGGCCGCGGTCGTGCTGCGCCGGCTGGAGGACGCGCTCCAGGACGGCGACCGCGTCTGGGGCGTGATCAAGGGCTCGGCGATCAACAACGACGGCCGGCGCAAGCCGGGTTTCACCGCCCCGAGCCCGGAGGGGCAGGCCGAGGCCATCCTTGCCGCGCAGCTCGCGGCCGAGGTGCCGGCCGACAGCATCAGCTATGTCGAGGCGCACGGCACCGGCACCCCGGTCGGCGACCCGATCGAGGTCGCCGCCCTGACCCGGGCGTTCCGGGAGAGCACGGACCGCACGGGCTTCTGTCTGCTGGGGTCGGTGAAGTCCAATGTCGGGCACACGGATGCAGCGGCCGGCGTCACCGGTCTGATCAAGGTGCTGCTCGCCATGGAGCACGGCGTGGTTCCCGCGACCGTGGGGTTCACCCGGCCCAACCCGGCCATCGACTTCGCCGCCACTCCCTTCCGGGTGAGTGGCGAGGCGATGCCGTGGCGGTCGTCCGACGGTTCCCCTCTACGGGCGGGCGTGAGCTCCTTCGGCGTGGGCGGCACCAACGCGCATCTGATCGTCGAGGAGCCGCCCCGCCCCGGGCCGGCCGACGCGGCGCAGGACGCCTTGCCCGGCGATCACGAGCTGCTGCGCGTATCCGCCCGTACCCCGTCCCAACTCGACGCGCTCTGCACACGGTTGGCCGACCACCTCGATACGCACCCGGAACAGCCGCTCGGGGACGTCGCCCACACTCTCGACACCGGCCGCCGGGTGTTCGCCCACCGCCGGGCGGTGGCCGGCCGCACCGCCGAGGACGCGGCCCGGCAGCTGCGGGAGGTGACGGGCACCCCTACGGCGGTGTCCGGCGACGCCCATCAGCCGGTGTTCCTGCTGCCCGGCGGCGGCGCCCAGTACCCGGAGATGGGCGCCGGGCTCTACCGCACCCGGCCCGTCTTCCGCGCCGAGATGGACCGTGCCGCGGCCGCGCTGCGCCCGGTCCTCGGCTACGCGCTCACCGAAGCGCTCTACGGCGGGCTACGACCGCCCGAGCAGGCGGAGTTCGCCTCGCTGGTGGCCGTCGAGTGCGCGGTGGTGCGGCTGCTGGCCTCCCACGGGGTCACGCCCGCCGCGCTGCTGGGGCACTCGCTCGGCGAGTACACCGCCGCGTACCTGGCGGGCGTGATGTCGTTCGACGATACGCTGCGCCTGGTGCACCGGCGTGAGCAGCTGGCCCGGCAGGCCGGCGGGGCGACGCTCGGGGTGTGGCTGGCGGAAGCGGAACTGCTGCCGTACCTGGACGGCGGCGACGTGGATCTCGCCACCGTCAACTCCCCGATCTCGTGCACGGTCTCCGGCTCCGAGGAGGCCGTCGACGCACTGGAGCGGCGGCTGACGGCAGACGGCGTGGGGTGCTCCCGGATCCGGCTGAGCCTGGCCGCCCACTCGCGGCTGCTCGACCCGGTGCTGCCGGAGTTCGCGGCGGCGGTTGCCGGGGTGAGCCTGCACCCGCCCCGCATCCCCTACCTCTCCAACGTCACCGGCACGTGGATCACGCCGGAGCAGGCCACCGACCCCGGGTACTGGGTCACGCACATGCGGCACACGGCCCGGTTCGCGGACGGGCTCGGCGAGCTGGCCCGCTCCGGCCACCGCACCTTCGCCGAGGCCGGCCCCGGCCACGGCCTGACCCGGCACGCGCGGGCCGAGCTGGGGGAGCGGGCGACCGTCGTCCCGATGATGCGGCACGCCCGGGCCACCCGCTCGGATGCCGGCACACTGCTGGACGGGATCGGACAGTTGTGGGCGGCCGGCGTGCCCGTCACGACGAAGCCGCCGGCCGGCCGGCGCCGCGTTCCGCTGCCGGGGTACCCCTTCGAGCGGACCCGGCACTGGATCGAACGGGCCGTGGGCCGGAGCACCCCACCGGTCACACACGCCCCGGCGACCGCCGGCTCCCCGCTCGGTCCCGACGGGGAGACCGCCGTGACGCAGCCCCCCGCAGCCGAACGGCACGCCCGGCGCCCGGCCCTGGACACTCAATCCGAACCGCCCCGCACCGACCTCGAACGGGACCTCCTCCAGCACTGGCAACACGTGCTGGGCATCGAGGGCATCGGCGTCCACGACAACTTCTTCGACCTACGGGGTGATTCACTGCTGGCGCTCCAACTCGTCAGCCGCATCGGCGCCGCACTGGGCACCACCGTGAGCGTCGCCCTCCTCGTCGAACACCCCACAATCGCCGCACTGGCCGAGCACATCGACAGCGGCGCACCCTCCAACGCACTCGACGTCGTGGTACCGCTGCGCCCGGCCTCGGACGGGAAGCAGGACGACGGCACCCCGCTGTTCTGCATCCACCCCGCGGGCGGCATCGCCTGGCCCTATGCCAAGCTGCTCCCGGGCATCGACGCACGCTTCCCGGTCTATGGCATCCAGAGCCGGGGGCTCACCGAGCCGGACGCCATGCCGCGGACGGTCGGGGAGATGGCCGACGACTACGTCCGCATGATCCGCACCGTCCAGCCGTCCGGGCCGTACGCACTGGCCGGCTGGTCGTTCGGCGGACTGGTCGCGCACGCGGCGGCCGAGCGGCTGGAACGGGACGGGGAAAAAGTGGGGCTGCTGGCGGTGCTGGACGCCTTCCCGGCCGCCCCGGACGAGCGTGTCGAACTGCCCACCGCCGAGGAGGTCGACGCGTTCCTCCTGCGGGCGCTGCCGGCCGACGCCGGCGTGACGGCCGGATCGGAGGAGCCCTCTGGGGACCGGGCCTCGATGCTGCGTGCGTTGCGCGGCTCGGGCAGCGTGCTCTCCGGGCTCGACGAGGCGGCGGTGCGCCGGATCGCGGACGTCATGCTGCACAACGTCGGGCTGCTGTCCGGCCATGCGCCGGGTACGGTCGGGGGCGATCTGCTGGCCTTCACCGCCGTCGAGAGTCACCCCCTTGGGGAGACGGCGCCCGCGACGCGGTGGAAGCCGTTCGTCCGGGGCACGGTGAGGAATCACGCATTGCCCTGTGACCACCACGGCGTGCTCAGTGGCGAGGCGCTCTCGGCCGTGGCTGCCGAACTCGACGCCCGGCTGCGGGAGATGACCGAGCCGGGCCGAACACCAGTGAAGGGTATCGATCCATGACTCCTCCCCACCCGCCCGGCGCGCCCGTCCCCGCCATACCGCCGGACGGCGCCGTCGTCCGGCCGCGGCCGGTGGAGGCACCGGTGATGCGCCTGTTCCTCCTCCACCACGCCGGCGGCTCCCACCTCGCCTACCGTGAGTGGGCCGGGAACCTACCGGCCGACTGGGAGCTCTGTCTGATCGAGGCGCCGGGGCGCGGCCGGCTCCGCCGGCTGGCGCCGCACCCGGCCGTCGGCGGTCTGGCGCGGTGGGCGGCCAACGCCGTAGAGCCCCTGTCGGACCGGCCGTTCGGCATTTTCGGGCACAGCCTGGGCGCGATGGCCGCCTACGAGCTGACCCGCCTGCTCCAGGCGGAGGGGCGGGCACTCCCGCGCTGGCTGGGCATCTCCGCGGTGCGACCGCCGCACGCCGGCCCCGAGGCCGTCCACCACCGCAGCCATCTGCCCGACGGCGAACTCAAGGAGGAGCTTGCGCGGATCGGCGGGACGCCCCGCGAGGTGCTGGACGAGCCGTCGCTGTGGGGGCTGATCGAGCCGCTGCTGCGGAACGACTTCGCAGCCGCCGAGCACTGGCAGCCGGACACCGCGCTGCCGCCGCTCGCGGTGCCGCTCTCGGTGTACGGCGGGGCGGGCGACCCGGCCGTGACCGCGCCGTTGCTGGCCGGCTGGGAGCGGTGGACGACGTGCTGGCTCGGGCTGCGGCTCTTCCCGGGCGGCCACTTCTACTTCCAGCAGGCGGTGACGGAGGTGGTCGGGCGGATCGTTGCGGACCTCGCGGAAGCCCGTCCCGTGTAGTCGTCGGCCGACCGTCGGTCGCGCCCCCACAAGCACCGCTCCTCCGCCCCACAAGCACCGCTCCTCCGTGGTGGCCCGGCTGAAGGCACCGGGCCCGACCGGATGCACCCGCACCTCCAGCGGTGGACAGCCGGGCACGGCGGCCGAGCCGCGCTCCCCCCGGCGAGGGCGGTGCCCAGGGCGAGTCCGGATGCGGCGAGGACCGGGCCGGTGCGAGCAGCTGCTGCCCGGCCCGCGCCCGGTCCTCGGCGGACCCGGTCGGTATCTCCGGTGCCCTACTCCCGGAGCAGCTTCTTGAGCACTTTCCCGGCCGGGTTCCTCGGCACCTGGTCGATGAAGGCGATGCGCCGGGGCCGCTTGTAGGGGGCGAGCTGCCCGGCGGCGTGCCGTAGCAACTCCGCGGTGCCGACGTCTTCGTCGGCCACGACGAAGGCGAGCGGAACCTGGCCGTAATCGTCGTCGGGGATGCCGATGACGGCGGCTTCGTGCACCGCGGGGTGAGTGGTCAGGGCCCGTTCGATCTCGGTCGGGTAGACGTTCTGCCCGGCGCGGATGATCAGATCCTTGCTGCGGTCGACGAGGTGAATGCGGCCGTCGGGGTCGAGGAAGCCGAGGTCGCCGGTGCGGGTCCAGCCGTCGACCGTGATCTCGGCGGTGGCCGACTCGTCGTTCCAGTAGCCACGCATCACACCGGGCCCGCGGACACAGATTTCGCCGATGGCGCCCGGGGGCACCTGCCGACCGCGCCGGTCGAGGGCGCGGACGGACATCCCGGGGATGACGCGTCCGCTCGGGAGCCGCTCGGCCATGCGCTCCGGTGCCGGGTGTTCCTCCGGGCCGAGGGTGACGAACGGGCCGCCGACCTCAGTCATGCCGTAGACCTGGCGGAAGCCGCAGCCGAGCCGACGGGCGGCCTCGGCGTAGACATCGACGGGCATCGGCGAGGCCCCGTAGAGGATCTCGCGCAGGGAGGACAGATCGGTGCGCTCGAAGCCCTTCGTCCGAAGCAGGAAGCGCAGCATCTGCGGTACGAGCCAGATGTGGGTGGCCCGGTTGGCCTCGATCGCCGCGAACGAGGCCTGCGGCGTGAACCCCGGCAGCAACACCACGGTGGCGCCCGCGGCCATATAGGTCAGCGACACCACCATGCTGCCGTGGTAGAGCGGGCAGCAGTTGACCAGCACCATCTCATCGACGGGCCGGGCCACGGCCAGCCAGCCGAGGGCGATGGCCCGGAAGGAGGCGTGGTCGACGGTGACTCCCTTGGCCCGGCCGGTGGTCGCCGAGGTGTGCAGGATCGCCGCGAGCGCGTCGTCCGGGATGTCCGGCAGCGCTTCGGTGCCCGTGGACTCCGCGCCGAGGGCGGCGAACTCCGCGCCGTCCAAGGCGAGACGGAGGCGCACCGGCAGATCGGGGTGGCGGTCCAGCAGCGCCGCCTCACCGATCACCGCGACCGGCTCGGTGCGCTCCACGACGCCCGTCACCTCGGCGGGGGTCAGGCTGTGATTCAGGGGCACGAAGAGCGCCCCCAGGCGAGCCAGCGCGAAGTACGTCTCCAGGACCTCGATGCGGTCCAGCGAGAGCACCGCCACCCGGTCGCCGCGTCCTATGCCGCGCGCAGCCAGCCCATGTGCCAGGCATACGGTCCGGTCCCGGAACTCGGCCCAGGTGACCGAGCGGTGCTCGTCCACCAGGGCCGTGCGGTGCGGGAAACACTGCCCGTTGCGCTCCAGAAGCTGGGCGAGCCACATCACGAGCCGCCGGGGGAGGTGCCGCCGCGCTCGGCGACGAAGCGCTCGTAGTCGCCGAGGGTGGTCAGCCCCTCCATATCCTTGCCGGTGACCTCCACCCCGGTGTGCTGCTCGATGAGCAGAACCAGGCGCACCAGGTCTCCCGAGTCGATGCCGCTGGCACTGAGGTCGGTGTCTTCACCGAGGACGTCGGCGAACTCCCGAGTGCCGGTCAGCTCGACCAGCATCTCCCGTACGGTACTCATGCGTTGCCCTTCCTTGGCGGGTTCCTTGCCGTGAGAAGAGGCGCGGCGGCCGGCCGGCTCTCCGTCCGGCCCGCGTGGCCTTCGTCACCCACCGCCCAGGGATAGACGACCCGGGCGGCGCACTCCTGAGCAGGTGAAGCAGGTCTTCCCCACCCCGCCGTCCCCCCGGAACCCGTTGCTGACGGGCCGGGCCATCGGACGGAAGGGCCGGGGAAGACCCGGCACCACCCGACGAAGGAGGTACTGTGCACGGGCCGAGTGAGGACGACCTCCACGCGCACTTCGAGGCGCTCCTGGCCGCCGGCCGGCAGATCGAGCCGCGCGACTGGATGCCCGACGGCTACCGCCGCATGGTGCTGCGCCAGATCGCCCAGCACTCCCACTCCGAGATCATCGGCATGCAGCCGGAGGGCGCCTGGCTCACCCGCGCGCCCTCGCTGCACCGCAAGGCGAGCCTCCTGGCGAAGGTGCAGGACGAGGCCGGCCACGGGCTGTACCTCTACGCGGCCGCCGAGACGCTGGGCGCCGACCGGGCCAACCTGCTGGACGCCCTGCACCGCGGTCACCAGCGCTACGCGGCCACCTTCAACCATCCCGCCCTGACCTGGGCCGACACCGGAGCCATCGCATGGCTGACGGACGGCGCGGCGGTGGTCAACCAGGCCCCGCTGTGCCATACCTCGTACGGCCCGTACGCGCGGGCCATGCGACGGGTGTGCCAGGAGGAGGCGTTCCACGTCCGGCAGGGCTACGACGTGTTGTGGTCGCTGTGCCAAGGGACACCGGAGCAGAAGGAGATGGCCCAGGACGCGGTCAACCGCTGGTGGCTGCCGGCGGTGGCGCTGATGTTCGGCCCGCCCGACACCGCGGCGGGCGGGGCGGATGCGCGCACCGCCGCCATGGGCGCGGCCGTCAGCCGGCGCTCGATGGCCTGGGGCATCAAGCAGCACACCAACGACGAGCTGCGGCAGCGCTTCGTCGACAACTGCGTGCCGCAGGCCGAGCGGCTCGGTGTGACCCTGCCCGACCCGGCGATCCGCTGGAACGAGGAACGCGGCCACTACGACTTCAGCGCGGTCGACTGGCAGCAGTTCCGGGACGAGCTCGCCGACGATTCGGCCTGTGCCCGGCAACGGCTGGCCCATCGAGTGGCGGCGCACGAGAACGGTGCATGGGTGCGCGAGGCCGTCGACGCCTATGCGGCGTACTCCGCGGCACACCGCGCAAGGGAGGAGACGCCATGAGCGAGCGGCCCGCACACGTGCGGACCCCGTGGGAGGTGTTCCTCCGGCCGCGGCGCGGCCTGGCCCACCAGCACGTCGGCTCGGTGCACGGCGCCGACGCCGACATGGCACTGGCCAACGCCCGGGACCTCTACACCCGCAGGGGCGAGCCGGTGTCCCTCTGGGTGGTGCGCTCCGACGCGGTGCGCGCCTCCTCGCCGGACGAGAAGGACCCGCTCTTCGCGGGCGCGTCCGGCAAGCCGTACCGATACCCCGAGTACTACGTGCCGCTCAACGAGGGGGAGAACCATGCCGGTTGACCTCGACCCGGATGGCGCGGAGTACGCGCTGCGGCTGGGGGACGACGCGCTGGTCCTGTGCCAGCGGCTGTGTGCCTGGGTGACGCACGCGCCAACCATCGAGGAGGACCTCGCGCTGTCCAACATCGCCCTGGACCTGCTCGGCCACGCCCGAGTCCTCCTTGCCCGCAGCGGCCGGCTCGACGGCAGCGGGCGCAGCGACGACGACCTCGCCTACCGCAGATCCGAGCGGACGTTCCGCAACGCGCTCCTGCTGGAACTGCCCAATGGTGACTTCGGGATGACCATCGCTCGGCAACTGGTGTACGCGGTGTACGCCGGACTGCTCTACACGGACCTGACGCGCTCCCACGACACGGAGCTGGCGGGCTTCGCCGGACGAGCCGCCAAGGAGGTCGAGTACCACCGCCTGCACGCCGCCCGGTGGGCGGTGCTGCTGGGCCGCGGCACGGCGGAGAGCCGCCGGCGCATGCAGGCAGGTGTCGCGCTCGTCTGGCCGTACGCAGCCGAGCTGTTCGAGCCGGACGAGCTGACGCAACGACTGGCGGCCAACGGGACGTGCGTCAGTCCGGCGCGGCTGCGGGAGCCGTGGGAGACGGACGTGGCGGCCGTCCTGGCCGAGGCAGGGCTGGACGTGCCGACCCCGTCCTGGCGGGCGACCGGCGGCCGGTCCGGGCTGCACACCGAGGCACTCGGTCCGTTGCTGGCCGAGTTCCGGTCGGTGTACCACCAGTACCCCGGGGGTACCTGGTGAGCGCGGCTCCGGTGCCGGGCACCGAGGAGATCCTCGCGCGGGTGGGCGCCGTGCCCGATCCCGAGCTGCCCATGATCACCCTTGCCGATCTAGGGGTCATCCGCGCGGTGGAGACGGCCGCGGACGGCGCGGTGGAGGTCATCGTGACGCCGACGTTCCTGGGCTGTCCGGCCATGCCGGTCATCGTGGCGGGCATCCGGGACGTGCTGGCCGAGTGCGGCCACCCCGAAGGACGGGTGCGGCAGGTGCTCTCGCCGGCCTGGACCACGGACTGGATCGGTGCCGAAGGCCGGCGCAAGCTCGCCGAGCACGGCATCGCCCCACCGGGCGAGTCCGGGGCGCCGCTTCCGGTCCGTCTGGGGCTGGGGGTGCCGTGCCCGTCCTGCGGTTCCCACGCGACACGGCCGCAGAGCCCCTTCGGAGCCACCCGGTGCCAGTCCGTGCTGGTGTGCACGGCATGCCGGGAGAGCTTCGCCCACTTCAAGGCGGTGTGAGGCCGGCATGACGGATGTGAAGCGCCGGGCGGCGGGCTGGTACCGCCTGCCGGTGGCCGACGTGACCCACCTGACCGACGACACGGTAGCCATCACTCTGCACGTCCCGCCCCCGCTCGCCGATACCTTCGCTCTCCGGGCGGGACAGCATGTGACCGTCCGCCAGGTGCTCAACGGGCGGGAACTGCGACGCAGTTACTCGGTGTGCCTGCCGCCCCGGTGGCGTTCCGGTCTGCGCCTGGTGGTCAAGCGCCTGGGGCCCGGCGGCTTCGCGGAGTACGCCACAACCGCGCTGACCGTGGGGGACATTCTCGAACTCGGACCACCCACAGGCGAGTTCCGGCTGGCGGAGCGGCCGGGAGCGCACCATGTGCTGATCGCGGGCGGGAGCGGAATCACTCCGCTGCTCACCATGGCGGCGGAAGCCCTTCGGGAGGACGCGGCCTGCCGGGTCTCCCTGATCTGTGCCAACCGGGACTCCGGCTCGGTGCTGCTCGCGGACGAACTGGCCGACCTCAAGGACGCGTACACCGAACGGTTCTTCGCGCTGCATGTGCTCTCCCGGGAGACGCGGGAGTCCGCACTGCTCTCCGGGCACCTTGACGCCGACCGGCTGCCCAGGCTGCTGGCGCTCCTGGGTGCCGAGCCAGGTGGGGAGGCGTACTTTTACCTGTGCGGGCCCTGGGCGTTGGTCGACTCGGCCCGTCGCACGCTCACCGAGTGGTGCAACGAGCCGGACCGGGTGCGCCTTGAGCTGTTCACCACGGGCGAGCAAGCCCACGACCGGGCCGTGCCCCCGGACCGGGCCCGGTCCGGCCGGATCACCGCGCGGCTCGGCGGTCGGACGACTGTGACCGCCATGGCGGCCGAGGACCGTGTGCTGCTCGATGCGGTACTGCGGGCCCGGCCCGAGACCCCGTACTCCTGCCGCGACGGTCTGTGCGGTTCCTGCCGCGCCAGGGTGACCACGGGCCGGGTCACCCTGGGCCGCCAGTACGCGCTCGGTGCGGCGGAGCTGGCGGCGGGCTACACCCTGGCCTGCCGTGCGCAGCCCGCCTCGGACGAGGTCGCTCTCGACTTCGACGTCTGAACCGCGTCCGCACTCCTACCCGCGCCCCGCGTTCCCCGTGACGTACCCGAACGAGGGGGAATTCCCATGCCGAACCGCACTCCCGAACCCACCACCCTGCCGGAAGACGACACCCTCCTGCCGTTCGAGGGACCGTCCCCCTACGAGGACTACATCCACGCCTCCGTGCTGTCCTCTCTGCAACAGCCCCTGACCGCTGCACCCGAGGAGATGCCGTTCCTGGTCCATGACTCATGGACACCGATAGCAGAACTGACGCCTCTCCAGTTCAAGGGCTTCCGGGCCGTGTTCGGGCGGGCATCCGGATTCCAGTCGGTGATGTACCGGCACCTGGAGTTCCTGCTCGGCGACAAGTCCGAGGCGATGACCCGCCCGCACCGCGGCCCCCGGCGGTCCACGCGGAGCTGTGCGAGTCCCTGGCCCGACCGTCGCTCTACGACGAGGCGTTGGGCCACCTGCACCGCCAGGGCCTCCCCGTCCCCGCACACGTCCTGGAACACCCTGCGGCCACGCCGTACGAACCCGACCCCGACGTCGAGGACACCTGGCGGCGGATCTACTCCGGTCCCCGACACAACCCGTTGGTGGCTCTGGGCGAAGCCCTCCCTCCCGTCAGGCGCCGTTGAAGGTCGACCGGGCGCTGTCGAGGGTGGCGTCCATGCGGGCTACCTGGCCCCGGGTGAACATGAACATGGACTTGTCGTCGGTGTAGTCCATGTAGTTGACGAACATGTCGCCGTCCGGCCCGTTGCTGCAAGACAGCCGAGGGAAGGTCGGGGTCTGAAAGTTGGGACCGCCGGAGTTCGGGGTGTCTTCGACGAGGTCGCTGCCGTTGCAGCCGTTGTCGTCGTCGCCCCAGATGTGCAGCAGGTTGAGCCAGTGCCCCACCTCGTGGGTAGTCGTGCGCCCACCGTTGAAGGGAGCGGAGGCGGTGCCGGTCGTACCGAAGAACCGGTGGCCGATGACCACCCCGTCCGTCTCCGCGGGACCACCCGGGAACTGGGCATAGCCGAGTATCTCGTTGGGGTCGTTGGGGCCGAAGATGCGCGGACATACCCAGAGGTTGAGGTAGCGGTTCCGGTTCGCGGCGTTGCCGGGTCTTCGGCCATCAGCAGATGGTGCACCGGCATCGTGCCGCAGCCTCGGTGGGCAGGAGCAGTGGCCGCATCAATCTCGGACAGCTCATACCTCCAGGTGCGCGCGGGCAAGGGCGGTGAGGACGCTGCGAGTCGGGTGGGGGATCGGCGCATCCCGACTCCCTTGATTGCCAGGAGGTTTCCGTCGACCAGTGGTTTCTGGCACGTCCCGGTGTCCTTCCTTGGGCTTGAGACAATCGGCAGGACCGTACGAACGAATACAGGGGTGGAGATCATGGTCAATCTGGTGCTGCTCGGCGTCTTGGTGGTCGCCATCGGCGGGTGCGTATGTGTGCTGTGGGCGGGGCGCGGCGGGCCCCGTTGGGTCCGCGGTGTGGCGAGCGTGACGCTCGCCGTGAGCGAGCTGGTGCGTCGCGCCGAGAAGAGGAACCGGCGACGGAGCTCGGGGACCACCAGTGGCCGCGACTAGCAGTTTCGTTTGGATCAGTCGGTCGTTGGTCCGGGTGTGCCGTTAACAGATGCGCAGTGGGCGCGAACTGAGCCGCTGCTTCCGAACCGGACGCCGAAGCGGGTTGGACGCTGGCGTGATCACCGGGAGGTGATCGACGCGATCGCCTTCAAGTTCCAGACCGGAACACAGTGGATGCACCTACCGGAGAAATGCGGCAACTGGAGAGGTGTCTACAACCGGCTGCGGATGTCGGCCCTGGAAGGCACCTGGGAGCGAGTGCTCACGGACCCCGACGAGTGGTTGCGCGCGATCGACGTCCAGGATCAGCAGATGGGCACCTACGGCATGACGTCATGTCACCGCGAGATGGCGGCCCGGTGGCACCCATCCGAGCGTCCATTATGGGCGCCGGCGAAGAGATCAAGTCCAAGGCCGATCGGGCGTCGGGGAGTTGGCGGACCTGGCAGAGATGCTCCAGGCCGTAGCCCGTGGCTGGTACCCCGATCTGGCACCACATCTTCGTGTCCGGGCGGAGGCACTCAGCGGCGTCCGGCCCCCCCCCGGCGGAGTCCGAAGTATCAGCCTGAACGGGTGTGGCGACGCCGGTCATGCGATCGCTGTCGGACGACAGGAGATTGTCAGCGGTTGGCGACATGTCTGGTTTCAGTGGCTCAGTTCCGGGCGGCGGTAATCCGCGCGGTGCGGGTCAGCCGGTGGCCGAGGATGCTGTCGGCGCCGAAGACGGGGCCGCCGCAGAATGGAGCCGCAGTTCCGACTGCCATCCAGCGCAGGAGGTGAAGCTCCTCGGCGGGGGCGGGGGCGGGGGCGGGGGCGGGGGCGGCGGAGCGCCGGCTTCAGGAGCTGCGCGCCGGCGGTGTGCTGACGCCGCGCACGTATGGATGGTCGCCTGCAGCGCCGGGAGCAGCGGCTTACGGAGGCGGGGTCAGTTTGATCAGGAAGTTTTGGTCGGCGGCGCCGGAGCAGCGGCCTTGGACGATTTCCGCTCCCTCTATGGTGTCTTGGTCACTCAGGCTCAGGCATTGGTTTGCGATAACCGGGCGGATGCGGAAATGGGCGGTGTCAGGTGGGCCGTAGCGTTCGAGGAGGTTGCGCTCCGGCCCGTTCGCCAGGACGGTGAGGCAGCCGATGCCGTACTTCGGGTGATGCCACTGGATCTGGACGATGTTTTTGCCCAGCGGTTCGAGGAACACGCGCGGCTGGATGGCCTTCTCGCAGTTTTGTTGTGCGGCGATCGCGGTTTGGCATCGGCCGGTTCGGTCCTTGCCTTCGGTGAGGCACAGCTCAGGTGTGCGAGCTGGATGGATGTGCGCCCAGCTGCCTACCGCCAGCATGCGCAGTCCGGTCACGGGCATTGCGGGCAGGGGGTGTGCGTGGGCTGGTTGGAGAACAGGCTGCTGGCGCCGAGCGTGCCCGCGACGCCGATCCCGACAGCGCCGAGCAGACCAACAGTCCGGCGCCACCACGGGACGTGGGCGGGGGCCGGCGCCTCGGTGAGTGGTCCGTCGGGCTTGTCATCACGACCGTCGCCGGGTGCTGCGGGCTCGGTGGTGGCGATTCGACGACGCATCTCAAGCCACTTCTGCGCTTCTTCGTCGCTGAGGCCGCACGCTCGGGTGAGGGCGTCGATAAACCGTTCTCGGGGCAGGGTGACACGCCCGAGAGTGGTTTCGATGGTGCTGGCCGGGAGCGTGTCGCTGTGTGCGGTGGCCTTGTCCTCGAGTTGGCGGTACGTCAGGCCGGACCAGATGCGCAGTATGCGCAGTGCCGCGGTGAACTCGGCAGGGGTTTGGCCTGCGTGGGTTGTGGCGGATCCTCCAGCGGCTTGGCAAGGCCGTCCCCCTTCTGGCTCATTGCCGCAGGATGACCCCACAGATCATCACTGGGCAACGGCTAAACCGGCCTTGTTCGGGGGCGTTCGGAACGCGATGAGCGTAGTTCCGAACAGGTGCGAACGGAGCTTCTCCTTGTCAGCCCGATGATTGTGCGGCAATCCTCGGCATCGAGCGACTTCGGTTGTTGTCACTCGAAGTCTGGCGTTCATTCACGGGCTTTGCAGCATGTCCGGCACCAGCCCGTGGACAGGCGAGAGTCCATCGGTCGAGCGAAAAGGATGAGGTATGCGTATGCGCAGTGTCCTCGCTGGCGCGTCCGGCGGGCGCGCCAGACGCCATCGAGATAAAGAAACGGGGAAACTGTGATCAGACGATGGAGCGCGTTCCTCGCGGCCGCGATCGCCGCGTTAGCCCTGGGAACTGCGACGGTCCCGGCGCAGGCGGCGGCCGCTCGCGACGACAGCAACACCGAGGCGGTGTACTTCGTCAAGGGCTACTCCAAGGGCAGCCCGCCCGGGGCCAACTGCAAGACGTACTGGAAGCCGGCGACCACCGCATTCACGCAATGGGGCTGGCAGGGGAAGCTCCACACCGTGGGCTTCTACACCAGGGACAGGGGCTGCAGCGTGACCATCGCGAGGCGCGGGACCGATGCCTCGCTGCGTACGCTGGGCCGGGCACTGGCGAAGGACATCTACCGGCGGTACACCTCCAAGGGCAAGTCGGTGGACATCGTCGGTCACTCCATGGGCGGCCTGATCGTGCGGGCGGCCCTGACGGGGGTGCAGCAGAAGTTGCCCGGATGGCCGACCAAGCTCTACGTCGAGGACGTCGTGACACTGGGCACCCCGCACGATGGACTGAGCACCCTTGCTGGGATCGGCTGCTCCCTGGCATATGGCACCCGTCAGTGCCAGGACATGAGGCACGAGTCCTCGTTCCTCGACTGGGCCGCTCAGAGCCCCCAAGGGACGCAGGGCACGGACTGGACGCTGATCGGTGCCGCTGACGACGACGTCGTGGACGACTCCGCTCTGCGCATGTCTGCGTCCCACAGCGTCTGGTACCCCGGCAGCAACGGATGGAGCCACGGGGCCCTCACGGATATCACTGCTGGCACATACGCGATGAACTACAGGAATTGGCCCACGCCACCGCTGGAGACTCAGAACGGTGCCGCGCCGATCCGGGCTGCCATGCACGCCCTGTACTGGGAGAAGAACTGGTAACCCGCCTCCCCAAGTGACCATCAGCATCCATCGACGTGCGCATCCCGACAAACGACGGGGCCTGAGCCGCACTGAACAGGCCCGCGCGGCAGCGGTGGTGAGCTACGCGCCACCACCCTGCCGTGACAACGCTCCATCACCACAACCAGGGGGACGCAATGGCAAGACGACGACGCGCTCTAACCATAGCGGCGATGTGCTTCGCCGCGCTGATAGGGCTCAACGCTCCAGGCGCAGCCGCAGACTCCCCGCCCCCGTCCCCGCCTCGCACCAATAGTACGAACGAGACGGTGTACCTCGTCAAGGGCTACAACCCCATTGTCATCTCGCAGGGGGTGAACTGCGAGTCACGGTGGGGACGCCTTATCGAGGCGATGCAGGACTGGGGCTGGAAGAAGGAACAATTCGTCCAGGTCGGCTTCTACACAGCAGATACCCTCTGCAACATCAACCTCGCGCCGGAGGACGGCGACCGCGACCTAAGCCTGAAAGAGCTCGGCCGCCGACTGGCCTGGGACGTCTACCGCAACCACTCCAGCAAAGGCGAAAGCGTCGACCTGGTCGGCCATTCGATGGGCGGCTTGATCGTCCGGGCCGCCGTACTGGGAGTCACTTACCACGACCCCGCGGAGAGCTGGCCGCCGTTTCTCTACGTCGAGGACGCAGTCACCCTGGGAACCCCGCACTATGGGACGGGTAAAGACTGCGACTCGATCTTCGGAGCGGACCTGCAATGCCGACAGATGCTGCCCGGCTCGCAGTTCATGACCTGGCTGCACTCCACGCAGGTCCCGCAACCCACGAAGACCGACTGGACGTTCATCGGTTCCAACGCCGACACAACGGTGTCACGCAACAGCGCCACACCTACCATCGACGGAGCCCAGCACTTGGTGCGGTACCGCAAATCGGAGGGCATCGGGCACAGTGCACTGCGCGTCCTGGCCAAGGGGACAAAACGCCTGTACTACCGCAACTACGGGAGCAGTCGTTGGACCACGCTGGCAAACGGGGCAGCCCCCGTACACGCCACCAGCAACGCCCTGTACTGGGCAACCAAGTGGTAGGTCACCGTTGTCGCCAGGACGAAGGCATAGCCCCGCCGGCACGCGTGCCGGGTCGTGTTACGTAGGAGCCACTCCCCTTCAGCAAGATCCCCACTCATAACCACATCAACGCCTGGGCACACGGTGCGCCCGCTGTTGGCCCGCCTCACCGCTCAGTCAGCGGGAACTCAGGAAGAGGCCCGTCCTGCCCGGCACGAATCGGGCAGGACAGAGCCTTTTCTGCCTTCACGGCCAGCGGCAGCAGTGCGGCCATGTGCGCGTCTGCCGCCGCTCCTCCGGCGTGGTCGCCACCACGGGAGTGATCACCACCAGCGCGCCGCCCGCCCGCAAGCGCGCAGCGAGGCTGTGCAGGACCCGGGTACGGTCGTGCAGGAAGGGGAACACCAGGCGCAGGGTGATCAGGTCGTAGCCGTCGTCGCTCAGCTCTGCCGGATCGTCGTGCTCGATGCCTAGGCACAGCCACCGCACCCGCTCGGCGCCCCCGCGCTCCTTCTGGGCACGGGGCAGGGCACCCTCGGCGAAGTCGGCCGCATCGACGGTGTAGCCGAGTTCGGTGAGGAAAACGGCGAGTTCGCCTGTGCCGCAGCCCAGCTCGACATCGACCACGTCGTCCCCCTCGCCGAAGCCTGGGACTCCGGTGCCGCGAAGTGGAGCACGAAGCGCCGGGAGCAGTACGCCAACGATCTGGGCGCCGAGCGCAGCCTGGTCGCGGTCAGCCTGGGACCCAACCGCAAGAAAGGCGATAAGGATCCGGCTGAGTGGATGCCGCCGGCCAACGACGCCACCTGTACCTACGCCACTGACTGGATCTCCACAAAGCTCCGCTGGAAGCTGACCGCCGACCACGCCGAGATCAAAGCCCTGCACATGATCGCCGCGAACTGCAAAGACGCGACAGTGACGTTCACACCGGCACCGTAGAGCGCCGTGATCCTTGCTGTCCCAGGCCTGGACATCTCCACTCCAGCAGTAGGAAAGATCAGGCGCTGGGCATCCTCACCGGTCTACCGGACCGGCCCTATGACTGCCGCAGGTGAACCACCACTGCACGGAAGGAACTGACGTGACCGGTCGATCAGCCACCGTGACGAAAGCGGTCTTAGCCGGCCTGGGCTGCGGGGCTCTCTCCTTCGCCGTCTCCGTACCTGTCCGGGCCAGCCTCTACGGCGAGCAGATTCTCTCCGGAGGCAACCTCAGCACCTTTGCCGTGGTCACCACAGCAGCAACGGCCGCGACCTGGTTCGGCATCAACCGCCGGAACACTCGCACGACGGACTGACGAACCGCGTCACGCACCGACTCGCATGACAGCCGGGCCCATATGGCAACTCTGGCGGCTCACCTCGATCGGACGCGTCGCCTAGCGACAGATCGACGACGGATGGGACGACAACGCCTCCACCGGCCTCACCTGATGCCAGCCCAACCGAGGAGCGCCCGTCGGCGCTGACCGTGTCCCCTCAGGGACGGCTGCGGTCCGGCGACGTCATCACCGGCCGCAGCCGGATGCCGGAGGCATGCGAGTGCCGCCACCGGCGCGGGGGCCCTCGCGGCAACGCGGCCTCCCGCAGTGTCCCGAGTCGCAGTTGGAGCCGCAGACCGACGGGATGAACCTGTCCCAGGGGGAACCCTCGGACTCGACCAGAATCGCGCCCCGATCTCGATGTGCTCAACCGCAATTGAGCGAGGAATGACATAACGGTTGGCGCATATGGGCCCTGACCTGCGGTAAAGGCCACAGAGATGCAGCGGTACTGCAAGGCGTAGAGCGGGATGAGCGTGAGACAAAAGGCCCAGTGGACACCCGATCGGGTCATCAGCGGCCCGGTTGTGCGCCAACATCAGATGCGTGCCACTCGAAGGGCGACGGCAACCGCTCTCGTGTGCACGGCAATGGAGCCGCACCCAGACAAGGGAGAACCCGTGTCCCACCTGCCCCTACCCGGAGCTGCCTGTGTGGAGTCCGGTGAGCCACCGCTCACCACCCCCGAGGCAACGATCATCGTGATCGTTCTGGTCCTGGCCACCCTGCTGGCGCTTGCGGGCCTCCCGAGCCTGTCCGTCTTCGTGCTGCTGGCCGAGGCCATCGACACCGGTCTCCGGCTCGCCCGCCGACTGCCCGCGACGCACCGCGCCGACGCGCAGCGGGGTTGACCGTGGGACGACGAGAAGCGCCCATCGCCCAGTGCGACAAAGCACTTAAGGTCCTGGTGCGGTGGTTACGCGACCACCGCACCCGGGCGCGCCTGAGCTATGCCCAGCTTGCCGACCGCACCCGGCACCCGGCTCGTCCTGCCAACGCCCGGTGCAGCGCGGCCACCCTGGCGCGGGCCGCTTCCGGCCACGTCATGCCCAAGCGCCGGGTTGTCCTGGCATACGCCACCGCCTGTGGCGCCGATCCGGCAGAGGCCGAACGCCTGTGGAAGCGCGCCCGCTACCACGAAAGCCTCAACCAAGGCGCCGAGGAGCCCACGCCGCACATCAGGTACGTGCGCAATTCCGCCGAACTCCGCGCGGCCCTGGTGGACCTCTACCGCAAGGACGGCTGCCGGCCCTACCAGGAGCTGGAGGACATCAGCGGCGGGGTCCTGACCCATGCCACTGTTGGCCGACTGATCAGCACAAAGACGAGGCGGCCAACCGGGCGGCCCACGCGTCAGTTCGTCGTCGCGTTCGCCCGGGCCTGCGGGGTACGCGACGGCGTGGCCCTCGACGAGTGGGGACAGGCATGGGACCGGGTTGAGGAGCTGCGGCTGGGCAGTCACCCGATGCGGCGCCAGCCCGCCCTCCAGACCAGGCTGAGACCGGACGGAATCATCGAGGTCCTCTACGCCGACCGTGACCGGCTCCCTGACGGCCAAGAAGTCTGGCACTGGAACACCGCCAACGAGGTCATGGCCCGGGCAAACCAGCTCGCCCAGACGCTAACGGCGCGTGAACTCGAGGCCGCCCGGAACATTAGGCGGCTGATGCCGCCAACGAAGAAACGGATGGGGAAGCGGTCCCGCACGACCGCGCCTCCGGACCGGCAACGCCGAGCCGGCAACGCTGCCCCTGCGGGAAACAGACGCGCAGCCGCCAGCTCCACGGGGAGCAGCTCAGGAGGCTGATGTCGGAGGGGAGCTCCGCCAGGCTCCCCTCCGGTAGGCCCGGGCTGGCCGGGCGCCGGCGGCCGGGCGAGATCCGGGGGCAGGTGCCAGTCGGCAGCCGCAGCGGTCGGGGCTCCGGCTCGCCGCGGTTGTCCATGGGCAGGTAGCTCAGCCTATGAGAGCGCGAAGCACGGGGATGCCGGACGGCGAGAAGCACGGGGGGTGCGAGATGTACCAGTTCGACATCAGGACAGAAAAGGAGAAGGAGCAGCTGAATGATCAAAATTCCTCGGCATGAGTTCCCCACGAGGAACGTCGGCCTCCTGCTGGAGGTACTGACCCCGGACCTGCAGACGGAAATTGACAGCCTTTCGAGGAATTCGGAATGGTTCACCACGACCTTGGCCTCTGCGGTCCAGGTGCTCAATGTGCGCTGCGCCGATGACCCGACGGCCGCGAAGCTTGAGACGTGGAAGTCATGTGTCACGGCGATGCAGGTGGGCTCCGCGCTCTTCGCCTCGGCGCGGGCGAACACCGAGAGCGTGGAATGCCTCATCGATCACAAGCGCCGCACCATCCCGGCCGGAGCTCAGTCCTGGGTGGACGCCGGCAACTGGCTCACGGCCTTCTGGCTGGCCTGTGTGTGCCGGGAGAAGGGGCGCCTGAACGAGCTGTGCCAGGTCCCGGTATCACTCCTGCGTAACTCCGGCGCGGTATTTGACGAATACCTCTATCACTGGGTCGAGGCTCTGCAGGCCTACTGGCTGCAGCAGCCCCAACTCGGCGACAAGTTGGTGGCCGCCGTGGAAGGCACCGATCCCGATGCCATCCGGCACACCGAAGCGGGAGGCATCCTTCGCCTCATGTATCCGCCGATGAACCTGCTGACGCAGCTGGTCCGCGGCGACGAGGAGAAGTTCAACGCCGAACTCGTCAAGGCGCTGGAATGGCACAAGGACCACTGGACCCGTGACGACCGCGAGGTCAACCCGGAAGGCTTCATCTCCCTGGGCCTCACAGCGGTCACCTGCCTCGCCCGTGACGCGGGTTTCACCATCACGGTTGAGTCCGAGTACCTGCCCGAGGGCCTGCTCGACGCCGAATGGGTCGGCGAATTTCTCACATAACACCCCACCAGTTCCGCCTTGCCCGACGATCTCCTGCAGGCCACGTCGACGACGCGCTGCCTTCCACCCGGGCGACGTCGTCGCGATTGTCGATCCTCTCTCTAGTTGCGACATGCGAATGGCTGTGACGTGCAGTGTTGAGAGTTCATGTAGGAAATCTTGGTCCTACTGTTGACCTGGGATGGTATGCACATGTGAGCTTGTCTGCTGTGCGATGTAGGTCAGTTGACCTGCTGTGCTTGAGGTAGAGGGAGAATGCTGTAACTAGATCGATAATGCTCTTGGAAGCGCGTCGATTGAGGGCGGCACGAATACGCAGCCGCCCCGGACGTTTCGTGGTCGGTGACGATGCTGCAAGAAGCGTTGGATGCAGAGTTCTTGGAGCTGATGCGCTGGGATCCGGCCGTGCGGCTGCTGACCTTCCCACTGGCGCATCCGCAGCTCGGCGGCGCCGTGTGCCAGGTGATCGGCTGCGACAAGATGTCCTACAAATTCGAGGCGAGCTGCCGTCTGTGCTCCGGCTGCCAAAACCGGTGGAAGCAGAGCGGAGAGAGCCTGGGGGCGTTCCTCGCCACCGCCAAGCGAATCAGGCGCAGTGATCTCACCGCATCCCGTGGCCGGCCGGAGCAGCAGCCCACACAGTCTCCTGCAAGCGAGCAGGCTTACGGCAGGCTGAGGCGGCGCGAACTACGCGATCGCGCCGCCCGTGATTTTCGCGTCCTTGACCAGCTTCTCCATTGCGTGCCGGTGCTGGTCGCTCACCATTCGGTGAGCGAGCAGAGGACTTGGCGTCCGGAACTCAGCCGCCCCCGAGTTCATTGCTATTGGGCAATCCGGGCACGGGGAATCCGAGGTCAGGCGGAATCAGCCAAGAGACGCAGCCACCGTAGGGCAGCACATCCACAATGACCTGGTAAGTGATCACGCCAGCGGGTCCAGGCTTATTCGCCCACGCCACGAAAAGCTTCCGGGGCAGATTCGTGTAGCTGGGCACACGCGCGAGGCGGATGACAGGCTCGATCGCCTTGACTTTGAGCACCGAGAGAAGGCAACTCGTGATGACATCCCGCGCCTTCGGGTCCGTCACCAGTCCGCCTACCTTACGTTCGACAGGAGGGCAGGGAGTGTTGAACAGGGACCCGGTCAGCCCTCTCTTGCAGGTTTTCGTCTCCAGGGTGGCTGGGCCGGTCGGCTTTGTCGGCACCGCGCACGTGACTCCAGGGATACTGAGGATCGTGCCCGGGAAGATCCAGTGGCCGTGGTCGCTCGTCCCGAATACCGGGGGGCCGGGATGCTCGCGCGCGGCACTTTCGATCACTGAGCGATTCGCGTCGTAGATCTCAGGCCATCTGTTCGCGTTCCCCAAGAACTTGAGAGCGAGCTTTGACAGCCAGTCCCCATCCACGATCGTGTGTGGGGCCGTACATGTCGTCGGCTGAGGGCTGGTCGGTTGGGTCGGAGCCGTGGGGCGTTGCGGCGCAACGCTCGGAGGCGGTGTCGGCGGACTTGGTGACACGGGCGGATGTTCAGGCGCTGGCGACAAAGGACTGGGCGCGGACGGCGACCGAGTTGTGTGAGTCGGCGTAGGCGTCGACGGGCTCGGTGTCGGTGACGCAGTGGTGTGCTCGTCGGATGGCGTGGGTTCGGGTGTCTGAGCCTGAGCGGAGAGGCCGGACGAGAGGACTAGGGATCCCGTCGCCAGGCTTGTGGCCACCACGAGGGCCACTCGGCAGGTCGGTCGTATTCGTGGTTTGGTGCGGCGCAGCGAATTAGTTCGCATGCTGACCTCCTGGAAGTCGCATAAGGTCACCAACTGCTACGCTATGTGACTAACTCGGATGTCGCCTTGCGCCTGAGGCCATACGGGGTAACGCGACTGCCATTCGGGCGGAGTCAACAAAAGCGCGCATACACCAGCGAGCCGGCCTACTGTCGGGCCAGGCGGCATTCGGTTGACGTGCGAGCCGACCAACACCACCCGAATCAGCGATAGCACCACACCTGTTGCGCTGCGCATATTCAGAGGCATCAGCGCTGAGCTGCATCAACGCGAGAAGATTGGCATCGCGACAGCTCGCTCCCCTAGAGAAGCCTCCTAGCCGCGGGCCACCTCCTCGTAAGGGACCTCCCCCCTCCCGTTCGCAGACGCGCCGCAGCCGGATACGGCCGCCGCCGCACCGCGTGTGGACCTGGTGGAGCGGGACGGAATGTGGGGAGGTCGCGGCGTGGACGGTCACGGGGATGTTCACCAGGCCCCAGGTGCTCGTTCGCTTCGCGATGGTCTGCGCCATGATCCCGTCGCACCGCCGATTCCGGCTGATCGCACCCCGACCGGCCTCCGGGCTCAGACCGCCAGTTCGTGACCGGCCGCACCGAGAACGGCCGACCGGCCCCTGCCGGTGCTCGGCAGGGGGCCGGTCGGCCGGTCACATTTCAGTCAGCCCGGTCGACCCGGATGCAACGGAGCGACAACATCGACACGACGGCATCGATGAGCAGGGGCACCTCCGGCTGCAGGTAGAGCAGGTAGTACAGGGCCCCTGCCACCGTGAGGTCGGACGCGTTGGGCCGCCTCCACCTGACTCTGATGCAGCGCCAGGTCTGTGGTTCCATGAGTGGAGTCCTTTCCTTGTCGAACGCACCGATGGGGGTCTGGACGTCATCGGAGGCCGCCCTGCATGGCGGCCTCCGTCGTCTCGACATGGACATTAGGGCGCTGAAGAAGGCACCGATGCCACGAGGGGCCGCCATCGGCCACCGCGCCCCACACCGTTCCTGGCATGCGACGTTCCAGCGCTCCAACTTTTCTAGAAGCTGAGCTATAGGCACCTGACCTGCGGGTTTCTTGATCCTTTGCGGCTCTGATCCCCGCAGATCGATCGTGAGCCGAAAATTCCCTTCATAACGTGGCTCAATCTCGCCCATCGTGCGGATGAGCTGCCCGCGCGAGGGCCGGCGGAGCGCCCGCTGACGACCCGTTGCACACCTGCCGGGACCGGATGCCTCGGGCAAGGGACCGTCACCGGTGCTCAGGTCACGGTCCGATCGCCTTGAGGGGGTCGAAACCCAGTAGTTCGATCTTGCGCACGTGATGGACTTGGGATCGGGGCGGCGGGGGCCGCTCCGTGGCTTGGTGCTGTCTTTTCCATCTGCCGGCGGACGGTTCTCACGGCGTCCCAAGCCCCGCACAGCACGGTAAGCCCGTGTAAAGGAGCGAGATGCAATTACGTCCCCACCAGCAAGAAGCCCTGGCCGCGATCCTGGCAGCAGTCCGACAGGGCCGGCGACGGATGACCGTCGTGGCCGCCAGCGGCAGCGGCAAGACCCTCATCGCCCAGCGCGTCTCCGCCGAACTCGCCAGCCGGGGAGCGACGCTGGTGCTGGTGCCGACCAAAGCGCTGGTGGTGCAGACCGCCCGCAAGTGGCGTGAAGCCGGGTATCGCGGCCTGCTGATCGGCGTGTGCTCCCTGTCTCAGGACGACAGCGGCCTGTCGTCCCGGGAGCTCACCATGACCAGCGACCCGGCCGCCATCGCGGCTCAGGTGGCCGGGTCGCCCGGCCCGGCGGCGGTGGTGGCGACCTATGCCTCCCTGCACCACCTGGCGGCCGCCCATTCCAGTGGCCTGGGCGCCTGGGATCTACTGATCGCCGACGAGGCCCACCGCACCTGCGCCGCGTTCGGCGAGGGCTGGGGCACCGTTCACGACGACACCCTGTTACCTGCTGCCACTCGTCTTTACATGACCGCCACGCCGAGGGTTTGGGCCGCTCGCGCCGACGCCGGCCTGCTCGATGCCGAGGACCGTACGCCTCTGGCCACGATGGAGCACGAAGAGGTGTTCGGCCCCATCGTCTACCGCCTAGGCTTGGCTGACGCCATCGAACGCGGCATCGTTGCCGATTACCAGGTCTTGGTCGTTGTCGTGGACGACCAGGACCGGGATCTGCTCAGCATCCTCAACGATCCCCATCCCGCTGGCACCGCGCACCACGACGGCCTGCGCAACGCCGCCGTGCAGGTCGCCGTCGTGCGTGCCATCCACGAACACAAGTTGCGCCGGATCCTGGCCTTCCACAACCGTGTTGAAGCCGCGACCGGGTTCGCCCGTACCCTGCCGCAGACCGCCGCCAAGGTCCACGATCCACTGCGCCGCGACCATCTGTGGTCGCATGCCGTCTACGGCGAGCAGGACGACACCGTGACTCAGTCCCTGCTCGCGGCTTTCGACGACCCCGGGCAGGACGTCGCGGTCCTGTCGAACGCGCGCATGCTCAACGAGGGCGTCGACTTGCCCGACCTGGACGCTGTCGTCTTCGCCGCCCCCCGTTACAGCACCATCGACGCCGTCCAGGGAGTCTCCCGTGGCCTGCGCCAGATGCCGGGGGCGGGCAAGCGCACCACCTTGTTGATTCCCGTCTATCTGCCCGAGACTGGCGACGGCTCCAACATCCTCGAAAGTTCCGACTTCGCCGCCCTGATCGCGATTCTGCAGGCTCTGCGCTCACATGATGAGTCGTTCATGGATCGCGTCACCCTGCCCCCGCCGACCCGTCCCAACACTCTGATTACCCGCGACCTGCTCTACAGCGAACCTGAACGCGCCGCTCAACTCGCCCGTGTCCTGGGCCTGAAGGTACTCATTCCCGCCGCCGGCACCTGGGCCGAGGGGCTGCGCTCTGCCACCGATTACCATCGCTCCTTCAGCCACTTGAACGTCCCCTTCGACTACACCGACGAGGACGGCTTCGGCCTGGGCCAGTGGACTGCCGCCCAGCGGCTTCACCACTTGCTGGGGGCCCTGACTGCCGAGCGCCGTACCGCACTGGAACGCCTGGACATGTGCTGGACGTTGCCCACCACCACCCAGGCCATGCTCGACCACGCTCGCCTGTTCGCCCGTACCCACGGCCACCTCGCCGTCCGCCCCAGCACCGTCGTCGGCGGGTACGCCTTGGGTAAATGGTTGGGCACCTGCCGGACCCGCGCCAGCGCTGGGAGCCTGGACGTCGAGGTGCAGAGCGCCCTGGACCGGATCGACCAGTGGTGGAATCCGCCCTGGCCGCCCGCGTGGCAGTCCTACTACGCCTTGGCCAAGGCCTGCTACCGCGGCCGGGGCCAGACATGGAGCCTGGCCGGGGACGAACCTTCCCAACACGACCGTGCTGTCGTCGGCTGGATGAGGACGCAGGAAGCCACGTTCTTCCGCCTGACGCCCGAGCAGCAGGACCTGCTACTGCAGATCGGAGCGCAACCCCACACCGGGATCCTGCTGCCGCCGTCTGCCAGGGGCACCGGCACCGGGGGTGATTTCGGCTTGGGGCTGTCGCACGCAGCCCGTTTCCTGGCCGAGCAAGGTCACCTGGACATCCCCGCGGGCCACCAGGCCGTGTGGAAGAGAAGTGCGAGTGGTCCCGCCAGCTCTTTCCCGCTGGGAGCCTGGTTCCATGAGCACCTCGCGTCTTTGGCCTCCGGCGAACGCCGCGCTCTGAACGCGATTCGGGAACTTGCCCGCCGCGCAGCCGAGTTCGGCCAGGCCCCCGGTGAATCCCGTCCCCCACAAGCACGTCGGAGTCGGACGCGAGCAGGAGCCGGCCAGCAGGACACCGTCGCAGACCTCACCGGCCGCCCGCACGCGATGGCCGCCGCCTACAGGAAGGCCCGCCGGGGCAACACGCCGACCGCCTTTGTCCTGCAGCGTGCCGATGGGTGGAGCGCCCGGGTCGACACCTCCACCACCAAACTGGTCGTCGTGCAGCCCGAAGCGGCCCTTAGCATGCAGGTCTTGATCGAGCGGGCAGTCCGCGCGGGCAAGGCGGCTTGGGGGAGCACCGGGCCCGTCCACTTCTCGATCGGCGGAGTCCCCGACGAGGAGACCGCCCGCAGCTGGGCCGTCCAACTCTACGGCGTGACCCACGAGCACTTGCGCAACGTGATCAGCTACTACGGCTTCGCCGAAAAATTGCAGTGAACGACCCGGGGCGTCAGGCGCGGCCGCCGAGGTACCAGCCGCGTGGCGCTGGCTGCAACTGAGTAGTCATCAGGTCGCCCAGCCGCCAGGGCAGACACGAGCGTTCCGGGAACGTCGAGTCCGCATCCATCGCCGGGTCGGTGTGCGGGGCGTGCAAGGACAGACGCCGGTAGCGGCCGCGGGCTGGCCGCTTCGTCTCGGTCATCGTCTTCTCAAGCCCGGTCCGGCCCGGAGGCGCTGGACGCACCGGGGCATGCCGCACCATCCACTCCTCGACCGCGGCCAGGCCGTCCGTCACGGGGATGCCCCACTCCTTCAGCAGCGCCGCCACCTTCTCCAGCCAGGCCCGGTCCGCGCCCTCGGTGAGGGTGCGACGTAGCCGCCGCCGCTCCCGCGCAGCCAGCCGGTACGCGAGGCGCACCGCCTCCGGGTAGAACACCAGCGGTGCGACCCGCAGTTCGTCCCGCCCCGCGCGCCCCAACGCCCGCCTGCGGGTGTGCCACACAGGCGCGTTGAGCACGGGGATGTTCCACCAGCACGAGGCGATGGCGTAGGCGTCAGCGAACATTGCCCGCCCGCCCGCGCCCAGCCGACGCTCCAGCAACACCCTCAGACGGTGAGCATTGGCAACCTCGGGCACGGCCGAGAGCCGGATGGCCGCGGTTCCGGGCTCGCGCCGGTTGTCCAGCCAACGCCCGTGCCTGGCGCAGACCTGCCAGGTGGCATCGGCGGCCAGATAGGAATTCAACCCCGTACTCTTGATGCGGGCGCACAGCTCGCACACCCGCACCAGGAAGCAACCGGGAGTGTCCCAAGGCCAGTCCCACGCCGGTCCGTCCGCCGCGGTCAGCAGCCGGTTCGCGCGCAGATTCGGCAGCGCGGCCTGCAGCTCGCCGACCGAGCGGCCCGTCATCACAGCGAGCCGGTCCAGCGCAGCCGCATTGAGATAGCCGTCGCCGTAGCGTGGATCGCCCGGGACACCGGCCTTGCGTAACGGCGTGCCCAACATGGGCCAAAACTCCTGCTCGGGGATGCCGTTGGCGTCCGCCAAGCGCCGGGTGTAGGAGCCGGTCGACTCCCCACCGATCAACCGCACCGACAACCCCAGCCGCTGAGCCGGCCTCCATGGCTTTTTCCGCGGCGGCCGGCCGGCCGCCGCGCTTCCCCTACGAACCATCCACGCGCCCCTCTCACCAATCGTCCCGCAGCGGGGCGATGCCTTCCCCTGGCCGGACATCCGCTTCTCACGCCGGGAGACGAGCAAACCCATATACGTCCGGTGCTCGCTCATCTGCGCGAGGCTGGCCCGCTCCCGTCGGCGCGGGCGGTGTCTTTGGCCGAAATTCCTCGGTGGCCCGTCCGGCCGAGCGGGCCCGGCCAGTACATTCCCGCGCGATCCGAGGCAGGGGCGCCGCCCCGAGAAGGGAACGGAGGCGCCATGGAACTGCGGGAGCACCAAGTCGCGGCTCTGGCCGCGATTCAGGCTGCAGCGGCAGCCAATGAGAAACGCATGACGGTCGTCTCGGCGTGCGGCACCGGCAAGACGCTGGTCGCCCAGCAGGCCGCGCAGCGCCTGGCACCGCAGGGCACCGTGCTGGTGCTGATGCCGACCAAGGCCCTGGTGACCCAGACCGTTCGGCGCTGGCGTGAGGCAGGCAGAAAGGGGCTGGCGCTCGCCGTCTGCTCCCTCAGCCAGACCGAGAGCGGCCTGGCCCCCGCGGAGGCGGTGTTGTGTCGCGGCCCGCGCGGCCCGCGGGCCATCGCCCAGGCCGCCCGCACGACTGGCCCGGTCACCGTGTTCTCCACCTACGACTCCCTCCACCACACCCGCGACGCCCACGACCTGTACGGGCTGCCGCCCTGGGACCTCGTGATCATCGACGAGGCCCACCGCACCTGCTCCGCGTTCGGCGATGGCTGGGGCACCATCCACGACGACGCCGCCGTCCCCGCCAAGATCCGCCTCTACATGACTGCCACGCCCCGGGTCTGGGGCGCCCCGGCCCGAGACGAACTTCTCCCGCTCATGGAGCGCGTCCCTCTCGCCACCATGGACCACCGCGAGATCTTCGGCCCGACCGTGTTCGAACTGGGCATGGCCGAAGCCATCGAACGGGGCATCCTCGCCGACTACCAAGTCGTCATGCCCATCGTCGACGACGCCGACCTGCACCACATCCTCGCCGCCCGCCGGCCCGCCAACACCGCCCACCACGACGGCCTGCGCAACGCCGCGGTCCAGGTCGCCGTCCTGCGTGCGATCGCCGAACACGGGCTGCGCCGCGTCCTGGTCTTCCACAACCGCATCGCCCTCGCGGAAGCGTTCGCCGAATCTCTGCCGACCACCGCGCAGGAAGCCGGTGAGCAACTGCGCATCGACGGCCTGTGGTCTCAGGTCATCCACGGCGAACATCCCGGTGACTGGCGCAGAGACCTGCTGGAGGATTTCGCCGACCCCGACCCCGACCGCGCGTGCGCGGTGCTGTCCAACGTGCGGGTCCTCAATGAGGGAGTCGACATGCCCGACGTCGACTCCGTCGTCTTCGCCGCCCCCCGCTCCAGCATCATCGATGCCATCCAGGCCATCGGCCGCGGCCTGCGCCAGCCACCCGGGGCGGGCAAAAAGACCACCCTGGTCATCCCGGTCTACCTCCGACACGGCCTGAGCACCACCACCCTGCTGAAGGGCTCCGCTTTCGAGAACCTGCTCACCCTCCTGCAGGCCCTGCGCGCCCACGACAACTCCTTCATGGACCGCATCGCCCTGCCCGCCCGCAGTAGCAGCGGCAGCGCCCCCGCCCGGGCCACCTACTACGCCCGCCCCGAACGGGCCGCGCAACTCGCGCATGCCCTCGGCCTGGAGATCACCGTGCCGGCCATCGGCACCTGGGAGGAATCCCACGCCTCCGCCCACCGCTACCGAACCGCCTTCGGACACCTCAACGTTCCCGCCGACTACACCGACCCCGACGGCTTCGCCCTGGGCGAGTGCCTGACCAACCTCCGCCTGCGACACCTCCTGAGCCGCCTGCCCACCGAGCACAAACAGGCCCTGGACGCCCTGGGCATGCTGTGGGCGACGCCAGCCCGCACATTCCAGTCCATGCTCGAACACGCCCGCGCCTGGGCGGCCGTTCACGGACACCTCTACGTTCCCGTCAAGGAAAAGATCGGCGGCCATCCGCTCGGCTCCTGGCTGGCCGCCCAGCGCCACAAAGCCAAGACCGGCAGCCTTCCCCACGAGCACCGCCAGGCGCTCGACGCGATCGACCCCGACTGGAACCCGCCCCGGACGAACTGGCATCGCCGCTACATCCGCGCCCGCACCCTCGTCGCCACCACCGGCTGGAACCCCGCCGTGCCATCCACCAGCCCCACCGGCGAGCACCGCGCCATCGTGAACTGGGTCCTCACCCAGCGGCTGACCTTCTTCCAGCTCCAGCCACGCCAGCAGGAACTGCTGATCGACCTGGGCATCCCGCCCCTGCCTGGCCGCATGCACTCCGACCGCGCCTACGACCCCCAACGCCACGCCTTCTACGCGGCCCTCGGACACGCCGCCACGTTCCTCAACCGCGAAGGCCACCTCGACGTACCCCGCCGCCACATGGAACCCACCCCAGCCGCCCGCGAGGACGCCCCCGCCTTCGCACTGGGGGAGTGGATCCACAAGCGCCGCAGGCACCCCGAACTCCTCACCCCGAAACAGCGCCGCGCCCTCGAAGCGCTGCGCATGATCTGGGACCCCACCCTCAATACCCGCAAACACCCCGACCCGCCGCGCCCGCATGACGACACCAGGCCATGCGCGAGACGCCCGGCCGCGCTTGAAAACGCCGAACAGCCCCTGGCTCCCGTCCCGGACCGGGCTTGCGGATCACAGATGCACCACACGGCCGAGCGACACTTTCTCCAGCACCTCCAGCGTGATTTGCTCCTCGCCTGAGCGGATCGCGATCTGCGCCGCCTGGCAGATCAACTGGGACAGCGACCGCATGTAGCCGCGGCTACGCGTATGCAGGTACTCGGCCACCTTCCTTAGGTCGTGCGGCTGGTGCCGGTACAGCACCAGCTCCGCATCGAACAGGTCGATGACCCGCGCGAAGGCGATCGACTCCTCGCCACTGAATCCCATCCGACTGGTCCGCAGCACCATGTGGTCGCCCCGCAACTGCTCTGTGGGATCCAGCTTGGTGTCGTTGTCCCGGGTGAGGGGGTCGACAATGAACTGGGCGCCGCGTCCGCAGTAGACGAACGTTGCCCCGGTCTCCTCGCTGATCACATCCAGGTACTGGAAGGCCAACTCCGCGTCCGCGGCCGTACGCAGCCGCTCGATTCCGTCTATGAGGACCAGCCGCGTCCTCGCATTGCGCATGGTCCGAATTACCGACTCGGTGAGGTCTCCGCTCTCCCGCTCCTGGCCCAGGAACCGAGCGAACGCGCCAGCCCAGTTGCGCATGCTGCCGCGCGTCGGCGGGGGCACGTTCAGGGTGATGACCGGGATGCGGTTCTCGTCCGGCCCGTACAGATCCGACAGCCGCCGCTCCCAGTGCACCCCGATCGCCTGCAGCACCGTACTCTTCCCCGTTCCGCGCGGCCCGTCCAGGATGATCCCGGCCTTGCCGTGCCGGCGCTGCTGGTTGGCCAGGATCTGCTCGGCCACCAGCAGCTTCGCCTTAGCGATCGCGGGAGTGTTGACCGTGCGCAGATGTCCGTGGAACAACAACCGCGGGTCCAGACTGCCGACCTTCGTCCCCTCCGGGGCACTGTCCTCCAGCTTCGGAGCATGCAAAGACGACTGAGCGAGCGCCCTCCACGCATGGCAGTTCTCCGGCCACGACGGCGCAGGCGGGGCCAGCAGCAACGGCTCAGGCGCACGCGTGTCGCGCAGCAGCCGTTCCTCCTCGACCGTCAGCTCCATTTCCACGGTGTTCCCCTCTCCAAATGTGCCGGTGCCTCATCCGCACCGCGCTCCCTCACAAGACGTCGCCGTCGGTGCCAGCGTCCGCCTGCGCCTGATCGAACTGGGCGAAGATCTGCCGGTAGCGCTCTTTGAGGCTCTCGTCGACGCCGTCTTCCGCCCGCGCCCTGCCGGCATGTGCCCAGGCATCTAGCGCGGGATCTGGCGCCATCGCACCCTGCTCCCAGTCGATACCCGGCCCCTCGTCGCCTTCCGGTGCGCCGTACAGGCCGGTATCGCCCAAGCTGAGGGGATCGACATCCAGGTCTGGGACGGACGGGGGGACTTTCGACCAGTCGATGGGGTCGCGCTCCGCGTACGGATCGAACTCCCGCTGCGGGGCCGGCTCGGGCAGAGGCGTATACCCGTCCGGCACCAGTACCCGCCGTGCCTCGTCAGGCCCCCGTTCGGCCCGCTCCAACAACTCGGCAAGAGCATGGGCGATCGCCTCCTCGTCCTCGGTGCGCCCGCCGCGCTCCAGATGCTGGGAGACCGCAATGTCCCACAGGAACTGCGTGAACGGCGCCCCGACCACATGACTATGGACCCATGTGGCATCCACCCACCCGTTGGTGTTGTGATCGCGCAGCCACACCCGGGACAGGTCGTTGGGGGTGTACCGGACCTCCCACCGGCCTTTCCTCTTGCCTCGCAGATCCGAGCGTGTGAGCCGGAAGGGGTTCAGCCCTTCCTGAGGATCGCGGGAGGGGTGGTCGTAAGTGCGGTTGTGCAGACGGATGCCCTGCTCGCTCACCCCGACCCACGCCGTCGGCAGTAGCCGAAGATAATCCTCGCGGGTCAGCGGGATCGGCAGGTAGCCTTCGACCGCCACGCACGCCGCGTACATCTGGTTCGGCGTCAGATGGGGCAGATAGGCGTCGTAGGGATCGGCGAGCTCCTGGTGAGGCGTGTTCTGCCACTCCAGGGCGATCCACTGCTGGAGCAGAGCGTCGAGCTCGGCCAGCGTCCACAACCGCTCGCCGTTCACGGTCCGTCGCACCCGCACCGGGTCACGGCCCGTGTAGCTGTTTACGCGCTGGCTGAACTTCGACTTGACCGTCCTGAAGCTGCGCTCCACGATCCCTTTGTCCTGGCCGGTGCGCTTGCGGGCCGGCCGCACCGAAATGCCCAGGTACTCGCAGGCGTCGAAGAACGTCCGTCCGGCGAACACTGTGCCGTGATCGATGACGACCAAGTCGGGGATGATCACTGGCCGGGCCGCGGCGTGCGCGAACCGGGGTTCGACAGCGACCAGTTCCTCATACGGCAGGTCGGAGACGCTGGCGTGGACGGCCGCGTCGTACCCGGGCCGCATCGGCGCCGGGACCAGGGCCTGTGCCAGCAGTTCGCAGGCGTCCACTGCCTTCGTCGCCCGCCCCTTGGCGCGCGGCGCCGACACCAGGCCGCCTCGGCCGGCCTTCCGCCGCTTGCCTCGCCGGCTCGGCTGCTTGGGCCGTACCACGGCAGCGATGATGCTGCGGGTCGCCACACAGATCGCGGCTGTCAGCTCAACCCGGGCAGGCTGGCCATCGTCGCCCAGCACCCACACATCTAGGTCGGTCGAGTCGATCTGGATCAGCTCACCCGGCATCGTCGCCTTCGTCACCGAGAACGGCAGCCCCATCCGTGCCCCCGCCGCACGCGCACCCGGGGGAGAGTCCCAGTCCTTGGGGTTGATGCCCAGCCGCCCCAACAGCTTGTACAGCGTCGGCTCCTCCGGAACCTTCACTCCCTCCCCGTGCGCGGCACGCACCACCCGCCGCAGCGACTTGAACAGCTTCCGCGCATCCGACGGCGCGTCCGCCCGCCGGCGCTGGCGCTCCACCAGCACCAGAAGCTGCTCCACTACGAGCGGGTCGGTCGCCCCGTACAGCCGCCGTCGCTTGGTGCTGCGCCCATCCACAAGATCGACCACGCTGCGCCGCCTGCAGTAGGCCAGCCGCTTAGCCTGGACCGTTTGCCAGGACACCCGCCTGCCCAGGACCGCGTTCATCTCGGCAGCCTTGGCCTGGTACCGCTCGATGAACGTCGTCGACGCAGGGTCGAAAGCCGGCCGCGGCCGCGCCCCCGACGGTGCCCCGAGAGGCAGCCCGGTGTCGACCTCGACCACCGCCCGCTGCCACTGCCGCGCCGCCTCCGCCGCAGCGACCGGGATACCCTCCAGCTCTGCGAAGTCGGGCATTTCCGACTGGATCAGGGGATGCCCGGCCGCGTCGAGGACAGCGAAGTCGTCCGACGCTGCCAGCACCGACAGGAGCACTGCGGCCGGCACCCCGCCGCTCTCCAACGGGTCCAGCAGCACCATCATCCCGTCCAGCCCGGCCACTAGGTACCGGCCGCCCCGCCACCGCACCTCGTCCCCGCGCGCCAGCACCCCGCGCGGTGCGCCGCGCACCTGCAGTGACGCCCGGTCCGCCGCAGCGGCTGGCTCCGGCCCGCTCACGGCTGCTCCGCCGCGAACGGGCGGCGCATCGCCTCCGGCTCGCCCGCGCTCATCGGCCCCACCAACGATTCGGGCCCCAGGGGCACGGCCCAGTCCAAGCCCAGGCGCCGCTTCCACATCATGTGGTAAAGGCGGGGAAGGGCCAGCAGGCGCGACACCCCGCAGTCCTCGACGCCCTCCGCCAGCGGCCGCGGCTCGGCGAACGCGCGAGCCAGCGCAGCCTCCACCTCCGCGTCACCGAAACGCGGATGTCGCCGCCGCGACACCCACCGCAGATTCGCCAGCGCCGTCCTGTCCGGCAGCTGCGGTGACGCCAGCTGCCAGCCCGCCTGCCCACACGCCTCGCGCCACACGGACATCTCCCGCTCGAACCGCTCGCCCGGCCCCTTCGAGGGTCGGGCGACCACCACCACCGTCGCCCCGGAAACGGTGCGCACGAAGAAGTCCGGCACCAGCCGCCGCTCGCGGCCCCGCTCCCGCCAGACCAACTGCGCGGACCAAGCGCCGAAATCGACCACCCCGGGATGGAAATCCAGCAGCATCGCCGTCGACAGCCGCTCCAGCGAACGGCAGCCCACCAGCCGCCTGTTGGTCTCCGACCACCACCAGGTAACGATGCTGCGCCGGGAGGGATGCCGCGACGGCTTCCACACCTCGCCCCGCTCCGACAGCGCCACCCCTGCCAACCGGTCCGGTGGCAGGGTACGGCGCACCTCGTTGGCGTCGAAGTGGAGGACCTGCAACTCCCTTGCCATGACGTCTCCCTGGCATCACGGTCGTACTGCCGCGGCGAGCCGCCGACAATGGACTGCCAGACCAATAGCACAACGCCCGCCGCCGCCGGAGCGGCGAACAGTGCGATCCAGACAGACTGTTGCGGGCCGCCGCGGCTGTCCCCGGTGCGAGGTCAGCCCAGCGGACGGGCAGGCAAACGCCCTTGCCTTGAAAAGCGAGTGCTCTGTCCGTTTTGGTGGTGTAAACGGCGCAGGTGATCGGGTTGGGTGCTCGGCACGCATCCAGGCCAAGTCGCGTTGGATCGACGAGCACAGCCGAGGGCCTTATTCGGCGAACACGTTCGCATGCTGCTCGACCAACGCCGGTCCGAGAGCCCAGGTGATGTCTTCCGCCCCTTGGTCGTACGACCACCAGTCCGTTACCCGGGCGGTGACCAGGCGGTCGAGCGTGGCGGCAAGGATGTCAGGAGGCACAGCACACACACGCCCGATCCTGTCCGCTTCGATGGCGCCCTGCACGCTGCCGGGGGAGAGGTGAGTGACCAGAGCGAGTGCGGTCAGCCGATCTGAGGTCGGCAGGTTGCGAAGTGCCCGGCAGGAGGTCAGGCGAAGAGCCTTGTCTGCGGCGTGGGCACGGTCTTGCCGCCCTGGCGCCTGTGTCAGGACAGCGGCGTCAAGCAGCTGTGCTGTGACCCCGCGGGGCACACCTGTGATCCCTGCAGGCAGGCGGATGAGCCAGCCAACTTGCTCCAATCCCTGCCACGGAGATGGCCGTTGGTTCAAGCGCAGGCTTCGCAGGAGGCCTGCTGGCAGGTGGAGCCGTCCTGAGGCCGTTGCCCGCAGCGCGCCTTGCAGGGCAAGCAGCCGGGCGGCGGCGTCGGCCTCGGCAGGAAGTGCGGCCGCGAGGTAGCTGAGCATCTCCCGGATCCTGACTGCCGTCCCTGGCCCCCTCCCCCGTTTCCTGCGGCGTCGCGGGGGAGGGGGAAGGACGGTTGCCGTGAATGCGGCTTCGGGGACGATGGCGCTGTGTGCGGTGGCGCGTGCGCAGGCGGTGCAGGCGTCCGTCAGCCGCCACAGGCGCCCGCCGCGTTCGCAGGTGAGCACCAGCAGGATGGGGCCTGAGCAGCCGCGGTGGCGCGGATGCCAATGGCAGCCCCGTGCGTGGCACTGGCAGGTGCGCAGATGTGCCGGCAGTGCGTCGCTTCGGGCGTGGGCGGCCAGATGCCCCACCACGGCGGGCCGTACTGCCGCCGTTCCCAGCGGCAAGCGCCTGCTCGCCATAGGACAGTCCGGACAGGCCATCACAGGGCCGCCGCGCTGCGGGCGCAGCTCGACTGTCCAGGTGCGCCGCACTGTTCGTCCGGTCGCGCACAGCCTCATGACCGCAAGCCTTTCTGTCTCGTCCGCGTCGGGGAAGGTGGCCCTCGAGGGTTGTGATGGGGGGGGCGGGCGGAACGGTAGTGCAGACCTCTGCCCTGACCCGCACGGCCGCCACCAGCAGAAATAGGGCAGAGGTCTGCACTGACAGGGCAGGGGTCTGCACCTTCGGATAAGAAGGTGACGATCTTCCCGCCCGACCCCAACCTCACCGCCCTGCGTCTGGAGCTGGGACGGCTGCGGGGCGAGCGCGGATGGACCTACGACGAACTCGCGCACCGCAGTGGCCTGGCCAGACGCACCCTCATCGAGATCGAACAAGGCCGCACCATCGGCACCCTCAAGACCTGGCACGCCCTCGCACACGCCCTCGACATCTCCATCGAGCACCTCTTCGGCACCCTCTGCGACGGCCACACACCGCCAGCCGAAGCCACCGAATAGCTTCCTCGCTCCACCCCTGGGCAGACCACCCGATCCGGGCCCCGACCACGAACGCACAGACGCGAATCGAATGAACTCACGCCACGAGTGAGCCATCCGTGGGATGCGGACGGCATGGGCACCGCGAGCCCGGCGCGCCGACTGTCACTTTCACGGCCATGCGCTCCACCACAGCCTTGCCGGCCCGCCGATGGGACGGCAGCCCCACCCGCCCGCACCACCGTCCACGTGCCCTACGCGTCGCTACGGACAGCCCCAGCCGTCTGCTGTGCGCGGCTCAACCGGCACGCTGCCGCGACTGCGGCAACCGCATCGACTGGTACACCCGCACCAACCAGCACCCCATCAGCCTCCACCCGCACGAGATGACCGCGGCCGCCGTTCCCGCCCGATACCGCTGGCACGTCAGCTCCGGAATCGCCCACCCCGCCCACGACGGCACACCCTGGTGCCGCGTCCCCCACACCACCCTCTGCCCCGCACACCCCGCCACCGCGCCACTCACCGAACAGCTCGCCGAACTGCGCCGCCACCTCGCACTGCGCACCCGACGCCTGCTCGACACCGGCGCCTTCACCCCACACCCCACCGAACCCGCACCAGCCCCACTCCCCACACAGTGCCAGCCCGCCCGACCCGTGGTGCAACTCCTGTACTGCCGCTACCTCGCCCCGCGCCCCCTCGACGACATCCGCTGCGTCGCACAGACCCGCCTACGCCACCGCTGCACCCACCCCGTCCTCACCCCGGATGCACCAACGGGAACCTGGACACTCATGTCCACCACGCCACGCCACGGCCAACTCACCCTTCCCGCACCCAAAATGGCCGTCTACGACCTGGGCCAACTGCCCTACACAGAGCAGCTGCGCTGGCGCGCTCAACGCTGCCCCCTCCACGCGGCCGCCTCACAGGTCGCCGACCTCGCACTCGCCGAGTGGGAGGTCTTCGACCCGCTGATTCACCACTCGCACATGCACCCCCGCCTACCCACCGCCATCCGGCACCACGGACGCACCAAGTGATACTCGCCAGCTCAGCCCCGCCACACTCCAGTCCCACCCCCTGCAACCGGACCACGCAGTCTCCCGGCACGCCCGTCATGCGCGTCCGTGACTCGATGCTTCACCGGATCAACAGCGCCCCAAGCTGACACCCACCCCGACTGTCCAGATGGAACCCAGGTGCTGAACCCCACCGACGAACAAACCGCCGCCGCCGACCACTTCCACGCCGGCGACCACCTCGCCCTCCAAGCCGGCGCAGGCACCGGCAAAACCACCACCCTCGCCCTGCTCGCCCATGGCACCAAACGCCGCGGCCGCTACATCGCCTACAACCGGGCCATCGCCCGCGACGCCGCCACCCGCTTCCCCAACACCGTCACCTGCAAGACTGCCCACGCCCTGGCTTTCGCCGCCATCGGACACCGTTACACCCGACGCCTCAACGCCCCACGTCGCCCAGCCTGGCAAACCGGACATGATCTGGGCATCACGAAGCCCGTCCGCATCGGCGAACGTGACCTCTCACCCAAAACCCTCTCCTACGCCACCCTGCGCACCGTCACCCGCTTCTGCCACTCCGCCGACCCTGCCATCACCTACCATCACGTCCCCCGCCTCAGAGGACTCGAAGAAGCACCGCTGCACCAACAACTCGCCCAACTGATCGCGCCCTTCGCCCGCAAAGCCTGGGCCGACCTCCAACACCCGGACGAGGGCAAGGTCCGCTTCGACCACGACCACTACCTCAAGATCTGGTCACTCACGAACCCGAAGATCGACGCCGACTTCCTGCTCCTGGACGAGGCCCAGGACACCAACCCCGTCGTCGAGCAGATGTTCAACAACCAGCGCAGCCACGCCCAACTGGTCATGGTCGGCGACTCCGCCCAGGCCATCTACCAGTGGCGCGGAGCCAAAGACGTCATGACCGCCTTCGACGGCACCTCCCTGGCCCTGTCGAAGTCCTTTCGCTTCGGGCCCCTCCTCGCACGCGAAGCCAACCGCTGGCTCGCCATCGCCAGCGCACCTATCCGCCTGCAAGGCAGCGAAGCGATCCCCACCGAACTCGGCTTGGTCTCCTGCCCGGACGCCGTCTTGTGCCGCACGAACGTCGGTGCCATCACCGAAGTCGTCCAACTCCTCGCTACGGGACGCCGCGTAGCCCTCGTCGGAGGAGGCGAGAGCCTGCGCGCCCTGGCCCTGGCTGCTCGCGACCTGAAGGAAGGCCGCCGAACCAGCCACCCCGAACTCGTGCTGTTCACCTCATGGGGCGACTTGCAGGACTACGCCTCGTACGACCCGGCAGGGCGCGACCTGCAGCCGTTAGTCGACCTCGTTGACAAGCACGGCACGGACGCCATCCTCGCCGCCGTCAACCAGCTCACCCATGAAGGCCAGGCGCACGTGACCGTCTCGACCGCGCACAAAGCCAAAGGTCGCGAATGGCCCAACGTGCGGATCGCCGGCGACTTCCCCCCACCACGCGACAGCGACGAGCAGGACGACTCCGGCCGCCCCATTCCCGGCCCGATCGATGACGGCGAAGCCCGTCTCGCCTACGTCGCTGTGACCCGAACCCGGACCCGACTCGACATCGGAGGCCTCGCTTGGGTCGAACAGCACCCCGACGGAAGCCTCCCGGGCCACTGAGGCAAGCCGGCCCGCACCCTCGGTAACCCCAAGGGGCACCTGTGACAGGCCACCGCA
Organism: Streptomyces platensis; assembly: GCF_008704855.1. NCBI lineage: Bacteria > Bacillati > Actinomycetota > Actinomycetes > Kitasatosporales > Streptomycetaceae > Streptomyces > Streptomyces platensis. The sequence continues at coordinate 8,443,878 of NZ_CP023691.1, forward strand.
TCATCACCACCGGTACTGCGCCGCAGCCCGATGCCGGCCCTGGCGAGCCGATTGCGGAGCTCATCCATGACGCCCTCGCGACTGGAGCGATCTGCGCGACTGGGTCGCTCAGAACCACCGCTTCCAAGCCTGGCTGCACCGCGCTGAACAGCAACAGGAGCGTCACGCCGGTACCGGCCACGCCGGGGACCTCCTGGCCGGTACCGTCCTCGCCGAAGGCCTGGACTGGGCCCACCAACGCTCCCTGCCCGCCGACAATGCCAACTTTTTGACCGCCAGCCAGCAGCATCATCAGGCCGAGGCCCGCCGCACCCGACGTATCAATACAGTCCTGGCCAGCATGCTTGTTCTCGCTCTGATCGCGACAGGAGTGGCCTTCTGGCAACGGCAGACCGCCGTCACTGCACAACACACTGCCATCACCGCGCAGCACCGAGCCCAGTCCCGACAACTGGCCGCCCAATCGGACGCCCTGCTGAAGTCCGACCCCGACCTGGCCTCACTCCTCGCGGTTCATGCACACCACACCAGTCCTACCGCTGAAGCCGCTGCCAGCCTCTACAGAGCCGCCGCACTCCCACTCCGAAGCCGCCTCGCAATCTCCAGCGTGGCGGACTCCATAGCGTTCAGCCCTGACGGCAAGATCCTCGCCACCGGAAGCGGCGACGGAACTATGCGGCTGTGGAACCCGGCCGTTCCTAACGAGGTCGAAGCCATTAAGCATATCTGCCGGGTACTCCACCGGGATTTCACCGATGAAGAACGGTCTGCTTACCTACGAGGCCAAGCAACCGCCCCAGTGTGCCCCGCCACACCAGCCCACTGAAGCAGTGATGGCTGCAGCCACCGCGAGCCATGGTGTAAGTGCCAGAGTGGCGCGGCTCAGCCGCTGGTGCATCGACGGCGTTCAGATGCCCCGAGAGCATGGACCAACGAGGCTCGCTGGCAGCCCGCCCTGCGCAAACGACCAGAACAACGCTGGCTCGCCGGAATGCAGTGCGTGAGCCACCAGAACTCCCGCTGCCGTACCTCAGAACGTAGCGAGAATGCGAAGCACAACAAGCCTCCTGGCCCTCACGTCCAGCCGATGCAGAATCACGGGAAGCGGCGCAGCCCGAGCATGTGAGAGTGCGCAAGCTCGCTGTTTGACCTTCACCTTGGGGAAGGCCGCAGCATCAGCGACATGCACGCTCAGACCCCCCCGTTCCGCCATCAGGAACTCCTCCGCAAGGCCAACGAATTCCGACTTGCTCAGGAAGCGAGGAAGAGTAAACCGACCGCCCGGGATGCCGCAGCCGGAAGACCATTGCTCTGTCGCTGTCTGCTGGTCTGGCTCCGGGAATGACAGACCAGCGTACGTGCATCGCCTGTGCTTCACACGCCTCGGAACCTTCCAAGGGGTTGTGCCGTGGCTGGCTCGGGCTTTTCGGGCGGCTGGAGGCAGCAGGGCCGCAGCATCAGCTCCACGAAATCGATCGTCTGGGGTGGGAAGTCAGTGGTGCGGCCGTAGGAGGCTGCGGGTTAAGTACGTCGACAGGAGGCTCCGGTGACTCGTGATGAAGGCCAAGGGGCATGAATGGCTCAGGGTGAGGATCGCAGGTGACTTCCTACCGCCCCGTGATAGCAGTCAGCAGGACAACTCCGGACGACCTATTCCCGCCCCGATCGATGACGCAGAAGCCTGTCTCGCCAACGTCGCCGTCACCTGAACCAGGATTCGCCTCGACCTCGGCGGCCTCTCCTGGATCGACCATCACCCTGACGGCACGCCTCCGGCCAACCCACCCTAACTCGATCCCTGAAGGACCTTTGACCTGCTACACAGACGCGATTGTGACACCCTTTATTTTGGGTTCGCTTTCGAGATGGCGCAGCCACCGAATGGCATAACAACGGGCACGTGTTCACCACTGCGCAGGGCAGACCGATCGACCGGCCCAACCTCACCCGCGCCTTCACCACGCAAGGCCAGCCTCCGCCACATTCGCTTCCACGGCTTCGGCACTCAACCACCTCCCTCCTGCTGGAACAGGGCGTCGAACTGGTCGTGATCAGAACTCCTCGGCCAAGCCCACATCGGCATCACCGTGACCGCTACGCCCACATCCGACTCCGCTTCCAACGCCAGGCCATCGACACCCTCGCCGGCGGACGTCCTTGAAGACCCATCCGCCGCAGCCGTCGTCCCCTGAAGCTGCCGTCAGCGCTGCCGTCAAACCACCCTGATGGCCCCACCGGAATAATCCGGTGGGGCCATCAGATTCGCCCGAGGCGAAGCCGACTTCATTTCATGCGAAACAGTTCTCGCACCGCCGCTAGTTGGTCTTCTAGTGTCGCGACCTCGGAGCAGTCTGCTGGCGCGAAGATGTCCACGAGGTCGTCGTCGGAGGGCACTCTTCCCGCTTGCAATGAGTAGGCCAGTCGACCTTCCGACATCTGCCTAGTCATCCCCGACGGGAAGACATTCAATCTTGCACCCTGGCAACACAGAAGCAGACCCATACCTTCAAGGTCGCGGCGGGCCGACTTGAGGCATTCCAGCAGATCGACCTCTTCGTAGACGTGCTCAAACTCTTCATCGATTAACCTAATCCGAAGAGTCGAAGGCGGTGTGGAAATTCGGAGCAACACATCCACCTTCTCCCCATCTACCCTTTTTGCCGTCCGGGTCAACTCCTCCACAATCATCCCCCTCCATAGTTGGGGTTCCGAACCCTAGTCCCATCTCGGAGCCTGCATGCAACGATGCAACTCGTGTCGACCCGCCCTGGTATTGCAATCTCTCGTTCATGTGCAAATGGATTTCCTGGAAATTCCTTGTTCACGTCGACTCCATTAACGCCGCGAATCTCATAGACGTTCCCGCCTCGCTTGATTGCCACAGACTCCGAAGTGGTGGTGGAGACATACCCAGAGTCTGTTGAGTATCCGGATGCATGCTCCAAGAGGTCCATGTTGTCACCTCGCGGATCAAATCCCGACCCGAATATCTCGTCCGGGCCACGTGTGTCGCTTCGGTAGAGCGAACAGGGGCCACCTGAATTGTGAACAAGTACCGGGGTGTCACCCGCCAGCACATAGTACGTGTGGGTGCCAGCGATGGTCAGGTCGTGTGTCTGCTGCTGCTTGTGGAAGTGGCGGACCGCGGTGATCTTGGCGGTGGTGCCCTGCGGGGTGCGGAGTTGGGTGCCGGGGCGGAGGTCGCCGGCGTTGATCCACTTTTTCTTGTCGACGGACCAGAAGGGGTGTGTGTCGGTGGCGATGATGCTTGCTTCGCCGGCGGGCGTTGTGATGGTGAGGTCGGTGAAGTGCTTGTCGTCCTTGGTGACGATGGTGCTGACGACGGGGCGGGTCGTTGTCTTGCCGGTTTCGGGATCGGTGGCTACGACCGTGTCGCCGGTGGTGATGTCTTCGATGTTTTTCTTTTTGCCGTCGGCGAGGGCTACTTCGGTGCCGGGCAGGAAGCTGTGGGGGCAGGGGGAGGTGTCACCTCGCCTGCCACCGCCGGCTCGTACGCCCCCGCCGTCGCGGCTGCCAAGGAAGGTCATGGCGCCGTTGGCCATGGAGGAGAACAGGAGCTGGGCGAAGCTTTCCTGGCAGTGTCCTTCCAGCTCGGAGCACACCCCGAATTTGAGGTTGGTGAGGGTGACCTGTGTGCTTCCTTCCCTGGGGTCGATGTCGAACATGCCCTGGTAGAACAGTTGGCGGCTGGTTGCCTCGGCGTAGATGGCGTTGGTGAACTCGTCGGAGCGCTCCCAGGTGGAATCGACCCAGAGTCCGGGGAGGACCGCTGCTTTGGGATGGCTGCGGTAGCCGCCCCATCTCGCCGGGTTGATGGCCGCCAGTCCGTTCAGGAAGCGCTGTCGGTCCTGCTTCGAGCCCCAGTTCATCCATGGGCACAGGACGGGGTCGCAGCCCTTCGCGCCTGATTCGGCGGGTCTCATGAGGCCCGTGGGGTCGGAATCCGTCATCGGTGTGCTGCCGGCGTAGGCGTAGCCGTTGAGGGACTGTGAGTCCGTCAGGTTCATGACCGGGTCGACGGAGAGGAAGCGTCCGGTTTCCGGGTCGTATTCGCGGGCGCCGAGGTGGGTGAGGCCGGTGTCCGCCGTGTCGTCGGTGCCGCCGACGTAGCCCTTGGTGCCGGGCCAGTTGGTGGGTTTGGTGCCGCGGGGGCTGCCGAAGGGGAGTTGGCGGCGTTGGGTGAGGGTCTGGTCGGCGGCGTTGATGGCGAGTTGGCCGGTGCCGAGGCGGTCGGCGAGGGTGAGGGTGTAGGTGCCGTCGTCGGCCAGGACGGCCTGGTTGCCGCTGCCGAGGGGGATGTAGCGGGTGGCTTTGGGTTTGTCGGTGCCTTTGTCGAGGGTGAGTTCGGTGTGGTCACCGAGGGTGAGCGTGGTCCGGTCATCGGTGTGGGTGATCAGGCGGTTGCCGTTGGCGTCGTAGACGTAGCCGGTGGTTTTGGTGCCCTTGTCGCCGGCTGGTTCGGTGACCTTGGTGAGGTGACCTTCGATGTCCCAGGTGAGGGTTTGTTTGTCGCCGGCCAGGGTGCGGGTGGTGGTGTTGCCGGTGTTGTCGTAGCCGTAGGTGGAGGTGCTGGTGCCGGTGGGGCCGGTGGTGTCGATGGAGGTGAGGGTGTGGGGCTGGGGTGTGCCGGGCTTGGGGTAGCGGTAGGCGGTCTTGGTGTCCTTGGCCACGTCGCTGGTGGGGTCGTGCTGGGTGAGGTTGGTGCGGTTGCCGGCGGTGTCGTAGCCGTATGACTGCCAGTAGGGGGTCGGGCCGGCGATCAGGCTGCCGGCGGGCTTGTCGGCGCAGGTCTTCTCGTCCTGGGTCCAGGCTTCGGTGAGCCGGCGCAGGTAGTCGTGGGTGAAGCACTGGGTGTCGGTGCCGGTGCGGGAGACGTCGGACAGTGAGGTGACGTTGCCAGCCGGGTCGTAGCCGTAGGTGGCGGACTGGTCGACGCCGGGGACGTCCTGACGGTCGACACGGGAATTCGACAGGCGCCGGGTGCCGAATTCGTAGCTGTTGGTCACCTGGGTGGGCTTGCCGCCGCTTCCGACGATCTTGTAGGTGAGGGGCTGGCCCGCGAGTGTGTATGTGGCGTCGGAGCGGATGTCTGCGCCGTAGACGGTGGTCATCCGCAGGGTGTCGTTGGCGTAGCTGTAGTTCCACCCCTTGCCGGCAAGGTTCCCCATGCGGGAGAAGCTGCGCGCTTTCGGCAGGCCGTTTTCGTAGTACGAGGTGCCGGCGTGGTAGGTGCCGGCCAGTGCGCCCTCGGAGTCGGGGATGACGGTCTCGGTGCGCTGCGGCCGGTAGAGGGTGTCGTACTGGGTGACCTTGGTGGTGTAGGGCTTGCCGTCGAGGTAGCGGGTGGATTCGGCGAGCTGTCCCTTGGCCTCGGTGACGGTGTCGTAGACCCACTTGGCGCGCAGCGGGCCGTCGGGTGTCTTGTCGTGCAGCTCGGTCTTGCGTCCGAGGCCGTCGTAGACGGTGGCCAGCACGGCTCCGTTGGCGTCCTCGCTGGAGATCTGCTGGCTGCGGTCGTCGAACGCCGCCTTGGTTGTGCCCTTGTCGGGGTCTTTGGACAAGACCTGGTTGCCGAACTGGTCGTACTGGTAGGCCCACTTGTTTCCGGCGGGGTCGGTGACGCCTTCGAGTTTGCCTGCCGGGGTGTAGGAGTAGCGGGTGGTGTCAGCTGGGGCGTCGGCGGATCGGGTGTGGTGCTGCAGGAGCTGGGTGGTCTGGCCGCGGGCGTCGGTAACCGTGGTGGTGGCGGTGCCGCCTTCTGGCGGGACGATGGTGGTTCGGTCGCCGCCGTGGCGTGTCTTGGTGACCGCCAGGACCTTGCCGCCCTCGCCGTTTCCGGCGACGTCCCGGCTCTCGGTTTCCCGGCCCAGCCCGTCGTAGGTCTTCCAGGTCTGGGTCTCGACGCTCAGGGCATCGGCGGGCTTGAAGAGCGCACGTTCAGGCTTCCCGGACACGTAGTACGGGGCGAAGGCCTTCGCGGCCAGGCCGCGTTCGTCGTAGAACGTGTCGTTGATCAGCCGCCCGCCGTCAGGGCCGGGAGCCTGGGTCTGGCGTGCGCGCAGGTAGCCGTCGTACAGGGTGTAGGAGACCGTCTGCGACTGGGCGGTGGGGTTGAGGGTGTACTGGGCGACGGCAGTCGGCTTGCCCTCTTCGACAAAGTAGGCGAACTGGTAGGTGGGCATGGAGCCGCGGTCGGGCAGCCATACCTTCACCGAGCGGCCCAGCGCGTCGTACTTCAGCGTGGTGCGTTTGCTGTTGGTGTCGACGGTGGCGAGGGGCTGGCCGCGCAGCGGGTCGAGTTCGGTCGTGGTGGTCTGCGCGGTGGTGCTGTCCTTGGCGACGGCGGGCGGTGTGGTGACGACGGTCTTGGCCGGGAAGCCGGTGGCCGGGGAGTAGACCGTGGTGGTGGTGCGGCCGTCGGCGCGGGCGGTGCGGGTCGGCGCGCTGTCACCGATGGCGACCACGTTCGCCGTGAGATCGGTGGCCTTCTCCGGGCGTCCGTAGTTGTCGTAGGTGGTACCGGTCTCCAGGTAGGTGGCCGTGGTGCCGTCGTGCTTCTTCAGTGTGGCGGCGGCGGTGGCATCGCCCTTGGTGGGCGCGGCGCCGTAGTTGCCGCCGTCGTAGGCGGTACGGACGTCGGAGATGACGTCCTTGGACCGGTCCGGGCTGGTGCCGCATTCGGTGGAGACGGTCTCGACCCGGGCGGGCAGGGTGAGGATGTTCTTGTCGGTGTTGGTGGCGTAGGTGGTGCGGGTGCACCGGTCGTCGTCGGCGGTGGAGTCGTCGCCGCGGTCGCTGACCTCTTTGACGCGGCCGGCAACAGTGTCGAAGGCAGAGGCGGTGGTGGTCGTTCGCCACTTCGCACCGGCGCCGTCGTCGAGGGAGGTCCAGGCGCGGGTGCTGGCCGTGCCGGAGAAGTTGGCGGTGACCGTCCCCCAGTCGCGGGTCTTCTTGGCCGTCTGGTGGTGCCAGGGCCGGCTGACGGTCTTGGCCAGGACCTTCCCGTCCGGCCGCGAGAAGGTAGCCGTCTTGTAGGCGAATCCGGCAGCGGAGGCGTCGTCGGTGAGAGGCTCGCCCTCCCCAGCGCCCAGCGAGACGCTGACGTCCTTGCTGCCGCCGCTCGCGGTCTTGCGGTCGCCGTCCATGCCGCGCAGGAAGTAGCTGTCCTCCTGCGTCTTCATGGCGTCCGCACCCGTGCCCTGGCCGCCGGTCCGGACACGGACGTGGCCGTAGCCGCGCCACTGCGACCAGGTCTTGAACTTCTCCTTGGTCAGCCCGTCATCGTCGTCATAGTGCCAGGCCGCATCATCGAGGTAGTCGTAGCGGGTGACCTGGTCCGGCGCGCCCCCGGTGCGGTCGGTGGTCGTCACGGACTCGACGACGTACTTGTTGAACCACTCCCTGTCCATGTCGTCGCTGGAGCTGCCGCCGATGAACTGGGGGAAACAGCGGCTGGTGTTGGACTCCGGGGTGGGCAGGTCGTTGAACGCGCAGGCGGGCTTGGAGTAGTTGACGTCGGTCTGGCCGCCGTATTCGTCGTCGATGGTCGACAGGCGGTCCTTGACGTAGGGGGCGTAGCCGTCGCCGGTTTTGTCGAGGCGGTTGGCGAGCTGGGTGTAGGCGAAGGTGGTCTTCGGCAGGGTGATCGGGGTGGCATCGGTCCGGCCGGTGTGCTGGACGGACTCCAGTTCCAGCTGGTAGTCGACGTCGGCCTTGCCCCAGCGGTGAGCCAGCGCCCAGGAGTCGACCGGGGTGAGGACACCGTCCTTGAGGATTTCGGTGGTCACCCCCGTCAGCCGCTTGCGCGTCCAGAAGGTGGGGGAGAGACGCCCCTGGTCACAGGCGGTGCCGGCCTTGCAGTTCAAGTCCCAGGGGGTGTCGTACCAGTAGAAGCTCTTGGCGTCGATGGTGTCGGCCGCGCAGGTGACCCCGCTCTGCGGCAGGCAGCGCTCGGAGTTGGCGAAGGACACCTGCGCCAGCGGCTTGCCCGCGTACAGGTCACCGGAGGACCGGCCGTATTCGATGCGCTTGAGGTAGCCGCCCCGGGTGTAGGGGGTGTCGTCGTCCTTGTCCAGGTCGCGGCCGTAGGAGTTGGTCTCCTTGTCGTAGTAGTACGAGATCGCGTTGCCGTGCGGGTCGACGACGTAGTCGAGGTTCCAGCGCCACGCCTGCTGGCACCAGGAGTCCTTGAAGGCGTCCTTGTGGCAGTCCTCGCCGCTGTCGTTGCCGAAGACGGGCACGGTCCAGGCCGAGTTCGTGGTGTTCTTGCCGGCTGCCCAGCCGGGTAGCTTGTGGTAGCCGAAGTAGAAGCGGGTACCGGAGGGTTCGGTCAGCTCCCAGTACTCGTTGTCGTTGTCATCGTTGTCGCGAGCCGACGAGGTCAGTCGCTTGATCCTGGTGCCGTCGTCGTTCTGGAGCTTCCACTCGTCCTTGCCGGCCGGGACCAGTTCGCCGGCCTTGCCGTTGAAGGAGATGAAGGCGTTGTCGTAGCCCCAGCACAGGTCAGCGGGCTTGCTGCCGTCGGCGTGCTTCTCCCCGTCGTCGGAGCAGGGCTTGTAGCGGCGCTCGATGTAGCCCGGCCACAGCTCGAAGCCGTCACCGGCCCAGGACCCCTGGTTGTTGCTGTTGCCGGTGCGGCCGTCGATGGAGCCGGAGGAGTACGACAGACCCACGCTCGGCTTGAGACCTCCGGGGACCTCCGGGACCGGCATGTCGTAGGACCACGTGAAGTCACCGGTGTTGAGGTTGGTGTTCCACGTGGCGGAGGGGGAGAGGCTGGTCGCCTTGTAGTCACCCTTCACGCTCTTGTCGTCACCGACGACCGCCAGCACGGTGGGACCGCTCGCCCGCAGCGGCACAGAGGCCGCTGTCAGGGTGTGCTTTTCGGCGTTGTTCCTGGCGGGAAGAGGCCGATCGGTGCGGCAACCGTCCTTCTCCGGAGTGGTCGCCGCACACGCGGGGAGTTCGACCAGACGCAGACGGGAGGCGTAGCCGCCGCCGTAGGTCCCGGCGAACGCCGCGTAGTCGACGGTCACTCGCACGGGCGCCGGCGACACAGCGCCCTTCGGCGTGGCTGCGGTTTCCGGCTGGAGCGTGAACAGCATGCCGTCGACGCCGGCCCGGCGGGTCTGCTTTTGGCCGAGGACTCGAGCGGTCACCGCGCGGGGGGTCGCGGAGCGCCTCGCAGCGGACGATGCCTTGACACTCTGGGCGGGCGCCAGTGTGAGAGGCAGATCCCCGCCCGCACCAGAAGCCGACGAAGCCGCGCTTCCTTCGGCAGGATGGAGGATTGCGGAACCGGCCGCGGGCCAATCGCTCTTGGGGTGTGCTTGGGGGACGCGTGGCCCCTTGGCCAGCTTCCGCGGTTTGACCCGCATGCCATCGATTCCCGGAACGGGTTTTCCGACGTCGGGGCGGCTCGATGCTCCAGGTGCCGCTACCGCTTGAGCCACCGGGAGAGCCTGCAACAGGGATCCAACCAGCACCACAGAGACGCCCATAGCGACTCTGCGCCGGAGCCGAGCACGTCTGATGAGACCACGTATGCCGTTCACTTCTGTCCCCACCCCTTGTTGCTCACCGATCGGAGCCCTCGGCACCGTGGTGTTTGACTCCGGAAGAAAGTGCACTGGTGTGTGGCGGGCGGTCCGAACCGCCCGCCAGGTGATCAGCCCGCGTCGGGCACGTTCGGTACCTCGCTGGGCAGCTCGTACCACTCACCAGCCAGGCGGCCGATCTGTTCATCGGTGAGCGCGCCCTGGAAGGCCCAGACGTCGTCGATCGCGCCAGGCCAGTAGTCCCGGAAGGCGCCGCGCCCCTTCGCCCGGCCGATCTGCAGAGACGTCAGGGCCCCGATGGAGATCACGTCTTCGGCCCACGGCACCACCTCGGTGCACTGCTCATCGTCGGCCCGGCCGTCGCCGTCCGCGTCCAGGCAGGCCGCCTCACCGAGTTCACCGTTGACGTAAATACGCAGGAGCCTGGCGAAGCCGTCGTACACGATCGCGATGTGGTTCCAGTCCGCCACGCTGCTCATGGGGCGCGCGCTGCCTGCCCAGTCGTAGTCGGTATCGCTCGTGTCAGTCCGGGCGGTGACCGCCTGCCACACTCCATCACCTGTCTTCTTAGGGTTCGGTACGAACCCCATGGCAAAGCTGCTGGCATTCGTTGCCTCAGCGCTCACTAGCGACGCCGGACGGGTGGGGGCCGATGCCGCCTGTGCCCATGCGGTCACGGTGAAACTCTCACTCGTGTCGAGGGGAATCGAGCTGGAGGCATAGTTCTGGGCGCCATCCAGCACCAGCCCTCCGTCTCCCAGGAAACCGGCTCCGGGCACCTGCTTCGCCCCGCCGCCCAGCGTCATGGTCGGCCCCTGCGCGACGGAGTTGGCCCCGGGCGTGGCCGCCTGGTCGAACTGCCACCGGCCGGTCAGGACCGGACGGCGCTGTACGAGCTGGTGGATCTCGCCCTCGGAGACCGGGCGGTCGAAGACACGGACGTCATCGATCTGACCAGTGAGGTAGTCCGTGTACGAACCGCGGTACAGGGCCCGGCCGATCTGCAGGGCACCGTCGCCGTACCAGGCCTGTGGCGCGGAGGTGCTGCCCTGCAGGATGCCGTTGACGTACAGGCTCACGGTGTTGTCGATCGTGTCGTGCACGGCGGCCAGGTGCGCCCACTTGTCGATGGCCGCCTTCCGCTTCGAGGCGATGCGCTGTTGGGTGACGTTGCCGTCGGTGGCGTCCTTGGTGGCCAGCCGGGCGCTCCACAGGCCGCCGGAGGCCTCGTACGAGAGGTAGAAGGAGCTGAGGAAGCCGCCGTCCTGCGCGACGATGGTCTGGTTGCGGGTGGCGTCGGTGACCCGGGCCCAGGCGGTGACCGCGTAGGACCGTTCGGTGTTGAAGTGCGCCGCGTCCACCGAGGCGTGGTCGTCCTTGCCGTCCAGCGTCAGGGCGTTGCCCGCGACCCCTGCCTTGCCGGGCTCGGCGCCGCCATGGAGGGCGGCGGGCATGACGTCGCCGTGGCCGGTGACCTGCTTGGCGTCGGCCGGTTCATCGAGCGGGAAGAGTGCGCGGGCAGGCCGCCCGGGGCCGTGGATGCGCTCCTTGTTGTACAGCTGGGTGACCTCGCCGGCCGAGACGGGCTTGTCGAAGATTTGCACCTCGTCGAGGGATCCGGGGAAGAAGGAGCCGGGCTTACCGTCGTAGGAACCGGCCCCCAGCTGAAGCCCGCGGCGGGCGTTCCACGCGGTGGTGTACGGCGTCTGACCAGCCAGCTTGCCGTTGACGTACAGCTGGAGCACCTTGGCGGTGCTGTCGTAGACGCCCACCAGGTGGGTCCACTCGTTGGCGGTGACACCGCCGGGCTGGGCGGCCATCGCGCGGGCGATCCCGGCGTCGGGGCTGTCGGACGTGTACTGGTTGAACACCCACCGCTTGAGGTCGGAGGAGTAGTACAGCTCGAAGCCCGGCCGGTTGTTGCCCGGCTGGGTGGCGACGATCGCCGGATGGTCGGGGATCTGACTGGGGCGCACCCAGGCCGAGATGGAGAAGCCGCGGGAGGTGTCGACGACGGGGATGTCAGTGGCCGCGTACCCGTCGGTGCCATTGAAGGACAAGGCGGTGGTGCCAGCCACTCCTTGTGCACCGGGTATGGCGCCTCCGTGCAGGTCGGCGGTCCGTGCCGGGGTGGAACCCTTCGCCTCGGTGGCGCCGGTCGGCTCGTCGAACTGCCAGGTGGCGCGCTCGGGCTGGCCGGCCTTGACCCGGAACCGGTAGGTGCGGATCTCACTGTTGTTGCCTGCTACGTCCAAGGCCTGGACGGTCACGAAGTTCAGTCCGGGCTTCTCCGGTTGGACCGGGATGTTCCGCGCCGCGCCAGCACTGGTCGTGACCGTGTTCTTGTCGGACGGGTCGCCGTTGACGCCGTACTGGTAGCGGTTCACGTCACGGTGGGTGTCAGCGACAGTGAAGGTGCCGTACTGGCCCACCCCGTCGTACCAGGGATCCTCCGGATTCTCGGGGTCGGAGGGGGGAAACTCCCCTGAGCTGATCGTGGGGGCCGCGGGCACCTGGGTGTCGAGGACGAAGTAGCACGCCTCGGCGGAACCGGTGAACGACCACGGGGAGTACTGCGCGCCGTCGTAGGTCCGCACCGCCCAGCTCACCGTCTTCTTCGCCGGAATCGAGGCGGGCAGGCTGATGGAGAAGGAGGAGCCGGAGCGCTTCGCCGTCGTCAGACCCGGCTTCCATCGCGCGATGCTGCCCTTGCCGTCCCCGGCATCCCAGCTCGCCTGGAACTGGACCTGGACCTTGTCCCGGTCGGGATCGGTGACATCGTTGGCGTAGATGTCTCCCCGGGTGCGGATCCGAGCGGCAGCGCCGGACTTCTTGCAGGTGCCGCCGTACTTCATCGTCAGCTGCGACGGCTTGACCTGCGGCGGTGGCCGGTTGTAGGTCACCCGCAGATAGGCCTTGTCCGAGAACCGCTTCCAGGCCTCACCGTCGATCTCGCTGGCGGCCTTCAATCCGAACGTCAGCGTCGGCCACTTGTTGTCCGCCGCCTCCTGCACGGCGGATCTGACACCGAACTCAGCGTCCTTGGCCGAGCAGCCCTGGTAGCCGTAGGCGAAGGTTTCCGAGGCCAGCTGCTTCTGCCAGAACCCCGACTCGTTCTGGGAGTTCCAGGTCGTCGAGGACGAGATCGGTCGGGTCCGCCACAGTTCCACCTCTCTCTTCTTGCAGGAGGCGGACCAGGTGTTGCGGACGACGAACTCGGCCGACAGCACCGACTTTCCAGCAAACGCCGATGTCGGAATCTGGTAGAAGAGCCGCTTGGTGTCATCGGGCTGACAGTGGTTCCAGTCGCAGTACCCCATCCCCGCGTCATGGTCGCCGTTGAACTTCCACTGCGGGGAGGACGCCCAGTACTTCGATGCCATCGTCCATGAGGTTGCTCGAGGGGTGGACCACTGCGGGTCGATGAAGACCGGGTAGACGGTGTCCTTGCCCTTCAGGACGTCGGCGTCGGGCTTGAGGACGACCTGGTCCTGGCCGGCCGGGACGTCCACCCCCACTGGCGCGAGCTTGCCCGACTCACCGGCCGACGGTTCATCGCCTTGGGCGCCATCCGAGGCCCCGGCGCCACGGGACGTCCTCCCCGCAGCCTTCCGGAACTTGAGTCCCTTCTGGGAAGCGTCGGAACCGGGGCCCGTGCTGGAATCCCACATCAGCGGCGTCGGCGCCTCGAACACCGGCGAGCCGGCACCTTGGTCAGCCGCATTCAGACCGCCGGCAGCGGTCTCTTTGACGTCGATGCCGTCCGCCGCCAGCTTCAGTCGAAGCTGCCCCAGCTCCGAACTGTGCGCGGCCTGGGCGGTCTTGACGATCAGCAGCTGAGTGAAACCGTCTGCTTGTGCTCCCATCCGCAGGTCCACACCGGGCAGTACGTCGCGATACGTGGCCTCCGCGCCGTCGAGCACCGGAGTGGGCAGCGTCCCCGGCCAGGACAGTGCCAGTGCGCGCCCTGCCTTGCGCATCGTCACCAGCGGCTTGTCACCGCCGCCCGAGAATGCCAGACCCACGGCTGTGGCCTTCGGCGTTACCGTCCCGTTGCTCTGCTCGGCCAGGTCAGTGTCGATGTCCTTCCACTGCCCCGAGACCCTGGTGCGGATCGGACGCAGGTACTGCCGGGCCTGGAGCTTGCCCTCCGCAGTGGCCACGACATCGGCCGACTCGCCGCGCAGAGAGGCAACTTCGACCTCGTGCCCACTGCGCTTGGCCTGCTCCAGGGCGGCGTCTTCGGTGGGGGCTTGATCGTCCGGCTCGTGCACGTTGGCGGTGGTCGCGGCGCCTTTAGACGGACGAGGCGCAGCCCAGGCGGATGAGCCAAGCATCGCGGGCAGCAGGCCTGCTGTCAGCAGCCCGCTCATCCCCGCCGATAACACCCGTTGAAAGCGTCTTCGACGCACCGTGACAGGCATCCCCGTCATCCCCCGCCCAAAAAATGAAGATTTCATGAAGAAGTTGTGGGCGGGAACGTATAGGCAAGAGTGTTCGCCTGGATACCTTCATGAATCGTGATCTATGGAGTGGAACCGACATTCCGCCTTAAGGAGCTAAGTGATGCCTATCACCATGCTGTGGGGTTGTGCGGATTCAAGCCGCAATCGGAGTGGGAACGCGCCAGCAACCCAACGTCACAAAGGTGTACAGCGGGCGGTTCAATTCCGCGAGCCGAGCGGCTGATGCGTCGTGCCCGGCTGGCGACGTACAGGCGGTCGTGGTCAGGGCGACAGCAACGGCCTGTGGCGGTGCGCCGCAGGCCCGTGCCTGCGGCGCACCGCTGCGTCCCGGCGGAAGCTGCGGGCCGCGGTTGGTGCTATGCCTGCTCGTACTCGACGTCGGTGCTCTCGCAGCCGGCTGCGAGTTGGCGCAGTGTGTCGCGTTCGCGCCGGTCGACGGTCAGGGCCCACCGGAGCTTGGTGCCCACCCAGTCGGCCAGATACGTACACCGGGCCGTGGCCGCTGGCGGCATCCATTCGGCCGGGTCCTGGTCGGCCTTGGACCGGTTGGTCTTCGCAGTGACGGCGACCAGGGAGCGTTCGGCGCCGAGGTCGTTGGCGTAGGCCTGGCGCCGCGCGGCGGTCCACTGCGAGGCACCGCTGTCCCAGGCTTCGGCCAGCGGCACCATGTGGTCGATGTCCAGGCCCGACGGCCCGGCCACGGTGGTCTCGTCGTAGTAGGAGCGCCAGGTGCCGCCGGTGATCTTGCAGCCCGCGCCGACCGTGGGCTCGGTGACGGCCTCGGCCAGGAGGACTTCGGCCCGGGTGTGGCAGCCGTCCTTGTCCTCGTCGATCCAGTGCTTGAACTTGGTGCGCTCATATCCGTCGCGCACTTCGGCGGCCTGGGGGAGTGCTTCGATGCCGGCGTGGAGGCTGAGCGTCTCGGCAGCCTGTGCGGGGGTGGCTGTGGTGAGGGGCAGCAGGGCGAGGGCCGCGGCCGCGAAGGCGCGAGCAGTCGTCTTGTCCATGATCCGTTGATAGCGCCGCGGCGCAAGCCGTCGCCCGGTATCGCGGTGGGGCTCACTCGGGGGAGTGGCAAGTCATACCGCAGCACCAGCACAACCCATGCCGCCGCGCGCTCCCACTGATCACATAACCTCAGGGTGGTCGAGGGGTGGGTATGGAAGAGCTGGTCGTCGAGTCCGTCAGGTACAGCGCTCCGTGCGTGGACTGCGGGGCACAGCTGGAGTGCTGGGGCGTGCACGGCCTGATCGGTGGATCGCTGCGGTGGGACGTGGAGTCCGTGTGCTCGGCCTGCGGGCAGGCAACGGCCGACTGCGGCCAGGACCTCCCCGCCCGGCTGCGGGACCGGCTACTCGCCGACCACGGGCCGGCCACGTTGCGCCTGCCGAATCCGCCCGTGGAGCGCGTCACCGTCATGCGGGTGCTGCGCGCTGAACTCAGCCTTGGCCTGACCGAGGCCAAAGCTGTCGCAGGCCAGGTGCTGGCAGGGGCCTACTCAGGAACGCTGCCCGAAGTGGAAGCCCTCGCCCGCAAGCTGCGGGAAGCCGGAGTCGAAGCGGTAGCTGCCCGCCCCTGACGGGCCGTTGTCGGCAGGGGGTTCAGCAGGTGCCGGGGTCGAAACTGCCGCCGGTCAGGGGTTCGCGACGCAGGTCGGCGAAGGCGCGGACGGTGACGCCGGCCTGGCCAGGGGTGCGCCAGGGGGCGGAGGGCCCACTGGAGAGCCACAGCCCGCCGAGCGCCGTCGCGGCCTGGGTGGCGGTTGCTTCATCGGCCGCGGTGATGTCGATGACGACCAGGCCCGGCTCACGCAGGTGCTCTTCAGAGATCTCCATGGCCAGACAGACGCCCCCGACTACCCGGGGGTTCGGCGCGACCGTGGAAGTCACCCGGACGTGGACAGACGATCCTATGTGGCCGCGCTCCGCGGTGCGAAGACTTCGGTTCCTCGGTTGCTCGGCGCGATGGGTAGAGGCTGGCCGGGGGCGTGCCACGGGGCGGGCGGGCCACTGGAGAGCCACAGCCCGCCGAGCGCAGCCGCCACCCGGTGAGCGGTTTCCTCGTCGGCAGCGGTGACGCCGCTGAGCCCAGGCCCGACTCGCGCAGGTGCTCTTGAGGGATCTTCGTGGTCTGTCAGACGCCTGCCGCCGGCCAAAGGGTTCGATGCCACCGCGCACTTCACCCGGATGTGGATCCGCGCTGCGCAAGGCCGCAGGAGCGCGGCCAGCCGTGCAGGCGCGCTCCGCGACGCGGGTTCGATGGTTGACGTGCCCTGCCATGGTGGGTAGATCCTCAGGGCTGACACCACTCACCCGACCTGGGGGCTGCATGTATTCCGCGCGCCGACTGGCCGTCTTGGCTTGCCCCGTGCTGCTCTTCGCCACGGCAGCTTGTACCCCTGGCACCTCGCATCAGGAATCGAAGGCGCCGTCGACACCGGCGTCGAGCTCGTCCCAGGGCAAGAACGGCGGCGGCCTGCCGCTGGCCCAGGCCGTGGGACAGCTGAAGGTGGCAGCCGAGTCTCGCACTGGCTATGAGCGCGAGAAGTTCCACCTCTGGATTGACGCGGACCACGACGGCTGCGACACCCGTAAGGAAGTCCTCCTCGCCGAGGCGGTCAAGAAGCCCCGCGAGGGCAAGAACTGCCGCCTTACCGGCGGCACGTGGCGCTCCTACTACGACGACAAGACCGTCACCGACGCCCGCAAGCTCGACATCGACCACGTCGTCCCCCTCGCTGAAGCGTGGGACTCCGGCGCCTCGAAGTGGAGCACGAAGCGCCGGGAGCAGTACGCCAACGACCTGGGCGCCGAGCGCAGTCTCGTCGCAGTCAGCCTGGGACCTAACCGGACCAAGGGCGACAAGGATCCGGCCGAGTGGATGCCGCCGGCGAAGGATGCCACCTGTACCTACGCGACCGACTGGATCTCCGCAAAGCTCCGCTGGAAGCTGACCGCCGACCACGCCGAGCTCAAAGCCCTGCGCACAGTCGCCGCAGGGTGCAAAGACGCGACGGTGACGTTCACGCCGGCACCGTAGAGCGCTGCGACTCCCCGGCACCCCAAGCGAGGACATCTCTATCCCTCAGGCCGTGCGGGAAAGGCTAGGCCGCCCGCCGCGATCGGGCGTCCCCAGGGCGTTGTCAGTGCCCTGAGCTACGGTCATCGCGTCCTGCGGGACGCGCCCGTTCCCGCCTGGCCTCCAACAGCGGCCAGGCGGGAACGGCCAGACTCGCCCCTTTGTACTCGGCACGGGGCGTGCCTCTTCCGGATGGAAGGCCGACACCAAGGTGTCCTGCATCCATTGACGGGGGTAGCCGGGGGGATTGCAAGGAAAATCGGGAACTTCCACCCGGAGCGCTGTCAGGCTGCCGAATTCATGCGTCGGAACGGTCATCTGAGGGCGCTCGCTGAACACTCCACGCCCCGCAATGTTCCGTGATTCCTTGATCACGTGGTGTTACTGGCGGGTGTCGTGAATGCTGAGGTCCCTTTCAACGGCGGTTCGGCACCCGCCTGTTGAGAGCGCATCGACGCGCGGCTCTCCGGATGGCCGCGGCCGACCTCAAGGAGTGGGATGGACCGCAAAAAGATACTGACCACGGTGGTGCTGGTCACCATGGTGGTGTTCGCGTGGAGCGTGGTGATGACGGCAATGGGCCACGCGTCCGTCGTCGCCTGGCTCGCCCCGGCCCTGGCGCTGACGGTCCAGCAGATCGTTCGCGCAACCCGCTCGCGGAACGCGTCAACTTCAGAGCAGGGCACGGTGGGGGTATCCGGCAAGGAGGACGCCGCCCCGTGACGACGCCCTTCGAGTCACCTGTGCCGGCTCCCGGCCCGGCACAGGCCCGCCCTGGCCGCAAGCTCGGCCCGATCGCGGACTGCGTGGGCAGCTCGCATCGAGCCTGGCTGGAGCCGATGCGTGAGAGCTATTTCGCCAGCGGACGGACCCTCAGCCACCTCAGCGGCAGGGTCCTGCTGGCCAAGTCCAAACTCTCTGAGCTACTGCGCGGCGTGGCACTGTACCCCCGGTGGGAAGTCATCCACCGACTGTCCACCGAGCTGAACATGCCCACATGGCCCCTGTACCGCCTCTGGCGCCAGGCAGCACTCGACGCCCAAAAGACCCGCGAGTGGATCGACCGCTCCACCGAGAAAGCCACCCTGGCCACCGCCAACCTCAAGCCGCCCCTGGAGCACGGCGCCCTTCGACAGATGGTGGAGATGGACTACCTCCGCTACGCCCAGGTCTTCCTCTTCGACGACCCGCGCGACGCCGCGGTGGCCGACACCTTCGACATCCTCTGGCTGTACTGGAACGAAGCACTCGCCAGCCCCGACATCCGCCGCTACGCCTGGAACATCCTGCGCGCCACCGTCATGTCCAAGACACCGCACATGGACGGCCGACCCGAGCTCGGGCCCGCGGCGTTCGACACCGTCGCCCTGCGAAGCCGCACCTCCGATACCGACCGCATGGCCCAAGTGGCAGAGAGCCTGGAGCTGTTCAAGGCAATCAGCAAACTGCCCGACGCCCAGCTCGACGTCATGGTGCTGCGTCACCTGTGCGGACTCCCGCCCGCTCGCGTCTCTGCCCTCCTCGGCGTCCCGCTGGCCGCCGTACTCTCCGACGAACGTCACGCCGTCCGCTACCTGGAGCGCGCCATCTACCTACCGCCCGAGACCGGAGGACCCACCCCGTGACACCTCTACAAGAGATCCTTTCCCGGGCGCTGCTGGTACCTGACCGCGTCGTCCCACGCGACATCGTCCCGCGCTCCGACCCCGGCAACGACCCGGACACTCGCTTCGACGTCGCATCGGCCACGACAGACGCCATCCCAAACGCTGCGGCCGAAGACCTGCGTGCACTCTGCGAAACCCTTGTCAGGCACACCCCGGCCACCGCCATCATCGGCTTCGTCACCGACCAGGTGCCCGAACCCCGCAGCGCCCTGATCCTCGCCTGCGTCCTTCAGCTGACCAACACCGACGGTGGCGCCCGCTTCTGGTGGCAGTACGCTGCCGGCGCCGGCCAGGCCGCAGCGGCCTACTGCCTCTACCTCCACCACCTCTCCCTCGGTGAGGACGACACAGCCCGGTGGTGGCATCACCAGACCGACGACGTCCAACCCCCACCGCAGACCGACACCGACACCGGCGACCGCATCGCCAGCGCACCTATCATCAGCGCCTCCACCACCACGATCCTGCGCGTCCTGCGCCACCTCTCCAAGCACACCAGCCGCCCCCGCTCCGCCGCGGTCAACGAACTCATGGATTACATGCCCACCGCCGTGGCGGTCGGCTACCTCCGCGAGCCCGACATGGAGATGCCCATGCCGGGGCCCAACTTCGCCCGCAAAATCCGCACGTTGCTCACTGCGGCTGCCAACCGACCCGACGTCCCAAGCCGCCTACCCGCTCGTGCGAAATCGTCGACCCGCGCGCGGCGCGAAGCCGCTCGTGCCCGATGCACGGAAGGATGCAACTGGCAGATGGGCGAGACAGCGACGCGCTGATCTCCATCGCGCGCGACGAACAAGGTGTCCCGGGCGTGGAGTCCGCAGCAGCCGCTGCGGACTCCACGCCCTTGGAGCCGAAATGCCAGGCTCCGCCGCAGCCTGCCGGCAACCCCCGGACGGCGCCCCCATGCCGGCAACGCCCGGCGGGTGCACGCATCGCGGGGGCCGGGGAGCTGGGGCGGGCCCCTGCGGCGGGCGCGGTGCCGCAGCGGAATCGGGCGCGCGGAGGCGCGTAGTGGGGCGTGTAGTCCAGCGATGAGCGCCCTTGTGTGGTAACGGAGAGGCTTAATACGATCACGCATCGTTGGGGGGCGGCCTCTGACTCTGCTCCGCCCTCCGGGTGCGGAGCAGCAGGTCCGCCGTCCGGTGCGGTGCGTCGGGGGTCGGCACCGAGGAACAGCGGCAAAGACCACTGTCCGTTGAGACTCCTCGCACCTGCTGCTGGGCGGCCGGTTCGCAGGAGGGGAACATGCGTACCGCATACAAGAAGGTCCTCACCGCGGTGGGATGTGCCGCTGCGCTGGGCACCTTAGTTTCGGCCGCTCCGGCGGTACAGGCCGGCGCGGCACCCGGTGAGTTGAAGGTGTCTGTCCAGGCGCCGCAGGCGGTTGCGGGCTCGGCGAGCACACGGGCTGCTGCTGGGTGCTCACCGGGGGAGAACCGCTACAACCGCACCCAGTCGTGCATCAAGGCGCCCGGGAAGCTCAACATCACCCGCAACGGACGCCTGGAAGGCACGATCCGGTTCACGGTCACCCAGGCCATGCAGCTGCACAACTCGCGCAACTTCTCAGAGAAGTACACGTTCAAGGTCACCGGCATCGCAGGGAACACCAGCGCAGTTACCGCGGCATTCAACGTCTCTTGTGGCGGGTCCTGCCAGGCAACGAATCACGTCAGGGGCCCGCGGGCCGTGCGGGCGGGCACCGTGATCTCCGGTCCGGTCAACTACCACGACTCCACCACCACCCAGCACCGGGACCGGGCCAAGTACAGCCTGACGTTCCTCAAGCCCGGCTACACCACCGGACTCTCGCGCTGGGAATCGCTGACCTTCCGATGCGACGACATCATCCGCGGCAGCGGCATCGGCGCGGGATGCGTCTTCCCCCGCTACGCACCAGTCCTGACGACGATGGCGAACCTGCCGCACATCCGGACCAACATCAAGCGCATCCAGCAGGCCGGCCCGCACCACTACGGCAAGCGAGGCAACTCACCCCTCACCCGGGCGACCAGCACAGCGGTCGAGCGAGCCAACCGACGCGTTGCATGCCCCCGCAACCGACCCGGCCGGCCCGCAGGCCACAGCTGCGACGAGTACCCCTTCGCCAAGACCTTCCAGGGCGCCTCGCGCACCCGCAAGCCGGACTGGGGCTGGGCCTGGGTGCCCGCGCGAGAGCAGCACGCACAGGGCGGCTATCTCAGCTCCTTCTATGCTTCCCAGCGTGTAATGAACAAGGACAAGTTCTGGGTGGCGGTGTAGAGGAGTAGGCGACATGTCCAAGGCGACGGCCATCGTGCCGGTGTCGTACAACCAGTACTACATCGGCGGGGAGATCTTTAACGTTGAAGCATGGGACTACACCGGCTTCAACGGCTTGGTCGCCGCCTTGGACGCACCTGGGCACTTCGCGGTGCCGGGGCAGTTCGCCGTCGTGATGACCGGCACCGAGACCGGCGACGTCCGCGTCAGCATCGACATCCGCGCCACTGCCCCCCAGGAGACCGACCTCGACGCCTGGGACGAGGTCGTCGAGGTCAGCCTTTCCCTGCCCGGCCGCAGGCGAGGTGTGACGACGTTCAATGTCGATGATTTCGACCTGCCCGACTTTCCCGGGCCCGGCCCCTACCGGGTCAGAGTCCATGCCCGCGGCCGCGACCAGGGCCAGGAACTGCTGATGGTCGAGGACGACCCCGTCGAGGAACACCTCATCCTTGTCTGGCCAGCCCCGCCCGCGTCGGAAACGGTGCACAAAGTCACCGACGCCTACGGAGCCATGATTCGCGCCTCATAAATCGGTACACCCACGTCCAGTGCAGAGCCCGATTGCCCGGCCGCCACCGACGACCGACCCGCATCTGCCGCATCCGCAGCCGCGCCGGAACGGCGGCGGATGGTTCCACCGGCACCTGCTCGCCGAAGCCCGCCACATCGCCTGCGTCCTGCGCGGCCAGACCCGCGAGCCCGGCCTGGACCAGCAGATCGTGAACGCTGCGCTCGCCGCCCACTGTCTGGACATCAGCGAACCGAAGACGCTGTGCGCTCTCTGTGTTTGTGCTCTCAAACGATGGGACAGCACATGCTGGGAACTACCGCTTGACGCGGCCGCGGATGGCGAGGCCGGCGAAGCCGAGCAGGACTGGCTCAGCGATGCGGGAGACCATTTCGGTGTAAGTGCCGATGATGGTCAGGTCTTGGCCGGAGGAACGGAAGACCACCGAGTCGATGACCACCCGCAGGGCTTTGTCGAACCGCTTGACCGTTATGCGGTCTCCATACGGGCCCTCGGGGTTGGCCGGCTCGGGGGTGTCGGTCGTCAGCGTGATGCTGCTGCTGGTGAGGGTGCCTGTGCTCTTCGGCTTTGGCTCGTCCTGCGGAAGGCCCCACAGCATCATCGCCAGCACGGTGGCGGTCATGGCCGCAAGCAGCCAGCCCAGGGCACGGGAGGCCCGTAGACCGTAGCCGGAGAGTGCCCAGTACGCGGTAAGCAGGACCCGCTCGCCGTGAGGGATTGCAGGGTCGTGGCGGCGCATTTCCATCTCGCCGTAGTAGAAATCAGCCGCACCAGGCTCGTTCTTTCCGTCCTCAAAGGCCTTGCGCAGATGCCTGTATACCGGCGACAGCGCGGCCGGTTCCAGTACCTCCACCTGCTCCGGCGCGGGCATCCAACGGTCCGCGTCGATGCTCTGACCGGCGCGCCAGTGCTGCTCTTCGGCCAGCGTCCGGCGCGGTGTCCAGCGCACCAGCCGCAGCCCGCGCCTACGAAGCCCCAACGGCGCGACGGCCAAAGTGCACCTCCCCTCCAGACGCAGCTGGTCGAGATGGATGGCCCCGGTGAACAGGCACGCGGTGAGGTCTATGTCAGTGAGCACCAGATGTACTGCGTCGACACCCCGCACCGATACAGCACGCACGCGGGAGTCGTTCAGGCCAGGCTCGGCCAACTCTTTGCCGTAAAAGGCGAAGGGCTGGGGATGTGCAGCGACGCTCACCGGATACTCCAAAACCGCGTCACTCAAGTCCACGGAGGCGTGTCGCACCCGCAGTGCCGCAGTCGAGGCCCACCGTGTCCGGCGGCAGCGCAAGACCTTTGCCGCTGCCTCGATGGTCACAGCATTTGCGAACACCGCTTCCGACAGATCCAGCGCCTTTACACAGACCAGCGGCCCCAGCGCTGTAGCACGCTCGAACAGCACCCCTACGAACTCGGCGTTGCCGCCGATCTCCACACCGCTGAAGCCGGTGTCACCGCCGATCTCCACCCGGTTGAACCTTGCGTCGCTGCCGATCTTCACCCCCTTGAACGCGGCGTCACCGTTGATCTTCGCCTCGTCAAACAAGGCGTTGCCGCCGATCTGTGCCCAGCCGAAACCGGAGTTGCCGCCGATCTCCGTTCGGAAGAACCTGGCGGTACCACCGATCTTCGCCCTCTCGAACCCTGCGTCACCGCCGATCTTCACCTTGCTGAACATGGCGTCGTAGCTGATCAGTGCCCAGTCGAACAGAGCATGGCCGCCGATCTCCGCTCGGTAGAAAAGGGCGGTACCACCGATCTTCGCCCTCTCGAACCTTGCGTCACCGCTGATCTTCGCCTCGCGGAACAAGGCGCTGCCGACGATTTGCGCCCCGCCGAACAGAGCGTGGCCGCTGATCTGCGCGCCACAGAACATGGTGGTGCCGCCGATCTTTGCCCTGCAGAACCCGGCACTGCCGTGGACCACCGCACCGTCGAACCGGGCATCGCCGCGGAACTCCACCCTGTCGAACCGGGCATCGCCGTCGAACCGCGCTTGCCTGAACCGAGCAGAACCCATGCAGGGCCCTTCTGTGGCGGAATCCGTGACAGCATCGAGCAGTTCGCTCAGCAGTTCGTCCGTAAATGGGGTGCCACAGTGGTCCACGTCGGAACCGGGCTGCAAACCAGTGAGGTAGGAGGAGCGGTCGGCATCGCTGAGGTGGGCGAGACACTCGGCATACGGCTCGACGCGTCGGCCGCGGCAGCCGATCGGGTCGGCGCTGTGACCACAAAGGGGCCATTCAGGTGTGCTGGCGGTAGACCCATCGGGTGCGGTGCTGGTCATGCGAGAAGGGACGCAGGGCAGAGGCCGCACAGTTGCCGCCGCGACGCGGTCCGGTTGCGAGCCGTGCTGTACCCGTCGCTGAAGCCGCCGCCGGTCCGGCGCCGTTCCCGGCAGCACCCCGGAGTTCGGCCAAGCGCTCGCGTTGCCCGTCGCCCTGAGCAATGCTCCGTTGTTGAAAGGGTGTTCAAGTACCCACGAATCCGGATGACCGGATCGGGGCCGCACTGCCGAATCCGGGGGCTACACAGCGCCGAGAAGTTCGCCGGCGGGGGAGCAGCACGCACAGGGCGGCTATCTCAGCTCCTTCTATGTTGCCCAGCGTGTGATGAACAAGGACAAGTTCTGGGTGGCGGTGTAGAGGAGTAGTGGACGCACCTGGGCACTTCGCCGTTGTGATGACCGGCACCGAGACCGGCGACGTCCGCGTCAGCGTCGACATCCGCGCCACCGCCCCCAGGAGGTCGACCTCGATGCCTGGGACGAGGTCGTCGAGGTCAGCCTTTCCCTGCCCGGCCGCAGACGCGGTGTGACGACGTTCAATGTCGATGATTTCGACCTGCCCGACTTTCCCGGGCCCGGCCCCTACCGGGTCAGGGTCTATGCCCGCGGCCGCGACCAAGGCCAGGATCTGCTGATGGTCGAGGACGACCCCGTCGAGGAACACCTCATCCTTGTCTGGCCAGCCCCGCCCGCGTCGGAAACGGTGCACAAACTCACCGACGCCGACGGAGCCATGATTCGCGCCTCATGAACCGTATTGGCTGAGGGGCGACTCAGCTGGCCGGGAGTTTGGCGACTGCGGCTTTGATGTGCCCGTCGACCAGGGCGGGTGCGCCCACGAGCATCACCAGCACGTTGCCGCGGCGGACGGCGGCCGTCTTGAGCACGGAGGTTCCTCCTGGCCCGTTGAGCGTGGTCGTGTACGCGTAGGCGTCGGGACCTGGCCTGGGGGCGGAATCTTTGTGCACCGTGACAGTGAGTGGGGTACTGCCGGAGGTCATGGTGTATGTGGGACAGGACGTCTGGGCGTGCATGAGCCTGCGTAGCCCTGCGGACAGCTTGGACGGCGTATCGCTGTGGAGCTCCTCGCCCAGCTCGGAGTCCGCGCCGAACGTGAAGCCGGCGGAGGTCTTCGTCGCGAACTGCACTTCGTCGCTGTGTTTGCTCAGCTCTTCCAGCGCGGGGCAGCCGCTCATTCCTACGTCGTCGTACCGGTGAGGGTCGGCGGCCTTCTTATCGTCGTCGGGAGTCTCGGTCTGCGTGTACCCCGGCCCTAGGTCATCGGTGGTCAGCAGGTAGCGACGCAGCCGTTGGCCCTGGACAGGCTTGAGGTCGGTGGGGGAGAGCCCCGGGGAGGCCGCAGAACCGGGATCTGCAGCCCGGGAGGCTGTTGGCTCGGTGTCGTGCTTGCCAGTGGCAGGCGTACTGCTGCATCCGGTCGCCAGCGCCAGGACCCCGCAGGCAGCCGCTGCCGCCGCCCCACTGATTCGACGCTGCTTAGTTTGCACTGGCCAACCCCCGTTATCGACAACGGACATAACCATATCGACGCCTGATCTTCCGAGGGCGCGAAGCCCGTGGGATGGCCTGATCATTTGCTCGATCTGGCCCGAGTAATGCGTGGCGTGAGGTCTCACAGCGCGCGAGGTGAAGGGCGATGAGCTAGTGCCGCATCAAGCAACGTTCGCCCCGTCGTGCCGGACGGGCCCGCGGCAGGTAGCCGTTGGATGCGGTCCACGTAGTCTCGCGGGGTGCAATCTCATCTGAGCTTCGAGTACCCTCCCGCGCTGCCTCACGGGGTGGTGGTCGAGACGTTGCAGCAGGCTCTGCGTAACCGCTCAGCAGAGGGCGAGGCGGCGGGAGTCCTCGTCGGCACCGAGTTGAACGACGACGACGCGGAGTTCGTCAAGCACTGGTGCGTGCAGGTCGGGGCGCGGGCTGTGTCGGGCAGTCCGCTGCTCGGGCTGGCTGGGCTGTGCCTGGGCCATACCGCGCGACGCTTTGGGCATCTCAGCGATGAGGCCCGTGCCCTTGCGGAGTCGCTGGCGGCGCGGGCTGAGGCGGACCCGTCGGATGTGGACGGTCGGGCCCTCGACAGCTTTGACGATGTCCGGAGCTTCCTTCACCTGTGGTGACGTCGCCTGATGCCGCTGCTGTTGCAGGTCAGGCTGTGTTGAGTCGTCGGCGGTGCGGCTGAAGGGCGGCGTGGTCAACTTCACGGGCCGATGGCGCGCTCGCTGACTGCACGCTGATCTCTTGGCGAATCGAGGAGCAATGGAGACCCTGGGCAATCCCGCCAAGGCCGCACCACCGCCCGCACCGCGACTGGTGGCGAAGGGCCGACGCATCAGCAGGGATCCGGGCGCCACGGCCGACTTGATTCCGCCTTGAGGAACGTCTGCCCAGGTGAGAGCGTGTGATCATCTGACTGGCTGTATGCGGGGGCTGTTTTTGCATGGGTGTTGTGCTGCCTGGGTGGGCGGACGAAGTTCTCGACATCATCGGGGTCTCCTGGCCCAATGTGGACGAGGACGACTATCGCGAGATGGCCGACGCCATGCGGGAGTTCGCCGACGATATCGACGAAGGCGCGAATGAAGCCCATACCGCGATCCAGGGGCTCGTCTCCTCGGCAGGCGGTTCGGTCGCCGTCGAGGCATTGAACGCCCACTGGAGCAAGATCAACGGTACGCACCTGAAGAATCTGGGGGAGTGCGGCCGTATGGCGGCCACTGCCTTGGACGGCGTCGCCACTCTCATCGAGGGTGCCAAACTCGGGGCGATCGTCCAACTCGGCATCCTGGCGGCCGAGGTGATTGCCGCTCAGGTTGCGGCTCCTTTCACCCTCGGGCTCTCCGAGGTCGGTGCGCTGGCTGCCACTCAGGCCACTCGCGTGATCGTGAAGCGGTTGTTCAAGGAGGTCTGCCAGCAGGTCGCCGAACAGGTCATCAGCATGGCGCTGACGCCCGTCGAGGAAGCGCTCGGCGCAATGGTCGGTGACTTGGTCGTCCAACTGGGGGCCAACGCCCTCGGCGTCCAGGACGGCGTGGACCTGGGGCACACTGCGCGGGCCGGCAAGGAAGGCTTCACCCAGGGTGTCCAGGGCGCCAAGGAGTCCGCGAAATCAGCCGCTGACAACCCGATGGAACTCCTCAGTGCCGGCGGCCACGGCGGCGGTGGGTCGGGCGGCGGCTCCCGGGGCGGAGGGGGGTTCAGTCATGATCCCGAGGAACACGACCGGGTCGTGACAGGCCTTCAGAGTGCGGGCGGTACCTTCCGCAACAAGGCCGGTGGCAAGATCGGCCGGGCCAAGAGCCATCACGGTCGTACCCGCGGCAAGGACGCCATCGCTGATGCGGCGAACGCGATGCTCGACAAGGTCATCGACGGCATTGAGGACGGCGTCAAGAAGACCGCCAAGCACCTCGACGACAACATGACTCGCGGCATCAAGCAGATGGCCAAGAACCATCACGAGAACGATCAGAAGCTCTCCGATCACTTCAAAAGCCTCGGCCAGGGGCCCTCTAAGGATCCCAAGGCTCCGCCCGGCGGACGCGGCAACGGGCTGGGCGGGAAGAAAAGCGGCGGGGCTGAGTGGAAGGCAAGGGACCAGCTCAACAAGGAGCACCCCAACAACAACACGCGGGTAGACCTCACCAAGAAGGGGTGCGGCGACCCAGTAGACGTCGCCACCGGGCGTGTGTACCTCACTGAGACGGACATCGTCCTGCCCAGCGCCACCATGCCCCTGGTCTTCCGCCGAAAGTTCGAGTCGTCGTGCCGCGTCGGCCGCCATATCGGCCCGTCCTGGACCTCAACCATCGATCAGCGCCTTGAGATCGATGAGCAGGGCATCGTCTTCGTCACCGAAGATGGCATGCTCCTTTCCTACCCCATCCCTGAGCTTGGGCAGTCTGCCCTGCCGGCCCGTGGCCCTCGCTGGCCACTGACGAGTGCGGAGCATGGCGACTGGACCGTCCACAACCCTGACAGTGGGCTCACCCGCTACTTCACCGAAGCCCAGCACTCGCCCGGCCTGGCCCTGCTGGACGAGATCACCGACCGCAACGGCAACCACATCACCTTCGACTACGACGACCAGACCGGCGCTCCCCTGGCGATGCGTCACTCAGGTGGCTACCACCTGAAGTTCACCAGCGACGAGCACAGCCGTGTTACCGCCCTGCATTTGGCAGACGGTGCAGA
Organism: Streptomyces platensis; assembly: GCF_008704855.1. Classification (NCBI taxonomy): domain Bacteria; kingdom Bacillati; phylum Actinomycetota; class Actinomycetes; order Kitasatosporales; family Streptomycetaceae; genus Streptomyces; species Streptomyces platensis. Next base: position 8,471,960 of record NZ_CP023691.1, read on the forward strand.
AGACGGCTCGGATGTGCTGGTGATGACCTACGGTCACGACGACGCCGGGAACCTCACCGAAGTAACCAACTCCAGTGGCGTTCCGAACCAGTTCGAATACGACCACGAGCACCGGATGACCGCCTGGGTCGACACCAACGGCAGCCGCTACGAGTACACCTATGACCAGCAAAGCCGGTGCATATCCCAGGGAGGTAGCGACGGTCACCTGCGCTACACCTACGTCTACGGCTCATTGGATCCGCAGACAGGGCACCGCATCACCGCCGCGACGAACTCCCTCGGACACACCACCAGCTACCAGATCAACGAACACCTCCAGATGGTCGCCGAGACAGACCCGCTCGGTAACACCACGCACACCACTTTTGACGACGCTGATCGTCCGATCAGTGTCACTGATCCTCTCGGACACACCACCCGCTACATCCGGGATGAACACGGCCGATTGACCACTGTGCACCTGCCGGACGGGTCGCAGACGCATGCTTCCTACAACGAGCTCAACCTGCCCACCGAGGTCATCGAACTCGGCGGACGCGCGTGGCGCTACTCGTACGACGAGCGCGGAAACCGGCTCACGCAGACGGATCCGGCAGGGGCCACCACCCACTACTCCTATAGCCAGGCCGGGCACCTCACCTCGGTCACCGACGCTTTCGGCGCCACGACGGTGATGACCACCAATGCCGCCGGTCTCAGTCTCTCGGTCACCGATCCTCAAGGAGCTACAGCCTTCTGCAGCCGGGATGAATTCGGGCGTATCACCCGCACAACAGACCCGGCCGGCAACACCATGCACATGCGCTGGAGCGTCGAGGGACAGCGCACCTGGCGCCAGCTCGCCGATGGCTCCCAAGAAAAATGGGGATGGGATGGAGAAGGCAACCTCACCTCCTACACCGACCGTAACGGTCGCACCACCACACACAGTGTGACCCGGTTCGACCAGCCCGCCGCCACCACCAACAGCGACGGAAACCACTTCAGCTTCACCCACGACACCGAGCTTCGCCTGACGGCCGTCACAGGACCACACGGCCGCAGCTGGACATACACCTACGACCCTGCGGGCCGCCTGGCCGCGGAAACCGACTTCGACGGCCGCACCCTGACCTACCAGCACGACGCCGCAGGCCGTGTCATCGCCCGTACCAACGGGGCAGGACAGACCCTTCGCTTCGAACACGACAGCCTCGGCCAAGTCGTCCGACTTCTCGACGATGACGGGCCGGTGGCCACCTACCGCTATGCCAGCACAGGAGCCGTGACAGAGGCTGTCAATGCGAGCGCCCGCATCACGATTACACGGGACCGGCAAGGCGGCTTCACCGACGAATCCGTCAACGGACGAGTCCTGCGTCGCGGCCACGATCTGATGGGCCGGCTCACCAGCCGTCGTACCCCCATCGGCGCAACCAGCAGCTGGACCTTCGACGAGACGGACGACGTCACCACATACGTCACCGCCGACCACATCTTGCACCTGTCCCACGACGCCTTGGGCCACGAGACGAGCAGAACGCTCGATGACACTCTCTCCCTCACGCACGCGTGGGACTTCGCCGGGCACATCACTCACCAGGCAGTGAACTCCTCACACGGAACAACCGTCGAGCGGTTCTTCCGCTACCGTCAGGACGGCCGCCTCGAGTCCGTGAACGACCACCTAACCGGCAGCCGCAGTTTCACGCGGGACCGCACAGGCAGGGTCACCGGCGTGGAAGCGGAGGGATGGAGCGAGCACTACGGCTACACCTCCGCGGGCGACCAGAAAGCTGCATCGTGGTCATCCAGGCTGCCCGGCCAGGGCGCAACGGGAGAGCGCGACTATCTCGGATCGCGGGTTAGCCGTGCAGGGCGCACCCATTACCAATATGACGCGCAAGGTCGCGTCATCATGCGACAGCGCACTCTCCTGAGCCGCAAGCCGGACACCTGGCGCTATACCTGGAACGCGGAAGACCGGCTCATTAGGGCCATCACGCCCGATGGCTGTACCTGGCACTACCGGTACGACGCGCTAGGCCGGCGCATCGGCAAACAGCGCCACGACACCCAAGGGCAGCTGCTGGAAGAGACCGTATTCACCTGGGACGGACACCTCTTGGTTGAGGAGTCCACCCAAGGCGCCCGGTCCCGGATCGTCCTTACCTGGGACTACCTCGGCGAACGCCCCATCTCCCAGACCGAACGCAAGATTGACGTCAGCAGCGGACAAGAGACTGACCGCCGCTTCTTCCTCATCGTCACCAGCCCGGTCGGCACTCCCACCGAACTCGTCGACGAGAACGGCACCGTCGCCTGGCGAGCCCAAAGCACCCTGTGGGGCGTCACCGCCTGGAACCGCGACAGCACCGCCTACACACCGCTGCGCGCAGCTGGCCAGTATCACGACCGGGAAACCGGACTCCACTACAACTTCAACCGCTACTACGACCCGGAGCTCGGCCGCTACCTTTCCCCTGACCCGCTCGGCCTTGGGCCCGCAGCCAACCACTACGCCTACGTCGATGATCCACTCGCATTCACCGACCCCCTGGGCCTTGCCAAAAAATGCAGGCAAGACGTCACCTGGGGCGGGCGCGTTGCATGGCATAGAGACCACCGCGGCCGCCACTACGAAATGAATGCGACGATTAATCGGGATATGCTGGACGAAGGCACAAAAGCGCAAGAAAGCATACGTCCCCCCGGATTCCTGGGTGGTGACCCCTACGGACACTCGCGAGGCCACATGCTGGCCAAGCGTCTTGGCGGCACCGGAGATGAAGAAGATAACCTATTCACCATCTCCCAGAACCCAACAAACACTCCGCAGATGAGCAAATATGAAGACATTGTCTACCAGCAGGTGAAAAAGCACGGCTCTGCAACCTACAATGTCTATCTCGAATACGCTGACGACAACGCGAAAATTCCCAAGTGGATTCAGATGGAGGCCTTCGACCACCGCGGTAATCTTCTCTTCGATAAGCAACTCCCCCCAAACCCGGCCCACCTGGACGAGTGATGAACGACCTGGAACAGCTCAAACGCCTATGCCCCCCACCCGCCAACCGTTCAGACCAAGCCCTGCCCGCCTGGGAATCAGTAGAACAGGGGCTGGGCATCAGACTCCCGGACGACTACAAGAGGCTTTTCGAGGAATACGGGCCAGGTAGTTTCTATGATTTCCTTTCCCTCTATCAACCCCAGTCTCTCGAGACGATCGATATCGAGGTACAGACGCCGAAAATTCTCGCCTCACTCGAAAAGCGATGCGAGTGGACCGACTACAGTCTTCCGTATCCCATCGCCTGGCTTCAGCCAGTCGCAGTAACGGACAACGGAGAATACGTCTTCTGGGTGGCCGAAACCAAAAGCAATCCGGATCTTTGGGGAATCGCAATAAACGAGGCCAGTGGGGATGATTGGTTCACATTTGATGGAACCATCACCGCATTCCTGAGAAGGCTCTGCGAAGGCCTCGAGGTGCCGTTGTTCCCTGACTCCCTTCTCGAAAGGCCGCCGTCTTTCCGCTCGTCCAGTTATACCCCTGAAGACTGGCGACGGGCTCACGCGATCAATACTGCCCCAGACACCGGACCGGTGGACTCGGAGGACATCCGTGAATGGGCCCGGAGTCAGGGCTACGACGTAGCACCACGAGGGCGGATTCCCGCCGCCATCCGCGACGCCTACGAGCAGGCGCACAGATAAGTACATTGCCGAGGGACGCGCTGAATGAGGCGATTTACCAGGCGAATTCGCCGCGTTCCAGTGCGGCCTCGCGTCAGTCGACAGCGAGCTGAAACAGGTCGTGCTGAACTCCAACATCCCTCACCGCACGGTGACAGTGCTGGCCGCCGCTGCGGTGACGGCGCTGTTCCTTTCCGGCTGCTCCCCCGCCTCCCTGCCGAAGCAGTCGGAACGCCTGTAGAAGGTTGCTGGCTTGACCACGTTCTTCGCTGCTGAAGGCTTGCCATGTCCAGGGGGCGCAGCGCGACTTGATCGCTGCCGGGCCAGCTGTCTTCGCTCCCGCCTATCGAGAAATGGCCGCTACGAGAGCCCGCAACGGTCCAACGAGTTCGGGGTGGTCGCCGCGGGATGCGGACTGGAGGAGGTCTGCTGCGACGACGAGGAGTGCGGTGTGGCCGGCAGGGCTGTCCAGGATCGGAAATTCGGTACGGATGCGGGCGGCGGTGTGGGGCGCGAGGAGGGAGTAGGCATACAGCAGCGCGGGGTCGTAGCCGACCGGTGCCAGCCCGAACCCTTCGAAATCCAGCAGGGTGGGCCCGCTCGTGGTGAGGTTGGCGAAGTGGCAGTCGCCGTGCGCTGTAGCCCAGTCGATCTCGGCCGGGGCGGGGACGCCGGCGTGCTGGGGGAGTGCGCGGTCGATCCACTGCCGGCGTACCGCGATCCGTTCGGTGGGTGTGGCGGCGATGGTCTCCAGGTCGGTGTGCAGGGATTTCCACCACGTCTCCGGCAGCTCCAGCTCACTGGTCAGTACGGGTTCCGGCGCGCATGTGGGGGAGTCGATGAACGCGGTGAGCTCGGCGCGGTAGGCGATGCCGTCGCGCTCTGTGCCGTCGTGGATGCCGTACAGGGCCGGCTTGCACACCCCGGCGAAGGCGGCCGCCGCGTCCTTGGTGCCCTCCCACAGCTTCCCCTTTGCCTGCTCGGCCGGCGCGGAGATCAACCGCAACCAGCAGGCTCCATGGTCGGGATGGTGCGCCTTCTGGCCGAGGGTGCGGCCCTGGTAGCCCCACAGCCGCCGCCCCTCAACGTTGACGCCGAGTGCGGCGCTCGCCTCCTGCTGCGCGGCGAGTGCGCGGTGTTCGTCAGCCGGGGTGGTGGGGGGCGAGTACATCGCACACCTTCCGCAGGGTCCAGGGCGGGATAGCCGCCTGGTCGAGGGCGGCGCGAGCGGCCTCCCAGTGTGCCGGAGCCGACGCCGACAGCAGAACCTTCGTCACCCCCGGGCATGAGGCGACCGCCAGCAAACATGCCTGCGCGACGGACAGCCTCCGCCGCAACAGCGCCGCAAGATCGTCGGTCGCTGCCCGCACGAGTTCACCGCCGTGCAGGGGCGCAGAAGCGAACACCTGCCAGTCACGTTCTGCTGCCTCACCGATCGGCCCCCGGCCGTCGAGGGCCAGCTCGAGCGCGCCGGCCTCAACCAGGCTGACCGGCAGCTGCACAGCCCGCAGCTGGTGGTCAGGCGAGCCGGCGGCCTCGGCGGCCAATCGGTCCAGTTCTCGACGGTAATCAGCCCCTCGGTGAAGCCGGACCAGGTGGCGATCCCGTACGTGCTCAGGTGCCCGGCTGCTGCCGCTTCCTCCAGGACGGCAAAAGCCTCGCGCAGCACGATCGGCAGCACAACGGGATCGCCGGTGCGCTCAGGGTTGTGCAGGAAGACGGTGTCCAGACAGCCGCGGCCGAGAGCGGCACGATTGCGCTCCACCTGCCAGCGCACATACCCGGCCGCCAGACTGTGCCCACGCTCGGCATCCTCCGGAGGCAGAGCGCCGGCGGCAACAGCGGCGGCCGCACCAGGAGCGGGGAAGCCGACCTTCGTCGACACCCGCAGCCCTGGAAGGTCGGCGAGGACGGGAGCGAGCAGGCGGTGGGCACGGCCGGCCAGGTAGTTGGGGGCAGTATCCACCCACCCGGAACCGGGGGTGGCCGCCCGTCGGGCCGCGGCGGCCACCTCCCGCAGCCGGTACGTGCCCAGCGCCAACCACGCCATCACCACAGGTCTCCCCTTACGGTGGCAGCCTGAGCGTCCACCAGCGCCTGGACGACCGCAGCGGCGTCGGCGACCGTCAGCTCCGCAGCTGCCGCAAGGTCGGCCAGCGATACCCAGCCCCCGCTCAGCAGGCGTCGCAGCAGTGGTTCGACGGCTGGGTCGAAGTCCCACTCCTGGCCCGCCGCGGCGAAACGGACCACCACACCCTCGCCCTCGGCCGCAGACGTCAGGCGCGCCCGCCCCCGTCGTCAGCCGCACACGCACCTCCGGGTCGGCGGGCACGCCGTCGAGGTGGGGGAGAGAGGGGCGGAGCCGGCCGAGATCCTCAGCATCCCGGGTCGCGGCGAACCGCTTCAGGAGCCCGGGCTCCTCCAAGGCGGCCATCAGATGCTCGCGCAGCGACTCCACGTAGGCAGCCTGGGCGTCGGGACCTGCGTGGAGGGGCAGGTCGGCACGCACCTGCTCCGTGGTCCGGAGCATCTCGGAGAGCCAGCCGATCAGGTCGGCGCCTGTGTGCGGGGTCAACCCGCACGTCAGGTGAAGGGAGCGGACACCTTGGTCGGCGGCGACCGCGTGCCACCAGCCACGCGGCAGATACAACACATCTCCCGGCTCCAGAACCAGGTCGGCTACCGGTTGCTCGGGTGGGGGTTCGGGCTGGGCGGTGTCGCGGTGCATCGGCGCGATCCGGGTCGGCCCAAAGATCCGCCAGTGCTTGGACCCTTCGACCTGCACCACGATCACGTCGTGGTCGTCCCAATGAGTGCCGAAGCCCTCGCGGGCGCTCCAGGAGGCGTAGGCGTTGACCTGGACATGCGTGCGCAGCCAGCTCTCCAGGTGCTGGGCGAGGTCGGCGACCGGCTCGTGCAGTTCGTCGATCGCATCGATCACCAACGAGGCCCCCTCCGCCAGGCGCTGCTGCAGCTCGGCGGGGTGGGTGCGCTGCCAGATGGTGTGCCGGCGGGTGGTGACGGGCACGGCATAGCGGTCCTGGGGCAGCATCTCGCCGCCGGCGGACAGCCTCAGCCGCGGCACCTCCAGGCGATGGGTGGCGATCAGGTCGTTGAGTGTGTCGAAAGAGACGAGAGCGCCAGGGTCGGTCACGGCGCCGCGGACGTAGCGGTAGTCGCGGTGCAGCGACCGGGCCAGGAACTCCTCCTGGCCCAGCCGCTCCGCGATGAGCTGGAAAGTCATCGCTTCGGTCACCGTCGCCTGTCAGTCGTTGCCGTCCGAGCGGCCGGTTCCGCCGCCGTCGGAGGGCTTCGCGCCACGGGCGCGGGTGGCCTGGATCTGCCGACGGGCGCGGACCAGACCGCCACCCTCAGCGGTGGACATTTCGGTGTGCTGCGGCATCGTTGCCTCCACGAAGAGATCGTCCCGGCACTCCGGCCGGCGTGGAAACAGCGTCGCGCAACAACTGGCCCCAAATCATTGCCCGTTGGAAACGCAGGCATTGCGGGGTCACCCGCAATGTTCCCTCCCACAGGCCTACTGCCTCACGGGATCCAGCTCAGCTACCGTGAGGCAGGCTGACCGCTCCACAACGGGGGTGCGCCATAGCCACGATGACCCGCTCACGCCGCGCCACCATCGTCAAAGAGGCGGCGCAGATCCGCATGCACTGCCAACGCCAAGGCCGCAGCACCGAACGCACCGTCACCGCCATCCGCAACGCCTTGCCCGAAGTCACGGCCCTTGAGGCCTGGCGTCTGGCCTTGGGCTGGTCGAGAGCCGACACCGTCGCCCAGATCAGCGATCTCTACCGAGCCGACGGCCTCATTCCCCCGGGACCATCGCAGTCGATGCTCTGCCGTTGGGAACACGACCCCCATGAGTGGCCCGGCCAGGAGTACGCCGCCATGCTCTGCCGCGCCTACGGAGCGCGCCCGGTGCAGCTCGGCCTCAGCCGAGCCGGCGGCGACCCCTTCGATGGCCTCGGGTTAGGGGCCAAGATCCGATACGGTCATGCTGATGTCGAGGCGTGTGAGGCACCCGCACGGGAAAGGGTGGTGGCGATGACCACATCCGCCGGTCTACCGGCCGTCCGCGAATCCCTCCACCTCGCCCTGCTCGCCGACCCCGCAGGTAGCAGCGCCGTCGTCGAACTGGCCGAAGCCGCCGTCGAGCACTACGCCCTCAACTACAGCAAGCACCCACCCCACACCCTCTTCGCCGAAGTACGCACCGCACGCAACCTGCTGACCGGCACACTGATTACCCACAGCGTCGAAGAAGCTGTCGCCGCGGAAATGCGGCGCAGTATCGGCTGGCTCTGCGCACTGCTCGGGAACCTCGCCTTCCACCTCGACGACGCCTCCGGTGCCAGAGCACACCTGGCGACCGCCGGAACCTACGGCACCCGCACCGGAGACGTCCGGCTCACCGCGTGGGCCTGTGGCGCCCAGAGCATGGTGGCCCGCGCAGCCGGCCAATACGCTCGCGCCCTCACCCACGCCGAACAGGGCCTCGCCCACGCACCCGCTGGGCTCGCCCGCGCCCAGCTGCACGCCTGGGCACAACTGCCGGCGCTGGCCGGGCAAGGCCGCGCCGATGAAGCAGACGCTGCGCTCGCGGCCGCGACCAGGGAACTGGAAGCCGACGCGGTTGGCGCAGCACCAGGCCGGTTCGGCTTCGACGCCGCGGAATACGCACTGCACGTAGCCGAAGCCCACCTCGGCCTGGGCCGCCACGAGCAGGCCACTACTCGAGCCGAAGCCTCGGTGAACCATGCGGCTGTGGGGACACCGGGCTGGGCCGCCGGCACTTTGGTCCTCGCGCAGGCCGAGGCTGGCCTCCGGCCCGCCGACGCCGCGCAACGGGCACTTGACGTACTCGAACGGGTGCCGGCCGCCAAACTCCGCTCGACCTCCCGCACCCGGCTGGTCCGTCTGGATGCAGCTCTCGCACACACCCCGGCAGCCGGGGCCGAAGATCTGCACGAGCGTGTCCGGTCGTTGCCACCGATCATCGACGAGCATGAAGACGCAGCCAGCGCGTAGCTGCACCGAGCGGATTCAACTGCTGTTGACGCTCGCGTCGTGGTGAATGTCTGAGCGCCGGTTCAATGGCGGTTCATGCGGAGTGCGTCGCTTGCGCGGGGTGTGGTGACTGTTGCGCGAGGGCGGCCGCTGTCTGGGGCTTCGCGCGGCCGCGCTCGACCATGGCCCAGGCGCAGGTCGGGCTTGCGCCGCATGCGCTGCGCAGCCAGTTTAGGGGGTGGTCCGGTCGGGGGTGGCTTGTTTGCGGCGTCTGCGGTGTTCGCGTTGTGCTTGGGCGCGGGCGCATTCGCGTGTGCAGTACTTGATGCCGCTGGTGCGGTTCTGGCCGTATGTGGCGCGGCCGCGCTGGCGGACGAAGGGGCGGCGGCAGGTTTCGTTGGCGCAGGTGCGGATGGTGGCGTCTTCGGCGAGGTGGTTGTACAGCTGGAGGAAGGCGACTGACAGGATGCTGGGGTAGCGGTCGGCCAAGTCGCCGATCCCGATGCTGAACCGCTGAAGCGCCGCATTCAGCGTGCTGCGCAGGTCGCCGATCCGAAGGTCCAGCGTGAGCTCGCGCAGGTGTTCCAAGTCCCGGGGAAAAACCTCTGGTTGGTCGTCGTTAGCCGCCTGCCACAGTGCCAGTTCGTCCTCGGTCACCGCCGCGTCCACGAGCGCGTCGAGTCCGCCCTCACGGCGTAGGGCAAGCCAGGTGGTGACAGCCTCCTGCGCCTGGGACACAAAAAGGGTGGCGAGTTCACCGTGCAGGGCGAACGGTCCGTGCATGGGATGGAGTTGTGCATCGAGCTCGGTGTAATGGTCGTGGTCCTCGACGTCCCAGCTGCCCGAGGCGATGTCCCCGCCCAGCGGCCCGTAAGTGCGCATGACGTGGGCGATCGCGTCGTGGTCTGCGGGATCGAGGTCCATGAGTTCGTGGAGGTAGAAGTCCTCCGGCAGCGCCACCGTGTCTCCCCCGTAGTGGACGTGGGGATCCCAGACGATCCACTCGCCGTCGGCCCGTGCTCCGGGCATTGGCATCAACTCCGGTGCGGGTACCGGAGCTCCGGGCCAGAGCGTAGGACGAAAGCGTGGGTCTACGTATGACGTCATGCGGGGCATCATAGCCATGAGGCAGTAGCACGAAAAGAGGTTGATTCGTATTACGCAGCGTGAATCCCGGAGAGAGGAACCGTGGTGACGCACTGGCAGAACCGCAAGGCGATCGGCGACGCACACGAGCAGCGTGTCACCAAGACGCTGCGAGCCTGTGGGTGGACGGTGCAGCCTTGCGGCCAGGGCACCTACCCGCCCGCGATCCAGCACGCCCTGGCCCGCACCCACTCAGCGCTGCGCTACTTCCCCGATCTGATCGCCGCCCGCGACGGTGAGGTGATCACCATCGATGCCAAAGACCGCATGCCCAGCACTGACAGCGACCGGTACGCCATCAGCACCGCCACACTCAACGCCGGCCTGCTCTTCACCGCCGCCCACGCCCCGACCCCGCTGTACTACGTCTTCGGTGATCTCAAGGTCCTCACGCCCTCCGAAGTCCACCACTACACCACCCATGCTCGGCCTCACCGCAGCGGAGCCTGGGTCCTGGTCGCCACGAAACGAGCCCACCCCTTCGAAGAGGTCTTCGGTGCACCCCCTGCGCTCGCGGCATGAGTCCCCTATCAGCCGCCGATGTCCTCCAGCAGGTCCTTTACGACCTCTTCGATGCCTTTATCGACGGCGGCCATGTCCGCCTGGCAGATGAGTTGGGAGAGCAGCTTCATGTAGCCACCACGGCCCGGGAGCTGAGACCTGGGCCGCCAGGACCGGGCACTGGGCCTCGGGTCGGCCGAGGGCGAGAAGCGGCCTTCCTCGCCCAAGGATGTGAAGTGACCGGCGTAGACCTCTCCGTGGTCCAGGTTGCCCAGCCCCCATGTTGGAGCAGCGAACCGGGCTTGCGGTTCGTTCACGCCGACGTGTGCGACTACCTGGGCGCCGGCAAAGAGCCTTGCGGCGCGGCCAAATTCCGTGAGGGGCGCGGTCTGGTTCACCGACACCGAGCAAGTTGCTCCCACTGTGCCGCCAAGAGCCTGGCGCCTGGCGGCACAGCGTCTTCAGCCAAGCCGATGCCCGCCGCACACCCTCCGCAGCCCATGCGCGGCAAGTGGCTCGAAGGCCGCGCACGCGACTGACCGTCCTGCGGTGGCAGTACAGCCCGCCGGCGTGAACCGACCTACTCAAGCGCTGCGGCTTTACCAGCATCGCCGCCTGTGTATGCCCGCCCACGAATCCGGGAAGCTCGGCACACTCATGGTGCAGGCCTGCACCCCGTGCGTTATCTAGCTTGCCAGACACAGGCCGCCAGTTCTCCAACCCTGGCCCTGGCCGCGGCTCGCCCTGCCGGGCGAAGTGCCGGGCGCCGGCGGAAAGCGGATGGAGAAGCGCTCGGCAGCGAAGTGGACCGTATGGCTGAGTGCTGCAGTGCACGACGCCTCCTCTTCTATCCACGAGGACGACCGATCAGACGACACGGATGGGGACGTGACGTCCAATCAACAGACTCTGGAGAGAATCGGCTTCGTCCTCCGGTACGGCGAGAGCCGCCAGCCGACGCGCACGGGTGACGGCTACGTACCACACACGCAGCGTTTCGTCGGTGGTGGGATCGCCAGTGGCCCAGCGGCGCACGCTCCCGGGCTCGGGCAGCAGAAGGAGCACGCCGTCGGCTTCGTCGCCTTTGAGCTGGTGGATGGTGTTGGTGCGTATCCCGCTGGCGGGGGTGGGCCGGGCGATGGTGGGGCGTCCGGCGAGTCGGCCGCGGGTGCCGTTCGGGGCCGCGCCGGGAAGCGGGGGCCAAACCTTCATCGCCTGCCATACCTGGCTGCCCCAGTCCTTGTTCGGGGTGGGCAGGCTGTGCAGGAAGGCGAAGGCCGTCCGGTTGACCTGGCTCAACGGCAGTCGGTGCGTGGCGCAGATGCGGTCCGGTCCGCCGGTCTCGTCGGGGAACCAGTAGCCGAACAGGGCGCGTACCGCAACCGCGCAGGCCCGGGTGAGGTCGGAGGGAGGGGCGCCTGGCGTGTGGGTCACAGTATGGGCCCAGGCCAGGCTGGTGATTGCATTGGCGTTGGGCCGCTCACGAGTGATTCCGGGCAGGGTGGCGTAGCGGTAGGCGGTCACCAGGCAGTCGTCGGGTGGGATGCCGTAGTCCTGGGCGAGGCCGCGGAAGGCCTCGACGATGCCCGTGCCCGTCAAGGCGTGCTGGTGGCGGCTACCGGTGGCAGCGAAGCGGGTGGGCAGCAGCAGCACGGGGGATCGCTTCGTGCTGCTGCACAGAGACATCAGGGGCCCGGTTCCCGGCGCGCAGGGTGGCCGCCAGGCGGCAGATGACGGGGGAGCTGCGCCAGTTTGCCGGTCAACCGTAGGGGAGCTGGCCCTAGCCGGGCCGTGAAGGCATGCAGAGCCTGCGGGTCGGCGCCACGCCAGGCGTAGATGGACTGGTCCGGGTCGCCGACCAGGACCAGCGGCAGCCCGGCCTCGTGCAGCCGCTTCAGGATCGCCAGGTCGGCAGCGGAGCAGTCCTGTGCTTCGTCGACAACCACCTCCGCGAACCGGGACAGCAACGGTGGCAGCACCTGGCCAGACGCCAAAGGATCGCGTAGGGCCCACAGGGCGAGCAGCCGCGTCTCGTGTCCGGTGTAGTAGCCCTGCTTGCACCAGGAGTTACGGGTCTCGAGGATTTTTCCGCTGCCACGTGCTGCGACTGCACTCGCTGCCGTCGAGCGCTATGCGGGTGTCGCGGTCGAGGTCGTCCAGGCGACTCTTTCACGAGCCGGTTTGACCGAAGGGTCCACGGTCAGGGGAAACCGGTGCAGGCCCAGCTCCCGGTCCAGCCCCTGCACTGGTGCCTTGACGCCCGCCCAGGACTCCAGCAGACGCGGCGCCGGCTGCGCCGGGCGCAGTGGCCGGACCAAAAACTCCCACAGGAACGAGTCCAACGTGCCGATGAAATGTGGAGCCTGCACCAGGTCAGCGCGACCCGCCAGGCGGCAGCGACGGGCCATCTGGTCCCGTGCCACGCGGGTGAACGAGATCAACGCGCGTCCCTGGCGCAGTGGTTGGACAGGTGCGGACAGGTGCCGTTCTGTGATCACCTGGGTCTTGCCGGCCCCCGGGCATGCCGGCACCCACGCGGGTGCCGGCACTGCGACCGCGGCTCGCTGCTGGGCCTCGGCACCGGCCCGCGCCCCCTCGGGCGAAGCGTGCCCGCTCACGGTGTGTCTGCTGCATCGTCGGCCGGGTCGGTGATGAAGTGGATCGCGCGCTCCAGGTAGGCCGGCACCTTGAACGGCACTGTCGGGTCGCTCAGGACATCGGCGAGTTCCTGGGCAAACCGGGCCTTTGGAAATCTTGGTTCCCTTCGCCAGTTCGTCGGGCGCCCGCGACCAGGGTGCGGCTGTCCTTGCCGACGAAGAGTTCACCGAAGGTGACAGCCGGATTCGGGGCTGCGAGCACCTGCTGCCAGCGCTTGTCTGAGCGGGGCGCGCACTGGAGGAACGCCGCACGCAATGCTTCGGTGTTCTCTGCGGACCACAGAGCCGGCTCCAGGGTGCGCGGCGCCGCGCACAGCTCCAATCGGCCCGGAGAGCCCCACCGTTGTGGCAGCGACCGTAGCGTGCCCAGTCGGCGTGGTTCTTCGGCCCCGGGCGGCACATCGGTGTCCGTGATCAGCGCCACGCGCCGGGCCAGGCACACCCCGTCAACCGGTGCCATCAGCACGCGCAGGTACACCTCGAATCCGACCCCGTCCACGATGACACGGGTGGCGCCGAAGAACCGCTCCAGCGCCTCGAATGCGCGCTGCCGCTTGTCTGGGTCCTCCTGCTGCTCCGGGGCCAGCACCCGCTGGGCCAGCGCGGGTAGCAGTAACAGCTCGGATATCCCTTCCACCAGGACAGCGCGCGAGAGAAACAGCAGCGCGCTCTTGGTGGCGTCCAGGTAGCGGTCCAGATGCCGCATCCGGTGCTTTTTCAACTCCAGCCGGGGTACCGGCAGTGGCCGGGCCTGCCAGCCGGTGGACAGCTGCGCTGGGCACCGGGCCATGACGATCAGATCCTCGACGCTGGCCGCGGCCGACAGGATGGGGGAGTGCGTCGTCACCAGCACCTGCAGATGCCCCGCCGGCTGCGACGGATCGGTCACCGGTCGATGGCGCGACTCGCGCGCCCGACGCTGCAGATAGCGCAGCAGCAGGGGTCTGCAGCTGCGGATGCAGATGTGCCTCGGGCTCCTCCACCAGCAGGACCGTCAGATCGGCCTCGGCCGCCGCGTCCAGCTCCGCCATCACGGTGGCGATAAACAGGGTATTGGCGTAGCCCAGGCCGGAGGCGGCCAGGGGGGACGGCACACACCGCATCCCCCAGCAGCATCCGTAGCGACCGCGCGATCGAGGCGAATGTAGGCTCGGCCAGCGCCAGTTCACTGGCCTGTAGGTGCGCACCGGCCGTCAGCTTGCGTAACGGTGTATTGATCCGCTTGCTGACCGCGGTCACATCCTCGTCCTCGGGTGACCGCCTTCAGCCCTTTACCGATCCGTGCAACGAAGGCATCCACCTGCTCCTCCGACCCCAGCAGACCTCGCAGGATCAGCCGGATCCGATCGCCGGCAGCCGACGCCAGCTCCCGCTCCGCATCCCTCAGCGCGGGCAGATACACGTGCCGGACCCCGCCGCGTGCCGGCGGCTCGCCGGTCACCGGATGCCCCGGACCCTGGGACCAAGCTGTGCTCCCGCGACGACCGCCGGGCTGCGGTGGTGCATACGACACCTGCCACCGTGCCGTCCCCGCATCAGCGGCGGTGCCGTGCACCATCGCCTCGAGATAGGCGCCACTGTGCGCCGGTGTGACATCTGCCAGATCCAACTGCAAGCATGGACCGCCTAGATGGACCGCCGCCTGCAGCACGTCGGCCTCCTCGAAATACCGCGACCGGCGGCCGTCCAGCGGATCGGTGAGCAGCCGCAGGGCATCCACGACCGTCGTCTTGCCTGCATTGTTCTCCCCGACCAGGACTGTCACCTCCGGCCGCAGCGGGATCAGAGCCCGCTCACACGACCGAAACCGCTCGACCAGCACCTGGGCCACATGCATACCCAACCCCTCCCCTCGCCCGCTGATCGTAAGCGGTGTGCCCGCCTTCAGGGGCCCCATAGGTTCCGGCACATGTTCATCGATTGGGATACCAGGGGGTCCTTCCGCCCCGAGGCAGGCAAGGAACCCGACCGGGATTACAAGGGGCGTCGACCCGTCAGTTCCTGCCATACGTCGCATGCGTCGTCGAGAGCCGCCCGAGCCTTCGGGAGCTGCGGATCGCTGCCGTGCCGGGCGCGCATCTCTTCCAGCAGTTCCCGCGCCGTCTCTACTGGTTCGGTCGCCTCCTGAGCCTCACGCAGCTCAGCCTCGAGCTTGTGGATATCGGCACACCGCAGCGCCTGGAGCTGGTTCGCTGCGACGGCCGCGTTCTGGAGCCGCACGCTGAACTGGCGCACTGTGTCTTCGGGGAATTCATCCCCCGCGAAGCGCTCCAGGCGCTCCCGCCCGTCCGGCTGGGTCAGGTACACGTACGACACGTGGGTGGAGCGGGCCAGATCGAACCGGACTTGTAAGCCGGCCAGCGGTACTTCGTCGTCTGCGACGAGGAGCGCGTGCTCGTGCAGAACGATCTGGCCCAGCTGATCGACGTGATCCCCACGGTTCGGCGTGCGCAGCTGCTGCAACTCGGCCTCCACTCGAGAGATCCGGCTCCGGTACGCCTTCTCCGCCCGCGTCACGGCCGTCTGGGCCTGCCGCAGCTCTCGGCGAGCCGTGCCCTTCAGCTGCCGCACAGCACCACGGGCACCGTCCAGGGCTTCCCGGTCTGCCCTGTACTGCTCATGGAAGGCGTACGCCCAGCCGCCCGGGAACTGCGCGAGTCGCCAGCCCACCCAGCCCACGCCGAGAGCCACTACGACGACGAGCCACCAGATCGCAGACACGTGCCCTCCCCGTTACGCCTCACGGCCGCACGGCCGCAGTCAACGACACCAATAGCGGCGGGAGTTGCTGCCGGTCAATACGACCTTGCCTCGAACACGCGACGCCCCCGGCAGGCTGGCCGTGGCCGCCTTCCGCAGCTTCAACTGCTGCAGGGCCCCGGGCTGCGGCTGAAGACATTCGCCGCCGGCACCCAGGGAGCTGCTTCGCCATGACGTCTCGGACGCCTGATGACGTTGTGCGGTGACGTGACCGTTGTGAGCGGATTCTCGAATTGGCTGCGGCGTGGCCCTGGGCGGGGGAAGAATCGCTTCCGTATCTGTGATCAAGGGGGCCGATATGACGACGTCGTTGCTCAAAGGCCAAAACGCTGCCCTCATGGCGGGGCAGGTGACCTTCACCGTTGCCGCAGCGAAGCCTGCGGTGGACGTCTCGGCACTGCTGCTGGGCAGCAACGGTAAGGTCCGCAGCGACAACGATCTCGTCTTCTACAACCACCCGGCTCAGGACGGTGTGCAGGCTTCGGGCCACACGGTGACGGCCGACCTGGACCGGATTCCCTCCGGCGTGGCCACGGTGGTGCTCGTCGCGAGCGTCGACCCGCTTCAGCCCGGGGCCGTGTTCACGACCGCGCCGCGGGTGAGCATCACTCAGGCCGGCACGGTCGGTATGGCTTTCACCGCCCCTGACTTCGGCGCCCGCGAGACGGTCGTGGTGCTCGCTGAGCTCTACCGCCGCGGTGACGGCTGGAAGGTCCGCGCCGTGGGCCAGGGCTACGCTTCCGGACTCGCGGGCCTCGCCACCGACTACGGCGTCGATATCGACGCCGATGCCGCCACCAGCACACCGCCCGCCATCGCGGTCCCTGCACAAGCGGGGCCCGCTGCAGGAGAGACGGTCAACCTGTCCAAGATCCAGCGCCAGGCCCCCGCTCTACTGGAGCCGGCCCGGCAGGCCGGACAAGCCCTCATGAACAGAGGGATCGCCAACCGTCGTGCCGCGGTCTACCTGATCCTCGATCACGACTACCACATGGAGGAGATGTACGAGTCCTTCGCCGTCCAGGCCTTCGCCGAGCGAGTGCTGGCACTCTCAGCCAACCTGGACGACGACGGCACTGTCCCCGTGGTCTTCTCCAGCGGGCGAGAACCGTTCCTCGAGGAGATCCGACTGGACAACTACCGCGGCCGCATCGGACAGCTACACACCCAGGTCGACTGGGGCTGGGGCAACGTGGCAGACGCCATGCGCCGCACGGTCGACCACTACCAGGAATCCGGAGCCGCCGACCCCGCCTTCGTGATCGTTCAGGTCGGCGACGAGCCCTGGGACAAGTCCGAAGTGCGCTCACTGCTGCAGAACACCGCCACCCTGGGGGTCTTCTGGCTCTTCGTAGGCTTCGGCCGCGGCAAGCTCGCCTTCTACAAGAACCTCAACGCCTCCGCCTCGGCATCCTTCAACAATGTCGCTTTCTACGACGCCAGCAAGAACCCCGGGGCCGTCCCAGGCAACCGCTTCTACACCGGCCTGATCGAAGCCTTCGGCAAATGGATGAAGCCGTAAGCAACGAACGGCACGAAACTGTGAGTCCGGAGCCGCGAGGACCCCGGGTTTGGTGCCGGTCTGGGAGGATGCCCCGGGTGGCTCAAACAACGGGCCCGCCGGTAAGTCCCCTCTTGTTGAGGTAGCCCTGCATGACGGTGGTCGAAGTTCCCCGATCCAATGGCCAGGACAAGCGGCCGTTGTTTCCGGATCAGGTTCAGGCGGTGCAGCGGGCGGCCAAGCATCTGCGCCGTCCCGGATCGCGGGGGCTGCTGGTCGCTGCGACGGGGACGGGCAAGACACTGGTGTCGGTCCGGGTCGCGGACGAACTCGACGCGCGGCTGGTGCTGTTCGTGGTACCGACGCTGGATCTGGCTGCGCAGACGGCTTTGGCATGGCGTCGCGACGGACACGGCGAGCACATGGTGATCGTGTCCTCGATGGACGCGGCCGGCCGGGAGGATCTGGTCGCGGCGCGGGTCGGCTCGACCAGCAACGCCCCCGCCCTCGCGGCGCTGCTGTCGGTGGTGGGGAAGGGGGCTGACCAGGTTCCTGCGGTGACGGTGATCTGCACCTACGACTCCCTCGACAAGATCGAACAGACGCAGAAGACGCAGTACACGGTGCCGCCGTTCGACCTCGCGATCATGGACGAGGCGCACAGGATCGCCGGCCGGGCGGACAAGAAGTGGGCGGCCGTCCACGACGCCACGCGCATCCACGCAGACCGTCGTCTCTACATGACCGCCACGCCGCGGATCTTCGGCTCGCCTGAGTTGGCGGAGTCCGCCAACACCACCCGCCCGCGTCGCCGCCGCTGGACCGGCACCGAGGCGGACCTCGACGCCTCCGCCAACTCCATGGACAACGAGGCCGTCTACGGCAAGAAGATCTTCGAATACCCACTCGCGTCCGCGGTGGCCGACGGCCGGGCAGCGGACTACCGCATCGTGGTACCCACCCTGGCCGACGCCGACCTGCGCACGCGCCTGAACCTGCCGACCCCCGGAACCACCGGCGACGACGGCATCAAAGGCGAGGCACAGGAGGCGCTGCGCACCACCGCGCTGCACCTCGCCGTCCTCAAAGCCATGACCGAACACCGGCTGCGCAGGGTGCTGGTGTACTTCACCCTCGTCTCCGACGCCCGCCGCTTCGCCCGCGAACTACCCCACACCCTGCGCATGCTGCGCCGCACTGCACCCGAGCTGTGCCCGGACATCACCCCGCAGCTGTTCTTCGCCCACGGCGAGCACACCCCCGCCCAGCGCCAGGACATCTTCGACGACTTCGCCGCCGCCTCCTGCGCGATCATGACCAACGCACGCCTCATCTCCGAAGGCGTCGACATCCCCAGCGTCGATGCGGTGGTCTTCGCCGACCCCACCCGCAGCGTCATCCGCTGCGTCCAGGCCCTCGGCCGCGCCCTGCGCCTGGATGTCTCCGGCAAGGTCGCCAGCCTCATCGTCCCGGTCTACGTCCCGCCCGGCGCTGACCCCGACGACATCCTCGGCACCGCCTACGAGCCGGTGTGGGCGATCGCCACCGCGCTGGCAAGCCACGACCACCGCATCCTCGAGCGCCTGCCCGACAAAGCCAACCGCCTACCGAAGGAGACCAGCGAGGTTATCGAGCGCCGCTGGCACTTCGACTTCACCGTCCACCCCGAGCGCATCGCCCGCGCCATGGACCTGGCCTCCTTCGACCCCCGCGACGCGGCCGCCTCCCGCTCCCGCCGCCTCGGCCTGGCCGCCGCCCAGGCATACCGCGACGAACACGGCCACCTCGACGTCCCCGCCGGCTACACCGACCCCGCCGGCTACACCCTGGGCACCTTCATCACCACCATGCGCGATGCCCGCACCGCCGGCCGTCTGGATGCGGACTGGATCGCCGAACTCGACGCCCTGAACATGATCTGGGACAAGCACGACGCCGCCTGGCGCGCCCGCCTGACCATGGCCGCCGACTACCACGCCGCCCACGCCCACCTCGCTTCCCCCGCCACCACCAAAGTCGGCGCCTGGCTCGCCGAACAACGTCACCTCGCCACCAAAGGCCAGCTGGACCCGGCACGCGCCGCCGACCTGGCGGCGCTCGATCCTCACTGGCGCCTGCCCCACGGCGCGGACTGGCACCGCAAGTACCACCTGCTCCATGGCCATCTCGCCGCCGGCCACGACCCGTCCGCCCTCACCCGCCACACCCTGCTCGGCACGGCCAAGATCGGCTCCTGGCTGCACAGACAGCTCACCACCTGGCACACCCTCCACCCCGGCCAGCAACGCCTCCTCTCCGGCCTCGGCCTGACCCCGGACACCAACCCTCTGGCCCCCACCCGCCGCACCCGCCGCACATTCGCACAGACCGTCCAGCTCCTGGAACTCTTCCTCCACCGCGAAGGCCGCGCCCCCACCGCCCGCGAGACGATCCGCGTCGACGGCGAAACCGTCAGCATCGGCGCCTGGCTCGCCAAGGCCCGCACCAAGCACCGCGCAGGTCAACTCCCCGACGAACACGTCCGCCTCGCCGCTGCCCTGTTCGACGGCGACTGGACCGAAGACACCGCCGCTCCCGCCATCCCGGCCTGACGCGCCGTGCGCGAAGGCACAGGCCTACGTTGCCGCGCTGCCTCATCGACGAGAGCGCGATGGGATGGTGTCACCAGCCGATCAGCGTGAGCAGAGCCCAACCATTGAGTAGGGATGGCTCATTTCCACTGAGAGCTACCGAATAGCGGCGGTGCGCAAGAGAACTGGTTCGCCTACTAGTTGGTCGTCGGTGCGCGTCGCGTATCAGTAATAGTTGAGAGCCTCCTCGCTCAGGTTACGGAGCGGGTGTAATGGCCTGATGCGATACTCATGGCGACGGTCCTTGAGGGTCTTGCCTGCCAGCAGTGGTGGCAAGCTTGATCCGTTTGACGACGGGCCTGATGCCGACGCATCGGTGCGGCTAGACGAGCTACGGGATGTGCCGGTCGTCGTAGTGCTGGGGGAGCGCGGCGCGGGCAAGTCTGTGGCCCTGGAACAGGAGCATGCCCTCCTCAGCGAGGAGGGCATTGAAGTCGCGCCCTTGCTGCATCTGGGCCGGGACATTTTCGATGTGGCCTCCGCGAGTAGCACCCTGGGCCAGCACCTGTGCCTGCACGCGAGAGTAGACCAGACTCGATATGTGCTGCTGGACGGGCTGGACGAAGGCCTGAGCGACATCCCTAGCCTCGACAAGGTTCTCCTGCACCAGTTGCGAGGGATGGATACGCCCCAGCGGGAGGGGCTGCGGCTACGGATCACCTGCCGTACCACCCGCTGGCCCGACGCCCTGGAAGGCAGACTGCGCGAGTTGTGGCCGGACCCTGGCCAGGTGGCGTTGATGACGCTCGCTGCGCTGACACGACACGACGTGCAGAGTGCAGCTGAGCAGCGTGGACTGGATGGCACCGCTTTTGCCGAGCAAGTTACTGGCCGGAGCGTTGAGGCCCTGGCTCAGCAGCCCGTCACGTTGACCCCGCTGCTGGAGGCTCAGGCCCAAGGCAAAGAACTCCCCCAAACGGTGGCCGATGCCTACGAGCAGGCATGCCGCACGCTGTGCACGGAGACCTGGTCGCAAGGGTTTACCCAGCGTCAGGAACGGCCTGCGGTGGATCACCTGCTGGAGGTGGCCCGCTGGGCTGCGGCTGCCCTCCAGTTCAGCTGCAGCCCGGCCCTCACAGACGGCGAGCCAGCGCTGGTGGGGGAACTGCACCTCGATAGCTTGTCCGGCCCCGGTATTCCCGGAATTGTCCCGGAACTGACATGCCGCCGCCACGAATTGCTGCACCTGACCGAGTCCGGCCTGCTGACGGCGGTGGGCCAACGCCGATGGGTGTTCGCACACCGCAGCTACCAGGAGCACCTGGCGTCGCAATACCTTCATGCCCGCATCGCCCCGGCGGTGCGGGGAGAGCTGCTGTGGGCGGGCAGCGGCCCGGCGCGCCACGTACTGCCTGAGCACGAGGAGATCGCGGCCCGTCTGGCCGTCGACGATCCGGGTCTGTTCGAGGACCTACTCACCCACGACCCCTTGATCCTCCTGCTGGCCGATCTTCCCGCCCTGCCAGCCGGGCACCGGCAGCGGACCGCCCAGGCTCTCCTGGAAGCGGCCCCTGACGAGGGCTCCAAGCGCCTCGACTTCGCTCTGCTGGAGAGGCTGGACCACCCCGGTCTCGCCGAACAACTTAAGCCCTTCCTGGCCCGCAAGACGGACCTGAACCAGATGTACCTGGCCCTGTGGATCGCTGCGAAGTGCCACCCGGCCCATCTGATGACGACTCTGCTTTCAACGGCGGAAGACACCACCCTGCCGACACGCTTTCGCTCCTTCGCGTTGCACGCACTGGGCGAGGAGCACGTGATGGGCGGCGAGGTGATCGCACGCCTGCGCCACTTGGCCGCTGATGCGCGCCCCGGCGTCGCCGAGGCGGCGCTAAGGCACTTGTGGCCGCAGCACCTCAAGCTGGCCGAGTATTTCGACCTGCTTCCCGCCCAGCAGTCATGGACCTACCGGCCGACGCTAGAAACGCGCATGGACCTGGTCACCGCAGAGCTTCTCGACGATGCGCTGGACTGGTCGATCAAAACCCTCCAGGCTCAAGACCCCAAGTCACTGATGGCCACAGCCCTGCTGGCCCGATGCATCCGCCTCATCGGCAAGCAAGAAGCTATGAGCGCGAAGCCTCATGAGGAGCGGGCGGGCCAGGCGCTCGTCGCGCTGGCGGCCTACCCCGAGCTGTCCCACACCGTCGAGTCCCGCACCGTGCTCGAGTACCTGTACGACTCTCTGAACATCGCGCCGTCCCTGCGCCGCCGGCTTGCCGACTACGTCCTGCACCACAGCAACCAGGAGCACATCCTGGAAATCACCTTCGCCACACCGGACGTGGGCCTGTTCTCGGGCGAGGACCTGCTCTATTGGGCCGAGCGGTGGCCGCACCTTCCTCAGAAGGCGCGGCGCAATGCACAACCGCTGTTCAGCCGTTCGCCTCGCCCGGATGATGAGCTGCTGCGGGAGGCCGTCGAGGGGGCCCGGCAGGCGGACGAGGAGCTCCGCGACGCCACCGCTTGGTGGGATGCTCCACTCCCGGAGTGGCAGCGCCGCAGGCGGGAGCGGGAAGAGGAACAGCGGCGCCGCCACACCTTCGACGAGGGGCAGTTCACCGCCGCGCTGGAGATGGTGCACACGGCCGAGCCGGAAGGAGTGCGCGCGGCCTGGGGCGCTGTCCTCGGCCACCTCTACCGCAGCAGCGACGGCCGGTGCGCTGAACAGTCTTCACGCCTCGGCGCGGTCGCCGCGGCACCTTCATGTCCGCCGCCGGACAGTGCTCTGGGCGAGAAGCTGGCTGAGGCCGCCGTGCGGGTTGTGGCCACAGCTCCGGCGTGGAGCGCGCACAACGTCGCGACGTGGGGCACCGAGTGGGCAGATGTACCGGAACTATCCGCAGCCGGATTCGTTCCGGCGAGTGTTTGGGAGTCCGCAGTACCGGGCACAGACGTCGACCGGTGGGCTGGTTGGGCACTGGCTCTAGCTACGATGACACTCTCGGCGCAGGACCAGGCGTTGCATCACAGCCTGTTCGCGCAGTGCGCTCGCCATGCAGGAGTCGCGTTCGAGACGGCGCTCGTTACCTGTCTGGACCGCCTCGACTCCTACCGGCTCGCGGAACTGGTCCGTTTCCTGCACGAGCGGGGCGCGGACGACGAGGTCGGCCTCGTTCGAGACTGGGCTGCTCTTCCCGGCCGCTGTGACGCATCCTGGGCCGCAGTGGTGAGAACGCTTTCCGACCTCGGTGACAGCGTCGCCCGCGCGCTGTTAAAGCACACTGTGGCGGCCGAGCCGCCCCACAATACACCGAAAGCCGCGGAACGCTGGATCACCGCGGTGCAAACCCTCATGGCCTACGACGACCTGCCCGAGAGCTGGCCGCACATCCGCCAGGCTTTCGACGACACCCAGCTGTGCCACGCGGTGATCGACAGCGTCGTTACCGTCGGCCCCGGCCGCTGGCCCGCAGGTGTCGCAGGACTTGACGAAGCCGATCTCGCAGACCTCTACGTGCGCCTGTGCGAGAGGGAAGAGCTTAACCGGCCCCGGCCCGAGCATGAGTCGGGTGTCGCCTACTGGATCACCACAGAGGAGACGCTCCACGAACTTGCGGACGCTCTGCCCCAGCTGATCGCCAACAAAGGAACACTCTGCGCGGCTGACCAGCTCAGCCGCCTGGCCACATCAACTGCCCATGGCCCCGCACGGCTACGGAGACTGGCCCGCCGCACCGCCCGCCAGGCAGCCCAGCGTCAGTGCCGGCCGCTGCCCGTGCAGCAGTTGCGGAAACTGGCGGCCGATCACAGTCTCCGCGTGATCACCGATGAGGCCCAGCTCCTCGACGTCGTCATGGAGGCGTTGGACCGCGTCCAGGAGGCGCTGTCGGGCCCCAACGGGATAGCCATTCTGTTGTGGAACCGCGCTGCCGCGGCCGGCGACGCTGAGATGTGGCCGATGTGGGAGGAGGACTTCAGCGACCTCGTCATGGGCCTGCTGAAGATTCACCTCGACGGGCGGCGCATCATCCTCAACCGCGAGGTCCAAGTCGACCGCCCAGGCGCCGGAGGAGGCCGCACAGACATCCACGTGCAGGCGGCCGACCCTTCCCAGGGCACTGAGCCCTTCACCGTGGTCATCGAATCCAAGGGCTGTTGGAACCGTGGTTTGCCCACCGCGCTGACGGATCAGCTAGTGACCCGCTACCTGGGCCGGCCTCACACCGCAGGCATCTTCCTGGTCGGCTTCTTCGACTGTGACCTGTGGCGACCGGAGAGGCGGCGCTGCTCGCCGCACCACACCATGCAGCAGATCGAACGTCAGCAGGAGAAACTGGCCACCGAACACGAGGTCGCGGTCCGTGCCAGAGTCCTCGACTGCAGGCCCCCTGGCGCCCAGACGGACTGACAGCGAGCCCACGTCTACGCCAGCTGGCCCGTGAGGGCACAGGAAGGAGATAGCGGTCCCGCACAACGTGCGAGGGAGTGCGGGACCGCCTGCTGTCCTGTCACAGCGGGGCTGTGCGCTGACCGTACGGCGAGGCGAGCCACTGGGCACGGCAACGGCACCCAGGAACCGCCAGCCGAGCGACGACGGGCCGCCGCAGACGCTGCCACCGGGTAAGGGGAGGGGCACAAAAGACAAACGTGCTCGCGTTGCCTTGCCCGGCACGCACCTGCTGCTCTTCGTGCGCCGGCCCCGCTTCGGATGGGCGACAGCTGTCCGCGGCAGGCTCCTCGCTTTCACTGTCGCCCAGTGGCGCTCATCCGCCGCCCGTGTAGCAAAACTCCAGGAGTAGTTGCCCCACTGGCCGGATGTCAGACGGCCCGTGCCACGGCGTCGTGCAGTTCGCGTACGCCGTTGGTGCGGGGGTGACGCTCGGCCAGTTCGTCGACGATGCCGCGGATCGCGGGCCGGTCGCGGACCTCGGCGGGGCTGGCTCGGTAGGCGCCTAGGAGGGCGCGGGCGGTTTGCTCGGGGCGGTTCCATGCCCACCAGGCTCGTGCCATGTTGTGGCTATGGTTTGGAGCTGACCGTTGACCGCTGGCAGTGCCGGATGCGACTACCGGCTCTGGGCAGCATCGATGAGGATCTGCGCGATCTCTCGAAGGGGATCCCAGCGCTCGTCCAGTGGCACCTGTCCAGCTTCCGCAGCGTCAAGCAGAGCATCGATCCTCTCTTCGACGTAGCGCTTGTTCTGCAGTTCTCCCTGCCATGTGTTCACCGATCTGTTCAGCGATGTCCACTGGATGGGGACGGGATTTCCATCAGGTCCGATGAGGCAGTCCAGCCCGAAGTAGAACTCGACGGAGCAAGCCCGGCCGTTGACGTCGTCCTGGCTTGGGCCCGAAGGTCCGTGGGTTGGATAAGCGCGCGCGTAGTCCAGATCGGGCAGATTGCGAGCGATGTAGTTCTTGGGAAGAGCCGGGTTGGCCAAGGACTTCAGTGCAGCCAGTCCAGCGGCATCGTTGTCGACGAGGGCGATGACACGGTTCATCACACCTGCGGCTGCGAAGCTCCTGAGGTTGGCGACCACCCGATCCGTCCCGCCCGCAGCCTTGGTTTCCTCAAGGTTCCAGAAGGCGAAGTAGCCGGCGATGTCGGGCCTGACGATACGTAGCGCCCGGCCTAGGACACGGGAGTCGTACTTCCCCTCGGTGATGACGATGACAGGTCCACTACTCGCCATCTCATCTCGCAGCTGCTGGAGGGCCTCGGTCGAGACTGCCTCACTGCTCTCGAAGTAGCCAGCGATAAGCAGGTCACTCAGGTCAAGTTGTAGGACCTCTTCCGGAGCTTGGGAACTAAGGATCAGGGCAAGGAAGAGCCTCGGATCGACTGCGAGGTCGTCAAAGAAGAAGTCCAGCTGCGAAACACAAATTTCTTCCAGCTCGGCCAGCTCTGGGTGATCGTCCCCCACTTTCCAGTTCCCGAAGGCCTCCGCTCGCTTGAGATAGGCCGCGATCCCCGTGGCAAGGACCTCGGCGGCAGAGATCCGATGGCAGATCTCCTGCTTCCCGTCGCGTGTGGGACGGCTGCTGAGAACCAGTAGACCGTCCTCCATGTCATCCTCGTTGACGCCTTCGAGATCCTTGATCATCTCTTGGCTGCATCGATCGGGATCGAAGCCCATCAGCTTGAGGCGAGTCATGATCGTCTCGACTGTGGTCCGGTAACCGAAGAGCTCACGATGGTCGAAGCCCTCGAAATCATCGAGCTCGTCCCACGCTGCCTCACCACGCGCGTTGGCCTCGTCGATGCGCCGAGCCCATTCGAGGTGCTGGTACTTGTCTTCCTCACGGAAGACCGTCATGAGCTTGGCGGGCGTCTCGTTCTTCCCGCCCCTGATGTCCCTGCCGCCCAGCAGGAGGGTCCATATGTCCCCCATGCGCCTCTCCGATCGGTGTGCTGCGAGATCATTTGGTGCTCATAGTTTCAAACGTTGACCTTTCAGGGTCGTCGTTGCCGAGCTGGATCGATGCGGGTGACCTTGGCGGATGCTTCCAGTGCTCGTCGAAGCTGTGCGTTCTCAGAAGCGAGGCGTTGGATCTGGGCCGCAGCAAGCTTCAGATGTCCTCTGAGGGTTCGATTGGCGATCTTGAGCTTGGCGTTCCTCCCGACGACCGTGTCGAGCCGGGTTCGACGCTCCTCGCCGGAGGAACCGCCTGACGAAGAGCGGCTCTCGGTGATCTCGCGAGCGATGTGAGGAAGGTGGCGGCGGAACGTCGTGTTGCTCAAGCCGAGCTTCCTGGCCAGGGCGAGAACGCTGGGCGCCTTGCCTTCGTCGGCTGCCTGTCGTCGGAGCTCCTCAAGGACAGCGCGGACCCTGAGCTCTGAGGGGACTGCGAGTTGGCGGGTCATGCGGTCGCCTCCAGATGCGGGGTGTTGCGGGCGAGGAAGGCAACAATCTCTTCCCGTCGCTCGATGAGCCGCTGCATCCACCCTGGCCACAGAACCGGAGGCCGGCCCGGTCCGCTCGGTGCGGGATGTCGTGCCGGCCGACCTGTGGGACAAGCAGGTCGCACTCCTGATGCGCGACTACCCCTACGACTCGATCATGGCCGCTCGCGTCTTGGGCCAGGGGTACGCCTACCTCCTGACCGCGATGGCCCACCGGGGCGAGTCGCTGGGGCTCGCGCCCAGCACGCTCGTCGACATCGGCGTCCACACGATCATCCTCGACACCGTGAACTACGCCGAGCTGTGCAACACGTACAACAACGGGCACTTCCTGCATCACGTGCCCCTCGTCGAGTTCAAGAACGACGGCTCCGTGATCAAGACGACCCACCGGATCGCCGCCGACGGCTGGGAGGTCGACCTGTCGCTGTGGACCGACGCAGCGACCTGAGGCCCGTGCCACCCCGGCAACGACTCGCACTGATCACTTCATCTCGGTGCCCCAGTCCGGCCGACCGGGCTGGGGCACCGAACATGCGCGGGTGACGTTCCGCCGAACCGGCCCAACGCCGGGCCACACCCCGTCAGGATGGGGCGGGTGACGACCAACACCACAGACCTCTGGCACCACTACGGCCGCACCCGCGCCGCCACCGACCGGACCGTCCCCGAGGCATTCCACTGGACGTGGAGCCAGGACGGCGGGCCTGGCCCGGAAGCCCTCGGTGACCTGACCGGGCGAGTCGTCGGCGACCTCGGCTCCGGCGCCGCCCGGCACGCTGCCCATCTGGTCGTCCACCACGAGCCCGCCCAGGTCATCGCGGTTGACGTCTCGCCCGCACAGTACGAGATGGCCACCGACCTCTTCGGTCACCTCGCGCCGCGTCTGCGCATCATGCCGTCCGACGTGGTGGACCACCTGCACGCCATGCCCGACACCTATGACGTGCTCTACAGCGTCTTCGGCGCAGTGGACTTCGCAGACCCCCGCGAACTGCTGCCGGCAGCGTCCGCTGCGCTGCGGCCCGGTGGACGGTTGGGGTTCTCCACCCTCGCCCACTACCTAAGCGGCGCGCCCGCGCAGCCCGATGTCGTGGCCGCTGATATCCCGGCGAAGACACCCGATGGCGAGGCGACCACGATGCGCCGCTGGGTGCTCCAGGAGCACGTCTGGACGAAGGTCCTCGACGAGGCCGGGTTCACCGACATCAGCACTGACGTGCTGCCGGCCGCCAAGGGCGGGCAGCGCACCGCTGACACGCTACTCGTGACGGCCTTCCGCCCGGCCTAACCGCGGCCGGCCGGAGAGCACCGAGCAGCCAGGGCGCGGTTCGGGATCTCGAAGGAGGCCCGAGATGCGACTCGCCAACCCACGCCGCAGAAGCCCCCTGAGAGTATTGCGATGAGCGCAATATTTTGCGACCATCGCAATATGACCTCGATTGGTGACATCGCGGCAATCCGATTCCCACTGCCGCCGCCGGGCTCGGTCACCCCGCCCGACCTCTACTTTGACGCCTGCGAACAGGCCGAACGCCTCCGCACAGAGGAGGCGGAGCACCTGGAGGCCGCGAGCGAGGGCCTCGAAGCCGACCCGTTGCTCTTGGCCCTCGAAGACGCCCGAGCCCGCAAAGCGGCAGCGGATGCCGAGATCCGCCGACTCCTCGCCTACGGAAGGGAGTTCCACGGCCCCCGCCCGTACCGCCTGGACTCCCTGGCTCAGGCCAGCGGCATGACGATCTCAGGCATCCGCACCGCTTACGGAATACGCGAAATCCAAGAGGTCGAGCATGCAATCCACCGGGAACCGAATCGGCGAACCACCAAATCCCCCACGAAGGAGGCTCCTGACCACTGACCAGGACACCTGCCTCTGTCCCACCTGATCACACCGTCACATTCGCCCCGACTCACAGCCTCGCCTGCGAGCTCAACATGCCGTCCCTTTCGAGAGGACGCCCAGGAAGGGCACGAGCACGAGATCTGGATCCACCAAAAATCTTAACCCAAGGAAGCACCCCCTCTCAGGGGCTACTCTGGCGTACCGTCACCCCTACCTCGTAGCCCGCCATTTGACCCGCGAAGCGGGCCAAAGTATCGGAGGCGGAGCCGGAGAGCTTGAGGCAGGGGGGCGCAGCGGACCTGTCTTCAGGTCTTGTTGCAGCGAAGCGGAGACAAGACCTCGGCCTGAGCGAAGCGAGGGCCGCCCCCGATGCGAAGCATCGGGGGCGCGGGTGCGAAGCACCCGCAACTGCCCCGCAACGCGGGGCAGTTCACTCAGAGCACGCGCAGCGTGCTCTTACCC